>JBOHUD010000084.1:0-10195 GCA_050734155.1 Candidatus Dormibacteria bacterium
GGCTGGCACCGGCCGCGGCCGCCGGCGCGGCGACGCCAGAGGGGCGTCCGCCCGCGCCACCGTGTACATTCATCGCATGTCCACCGAGGGTGTGCGTCTGGCGCGTGATGCGCTGGCAGACATTGCTCTGGTCGCACAGTTGCGCGGCGCCTTCGCCGAGGCGCAGGCCATCATGGCCCAGACGCTGGCCGCCTTCGGGCTCACCGAGCAGCGCTACCACCTCCTGCTGGTGGTGGCGTCCGGACGCGCCGACGGCACCGTCCAGGGCGCCCTCGCCCGCGAGCTGCACTGCCCCGAGTCGCGCATCTCACTGCTGGTGCGCGAGCTCAGCGATGCCGGCATGGTCGAGACGGTGCGCGATGGTGCCGATCGCCGTCATGTGAGGGTGCGCCTCCGCGGCGACGGCGAGGAGATCCTGGACCGAGCCATCAGCGTCCAGCGTGAGGCGCTCCACACCCTCATCGCCAACCTCGAGGTCGGCGAGGTGACCAGGCTCGCCGAGCTCGTGGCCCGCACCTACCTGGGGTTGGAGCTGTCGGTGTCGGTGAAGCGGCCGCGCCAGACGGTGCCGCCATCGCGGAAGCGCGGGCGGCGGCTCCCCGCAGCCGCCGAGCCCGACACCAGTGGGACGCTGCCGCTGCGCGCCCGGACCGATCCCTCACGGATGAGCGCTCCCGACCGGGCGTCGCGAGCCCAGTGACCGCCTGAGCGCCGCGCGGTCCATCACCGCCTCACGCGGCGAGGTAGCCGTGGTCGCGATACCACCGGACCGCATCGTCGAGGGCGCCGTCGATGCCGGAGGGCGCCACCCCCAGCTCCTCCGCCGCCCGCCGCGACTCCACGTGCATGTGATGGCGAGCCATGCGCACCCCCTCCAGCGGCACCACCGGATCCGCTCGCAGCACCCGGCAGCGCGCCTCATCGACCACGCCGGCGAGGAGGGCGGCGACGTGCGGCATCCTCCGCCGGGGCGCGCGCCTTCCTGAGATCGCCCCCAGCCTCGACCAGAGCTGGTCGAAGCTGAGGTTCTCGCCCCCGACCAGATAGCGCCGTCGTGGCTGGCCAAGGGTCAGCGCGGCGACGTGGGCGTCGGCCACATCGCGCACCGCGACGACGTTGATGCCGCCGTCCACGCTGGCCAGGACGCGCCCGCGCAGGAAGGTGAGCAGGGCCCGGCCGGTCGGTGTCGGCTTCCAGTCACCGGTGCCGACGGGCGCGGTCGGCAGGATGAGCACCGCCGGGACGCGTGCCGCCAGGGCGGCGCGCTCCGCGCCGATCTTGGAGTTGTGGTACGCGGAGGAGCCGTGCTGGTCGGCGTGGTCCGCCTCGGTCGCGGGTCGGCCCCGGCGCGCCGGACCGACTGTCGCCGAGCTCGAGGTGACCACGGCGCGCTCGACACCGGCGAGGCGGGCCGCCGCCAGGATGCCCGCGGTTCCCGCCACGTTGGTCGCCTCGATGCGCGCCCGCTGGTGCGCTGAGAACGAGTACAGCGCGGCGCAATGGATGAGCAGGCGGCATCCCGACATCGCCCTGACGAGCTGTCCGGATCGGGTCACGTCGCCGACCACCTCGCTGACCCCCGCCCTGCGGGGGAGGCGTCCGGACGAGCGCACCAGGGCACGCACGGGGTGCCCGGCGTCGAGGAGCGCATCGAGGACGTGGCCGCCGATGAACCCCGTCGCCCCGGTGAGGAAGACCTCGTCGTGGGTCACCGCGCGTGCTGCCCCACCAGGGTGTCGGTGGCCGCGCGCAGCGTCTGCCGCAGCGAACCGGTGGTGGCGATCACGGCGGTGGGCTCGTACCCGCAGTGGGCCATGCAGTTCTCGCAGCGCGGGTCGCGTCCGCGCCCATACAGCGACCACTCGGTGGTGTCGAGGAGGTCTCGGTAGCTGCGCACGTAGCCGTCGTTCATCAGGTAGCAGGGCCGCTGCCAGCCCAGGACCGAATACGAGGGGATTGCCCAGGCGGTGCACGGAAAGTCCACGATCCCCTCGAGGAAGTCGAGGTACAGAGGCGAGTGGTTGAGGCGCCACTTCTTGCGGTGGCCGTCGGCGAAGGCCTCGCGGAAGATGGCTCGGGTGCGCTCGACGCCGAGGAAGTGTTCCTGGTCGGGGGCCCGCTCGTAGGCGTAGCCGGGCGAGATCTGCATGATGTCGACAGCGAGGTCGTCGTTCAGGTAATCGAGCACGTTGCGAACGGTGGTGGCATCATCCTGGCCGAAGAAGGTGGTGTTGGTGCTGACCCGGAAGCCGCGCTTCTTGGCCTCTCGGATCGCTGCCACCGCCTTGTCGAAGACGCCGTCGCGACAGACCGACTCGTCGTGGCGCTCGCGCAGCCCGTCGATGTGCACCATCCACGAGAAGTAGGGCGACGGGGTGAACCTGTCGAGCTTCTTCTCCATGAGCAGCGCGTTGGTGCAGAGGAAGACGAACTTCTTCCGCTTGACCAGGGCCGCCACGATCTGGTCGATCTCACGATGGACCAGCGGCTCGCCGCCGGCGATGGAGACGACCGGCGCGCCGCACTCCTCGACGGCGTCGATGCACTCCTGAACGCTCAGACGGCGCGCCAGGATGTCGTCGGGCTGCTGGATCTTGCCGCATCCCGCACAGGCGAGGTTGCACTGGTACAGCGGCTCGAGCTCGAGCACCAGCGCGTACTTCTCGCGACGGTGCAGCTTCTGGTTCATCACGTAGGCGCCGATGCGGAGGTTCTGACGAAGAGGCATGCCCATGGTGGCTCCTAGATTTCAGTGCCGGCATATGGGGCCAGCGCCATCAGCGGAAAGATGTGTCGGTAGAGGTGGTAGTTGATGTAGAAGTCGCCCGGGAACCCGGTGCCGGTGTGCTGCGGCTCGTCCCAGGTGCCGTCGGTCTGCGCGTCGATGAGATGGCGCACCCCGGCCCGGCAGGGCGCCTGCTGTCCGGTCCCACCCGCCTGCAGCGTCAGCAGCGCCCAGGCGGTCTGTGAAGCCGTGCTGTCGCCCACGCCCGCGAAGGAGTCGTCGCGGTAGGAGGCGCAGGTCTCTCCCCAGCCACCGTCGGGGTTCTGCACGCTGGCGGTCCACCGCAGCGCCCGAGCCACCGCCGCGTCGGCGACGCCCAGCGGCGCCAGGGCGCTGACCACGCACCAGGTGCCGTAGAGGTGGTTGACCCCCCAGCGTCCGAACCACGATCCCTGCGGCCGCTGAGCGGCGCCAAGATGGGCGATGGCGGGTGCCAGGATGGCGCTGGAGGGGGATTCGCCGAGGGCGGTCAGCATCTCCACGGCGTGGGCGGTGACATCCTCGGTCGGGGGATCGAGCATGGCGCCGAAGTCCGCGAAGGGCAGGCGGTACACCAGGGTGCGCACGTTGTCGCGGTCGAAGGCTGCCCACGCGCCGTTGCTGGATCGCATCGCCACCACCCAGCGCCGCGCTCGCTCCACCGCCTCGCGTCTCGCCGCCGTCGGCTCGGCGGCGAGAAGCGCCAGCACCACGATGGTGGTGTCGTCGACGTCGGGATAGATGTCGTTGTCGAACTCGAAGGCCCAGCCGCCACCCTCGACCCCGGGGGGACAGCGAACCTCCCAGTCGCCCCCCCCGCTGATCTGCTCTGCGACGAGCCAGTCCACCGCCCGCCGGATGGGCTCGGCGTCGGCGGGCACGCCCGCACGACGGAGGGCGAGCACCGCCAGCGCGGTGTCCCAGACCGGTGACATGCAGGCCTGCAGGCGCCACCCACCGCCGTCCTCGAGTGTGAACCGGCGCAGCCCCTCGAGGCCCCGCTGCATCACCGGATGGCTCAGCGGCATGCCCTCGAGATGGAGCGCGATGAGCGAGTACACCCAGGGTGGCTGGATCCCGCCCCAGCTGCCGTCCGCCTCCTGCCGCCTGCTGATCCAGTCGACCAGCCGGCGGCGCGCGGCGCTGCGCCCGGGCTGGATGCGGAGCCGGTCGTATCGCTTCTGCACACGGTCGGCCCAGGCAAAGGGCCCATGCCCCTCGACCCGGCGCAGCCGCCACTCCGTGCCGGGGAGGACGAGCTCGGCCAGGGAGAATGGCAGCGGACGCTGCGGACGGCGCGAGATGACGATGAGCAGGGGGGCCACCGTGCCCCGCGCCCAGCAGGCGAAGTCGTAGAGGTTGAGCGGGACGCGCGGCGGCAACCACACCAGCTCCGGGGGCATGCTGGGCACGCCCTCCCAGGGGTAGGCGCCGAAGAGTGCCAGCCAGATCTTGGTGAAGACGCGTGCGTGAGCGACGCCGCCCTGTCCGAGGATGACCTCGAGCGCGCTGCTCAGCTCGGGGCGCGCCGCCTCGAGCCCCAGCAGTCGCAGGGCGACGTAGGCCTCGATCGTCGTGCTGAGATCCGCCGGAGCGTCGTGGTACAGCCCCCAGGATCCGTCCTCGCGCTGGGCCTCCAGGAGGTGGCGGATGGCGCCCTCGCGGATGTCCTCGTCCGGCAGCCCCAGGAAGCGGAGCAGGAGAACGTGCTCGGCCGTCATGGTGACGTTGGTCTCCAGCTCACCCGACCACCATCCGGCGGGATCCTGGCGGCTCAGAAGGTGGTCGGTGGCGGCGCGCACGGCGGCCTGCGCCGGCACGGCCGCGACTCGGTCGGCGGAGCGCACCAGGGTGTCAGCCATGGACCGCCTCCAGGCTGCGGGGGGCAGCGCGGCTGGGGCCCGGCAGGGTGCGGGCGGCCTCGCGACCGCTGCGCACGGCCGACTCCATCGTCGCCGGCCAGCCGGTCGCCGTCCAGGCGCCGGCGATGACCAGGTTTGGCCTGGTGGTCGCCGGACCGGGCCGGTGCAGGCCGGGGGAGGGGATGAACGTCGCCTCCGGGTCGCGGGTGGCGGCGCCGCGCAGCAGTGGGGCCGAGGCCAGCTGGGGCCACACCGCGGCAAGCTCCGTCCGGCAGAGCTCGACGAGATCGGTCTCCGGCCAGCCCACCAGCGTGTCCGCCGCGCTCAGGCTGCAGCACAGGTAGCCGGGCTGCTTCTCGAACACCCACTGCACCGGCGATCCGATGACCGCGGCGAAGCCCGACCCACCCCGGGCGGTGTCGAACCAGAGGTGGACATCGACGATGGCTCGGGTGCGGAACAGGTCGAGGCCGTTGACGCCGTAGCGGGCGGGATCGCCGAGGATGGTGGCCAGCCGGGCGGGGGGCACGGCCAGGACGACGGCGTCGGCGGCGATCTCCCCTCCGTCGGCGCAGCGGACCCCGCGAACCACCTCGCCGTCGTCGAGCAGGGAGACCACCCCGGTGCGCAGCTGAACGGCGGCTGCGCGCTGGGCGGCCGCCTCGGCGATGCGCGCCAGGGGCACTCGCGACCAGCCGATCCGCGCCTCATCCGGGTCGCCGGCGAGCGCGGTGCGGACCACGAAGAGCGCGTCCGCGGCGCTCACCTCATCGATGCGGGCGTTCAAGGCCGGGACGACGAACAGCTCCCAGAAGCCTTCGATTGCGGCCCTGCCCTGACCGTGGCGGCGCAGCCAGGCGTCGAAGGTCTCTTCGCCGCGGGGCGGATGGGCGGCGGCGCGCAGACCGCGCGCCACCTGCACCTTGGCCATCGGTCCCAGCGGGGCGTACGCGGCGAAGGAAGGCAGGAGGCGGAGCGCCGCGGGTCCGCCGCGGCCGGCGCGAAGCCGGCTCGGCCGCGCGTTGCGGCGCAGCACTGTGACCTCGAACCGGGGCTGGATCCAGAGCCACTCGCTGAGACCGAGGGCGGCCACGAAGTCGATGTACTCACGGCAACAGCCCAGGTGCACGTGCTGGCCGTTGTCCACCTCCACCCCGTCGACGGTGAACGAGGTTGCCTTGCCCCCGAGGAGCCGGCCGCGTTCCACCAGGATCACCTCGCAGCCCTGCTCGGCGAGCCCGCAGGTGGCGGCGAGCCCGGCGAGACCGGCGCCGACGACGACCACGCGCATCAGTCGGGTGCCCCCCGGCTCGAGACGGGCTCCCGGGGGCGTCCCATGCGCGGCAGCGTGGCACGGACCAGGACCGCGGCCTTGTCGGACGGGCTCAGTGACAGCCGCCGGCCCAGGGGCAGCGCGGGATCCGCTTCGATCTCGGCGAGGATGCGCTGGTAGAGACCCGCCATGGTGCGCACGCAGATGCCGGCACGCTGGGGGATGTGCCGCTCGACGCGCAGGCCGGAGGCGAAGAGGTGCCGGGCTCGCTCGGCCTGGAAGCCGATGAACTCGTGCCAGCGCGGAGCCGCCCGGCCCGCGGCGAGCTGCTCCTCGGAGATGCCGAACGCCGCCAGCTCATCACCGGGGAGGTAGACGCGGCCCAGCTCCAGGTCTCCGCGCACGTCGCGGAGGATGTTGGTCAACTGCATGGCCAGGCCGAGGTCGTCGGCGTGCTCGAGGGCGACCTCGTCATCGAATCCGAAGATGCGCACGCACATCCGGCCAACCGTGGAAGCCACCAGGTGGCAGTAGGCGGCGAGGTCCTCCCAGGAGGCGTAGCGGCGTGTGCTGAGGTCGCGCTCCACGCCGTCGATGAGGCCCTCGAGCTCGGCTGTGGGGATGCGATACGCGGCCACCGCCCGGGCCAGCACCGCCGTGACCTGGTCGTCGGGATCGCCGGACAGAGCCCGGCGCAGGCGCAGGCGGGCGTGCTCGAGCTCGTCGCGCGGGTCGCCGCCGGACGGCGAGTCGACGGCGTCGTCGACCTGGCGTGCAAAGTCGTAGAGCGAGTAGATGGCGATCCGCTCCGGGCGGGCCAGGGCGATGAAGCCCCAGTAGAAGTTGGCGGCGTGGCGGCGCGCCAGGCGCTGGCAGACGCGTTCCGCCTCGACGATGCCCCGGGTGGCCGCGGGCTGCCCGTTGAGGTCGGTGGCCAGCACCGCCACCGCCTCGGCGGCGAGCCGCGCCCTCACGGTGGCGCTGACGCGTGGTCGAACGGAGTCGGTGCGATACGAGGCGCGCCGGATGGCGTCGAGGATGGCGCCGCCGCCGAGCCGGTAGAGGGCCAGCTGGGCGCGCAGACGCCCCGCCGTCATCAGCTCGAGCTCCCGACCCGCGGCCAGCATCGACTCGGCACGGTCACAGAGGGCGCGCACCGCCCCGCGCACCCCGAGGGCCTGCACGTCATCCGCGGGCAGGTAACAGCGGCCGAGGCGCGCGTCCACGGCGACGTCCTGGGCGAAGTTGGCGAGCTGAAGGCCGACGCACACGGAGTCGGAGAGTTGCTCGGCGCGGACGCCGCGGATGCCCAGCACCGCGAGCACCATGCGTCCCACCGGCGCTGCCGACAGGCTGCAGTACGCCTCCAGCTCCGCCCAGGTGGCGTACGCAGCGATGCGCTGATCCTGCTGGTTGGCGCTGATCAGGTCGAGGAAGGGCTGCACGGGGATGGCGCAGGCGGTGACCGTCTCGCGGAGGGCGAGCAGGACTGGGTGCGTGGGCACGGTGTCGCCGCAGAGCGCCGCCACCACCTCCTCGCGCCAGGCGCGCAGACGGGCGTCGGAGCGGCTCTCGTCACCGAGATCGTCGGTGACCCGGCAGAACGCGTAGATGCGCGCCAGGTGAATGCGCAGCTCGGCGGGGAGCACCGCCGACGCCACCGTGAAGTTCTCATAGTGGCGACGTGCCAGCTGCCTGCAGAAGGCGTCCGCTCGAGCCAGCTCGGAGCGGGGCGGAGCGGGCGAGATGCTCATCCGCGCGCGGATGGGCGTGTCACTTGGGTGCCGCGGAGGTCGGAGATGGTCTCGATGAGACTGGTCACCAGGGTGACCCCGTCCGCGGCGCCCGGCACCGGGGCGCCGTCGTCGCGAACCAGGCGGGCGCACGAGCGCAGGGTGGCGAGATCGGCTGCGCCCGTGCAGAACATCGCGATGCGCAGCACGTCCATCCATTCGCGGGCCAGGTCGACGCATGCCTGCGTGCCCGACGAGGCGGCGCGGAGGAAGGGGCCGGCCACTCCAACGAGGTCGGCGCCGAGCGCCGCGGCGATGGCGACGTCGAGGCCCCCGCGCACACCCCCGCTGGCGAAGATCACCCCGTTGGGCGCCGCGGCGCGCGCTTGGGTCAGCGCCACCGCGGTGGGGATGCCCCAGCCTGCGAACGCCGCCGCGGTGCGCGCCGCCGGCCCGCCCAGGCGGTGCCGCTCCACCTCGCTCCACGAGGTGCCGCCCGCCCCGGCCACGTCGACCGCGGCCACCCCGGTGTCGAGCAGAGTGGTCACCAGGTCGGCCGAGATCCCCCAGCCCACCTCCTTGACCACGACCGGCACCGGCAGCGCCATCGCCACGGACTCGATGCGCGCCAGAAGGCCCGAGAAGCAGGTGTCGCCCTCGGGCTGCAGGGCCTCCTGGAGGGCGTTGAGGTGAAGCACGAGCGCATCGGCGCCGAGCACCTCGACCAGGCGCGCGCAGTCGGTGGTCGTGACGCCGAGGTTGAGCTGCACAGCCCCGAGATTGGCGAGCAGCGGGATGCTGGGCGCGATGTCGCGGACGGCGAAGCTGGGCAGGGCGTCCGGTCGCTCCAGGAGCACGCGCGCCGAGCCCAGGCCGAGGGCGATGCCCAGCTCGGCGGCCGTCTCCGCGAGGACGAGGTTGATGCGCCGCGCCGACTCGGTGCCCCCCGTCATGCAGGAGATGAACAGCGGCGAGGCGAGTTGCCAGCCCAGCACCTCGGTGGCCGTGCTGACGTCGGCGAGATCGATCTCGGGGAGGGCGCAGTGCATGAAGCGATAGGCCTCGAAGCCAGACCTGACCCCCTTGGCGGCGACGTCCTCCTCGAGGTTGATGCGCAGGTGGTCGGCCTTGCGCGTCTTGGTGAGCACTCCGTTGTGGCCGTTGCTGGCGCTGGTCTGGGCCATCTCAGGCCACCCGCCCGACCACGAAATCGAGGATCGACTGGAATCCGTCGAGCCCCTCCACCGAGAGCCCGCAGAGCCCCGCCAGCTGCAGCGCGGAGCGGCGGCGCCGCTCCAGCTCCTCGGTGACCGCACCCCGGGCGCGGGCCTCCTCGAGAAGCTCCAGGATGAGGTCCACGTGGCCGGCGTCGGCGCGGTACAGCCGGCGCAACTCGCGTCGGGCGCTGCCCTGGAGCAGGGCGTGGCCGACCAGGATCGGGTAGCTGATCTTGCGCCGTTCGAGGTCGCCGCCGCAGCGCTTGCCGGTCATGGTGCTGTCGCCCCACGTCCCCAACCAGTCGTCGCGAATCTGGAAGGCCACACCGAGCTCCACTCCGGCCCGGCGCAGCAGCGCGGCCTGCCGGCCGCCTGCTCCGCCCATCAGGGCGCCGGCCTCCAGGGCGGCGCCGATCAGCGCCCCGGTCTTGGCGCGGACCAGGCGCAGGTAGGTGCTCACGGAGGTGCCGATGCGCCCCTCGAGGTCGAGGTCGAGGCACTGGCCCTCGATGACCGCGATGATGGCTGTGTTGAGCGCTGCCGCCGCCCGCAGCCGGACGGCCGGCCGGCCCCGCCCGGAGAGCACCGCACGGTAGGCGACAGCGTGCATGCCGTCGCCGGCGTTGATGGCCTGGGCGCTGCCCCACACCACCCAGACGGTGGCGCGATGGCGGCGCTGGTGATCGCCGTCCTGGATGTCGTCGTGGACCAGGGTGAAGTTGTGGATCCACTCGACAGCGGCCGCGACCGGGAGGGCGGCCTCGAGGTCGCCTCCACACTGCTCGGCGGCCCACAGCGCCAGGCAGCCGCGGACGAACTTGCCGCCGCCCTCAGCGGTGGCGCGCCCATCGGCATCGGTCCAGCCGAGATGGTAGGACGCCATCGCCCCCAGCCTGGTGGTCGCCGGCACCGCCGTCGACCGCAGCGCCAGGCCGAGCTGGGGGAGGAGGCGCTGGAGGGTGGGGGGGAGGTGGGCCGAACCGGGCGCGGTGTCGGGGACAGACGGCGTCTCGAAGTCGCGGACGGCTACAGCCATGCGTTACCCCACTCCATAACGCCCAATAATGATTCACCAATAATAAGTAGTCGGGTCGCGTCGCACAAGGCACCCGCCCTGGCGGTGGGGTCGCGGCGGGTCAAGTAAAATCCGCCGGCCACGTGCCCAGGTGGTGGAATTGGTAGACACGCCAGCTTGAGGGGCTGGTGACCGCAAGGTTGTAAGGGTTCGAGTCCCTTCCTGGGCACCACCGTTCTCGGTCGGCGAACGTCCGCGCCGTCGTCGTACGGTGCCGGCATGCATCGATGGCAATGCCGACCTCTGGCCGCGGCGGGCGCGCTGCTCGCGA
>JBOHUD010000085.1:0-31386 GCA_050734155.1 Candidatus Dormibacteria bacterium
CCTTGGCGCCCCCGGCCGCCGCCGCGCGCAGCTCGGTGGCGTGCTCGCCGCCCTCTGAGGCGGCCCGGATCAAGCGCGCCGCCATGGCGGTCAGCCGCGACTTGCGGCGGTTGACGTTGTTGCGGTGGAGGATGCCCTTCTCGCCGGCGCGGTCGAGGGCGCGCACCGCGGCGCGCAACCGCTGCTCGACGTCGACGGTGTCGCCCGGCTCGAGGTTGAGCAGGGACTGGCGAGCCCTGCCCACGTGGGTGCGCACCGAGGACCGCACGCCGCGATTGCGGATGTGCTTGCGCTCGTTGGCGCGGATGCGCTTGCGGGCGGACCGGGAATTGGCCACGTGTCTTCCTGTCGAATGAGATGGGATCGGCACCTGCGGCCCGTGTGCGCAGACGGCCGGCGCGGTCCGCGGAGTATATCAGCCACCCCATGATCCTCATTCCCGCCCACGCCAAGGTGAATCTCTGCCTGGCGGTGCGCGGACGCCGTGCCGACGGCTTCCACGACATCGACTCGGTTGCGCTGACCATCGACTGGCACGACCTGGTGGGCATCCGTCTCCGCCCGGCCCCGAGCACGTCGGTGCGGCTGCGGGTGACGGGCGTGGACGGGTCGGCGCCGCCCGGCGACGACAACCTGGTGGCCCTCGCCGCCCGCGCCGTGGCAGCCGTGGTAGGTCCGCTTGCCGCCGATCTGTGGCTGGACAAAAGCATCCCGGCCGCGGCCGGCCTGGGGGGCGGTTCGTCCGACGCCGCCGGGGTGCTGCGTGGCTGCGCCTCTCTGCTGGGCGCCGGGTCGCTGGGCAGAGGCCGGGACATGCTCGACCGTCTCACCCTGTTCGCGCTGGCCGCCTCGCTGGGTTCCGACGTCCCCATGCTGGTGGCGGGCGGCGCTCAGAGGATGCGTGGCCGGGGCGAGCTGCTCACCCCCGTGGAGGCGCCCGCTCTCCACCTGGTGGTGGCGGTGGTGGGCGCCAGCAGCACCGCTGCGACGTACGCGGCGGTGGAGAGCTTCGACCTCGAGGATGGATCACGCACCGACGCGGTGTGCGCGGCGCTCGAGGCGGGACGCACACCGGCCGCCGACCTGCTCGGCAGCGGGCTCGAGGAGGCTGCCTGCCGCGCCAACCCAGCCCTCGGGGAGCGGCTGCTGGCGCTGCGCGCTGGTCTCCCGGAGGCGCGCTGGCATCTCACCGGGAGCGGCGGGGCCGCGTTCGCCGTGGTCGACGGCGCACCCGGCGCCGCCGAGCTGGCGGCCACTGCGGTGACGGCGGGCTATCCCGCTCGCGCCTGCCGGGCCATGCCCGACCCGCTGGGCTAGCCAACCCCCGCCGGGCCTCGCCGGAGGCGAGCGCGGGCCGCTCCCCCCGCCGCCGCGGCCGTACAATCCGGCGTCGTGGCCGCGCAGACGCCGACATCGGGTTCCGCCCCCGCCGCAGCTGCGTCGGCGCCGCCGCGCCCCGACGAGTGCCTCCATCCCGCCCCCGTCGTCGGTGTCATGGCCCACGAGTTCTCGACCTACCAGGGCGCGATCGGCCCCGAGGGCACGCGGCGAACGTCCACCTACTACGGCCCCGTGATCGGCGGCCTGCCCATCTCCGCCTGGCACTGCGAGACCTGCGGTCTGCTGCGGCTCATCTTCATCGACGGGCGCACTGAGGAGCGGCGCCTCTACCCAGGTCCGCAGCCGGGCCTGCTCGCCCGGGCGACTCCCTTCGATCCCCGGCAGACGTCGCAGGGCCTGCAGCCCCGCGTCTCCGGCCTGACCGTCCCGCCGGCGATGTACACCGAGCTCACCGCCCCCTACCGACCGGCGCCGTTCCCCCCGCTCTGGGAGCGCGTCGAGCTGCCCGCCTGGGGGGCGCTCACCTGGCTGTCGGTGGCGGGGCTCGGACTGGTGATGCTCGGCCTGCTGATCACCGCCGTCCTGGCTGTGTACACGTACTCGACGCCGGCCGCCGTCGGCCCCGTGGTCAGCGTCACCGGCCTCATCTTCCTCAGCGTCCTGCTCCTCCAGCTGGCCGGGGCGGCGCAGCGTCACTGGTTCCCGTTCCCGCCACTGGCGCCCTCCATCGCCAGCACGGCGCGCGCGACCGCTCCCCTGGATGGCCCCACCAAGGCGGTGGTCACCCTGCTCGGCTTCAGTGTCGTGGGATTGTTGGTCGCCGCCATCCTGGCGGTCTACACGTACTCGACCAGCGAGGCGGAGCTGCCTGTGGTGATCATCACCGTGGGCTGTGCGATCCTCGCCGCGATCATCGGCCTGGGCGCCTCCATCGCACGCCATATGCGCGGACACTGAGGCCCGGCATGGGCCTGACCCCACCGCCGGATCAGGACGTGGTGGTGTTCGGGGCCAGCGGCGACCTGAGCGCACGCAAGCTGCTGCCGGCGCTGTTCAACCTGTCCAACGAGGAGCTGCTGCCCAGGCGCGCCCAGATCATCGGCGCCGCCCCCGTCGAGATGGACCAGGCGTCGTTCGTCGACTTCGCGCGCGACTCGGTGCGCAGGTTCTCACGGACCCGGCCGACCGCCAGGGCGCTGGAGGCCTTCAGCAAGCGGCTGCGCTTCGTGCGTCTCGACACCAGGGCCGGACTGGGGGATCTCCGTGGCGCCCTGACGCAGGACCGCCGGCTCGTCTACATGGCGATCCCGCCCTCGGCATTCGCGCCTGTGATCACCGCGCTCGGCAACGCCGGCCTTGCCCAGGGGACGTCGCTGATCATCGAGAAGCCCTTCGGCCATGATCTCGCCTCAGCCCGCGCGCTCAACCGGACGATTCACGACGTCCTGCCCGAGGAGCGCATCTTCCGCATCGACCACTACCTCGGCAAGGAGACTGTCCAGAACCTCCTGGTCTTCCGCTTTGGCAACTCGATCTTCGAACGCATCTGGAACCGCGACGCGGTGGCGTGCGTGGAGATCACCGTCGCCGAATCGCTCGGGGTCGAGCACCGCGGCGCCTTCTATGAGCAGACCGGAGCGATCCGCGACATCGTGCAGAACCACGTCTTCCAGGTGCTCGCGGTCATGGCCATGGAGCCCCCCGTCTCCTTTGATGCCGACGCGATCCGCAACGAGAAGGTGAAGGTGCTGCGCGCCCTCCAGCCGCTCGACCCGGCCCAGGTGGTGCGCGGCCAGTACACCGCCGGAACCGTCGAGGGCAAGCGCGTTCCCGGCTACCGCAGCGAGCCCGGTGTCGACCGCCACTCCTCGACCGAGACGTATGCGGCGATGCGGCTGTGCCTGGACAGCTGGCGCTGGTCTGGGGTTCCCTTCATGGTGCGCACCGGCAAGCGCCTGGCCACCCGCGACACCCGCATCGTGATCACCTTTCGCGACGCGCCCCTGCACCTCTTCGAGGACACCGACGTCGGCACCGTCGACAGCAACCGCCTCATCGTCCACATCCAGCCGGATGAGGGCATCGACGTCACCTTCGTGGCCAAGGTCCCGGGGCCGGAGGTGCGGATCCGGCCGGTGACCATGGACTTCAGCTACGGGAGCTCGTTCAAGACATCGCCGCCCGAGGCGTACGAGCGGCTTCTCCACGACGCACTCGACTCGGATCACACGCTGTTCATCCGCGAGGACGAGGTGGAGCGCGGCTGGGCGGTGGTGCAGCCCGTGCTCGACTCACCGCCGCCGATCCTCCGCTACCGCGCCGGCTCCTGGGGACCCAAGCCCGCCGACGACCTGGTGGCGCCGCTGCACTGGCACAACGCCGGCACGGGCAACGCGGTGTGAGCACCCTGGTGGGAGTCGACCTCGGCGGCACCAACGTCCGTGCGGCGGTCGCCACCGGGCCCCACACCCATGCGGCGCCGGCGCACGCGGTCACGCCGGGCAGCAGCGGTCCCGAGGCCGTCGTCGATGCCATCGCACGGTGTGTGGCCGAGGCCGCCGGCGGTGCCACCGTCGACGGCCTGGCGATCGGCATCCCCGGCCCCCTCGACCCCAGGCGAGGCATCGTCTACGCCGCCCCCCACCTGCACGGCTGGGAGGGCTTCGACGCAGCCGCGGCACTGCGGCGGCGCGTCGGCTGTGATGTCGCCATCCACAACGACGCCAACCTCGCCGGCTACGGGGAGTGGCTTGCCGGCGCCGGGCGGGGCACAACCGACTTCGTCTTCATCATCGCCGGCACCGGCGTCGGCGGGGCCCTCATCCTCGACGGCGACCTCTATGCGGGGAAATGGGGGACGGCGGGGGAGATCGGACACATGCCGCTCGGTGTGGAGTATCCGGAGTGCGGCCAGGGTCACCGCGGCTGCCTGGAGGGCACCACCAGCGGCAGCGCCATCGCCCGGGCGGCGCGCCGCGCCGTGGCCGCGGGGGAGGTGACCTCGCTGTCCGAGCTGCCCCCCGATGACCTCGACGGCCGGGCGGTGCAGGACGCGGCCGCGGCCGGTGACGAGGTGGCGCTGCGCATCTTCGGCGCCGCGGCAGGCAACCTGGGCCGCGCGGTCGGCGGCCTCATCAACCTGCTCTCACCGGAGGCGATCGCCATCGGCGGTGGCCTCATCAACGCCGGGGACCTGCTCTTCTCACCGCTGCGCGCCGGGGTGAGCGAGATGGCCTTCGCCGCTCCGGCCAAGCACTGCCGCATCGTCGAGGCCGAACTGGGGACGGACGCCGGCCTGGTGGGGGCGGTCGCCTGGGCGGTGAAGAGCTTCGGTTCCCCGTCCTAGGGTGATCTAGGCGACGAGCTGGGGGAAGAGGCCGTCGAGGTCGCGCGAGAAGGTGGGGAAGGCATGAAGGGTGTCCTCGAGCACCGTCAGCGCGACCTCGGCCCTGATCGCCAGGGTCAGCTCGGCGATCATCTCGCCGGCGCGGGGCCCGACCACCAGCGCGCCGACGAGAACCCTGCGCTGCATGTCGGCGATGAGCTTGATGACCCCTCCCGGGGGGCCGTTGATGTATCCCCGGGTGCCATTCCCGGAGTCGGCGCTGACCACCCGCACGTCGCCAAGCTGCCGGCGCGCGGCGGCCTCGCTCAGGCCCACCGAGGCGATCTCCGGGTCGGTGAACGTCACCCTGGGCAGGGCGCGATGGTCGGCGACGGCGGCCTCACCCCTGAGCTGCCGGCCGATGACCTTGCCGTGATACCAGGACAGGTGTGTGAAGGCGCCGATGCCGGTGACGTCGCCGCCCGCCCAGATCCCCGGCGCGGCGATCAGGGTGCGCTCGTCCACCCTGATCCACCCCTTCTCGGTGGTGCTGATCCCGGCGGCATCGAGGTCAAGGCCGCTGAGCTTGGGACGGCGGCCGACGGCGATGAGCAGACGCTCCGCGCGCAGGGTGTCGCCGGACTCGAGGCGCAGGCGGATGCCCTCGTCCACCCGTTCGACCGCGACAGCCCTGGCGGACAGGCTCACGGCGATGCCGTCCGCGGCGAACGCCCTGGCGAGCTCGGCTCCCGCCTCCGGCTCCTCGCCCGGCAGGATGCGGTCGAGCGCCTCGATCACCCGCACCTCGGTCCCGAACCGGGCGAAGGCCTGGGCGAGCTCGGCGCCGACGGGGCCGCTGCCGAGGACGAGCAGGGAACGCGGCAGCTCGCGGGTGAGGGTGGCCTCGCGGTTGGTCCAGTAGCCGACGCGGTCGAGCCCCTCGAGGGCAGGGATCGCGGCCGAGGTGCCGGTGCCGATCACGATCCCGCGGGTGGCGTTGAGGCGGCGGTCGCCGACTGTGACCAGCCCCGGTCCGGTGAGCCGGCCCTCACCGCGGATCACCACCGCGCCCTCGTCGAGGAGCGCCTGCGACGCCTTGGCGTCGTCCTCGTAGCGCGCCATCCAGTTGGCCCGCTCGGCGATCCTGTCGAAGTCGACGTCCCACTCCACGCGCGAGGCGGCGAGCGCCCGGGCGCGCTCCGCCTCGGCCAGCACCTCGGCGGAGCGAAGCAGGGTCTTGCTGGGGATGCAGCCCCAGTACGGGCATTCGCCCCCGACCAGCTCGCGCTCGATGATGGCCAGGCTGATGCCGGTGCCCTTCAGCTCCGAGGCCACCCCCTCGGAGACGGTGCCGGCTCCGATGCAGACGACGTCGAAGCGATCGTTCGCCTCACCGCCCATCCCTAGAGCACCAGCGGCCGGGTCGGGGCCATGACGGCGGCGGGGTTGTTCTTCCAGTCCACCCCGGCGACGTCGATGTAGAGCTCGAGCTCGTTGCCGTCGGGATCGAGCACGTACAGGCTGTGGCTGACGGTGTGGTCGCTGAGACCGATGATGCGCACCCCCGCCTCCCGGCATCGGGCCACTCCCTCGCGAAGCTCGTCATCGCTGTCGCCGATCTTGATGCCGAGGTGGTACAGCCCGACATGGCGCCCCTGGGGCACCTCCTCCGCCTCCGCTCCCACCTCGATGAGGAGGAGCTCGTGATGGGTGCGGCCGCTCGAGAAGGCGGCGGCGGGGAAGCGGGGATCGGGCGTGGAAATCTGCGTCCAACCGAGGACGTCGCGGTAGAACGCCGACGAGCGTTCGATGTCGTGGACGTAGAGGACGGCGTGGCCGAGTTCTTTCACCTGCATGCGCTGAGAGTACCCCGCACCGCCCCCCCGAGTGGGCCGTGAGCGGCAGGGAGAGGGGAAACCTTGCCCGCCGGACGGCGGCCGGGCCGCGCCGCCAGCGGCCCGCATGTTTAGGGGGGCGCCCTGTCCGCCACACTTACCGCCAACGGGGCCGCTCCGGATGGCCACCGCTCCAGTGAGGATCTCCCGCATGCCAGCGGTCACAGTCGACGACATCACAACCCTCTCTCGCGCTGCCGCCCCCGCCGCTGCGGCGGTGCAGCGGCCCGTCCTGTCGGTCAGCACAGCCCCGCAGGGGCTCGAGGGCGAGGGCTTTCCCGTCCACCGCGCCTTTGCCGGGGTCGATCAGCGTCTCCTCGACCCCTTCGTCCACATGGACCAGATGGGGGCGGTGGAGTACGCGCCCGGCGAGCCCAGGGGCACCCCCTGGCATCCTCATCGCGGCTTCGAGACGGTCACGTACATGATCGACGGGACGTTCGCGCACCAGGATTCCAATGGGGGCGGCGGGCTGATCACCAACGGCGACACCCAATGGATGACGGCCGGCGCGGGCATCCTCCACATCGAGAGCCCCCCGTCCGAGCTGGTCGCCTCGGGCGGCCTGTTCCACGGCATCCAGCTCTGGGTCAACCTCCCGGCTGCCCAGAAGTGGACAGATCCGCGCTACCAGGACATCCGTGCCGGGCAGGTGGGGTTGCTCGCGTCTCACGACGGCGGCGCGCTGATACGGGTCATCGCCGGCGAGGTGGGTGGGGGCACCGGTCCGGGCCTGACCCACACGCCCATGGCCATGACCCACGTCACCATCAGCCCGGGAGCGCGCCTGGTGCTGCCCTGGTCGCGCGATCGCAACGCGCTGGTCTACGTGCTCGCCGGTGAGGGCACGGTGGGAACGGCGGCGCAGCCCATCGGGAGTGGCCAGCTGGCGGTCTTCGGCGAGGGCGATGCGCTCACCGTCACGGCCGCCACCAACCAGGACAGCCGCGCCCAGGCCCTCGATGTGCTCGTGCTCGGCGGCCGCCCCATCCGCGAGGAGGTGGCCTGGTACGGCCCCTTCGTGATGAACACGCAGGCCGAGCTGCGCCAGGCCTTCGACGATTTTCGGGCGGGCCGCATGGGAGCCATCCCCGCGTCGCACTGATGCGGTTCGGCAGCGCTGGCGCGGCTCAGAGAACGTGAGCCAGGAACGTCCTGGTGCGCTCGTGCTGCGGGTTGGCGAGGACCTCGCGGGGAGTCCCGGCCTCGACGATGAATCCGGCGTCCATGAACAGGAGGGTGTCGCCGACCTCGCGCGCGAACGACATCTCGTGCGTGACCACGACCATGGTCATGCCGTCCTCAGCAAGGCCGCGCATGACGTCGAGGACCTCGCCGACGAGCTCCGGGTCGAGGGCGGAGGTCGGCTCATCGAACAGCATCAGCTTGGGATCCATGGCCAGCGCACGGGCGATGGCGACGCGCTGCTGCTGGCCGCCCGAGAGCTGATTGGGATACACGTGCAGCTTGTCGGCGAGCCCCACGCGGTCGAGCAGCGAGCGCCCGCGCTCCGCGGCCGCAGCGGTGCTCATGCCCTTCACGCGCACCGGCGCCTCGACGAGGTTGCCCAGCGCGGTCATGTGGGGGAAGAGGTTGAAGCGCTGGAACACCATACCGATCTCGCTCCTCTTGCGGCAGACCTCGCGGTCGTGCAGCTCGTGGAGCCGGTCACCGCGTTGCTGGTATCCGACCAGCTCGCCGTCGACGTAGAGCCGTCCCGCGTCGATCTTCTCCAGGTGGTTGATGCAGCGCAGCAGGGTGCTCTTGCCCGACCCCGAGGGCCCGATGAGGCACATCACCTCGCCGGGGGCGACCTCCAGGTCGATCCCCCGCAGCACCTCGAGACGCCCGAAGCTCTTGTGCACAGCCTCGGCTCGCACCATCGGAGTCGTGATCATCTCCGCGTCTACGCGTGGGAGCGGGGGATGGTGTGCGTGGGCGGTGAATCGTCACCGGGCCCCGGCTCGGAGGGCGGCGTGTGGAACTGGAAGAGCATGCGCCGCAATCGCTGCAGCGGAGTCGCCGGCAGCTGCCGCGCCGATCCGCGGGCGAAGTGGCGCTCGAGGTAGTACTGACCAAAGGTGAGGACTGAGGTCAGCGCCAGGTACCAGATGCTGGCGACGATCACCAGCTCGATGATGTCGTAGTTGAAGTTGGAGATCTCCTTCTGCACGAAGAAGAGCTCGCCGACTGTGGCGATGTAGGCGAGCGAGGAGGTCTTCAGCATGGAGATCGTCTCGTTGCCGGTGGGCGGGATGATCACGCGCATCGCCTGGGGGAGGACGATCCTGCGCATCAGCAGCACACGGGTCATGCCCAGGGCCTGGGCCGCCTCGGTCTGGCCGTGGTCCACGGAGATGATCCCGGCACGAACGATCTCCGACATGTACGCGGCCTCGTTGAGGCCAAGCCCGAGGATGGCGGCGAGGAACGGGCTGACGATGTCGTTGGTGACGCCGACCCATTGCAGGCTGGTGAAGGGGATGCCGATCCTCAGCAGCGGGAGGATGGCTGCGATCTCGAACCAGAAGAAGATCTGCACCAGCACCGGGGTCCCCCGGAAGAACCAGATGTAGAACCAGCTCACGGTGGAGACCACGGGGTTGGCGGAGAGACGCATCACCGCCAGGACCACACCCAGCGAGATCCCGATCAGCATGGCGATGGCGGTCAGCTCCAGGGTGACCAGGACGCCGTGCAGGATCTCGGGGAAGAACAGGAACTGGCCCACGATCTCCCACCGCAGCAGCGGGGCTGTGGCCAGGGTGTAGACGACGGCGGCGGCGAAGGCCAGGACGAGCACCGCGGCCACCCATCGCCAGGGGTGGCTGACCGGGATGGCCCTGATCGCCTCGGGCCGGCGGGGGGTGGCCGGGGCGGGGAGCGGCGCGCCGGCGGAGACGCCGGCCTCCCGGCTCACGATCCCCGGTCCCGACCACCGGACCTGAGGCGCGGTTCAGGCGATCTCAGTACGACGGCACGCAGGTGGAGCCCACCGAGTTGTTGTTGTTGACAGTCACGGCCGTGCTGGAGATCGCACCCGCCTGGACGCCCCAGGTGTTCAGAACGTTCTTGTAGAAGCCGTGATCGATCAGGTAGGCGATGGCGTCCTGGACAGCGCGGTTGAGGCCCAGGGAGTGGACCATGGCGACGCCGTACGGGGCCACGCTGCAGGGCTGGCCGCCGATGGCGAGCTTGCCCTTCTCGAGCTTGACCTGGTAGTCAGCAACGGGCTCGTCCGCCCATCCATAGTCGGCTCGTCCCGAGAGCAGCGCTGAGTTCGCCTCGGTCTGTGTGTCGAAGCTCTGCACGGTGATGTCCGGCTTGGAGGCGGCCGTGCAGTGATCGGTGTCGCCCGCGATCTTGACACCACCGGGCTTCATTCCCATGTAGCCCCAGGCGTCGGCCTCCTCGGTGGTGCCAGCCTCGACCGCGACCTTGTGGCCGCACATGTCGGCCGCTGAGCTGATGCTCGCGCCCCCAGTCTTGGCCAGCCAGGCCTCGCCCGCCTGGTAGTAGGTGACGAAGTCGATGCCCTTGGCCTCGCGGTCGGCGGTGGGCGAGTAGCTCGAGAAGCTCAGCTGATACTTGGAGGGGGTCTCGAGGAGCGCCGGGATGATGTCCGAGAACGTGACATTGTTGATCGTGCACGCCACCCCGAGCACCTTGCACACGTCCTTGGCGAGGTCGATGTCCCAGCCCACGACGTTGCCGCTGAGGTCGACGAACTCGTTGGGCGCATAGGAGGCGTCGGTGGCGATCTGCAGCGGCGCCTTGGCCCTGACCGCGGCGGGCACCTCGCCGGCGATGTTCTGCTGCGTCGACGGCCCCGACGAGCTCGACGACGAGCCCGACGAGGAGGTGGTCGCCGAGCTGCCGCAGGCGGCCAGGAGCAGCGTCGCCGTCATCGCCACTCCGATCGAGGTGTGCCGGCGGGAACGGGTGATCGTCCGGTCCATGTGTCGGGACCCCCTGCGTGGATGTGTGATGTGCCAATCAGTGGCGAGAGACACCGGGCCGATGCGGGCGCCGAGCCCCCCAGCTGATGCCGTGGCGCATTGTGGACTCGCCCTCCGTGCACTGTCCACTGCGGGCGCGGGACCTCTGCCGCGCCGGGCCGAGCTGCCAATCCTCATACGATTGTGCCGTGGAGCACTTTGACGTCGTGGTCTGCGGCCTGGGCGCCATGGGCGCGGCGACGGTCCATCACCTCGCCAAGCGAGGTGTGCGCGTGCTCGGCATCGATCGGTTCACGCCACCGCATGACCGGGGTTCGACCCACGGCGCGACACGGGTGACCCGGCTGGCCATCGGCGAGGGGCTGGCGTACGTGCCCCTGGCGATGCGCTCGCACCAGCTGTGGCGCGACCTCGAGCACGACACCGGCGCGGAGCTGCTGACCACCAACGGCGTGCTCATCCTCGCCTCGCCCGGACCGCACACCCGTCACAACGGCAAGTCCCGCTTTCTCGAGACCACGATCGAGGCCGCCCGGTCATTCTCCATCGAGCACGAGGTGCTCACGGCAACCGAGATCAGCGCGCGATTCCCACAGTTCCGCCTGTCCGGGGGCGAGACAGGGTACTTCGAACCCGGCGGTGGTCTGGTGCGGCCCGAGGCCGCGGTGGCGGCGCAGTTGCGGCTCGCCGCCGAGCATGGAGCGGTGATCCACTCTGACGAGACGATCGTCCGCTACCAGCAACAGAGCGACGGCGTCACCCTTGCGACAACCAGAGGTGATTATGCCGCCGGCGTGCTCGTCCTCGCGGTCGGCGCGTGGCTGGGTGAGATCCTCGGCGAGCCATACGCCGCCGATTTCGCCATCACCCGCCAGCTTCTCCACTGGTATGCGGTGGCCGCCACGGTGGATCCCTTCCTGCCGGACCGTTTCCCGGTGTTCATCTGGGATGACAGCGGCGGTGGCTTCTACGGCTTCCCGGCGATCGACGGCCGCGGCGGAGGGGTGAAGGTGGCCGCGGAGAGCAGCGTGCGGAGCGCATCTGTCGCCGATGTGCGGCGCGAGGTGAGCCCTGCGGAACGCTTCCATCTGTACGACACGTTCGTCAAGGATCGGCTTCCCGGGCTGGCCCGGGACTGCGTCAGGGTTGCGACCTGCATGTACACCACCACGCCGGATGGTGACTTCGTCGTCGATCGCCACCCCGAACATCCCTCGGTCATGGTCATCTCCGCCTGCTCCGGTCACGGATTCAAGCATTCGCCCGCACTGGGCGAGGCGGTCGCTGCCGGGATCGTCGGTGAGACCGCGGTGGTGGACCTGAGCCCGTTCGCATTTGCGCGACTGCAGCGCTCCGGCTGAGGCGCCGCAAATTTACGAATCGGCCTGCTCGAACCAGCGGAGCACGCGCAGGGCGCGGAGGGTATTCCAGCGGCTCGGCTGGCCCTCACCGGCGTCGATCTCGATGGGCATCTTGCCTGGGTGGCGCACCTCGAGCAGCCACCGACCGTTGGAGTCGCGCTTGGACGTGACCAGGTTGATCGATTCTTCCAGGCGGCCGTCGCGCGCCACGCCGGCGCGACGCAGGTGCTCGAGTCTCCGCAGCACGTCGTAGTGCCACCAGCCCGGGAAGGCGAAGCGGGTCCACGCGGCTCCCCCTTTGCGATCTCGCTCGATCACCTCACCGGTCGACCGCCGCCGGAGGAGCCGGCGCTCGAGGAGGTACTCCTGCCCACGAAGCCGGGCTTCGGTGACCTGCGGGCTGGCCCCGACGTGCAGCTCATGCTCGAGCAACGCCTCGAGCACACAGATCGTGGTGTTGAACGACGATCGCGTCGAGCCGTTCTCAGCCTCGCAGTTCCAGGCGCCGTCGGCCAGCTGTTCCCCGAGGAGCCGGTCGACGATACCCTGGACGTCCTGGCCAAAGTAGGCGCCCACCGCTGCAACCTGCCCGTTGATGCACGGCTCCACCTCGCCGGAGAAGAAGGGGTTGCCTTCGTACGTCGCCGAACCCCGCCAGGTCACGCAGTCATGGACCAGGCTCAGAGCGCGCCGCGCCGCGTGGCCCGCAGGATCGAGGCCGAGATCCCGCAGAAGCATCAGGACGTGCATCGTTGAGTCCCACCCGCGGTTCCAGGCGGCGCCTCCCCACCGGCCGTCGGCCGCTTGAAGGGCGAGCAGCCGGGCGCCGGCTCCGTCGGTGGCGACGCGCGTTCGCTCCGCCGCGACGCGCTCCGCGGGCGCATCCGTAAGGTCCTGCATCACCTGCCAGCGGACTGACGGGTCGGAATCGAGCAGCCAGTCGATGACGGTCACGGCGCAATCCCCCAACCTGTCGTGAACTGTGTCTCGCAAATGCGGCCCGTGGCTCCCCCGTCCGCTCTGCGGCAGATCTTGTCAGTGACGCCGGGTCGCCCGGGGTGGTCTCCCTGTCCTGGCCTCCAGGCCGCGCCCCTTGCGCCACCCTGACATCATGTGGTGTTGACATGGCGTCTTCATGGTGTTAGCATGGCATCACGATGAACCTGACTCCCCATGTCGAGAACATCCAGCGCCAGCTGGCTGCCGCCGCCGATGCGTCCGGCCCCGAGGCGCGCGCGCTGGCCGAGCGCCTTGCCACTCCGCTCGACGCCGCCATTCGCATCACCCTCCAGGACGCGCTGGTGGCCGCCGCCGAGGAGATCACCTGTGACCTGGCTCCCGGATCGGTCGAGGTGCGGCTGCGCGGTCGCGAGACGGAGTTCGTGGTCACCCCACCGCCGGTGGCGGTCTGGCCTGGTGGAGATGCAGAACCGGCGCCGGGGGCAGTGCCGCCCAGAGTGATGCCGGCGGGCGATGCCGAGGACGCCTCGGTGGCGCGGATAAACCTGCGACTGCCCGACCAACTCAAATCCCGCGTGGAGCAGGCGGCCGGCGCCGAGGGGTTGTCGGCGAACACATGGCTGGTCCGGGCGATTGCGGCAGCCGTGGACCGGAACGATCGCGGTGGCCGCCCCAACCGTCCCGGGTCGTCGGGTTCGCAGCGTTACACAGGCTGGGCGAGGTGATTGCAGATGGCTTCTTTTGAAACTCCACACCCGATCGCCGTGGCTCTCGGCGTGGGGGTGGGCCGCATCAACCTCACGGTCACGGACCGCACCGACACCGTTGTCGAGGTGCACCCCACTCGTGTCGACCGGCGCGGCGACGTCGCGCTCGCCGAACGGACCCGCGTCGAGCTGAACGGAGATCGCCTCTCCATTGTCGCTCCGCACGGTGGCTGGCGGCAGTACGTTGCGTGGGGCGACAGCGATTCCGTCGATGTTCGCATCGACCTGCCCGCCGGATCCTCATTCGAAGGGGATTCACAGTTGGGCGACCTCACGTGCACGGGATCACTCGGCGAGTGTCGCTACAAGACCGGCATGGGTGTCATTCAGATCGACGGCGCGGCCACCGTGCGGGTCCGCACCGGCCTTGGCAACGTGAACATCGCCACAGTGCGAGGCGATCTCGAGGTGTCGACAGGATCGGGATCCGTTCGCGTGGGCCATGTGAGCGGCGACGCGACAATCAAAAGCAGCAACGGTGACATCTCCGTTGGCGAGGTTGGCGGAGCACTCAACGTCAGATCAGCCAACGGCGGCATCGGCGTCGATCGGGCCCAACAGTCGGTGGTTGCTCGCACCGCGAACGGGTCGGTGCGGATTGGCGAGGTCGAGTCGGGGTCGGTCGAGATACGGTCGGCGTGCGGCAAGCTGGACATCGGCGTCGCCGCAGGCGTGTGCGCATGGCTGGACCTCACGTCACCGGGGGGAGTCGTGCGCAACGAACTGCACGATGCGCCCCCACCGCAGTCTGCTGACCGCACCGTCGAAGTGAAGGCTCACACCGGCTACGGCGACATCTTCATCCGGCGCGCCGACGGTGTCAGCGCCGCCCCGCGTCCGACGGAGGCAGGGGCATGACAGTTGGCGCGACACCGGCCATCGAGGTGGCCCATCTGCAGAAGGCCTTCAAGGCGACGACGGTGCTCCGCGACGTGAGCT
The DNA here is from genome assembly GCA_050734155.1 of Candidatus Dormibacteria bacterium. Lineage (GTDB taxonomy): Bacteria > Chloroflexota > Dormibacteria > Aeolococcales > Aeolococcaceae > Aeolococcus. The sequence goes on from JBOHUD010000085.1 coordinate 14,548, forward strand.
TCTCCGTGCCGCAGGGGTCGATCTTTGCGCTCCTTGGTAGCAACGGTGCGGGAAAGACGACCACGGTCAACATCCTCACGACCCTCATCAAGGCGGACGGCGGGGTGGGGCGGATCATGGGCCACGATGTCGCCCGCGATCCGGCTCTGATCCGCAGGCAGATCAGCCTCACCGGACAGTTCGCAGCCGTCGACGCCCTCCTCACGGGACGGGAGAACCTCGAGCTCATCGCCGCTCTGTGGCACGTTCCCCAGGTTGCTGACACGGCGACCACCCTGCTGGGTGAGTTCGGGCTCGGCGACGCGGGGGACCGCCGCGTCATGACCTATTCCGGTGGCATGCGGCGGCGCCTCGACATCGCCATGAGTCTCATCGGCAACCCCGCCGTCCTCTTCTTCGACGAGCCCACCACCGGGCTGGATCCCGAGGCCCGCCTCGACATGTGGGCCAGGATCCGGGCGCTGGCCCAGGCAGGCACGACGGTGTTCCTGACCACCCAGCTGCTCGACGAAGCGGATGCGCTGGCCGACACCATCGCCATCCTGCATCAGGGACGCATCGAGGCCTCGGGGAGCCCGGCGGAGCTCAAGCGCCTTGTGCCCGGCGGTGAGATCCAACTGGACTTCGCGTCCGTGGATGCACGAGCCCAGGCGCTGGGACTGCTGCAGCGCTCACACCCCGCGCGCGAGGGCGACGGATGCTCGATCCTGGTCGAGACGGATGGGAAACCGTCGACGATTGCTGATGTCTTTGTCGCCCTCCGCGACGAGGACCTGGAATTGTCGGACTTTGCCCAGCACTACCCAACCTTGGACGATGTCTTCCTGCACATCGCCGGCACCAACCGGGAGACGCACCATGCCTGAGACGCTTCACGACACCTGGACCATGACCAAACGAAGCCTCCGTCACATCGTCCGCAGCCTCGACACCCTCATCACGGTGGTGTTGATGCCCATCGCCTTCCTGCTTCTCTTCGTCTTCGTATTCGGAGGATCCATTGGACCGCAGACGGGGGCCACGTCCTACGTTGACTTCATCACCCCGGGCATCGTGATCATGACCGTTGTGAGCGGGATCGCATACGCGGCCGTGCGCCTGGCCATGGACCTGCAGAAGGGAATCATCAATCGATTCCGCACCATGCCGGTGGCCCCGGTCTCGATTCTCGGTGGACAGGCCCTGTCCTCAACGCTATCCAACCTGGTGTCATCGGTGTTGGTGATCCTGGTGGCACTCGGGATCGGCTTTCGGCCGCACGCGGGCGTTGGAGAGTGGCTGATGTTCGGAGGCCTCCTGATCCTCTTCACCCTGGCGACGACATGGCTCGCACTCTTCTTTGGCCTGCTTGCCAACACCATGGAGGGCGCGGGCGCCTTCAGCTATCTCCTTCTTCTGCTGATCTTCATCAGTTCGGCGTTCGTTCCCATGAAGTCGATCACGCCAGCTCTCCGCGGATTCGCTCAGAACCAGCCGATGACCCCGATCGTCGAGACGATGCGCTCCCTGCTCACCAGCGGGGTGGCCGGGAGTGAAGTGGGCGTGGCCGTGCTGTGGAGCGCTGCCATCCTGGTCATCTCCTTCGCGCTCGCGCTCACCATCTACCGAAAGAAGACGGTCGTGGTGTTGACCTGATCAATGGATGGGTGCACCCACGGGCAGGGGAGCTGGGGAGGAAGGATTCGAACCTTCGAATGCCGGATCCAAAGTCCGGTGCCTTACCACTTGGCGACTCCCCAGCGGCCGGTCCGATGGTAGCGCGGCTCGGAAACACGGCACGTCGAGCCGGGGGTGCGACACTCCCATCCGTGACGCAGGCACCGCTGAAGGGTCGAGGGGAGGATGGCTATCACCGGCCGTCCCCGCGAATGTGGCCGGCGCGACAGGTATCACTCGGCCTGGTTGCCCTGCCCCTGCTCGCAGCCCTCATCCCCGCCTGGATCTTCGGAGCGGCGACCGCGGGAGTACCGGCCACCGTGGGCGTGGCGTTGCTCCTGGTCATCGAGTGGCTGGTGCTGCGGGGCCGCTACCGTTCCTGGGGTTACCTGGAGCGTGACGACGACCTCGTGGTGCGGCACGGCGTGCTCTTCCGCCAGGTCACCGTTGTGCCCTACGGGCGCATGCAGTTCATCGATGTCAGCGCCGGGCCGATCGACCGCCTGTTCGGGCTGGCAACCGTGCAGCTTCACACCGCCGCCGCCGCCAGCGACGCTCGCATCCCCGGGCTCGCCCAGGCGGAGGCCGACCGCCTGCGCGACCGTCTGGCATCCCTCGGTGAGGCCCAGGCGACCGGCCTCTGATGGAGTCGCAGCCGACGTTTCGTCTCGCCCCGAGCGCTGAGACCAACTGGAGCAGGCTGCATCCCCTCTCCCCTGTGGTGCGAGCGGGGAGCGCGGTGGCGGTGCTCGTCCTGTTCAGCACCCAGTTCGACACCGGACGGCGCCGCGGCTTCCCCTGGGAGAGCGTCGTTCTCCTCGTCCTGGGCGTGGTCGCCGGGATCGTGTCCTGGCTGGTGACCCGATGGCGAGTTCACGATGGCGACCTGCAGATCACGACCGGGCTGATCCGGCGGCAGTCGATTCGTGTGCCGCTGTCGCGCATCCAGGCGATCGACGTCATCGCACCGGTCATCGCGCGGGTTCTCGGGCTCGCCGAGGTTCGGGTGGTGGTGGCCGGGCGGGGGACGGGACGCACCCGCCTCGCCTACCTCGGGGCAGGCGAGGCACAGCGGGTGCGCGCCATGCTGCTGGCGCTGGCGCACGGGCTGGCCTCGGAGACCCCAGAGCCGCCCGCGCAGTCGCTGCTGCGGATCGACAACGCGCGTGTTGTCTTCGCGACGCTGCTCACCGCCCCGGTGAACGTGCTCATCGCCATCGTTGTCCTCGCCGGGATCAGCAGCGTCCTGGTGCCGCACGGCGCAGCCACGGCCTCGATCGCCGTGCCCGCGCTGGTAGGGGTCGTGCCCGAGGTGTTTCGCCGCTTCAACGCGGTGTACGACTTTCAGCTCGCCGAGGCGGCGGATGGGTTCCGGCTCAGCCGCGGCCTGCTTCAGACCCGCACCGAGACCATCCCATACGGGCGGATCCAGGCGGTGCGCTGGGTCGAACCACTTCTGTGGCGCCACTTCGGCTGGGTGCGGCTCGAGGTCGACGTGGCCCGACAGCGCGCCAGCCAGCAACGCGAGGAAGGCAGCGGGCAGCTCTCCCGCACCCTGCTCCCGGTGGGGTCGCGCCAACACGCGTCCTGGCTCCTGCAGCGCGTCCTACCCGGCGCCGCTCCCGTCCCGCCACCGGGCTCACGGCCGCCGCGGCGAGCGGTGGTGCGCGCTCCCTTCTCCTACCACCTCCTCGCCTTCTGGGACGACCGCGGTCGCCATGCCCTGGCGCGGACCGGCCGTGTTCGGCCCCAGGTGGTGGTGCTGCCGCTGGAGAAGGTGCAGAGCGTTCGTCTGCGGCAGGGGCCACTGCAGCGGTGGCTGCGCTTGGCCACCGTGCACATCGACACCGCCGGCCGAGGATGGCAGGCTCGCGCGGAGTGTCGCGACGCCGGGGAGGCGGAATCCCTTCTGTGGCGGCTCACGGACCTGGCCCGGACAGCTCGCCAGAGGGGCCGCTAGCGCGTTCGGCCGCCTGGGGCTTGTGACACTGGTTTGTGTTGTTATACAATCCAGTAGTAGTGACAGCGACAATCCCGACAGCGACGGCGACGATCTCAGAGAGGCGCCCTGCCGACGATCCCGGCCGGGGGGCGCGCCTGCTGGGCCAGGCTGTGGAGGCGTTTGACTCGGACGACCTCGCGCACGCCGACGGAGAAGGCCTGGGCGCCGAGCTGGTGGCCATGCGCGGCGCCATCGACCGGCTCGAGGCGCAGTTCAGCCGGCGGCTGGTCCGATTCGATACCGTTCGCGGGTACGAGCGTGCGGGAGCGGCCGACCTCATCTCCTGGCTGCGCTGGGCGTGCCGGATGGGCACCAGCGCGGCGGCCCGTCGTTTGCACCTGGCGCGGCAGCTCACAGAGCTGCCCGAGACGGAGGCTGCGTGGCGTCGCGGTTCCATCAGCACCGGACACGCCTCGGTCATCGGCCGCACGGTCGACGAGATGGGCGACGAGGGTGCGCGTGCGGCGGAGGCGACGCTCCTGGAGGCGGCCGAGCAGACCAACCCAGGCCACGTTTGGCTGATCGGTCAGCGGCTGCGGCACTCGCTCGATCGCGAGCGTGCCCGTGCCGATGCCAACGCGATGCACGCTCGCCGCCGCTTGCACATCACCAGAGGGCTCGATGGGGGTGTGTCCCTGGACGGGCTCTTCGACCCCGAAGCCGGTGCCGTCCTGCGCACTGCCATCGACGCCCTCACCCGCCCGCTGCCGAACGACGACAGGATCGCGCCGCAGCGGCGGGCGGACGCCCTGGTCGAGCTCGCCCGGCGTCAGCTCGATGGCGGTGCCCTCCCCGGCGCGGGCGGGCAGCGCCCCCATCTCAGCCTGACGGTGCCTGCCACCGCGCTGCGGAGAGAGGAGGGATCGCCACCGGCTGAGCTCGACTGGGCCGGCCCGATCATCGATGAGACGGCCCGGCGCCTGAGCTGCGATGCCGTCTGCTCCACTGTGGACGTTGATGAGGAGGGCATGCCCCTGACGGTGGGGCGGGCCACGCGAACTGTGCCCCCCAGCATTCGGCGAGCCCTCGTGCTGCGCGACCGCGGCTGCCGATTCCCCGGCTGCGATCGTCCGCCGCAGTGGACCGATGGACATCATCTTGTGCACTGGGCGGACGGCGGCCAGACCGCGCTCGAGAATCTCGTGCTGCTCTGCCGTCCGCACCATCGCCTGGTCCATGAGCAGGGCTGGACGCTGCGCCGGGACGGGGAGGGCGAGGTGGTGGCGGAACCTCCGTAGTTCGCGCGATGCTCACGGCGCCGGGTGACCTTCGGCGTGGTGCTGCCGTCCTGGGGCCCGAGGCGCTGCTGAGGATGCTGGAGCCAGTGCGACGGGGGCCCCGTATACTCGGGCCACATGGCCGACGGACCGCGGGCAGTGATCCTCGCCGCCGGGGAGGGCACGAGGATGCACAGCGCCACTCCCAAGGTGCTCCATCCGTTGGCCGGCCGCGCCCTCGTCGACCACGTGATCGACGCGGCCCTGGCGGTGACCGGCCGTCCACCGGTGGTCGTGGTCGCCGCAGGGCGTGGCGACCTGGTCGCGGCTATCGGCGATCGCGCCGAGTGCGTCGAGCAGGCGGAACCCCGCGGCACCGGCGACGCGCTGCGGGCCGTTCCCGAGCACCTTCGTGAGGGCGGGGAGGTCCTCGTCCTGTCCGGTGACGTTCCCCTGGTGCGGCCGCAGACCCTCGGGCGGCTCATCGATCACCACCGGCGCAGCCGTGCGGCGGCCACGCTCCTCACAGCAATGCCCGCCAATCCGCGGGGCCTGGGCCGCGTCTACCGGGACCCGGAGACGGGGCGCGTGGTGCGCACCATCGAGGAACGTGACCTGCCCCCCGGCGCACATGCCCCGCCGGAGGTGGGTGCCGGAATCTACGTCTTCAACGGCGCCCAGCTCTGGCCTGCGCTGTCGCGAATCAGCAATGCGAATGCGCAGGGGGAGTACTACCTCCCCGACGTTCTTCCGCTGCTCGGCGGCCACGTTGAGGCCCTCCTCCTGTCCGATCCTGAGGAGGCTCTGGGAATCAATGACCGATCTCAGTTGGCCACTGCTGAATCGGTCCTCCGAACCAGGATGCTCGAGCAGCTCATGGACGCAGGGGTCACCATTGAGGACCCCGCAACCACCTACGTGGATGCGACAGTTCGGGTCGGCCGCGACTCGGTGATCAGGCCGATGTCGCTGCTGCGGGGTGCAACCATCCTCGGCCAGCGGTGCGAGGTGGGTCCAATGGCGCACCTGCGCGATGTCGTTGCCGGAGATGACGTGACCATCGGTGCGTCGCATGTCGAAGGGTGCGAGCTGGGCGACGGGGTGGTCATCGGGTCCTTCAATCGCGTCCGTCCCGGCAGCGTGTTTGCGGTGCGTGCCTCATTGGGTACGCACGCTGAGGTCAAGAACAGCCATCTTGGCGCCGGCAGTCGCGTCAATCACTTCTCCTGTGTGCTGGACAGTGACCTTGGCGAGGACGTCAACGTCGGAGCCGGGTCCGTGACCTGCAACTTCGACGGCGCGGCCAAGCACCGCACCATCATCGAGGACGACGTCTTTGTGGGCACGAACAGCACCCTGGTTGCGCCGCTGACCATTCACCGCGGCGCCTACGTGGCGGCGGGATCACTGGTCAACGAGGATGTCCCCGAGGGCGCCCTGGCGGTGGGCCGGAGCCGGCAGCGCAACGTGCCGGGCTGGACAGCGCGCCAGCGGATGCGGCGCACGGAAATAGCAGAATGACCGAGCCGTATCAGTTCGGCGACCTCATGCTGCTCAGTGGCACGGCCAATCCCGAGTTGAGCGAGAGGATCGCACGCGAGATCGATCTCCCTCTCGCCAGCATGGAGATCACCCGCTTCGCCGATGGCGAGTTCGACGTCAAGATCGGCGAGTCGGTGCGCGGCCGCGATCTCTTCATCATCCAACCCACCTGCCAGCCGGTCAGCGACAACCTCATCCAACTCTTTGTCATCCTCGATGCCCTTCGGCGAGCGTCCGCATCGCGGATCACGGCGGTGATCCCCTATTACGGATACCAGCGCAAGGAGAAGAAGACCCAGCCTCGCGACCCCATCAGCGCCAAGCTCATGGCCAACATCATTGAACTGGCGGGCGCCAACCGGGTGATCGCCGTCGACCTCCATGCCGAAGCCATCCAGGGCTTCTTCGACATCCCCGTCGATGCCCTCACCGCCACCAAGATCCTGGCCCGCCGGGTGCGGGAGCGGCACGGACACAACGTCGTGGTCGTGTCCCCAGACACCGGCGGCGCACTCCGTGCCCGGCGCCTCGGCCGGATCCTGGATGCGCCCATCGCGATCGTGGACAAGCGCCGGCCGCGCGACGACACCGTCGAGATCATCAACGTCATCGGCGATGTCGACGGGTTGCACTGCATCATCGTCGATGACCTCATCAGCACCGGCTCCACGCTCGCCAATGCAGCCATCGCGCTCCGCGCCAAGGGCGCCACCGGCGTTGACGTCGTCGCCACCCACGGGGTGCTGACCGAAGGGGCCCTCACCCGCCTTCACGAAGCGCCCATCGACGAGATCTGCATCACCGACACCATCCCGCTACCCGGCGGAGCGCGCAGCTTCGACGATCACCCCCGGCTGCGCGTGCTCAGCGTCGCGCCGCTGATCGCGGAGGCGATTGTTCGCGTCCACGAGGGACGCAGCGTCAGTGAGCTCTTCCGGTGACGGTCCCGTCAGAGCCGCACCTTTCCTCCCGGGCTGAGCTCATTCGGTGAGCGTCCTGGTCGTCCTGCTGATCGCGTCACTGATTCTGGCCGCCTTCGCCGCCGCCTCAGAGACCGCTCTGACCTCGGTCAGCCGGCTTCGAATGCGCTCCCTCGCCGAGGAGGGCGAGCACCGGGCCGCGGTTGTGGTGAAGCTGCACAACCAACCCAACGCCTATCTGTCCACCATCTTGAGCATCAACACCGTTGCCGTCATCGTCGCCTCAACGGCCGCCACCCTTCTCATCTCCGACACCTATCACTCGTTCCCCCAGGCGGCGGGAACTGCCGTTCTCTCAGCCTTCGTCCTGGTCTTCTGCGAGATCGCACCCAAGTCCATGGCATTGCGCTTCAACGAGCGGCTGGCCCTGATCCTCGGCCGACCCGTGGCCGCCCTGACCAGGCTGCTGCGCCCCCTCGTGGGTGGCCTCACCCTGCTCAGCAACTCACTGCTCCGCGCCGCCACACGGGGCAGGCCCGTGGTCGGTCCCTTCGTCACCGAGGAGGAGCTCAAGTTCATGGTCCAGCTGGGCCAGCAGCAGGGCGTTGTGGAATACGGCGAACAGGAGATGATCCACGGCATCCTGGAGATGACCGACAAGACCGTGCACGAGGTCATGGTGCCGCGGGTCGATGTCGTCGCCATCGAGGCGGACGGGACCGTTGCTGAGCTGATCGACCTGGTCGTCCAGCACGGTCACTCCCGCATCCCCGTGTACGAGGACTCCATCGACAACATCCTCGGGGTGGTGTACGCCAAGGATCTGCTGCGCGACGGTGCTCGCAACGGCGATCGGCGCAGGATCCGCGCGCTGATGCGGGAACCGTATTTCACCCCTGAGGTCAAGCATGTCGGAGAGTTGCTCCACGAGATGCAGGAGCGCAAGGTCCACATGGCAGTTGTCGTCGAGGAGCACGGTGGAACCGCCGGCATCGTCACCTTCGAGGATCTCATCGAGGAGATCGTCGGGCCGATCCGCGACGAGTATGACGTCGGCGAGCAGGAGGAGGTGCAATTCCTCAACGACAGTGAGGTCCTTCTCAACGCCAGGTTTCCGGTGGATGACATCAAGGACCTGCTCCACCTCGACATCGGCGACACGGAGAGCGATTCCATCGGCGGTCTGGTGTACGAGCGGCTCGGGGAGATCCCTGCCGTCGGTGCCACCCTGCAGCTCGGGGAGGCGACCCTCACCGTTGAGCAGATCCGTCGCCAGAGCATCCAGCTGGTCCGGATCTGCTCGCCCGCGCCCTTCCTGCGCGAGCGCGAGACTGCCTCCATCGACCTGGACGACGGTGATCGCGGCTGACTGCGACACACCAGCCGGCACCCTGAGCCGATGCCCACCTACCTCACCGAGGGAGTGATCCTTCGACGGGTCGACTATGGCGAGGCGGATCGCATCCTCACGGTTCTCACTCGCGAGCACGGCAAGATCGGTGTCATCGCGAGGGGTGTGCGCAAAGCCGGCAGCCGGCTGGCGGCGAACACCGACCTCTTCGCGCGCAGCCGCATGCAGCTCGCCCGCGGTCGCGGCGACCTCGATGTGCTGACCCAGTCCGAGAAGATCGGCTCCGCGCCCCCCCTGGCCGACGCCCGTCGCGCCGCCTGCGCGGCGGTTTGCGCCGAGCTGGCCGACCGCGTCCTGGAGAGCAACCATCCCGACGCCGAGACGTTCGATCTGGTCGTCGACGCTCTCCGCGACTGCACCGACACAGCGCGCGATCCGCGCGCCGCGATGGTCTGGCTGACCCGCCGGATGATTGACCGCCTCGGTTATGCACCCCAGCTCCACGACTGCGCCTCCTGCTCCCGGCCACTGCCCCAGACCAGCGCCTGGTTCAGCGCCATCGCGGGAGGCCTGCTCTGCGATCGCTGCTCCACCAGCGACGCGGGGGCGGTCGAGTGCTCGGTGCGGGTGATCAAGGTGCTGCGCGTCGCCGCCGCCGGCGATGCTGAGTTGTACAGGCGCCTGCGCCTCGACGAACCGTCCCTGGCGACACTGGAAGCCGTCGCCGAGCGTGAGCTCGCGCAGCATCTCGATCGCCAGCTGCGGTCGCTGCCCGTCCTGCGCGCCATCGAGCGGCGCTGAGGGGCCCGACGGCGGGGAACCCCGGTACACTCGCGACCGATGTCACAACCTGATCCGGTCGCGCCCGACGTGCTCGACAAGCTGCTCTCTCTGGCCAAGCAGCGCGGCTTCTTCTTCGGCTCGAGCGAGATCTACGGCGGGATCAACGCGCTCTACGACTTCGGTCCCCTGGGGACGAGGATGCGCCGCAACGTGCGCGATCTCTGGTGGGCCGCGATGGTCGAAGCCCGCGACGACGTCGAGCCGATTGAGACCTCCATCATCATGAATCCCGAGGTGTGGACGGCCAGCGGCCACGTCGACACCTTCACCGATCCGCTGGTCGACTGCACCGGCGCGTGTCGCAAGCGCTGGCGCGAGGACCATCTGGGCGACGAGCGGCGCGCTCGGGGCAAGCCCCCGGACGCGCCCGGCTGCCCTGAGTGCGGCGGCTCGCTGACCCCCGCCAGGCAGTTCAACCTGATGTTCCGCACCCACCTCGGACCGGTCGCCGACGCCGCCGCCCAGGTGTACCTGCGACCCGAGACGGCGCAGGGCATGTTCGTCGACTTCGCGACCGTGGTGCAGACCATGCGCCGCCGCCTGCCCTTCGGAATCGCCCAGCAGGGCAAGTCGTTTCGCAACGAGATCTCACCGAGCAACTCCATCTTTCGCACCCGCGAGTTCGAACAGATGGAGATGGAGTTCTTCTGCAAGCCGGGCACCGACGGAGAGTGGTTCGAGTACTGGTGCAGGGAGCGGATGCGCTGGTGGGTCGAGGACTGCGGCGTGCGCACCTCGCGGCTGCGTCTGCGCGCCCACGACGCCAGCGAGCTCTCCCACTACAGCACCGCCACCAGTGACGTCGAGTTTCACTTTCCCTGGGGATGGGGGGAGCTCGAGGGCATCGCCGATCGCACCGACTTCGACCTCCGCCGCCACAGTGAGCACAGCGGCAGGGACCTCAGCTACTTCGATCCCGAGACCGACGAGCGGTACATCCCCTATGTGATCGAGCCGGCGGCGGGGCTGGACCGCGCCTGCCTCGCCATGCTCCTCGACGCCTGGGACGAGGAGAACGTGCGTGGCGAGACGCGGGTGGTGCTGCGTCTCCATCCCGACGTGTCGCCGTGGCAGCTGGCGGTGCTCCCATTGAGCAAGAGGCCACAGCTCACCGAGGTCTCCCGCGCTCTGTCCGCGCGGCTGCGCAGCCGCTTTCGAACCGAGCATGACCAGACACAGTCGATCGGGCGGCGCTACCGTCGCCAGGACGAGATCGGCACTCCGCTGGCCATCACCGTGGACTTCGAGTCGCTGGAGGACAACGCGGTCACCATCCGCGAGCGCGACGGGATGTCCCAGGTCCGCGTCCCGATGGACGGCCTCGAGGCCGCCTGCGACGACCAGCTCACAGCCTGTCGCGCGGCCGCGCGGCGGCGGGCCGGCTGAGGGAAGATGACCACGCAACGGACCTGGCCGGGGCGCCCCCTCTAGCGAGTCCGAGGGCTCGCCCGCCTGTTCCTGGCTCGCCGGCTGCGCGGCCGCTCGTGGAGCAGGCCACGGCGGATCAGGAGCAGGAAGACCGCGCCCACCCCGGCCATCAGGACATCGTTGAACCCGCGAAACAGAAGGCCGGCGGCGGCCCCGGCGGCGGGGGGCACGCCGTTGGCGATCATCAGCACCGTCAGCAGGCCCTCGAACGGTCCCACCCCTCCCGGGATGAGGCTGATGCCTGAGATCACGAAGCTCAGGGCCAGCACGAATGAGGCCACGACGAACCCGACCTGGGGCTGGCCGACCGCGTGCAGCGAGAGATAGAAGAGGAGGTACGACAGCACCACGGCGACGCCGTTGCAGAGCAACACCGGAATCACCACGCGAACATGCAGCAGCTCGATGAAGGCGGGGCGGATGGAACGCAGCTGCGAATCGAAGCGGCGCATCGGCCTGATCCTCTCCACCATCCGGATCGCCCAGTTGTGGGCCGGCCTCCAGGCGAGCACGGTGATGAGCATCAGGTGCACGAGCACCATGGCAATGAGCAGCAGGGCGATGTCCGGGTGGGAGGCGATGCGAGGCAGAACGCCCAGCCCCATCAGCGTCATGAAGAGCAGCTCCCCAAACGCGATCGTGGCGGTCAGTTGGCCGCCGCTCCGCCGCGTCCCGGTCACCTCCTTGATCAGCGCGATGCGGGCGAGGTCGCCCGTGGGCATGAAGATCATCGTCTGACCGGCGAACTCCACCGCGATGGAGTGACGGATGTCCACGTCGACCTCGACCGCACGCAGGGTCACCCACCATCCCAGCGAACGAGCCAGGTAGGTGCCGATGGTGACCGGGAGCATCAGGAGCAGCAGCGGGATGCGCACCCTGCCGAACACGTCGGCGAGCGCCGCCGGCCTGACCGCGAGGACCAGCCCGACCAGGCACAGCACCGCGACGACCTCGAGCGCGTGCCGGCGCAGGGCGCGCATCACCGGCGCCACCCCTCGATGTCGCTGCGAAACCTCCCATGCGTGCCGCCCACGGCGCGCCACCCCCAGCAGCGCGCGGTTGATCACGGTTGCAACGCGGGGGGCAGGGTCACCCGGCGTCCGGAGGATGGGTCCGCGTCAGTCGTCCTCGGCCCGCTGGCTCGCCGACCCACTGTGGCGAAGACGCAGCGGTGGACCTCCAGGGGCTGCCTGGATGGTCCAGAAGTCGGCGGCCAGGCCGGGGTCGAGCATGTACGCGTAGGGCATGAAGCCGTACCCGGTCGCCCCCCACGCCGCGCCCCACGAGTTGCGGATGATGAAAACGCCGCCGCCATCGTCGTAACCGACGCACAGCACCGCATGCCCGCCCACCATGCTCTCCGATGGCTGGGGCATGGGGATGTCACCCGTGGACGCCACCCGGCTGCCCTCGAAGGAGCTGAAGACGGTGAAACCGAACACGAAGGTGAACCCCGACGCGATGCACGCCTTGAGCGGCACCAGCGACTGGGTCAGCCGCTGGTAGGCGCCCACGCGGTCATGGACCGCGTCCGCGTACGCCTGGGCCGGCGGCTTCTCGGCGAACCTGGTGATGTCGTAGGGCCAGTCGCTCTCCGGGCACACCCCCTGCGCGGCGATGACCTTGATGCCATCGCGAATCTGGGCGCCGCTGTCGCGGCCGGCGGTGCCCTCCAGGGCCCTCTCGTTGTAATAGATGAAGAGCCGCGAGGGCGTCCACGTGGGCGCGATCCCCGAGCGGATCTCGTCAAACTGCACGGCGCCGGCGATGGCGTTGGCGGTGCACGATCCCAGCTCGCCCTGGTCGTAGACCGGCGGGCATTGCGGGCGCAGGTCGACCATCGGGGGCAGCTGCGCCGAGGCCAGCGCCGGGGCGTGCCAGTAGCGGTCGCGGTGGTCGGGGAGGTCGCGGACCCACCCGAAATTGGCAATCCTCACGACCTTGGATTCTGCGCCGTCGGCGGTTGGTCGGGGACCGCCCCACCAGGGTGTTACGCTCGAGGCAGCCACACGCAGATGACCCACTGACGAGGTTGCATCCATGCCCATGGGCACACGCACGGGCCGGGCCACCACGGGGACGAGGTCTCCCCGAGGCACCGCCAGGACCACCAAGCCCCGTTCGACCACGCCCCGGGGTGGATCATCCAACGGCGCCGCGCCGCGCCGCCGCGTCCACAGGTGGGTCTACCTCTTCGAGGACGGCGACGCGAGCATGCGCGACCTGCTCGGGGGCAAGGGCGCCGGTGTTGCCGAGATGACCCGCGCCGGGCTGCCGGTGCCGCCGGGGTTCACCATCACCACCGAAGCCTGCAACGCCTTCAACGAACGCGGCCAGCGTTTCCCGGAGGGGATGTGGGAGCAGGTCCTGCGCGGGCTGCGGGAGACGGAGCGCAAGACCGCCAAGCGGTTCGGCGACGCGCGCAACCCGCTGCTGGTCAGCGTGCGCAGCGGAGCCAGGTTCTCGATGCCCGGGATGATGGACACCGTCCTCAACCTGGGCCTCAATGCCGAGACGCTGCAGGGACTGGCCCGTCTCACCGGCGACGAGCGCTTCGCCAAGGACGCATACCGGCGCTTCATGCAGCTGTTCAGCAAGATCGTCCTGGGCATCGACGGGGATCTCTTCGAGCGCGAGCTCGAAACTGTCAAGAGGAGGTCACGGGCGCGCACCGATGCCGACCTCGGGCCCAGGGCGCTCGACCAGGTCGTCGAGCGGTACCGGACACTGGTGCGCAGACACGCCAAGATCGAGTTCCCCGAGGACCCGATGGAGCAGCTGCGTGCGGCCATCGGGGCTGTGTTCTCGTCATGGAACAACAAGCGCGCCGTCGACTACCGCAACTTCAACCGGATCCCGCACACCCTGGGAACCGCCGTCAACGTGCAGTCGATGGTGTTCGGCAACATGGGCGACGACTCCGGCACCGGCGTCGCCTTCACCCGCGATCCCTCGACCGGTGAGCGTGTCCTCTACGGTGAGTACCTCACCAACGCCCAGGGTGAGGACGTGGTCGCCGGCATCCGCACCCCCAAGCCGATCACCGCCATGGCCAAGGACCTGCCCACCGCGTACGCACAGTTCGTGCGCATCGCCAAGCGGCTGGAGAAGCACTACCGCGACGTCCAGGACATGGAGTTCACAATCGAGCGCGGACGTCTCTACATGCTGCAGACCCGCAGCGCCAAGCGCACCGCGCAGGCGGCGGTGACCATCGCGGTGGCCATGGTCGGAGAGCGCCTGATCACCCGGCAGGAGGCGGTGCTGCGCGTGGAACCGGCGCAGGTCGACCAGCTCCTCCACACCCGGCTCGATCCCCAGGCCAGGGTGACCGTCCTCGCCACCGGCCTGGCCGCCTCACCCGGGGCAGCCTACGGCAGGGCCGTGTTCGACGCCGACCGGGCCGAGGCCCTGGCCGCCAAGGGCGAGAAGGTGATCCTGGTGCGCATCGAGACCAACCCCGACGACGTCCACGGCATGATCGCTGCCCAGGGTGTGCTCACCGCGCGCGGCGGGCGCACCTCGCATGCTGCGGTGGTGGCGCGCGGCATGGGCAAGCCCTGTGTCGCCGGCGCCGAGTCGGTGCGTGTCGACCTCACCAAGAGGCAGTTCACAGCCGGTGGCACGACCATCAGGGAGGGTGAGCACTTCACCATCGATGGCAGCACCGGCCGGGTGATCGCGGGCCAGGTCGCCATGATCGATCCCGAGATCTCCGGTGAGCTGAAGCAGCTGCTCCGCTGGGCGGACAGCTTCCGGCGCCTCGAGGTCTGGGCCAATGGCGACTACCCCCATGACGCCGTTCTCGCCCGCGAGTTTGGAGCCCAGGGCATCGGCCTGTGCCGGACCGAGCACATGTTCATGGAGCAGTCGCGGCTGCCGGTGGTCCAGAGGATGATCCTGGCCGACACCGAGAAGCAGCGCCGCGCCGAGCTCGCCAAGCTGCTTCCCTTCCAGCGCAAGGACTTCTACGGCATCCTCAAGGCGATGCGGGGCCTGCCGGTGGTGATCCGGCTGATCGACCCGCCCCTGCACGAGTTCCTGCCGTCGCTCGAGGCCCTGCTTGTCGAGGTGACCACCGCGCAGGCCAAGGGCCAGCCGGAGAGGACGTGGGCAGAGAGCGCCAAGCTGCTCGAGGCGGTGCGCCGTCTCCATGAGCAGAATCCCATGCTGGGGTTGCGCGGCTGCCGGCTCGGCCTCCTCTTCCCGGAGATCATCGAGATGCAGGTGCGCGCCATCATCGAGGCGGCGATCACGCTGCGTCGCGAGCGTGTCGACGTGCACCCGGAGATCATGATTCCGCTGGTCGGAACCCTGGAGGAATTGCGCCGCACCCGCCGCTACCTCGAGGACACCGTGCGCGCCGTGCTGGCCACGTCCCGGACCAGGGTCGACTACAAGTTCGGCACCATGATCGAGCTTCCCCGCGCCGCCCTGACCGCCGGACAGATCGCGCAGGACGCCGAGTTCTTCTCCTTCGGCACCAACGACCTGACCCAGACGACCTTCGGGTACTCGCGAGACGACGCCGAGGGCAAGTTCCTCCAGAAGTACGTCGAGGAGAAGATCCTGCCCGCCAACCCGTTCGAGACGATCGACCGCGACGGGGTGGGGCGGCTGATGGGCATCGCCGTCGCCGAGGGCCGGGCCACCCGGCCGGGCATGACGATCGGCATCTGCGGCGAGCACGGCGGCGACCCGGAATCGATCGCGCTGTGCGAGGAGCTGGGTTTGGACTACGTCTCCTGCTCGCCCTATCGGGTGCCCGTGGCACGCCTGGCCGCCGCCCATGCGCGGCTGGTGGCCGTGGAGCGCGACCGCTGACCAGCCTCGCCGGGCCAGGCCTCCTGATCCCCGCGGAGGTGACCACAGAGAGGCTCCTGCTGCGGCAGTGGCGCGAGACCGACCTCGACGCCTACGCCGCCATGGTGGCGGACCCCAACGTGATGCGCTACCTCGGTGAGGGCACCGCGGTCGACCGTTTCGGGGCCTGGCGGCAGCTGGCGACGTACATCGGCCACCTGACCCTGCGCGGCTACAGCCACTGGGCGCTCGAGCTGCGCGAGACCGGGGAGTTCATCGGCCGCGCCGGGCCGTGGCGCCCCGACGGTTGGCCGGCGCTGGAGATCGGCTGGGCCATCGCTCCCGCTCACCAGGGTCGCGGCTACGCCACCGAGGCGGGCCGGGTGGCCCTGCGCGTCGCCTGGGAGAACCTCCGCCCCGACCGGCTCGTGTCGCTGGTCAGGCCGGGAAACGAACCCTCGGCGGCGGTGGCGCGGAAGCTCGGCGCCGTGCTCGAGGAGACAATCGAACTGCTGGGCGGCCCGACCCAGGTGTACGTCCACCCCAAGCCACCCTGACCGCCCGCCACCGGGCGCCGCGACGCCACCCCTCCTGGTGATGATGTCGACCCTGGCACCGGCACCGAGGCCTCCTTCTCGGCGCGCGCCCGGCCATGGGATACCATGCCGGCTCTCGGCAACCAGGGAGTGGACGGATGCCCGCATCACGCGGTGGCACAAGGACCGGCGACGGCAAGCCTCCCCGGTTCGCCCGGAAGGATCGCGGCCGCCCCGCCCGGCCGGCTGCGCCCGGTGCCTTCCCCGAGGTGTCCGAGGCGGGGTTTGCGATGGACACGCCGCGCCCCTTCCGCGTCCCGGCGGAACGCCGCGTCGAATCAACCGCCGGTCTGCGCCAGGAGATCAGCGACCTGCGCGCCGAGGTGCACCGCCTCGCCGCCGAGATCGACAAGCTCTGGGCACGGGAGCGCGGCCGCGCCGCCACCCCGGGGCGCACGCCCCGCAGCATCGCCGGCAAGCCCGTCCGCACCGGCACCCGGGCCTCCCGGCCGGGCGGCCGCGGGGCACCGGGCGCACC
>JBOHUD010000086.1:0-43271 GCA_050734155.1 Candidatus Dormibacteria bacterium
CGGCGACCAGGCCGCGGACGCCCCGCAGGACGCGCCGGGTCCCCCCGGGTCCATCCCGCCCCGCGAGCCGGCCGGGTGGAATGCGTTTGGCGCCTCGTCCTACCCCGTCGAGGCGGCCACTCCCGACCGGCCCCCCTCAGTCGATCGGCGCACGCTGGGACGGCACAGCCGCGCGGTCGCCCGCGAGCGGATCCCGCTGGCCAGCCGGGTGTGGGGCGCGCTGGCCGGCACGGTGGCTGCCATGCGAGCCCACACCAGGACGGCGTCGGCCGGAGCGCGCCGCGGTGTGTCGGGGATGTCCAGGGCCAACCCCAGCAGTCGACTGTACGTCGTCATCGCCGCTGTGGGGGTGATCTTCGTCGGCGCGCTGCTGATCAGCCACATCGGCCATCCCACAACCGCGCTCCTGCCGCGCCCGGCCCCGACGGCGGCGACCCATCCTCGGGCATCCGCCTCGGCACCGTCGCCGACCGCTCCGGCGCAGTCCAGCGCCCCGGCCGCGACGGCACCCGCTGTTGCCGCCGCGCAGACGTTTGGAAGCGGGGCCGTCGGCTACCACGTGATCCGGCTCCGCTATGGCGCCCAGGTCGGCTACATGAGGGTGGTCTTCGATCTCGGCGCACCCGTTGGCCAGGGCCCCGGATCGCCGAAGGTGGCGGTGTCGTTCAGCAGCCCGAGGACCATGCTGGTCACCTTCACCGGGGCGCTGGCCACCGGGTCATGGCGCCCCCCGCCCGCTGGAAATGTGATCGCGTCGGTGACGCTGGTGAGCAGCGCGAGCGACAGGTCGGTCTACCGCTTCGAGCTGACCCACGCGGTGACCACCACCGGCTTCTACCTGGCGGCCCCCACCCGTTTCGTGCTCGACCTCCACTGACGGGGGCGGCTCACGCCGTCCAGCCGCCGTCGACGACGATAACGCTGCCGGTGAGGAACGAGGCCGCGTCACTGGCGAGGAAGATGGCCGCGCCGGCGATCTCGTCCGGCTCCGCGTGGCGTTGGAGAGCCGTCTGTCCAACGATGCGGTCGTGGATCTGTGGGGTCTCGATGAGCATGCGCGCGAAGTCGGTGGCCACCAGGCCGGGAGCGATGGCGTTGACGCGGATCCCTGAACCTCCGAGCTCCGCAGAGAGGGTTTTGGTCAGGTTGATGAGCGCTGCCTTGCTGGCGTTGTAGGCGCCGAGCATCGGCTCGGGACTGATCCCTCCCACCGATGCCATGTTGATGATGCTGCCGCCGTGCTCACCCATCCAGGCGCGCACGGACTCGCCGACCAGGCGCAGCGGTCCCTGCACGTTGACCTGGAGAACGCGGTCGACAGCGGAGTCCTCGGCGTCCACGAGCGCCCCGAACTGCGGGTTGGTGGCGGCGTTGTTGACGAGCACGTCGAGTGCGCCGAGCCCGCTCATCACCGCGCCCACGATCGTCGCGGCATCCTCGGGGTGGCCGACATTGCCGGCCACCGCGATGGCCTCACCACCTGCGGCCCTGATCTCCGTGGCCACCGCCTCGCAGCCCTCGAGGTGGCGAGCGCAGACCGCGACACGCGCACCTGCTGCTGCCATGGCCAGGGCGATGGCGCGGCCGATTCCCCTGCTCCCACCTGTGATCAGGGCGGTCCTCCCGGAGAGGGTGAAGCGCTGCAGGCCGATGGCCATCAGTTGAGCGACACGGGCACGACGTGGTCGCGACGAGCCAGCATCTGCTCGAGAAAGAGGGACTCGCGGCGGAGCATCTGCAGGCACCTGCGCAAACGCGAGGAGACCGAGTCCTCCTCGAGCAGCTCCTGGCGACGGCTCACCTCGACGTTGAGGGAAGCCGCGATCAGGTAGGAGAGCAGCTCGGGGTCCTCAGGGAGCTCGGCCACCGCCCCTTGATCGCCGACCTCGTCGTCGAGGGTGCGCAGCGCGCGCGTGTAGGCGGTGAAGGCGATCGTGGCGCGCCGGGTCAGCTCGGGGAGCACGGCCTCGTCTCCGCGGGTGTCCTCGAGATAGTGGACTCGGCCGACCAGGTAGGAGCGGTCCAGCGAGAGGCTCTCGACACGAAAGCGCGACGCGCCGGCCACCACCAGGTTGAAGCGGCCGTCATCGAGCGCCTCGAGCTCGTGGATCTGGGCCAGGGTTCCCACCGCGAACGGCAGCGCGGCCGGTCCCGCCTCCAGGCCCTCGCGGATGCCCACGACACCGAAGCTCGTGCCCTGCTCCTGGCAGTCACGAATCAGCTCGCGATAGCGCTCCTCGAAGATGTGCAGCCCGGCGGGCATGTAGGGGAAGAGCACGGTGTTGAGCGGAAACAGCGGCAGGCGCACGGACATGCGGTTGAGTGTACCGCCGCGAACTTCTCCGCCCCGGCGCGCTGCCGGCGACGGCGCAGCGGTTACGCCGCCTTGCAGTTCTTGGTGTGCTTGAGGATGCGCTCCCGCTTGGGCTCGCCGGGCTTGCGCTGATGCCGGAAGGCGATCTCCACGCTGATCTCGTTCTGGCGCATGAGGTTGTGACAGATCGGACACCTCTGCGAGGTGGTGATGTCCTTCTGGGAGGTGACTCCCTTGGACTCCTTGATGGTGTTGGCCATGACTGGGCTCCACGAAAAGCGATGAGTTGCGGAGATCGAATTGTACCCCCGAGCGGCTAGCATCCCGGCGTGATCTCCCTTCGCGTCGGCCGAGTGCGCCGTGGGGTCGCCGCCGCGTCGCTGCTTGCGGCGCTCAGCGGGTGCGGGTCGGATGCCCTCCCCAGCGGCGCGGCGACCTCCAACCCAGTGCAGACACCGGCGGCGGCCACCCCCACCTCGTGCGCCGACGCGGCATCGTCCGTCGACAAGCTCGCCCAGACAGTGCCACTGACCAAGACCGGCGACGGCCTGGAGTACGGGGACATCACCGTGGGCACCGGCGCCATGCCCCGCAGCGGCGAGAAGCTCACCGTGCAGTACACCGGCTGGCTGAGCAACGGGTGCGTGTTCGACAGCTCACGCAAGCCGGGCGGCAGCCCGTTCAGCTTCGTCATCGGGGCCAATCCGCCCAACGTCATCGCCGGCTGGGAGGAGGGACTGCTGACCATGCGGGTCGGCGGCAGGCGCCGCCTGGTGATCCCGCCAGTGCTCGCCTATGGTCCCGCCGGGCAGGGCGCGATCCCGCCCAATGCCACCCTGACCTTCGACGTCGAGCTGCTCTCCACCGGCTGAGCGCGGCCGGCAGTCCGATCCGGCGCGCATCGCGCGCCAGGTCTACCCGCGGCTGATGCGGCCGAGCAGCACCCAAGCGGCCACGCCGAGCGCGCCGACGCAGACCATCAGGGCCGCCGGGAGGCCGACCACGAACACGAGACTGGGTGCTGGGGTCAGGAGCATCTGCCTCGAGTTTACCGGCCGGGCGCCTCAGCGGGACAGGCGGCCGGCGCAGGCTTGTTACACTGCGACGCAGCATGTCACAGCGTCACTCTGACGACGCGCTCCTCGACGCCGCGCGGGCCTGCGTGGCCGAGCGCGGCATCGCCAGGACCACCGTCAGCGACGTGGCCCGGCGGGCCGGGGCCAGCCGCATGACCGTCTACCGCACCTTCCCCGACGCCGCCACGCTCTGGTCGCAGCTGCTCACCCGCGAGGTTGGCGCCGTGGTCGCGGACGCGCAGGCGGCCGCGGCATCGCTGCCCACCGCCCGCCAGCGGCTCATCGAGGCCACCACCCGGGCGGTGATCACCCTGCGCCATGACCCCGTCATCAGGCGCGTCCTCGAGCTCGACTCCGAGCGGCTGCTGCCCTACCTGACGGTGCGCCGCGGGCACGCCCAGGAGATCGCCCTGGCGGCGGTGCGCGCCCACCTCGCCGCCGGACGGCGCGACGGATCGATCCGCGAGGTTGAAGACGATGCCGCCCCACGCCTGCTCGAGCTGGTGGTGCGCAGCCTGGTGGCGGCCTCGCCCGCGCTGGTCGACGACGACCTCGCCCCGGCGATCGACGCCGAGCTCCGGCTCATGCTCGACTCCTGGCTGCGGCCCGCGGAGCCGGCGCAATGAGGATCGAGGGGTCGCTGAACGCCCGCCAGCGGTCCACCGACCTGGAGCGCATCGCCACCCGGGAGCTCGATGTTCTGGTCATTGGTGGCGGAATCACGGGGGTGGGCGTGGCCCTGGACGCGGCCAGCCGCGGCCTGCGCACCGCCCTGGTCGAGCGCCGCGACCTCGCCAACGGCACCAGCCGGTGGAGCTCGAAGCTGGTGCACGGCGGGCTGCGCTACCTGCGCCACGGACAGGTCGGCGTGGCCTGGGAATCGGCGCGCGAACGGCACATCCTCATGACCACGACGGCGCCGCACCTGGTGCGCGCCATGCCGTTCGTGGCCGCGCTCAACGACACCCTGCCCCCGCTGGGCGGCCTGCTCACCGAGGCCGGGGTCCGCGCCGGCGACCTGCTCCGCCTCGCCTCGGGCACGCGCCGCCACCGCCTGCCGGCACCGCGGCGCATCAGCGCGATCGAGGCGCGCCGTCTGATCCCGGCGCTGCGGCCCGACGACCTGCGCGGCGGTGTGCTGTTCTGGGATGGGCAGCTCGAGGACGACGCCCACCTGGTGATCACGGTGGCGCGCACCGCGGCTGCGCACGGCGCTGCGGTGATCACTCACTGCACCGCCGTGGCGGTGGACCGAGGGCAGGTGGCGGTGCGCGACGAGCTCAGCGGCGCCACCGTCGAGGTGCGCGCCCGGACTGTCGTCAACGCGGCCGGGGTGTGGGCGGGCACCGTCGACCCCACCGTGCGGCTGCGCCCCAGCAGGGGCGCGCACCTGGTCCTCGACTCCACAGATCTCGGCGATCCGCGGGCGGCGCTCATCGTCCCGGTGGTCGGGGAGAGCGCGCGCTGGGTCGGCGCCACTCCCACCGGCGATGGCCGCGTCATCGTGGGGGTCACCGACGACGCCTATTCAGGTCCCCTCGACGACGAGCCCACCGTCAGCGCCGCGGAGGAGGGATTCCTGCTCGGCACGCTCTCACGCGCGCTGCGGCGCCCGCTAACCTCCCGCGACGTGCTCGGTCGGTACGCGGGCTTTCGCCCGCTGCTCGACACCGGCGCCGCCTCGACCGCCGACCTGTCCCGTCGCCACGCCATCATCGAGAGCGCCGACGGGCACCTGCTCACCCTGGTCGGCGGCAAGCTGACCACCTACCGGCGCATGGCCGAGGACGCCGTCGACCGCATCGTGCGACGCCACGGCGGCGGCCCGAGCCGCACCGGGAGACTGCCGCTGATCGGTGCCAGCCCGGCGATCCAGGACGGCTCCACGCTGCCGGTGCGACTGCTGCGCCGCTTCGGCGCGGAGACGCAGGCCGTCGCCGCCCTCTCCGATGGGGATCCATCGCTGCTCCTGCCGCTCTTCCCCGGCACCCCCGTGCTCGGCGTCGAGCTGCTCTTCGGCGTGCAGCACGAGGGCGCCATGGACATGGACGACCTTCTCGACCGGCGAGTGCGCCTGGGACTTGTCCCCGCCGAGCGCCGGCGCGCCGAATCGCGCGCCGCGCAGTTCCTCCCCGGTGTGACCGCGTGAGCGCGGCTGTGCCGCCACTGCGCTGGTGGGGATGGGGCGACCGCGACACCGACATCCCAGCGGGGCTTGCCGCCCTGCTGCGCAGCGAGATCGGCGTCCATCCCGGTGCGCGTCCGGGGAGCGTTCCACCTGCCTCGGTGACCATGCCGGGAGGCACGCTGGCCTCCGACGACGACCTGCTCACCGAGCTGCGCGACATCTGCGGGACAGAGGCCGTGCGTGTCGACGCCGAGAGCCGCTGCCGACATGCCTGCGGGCGCAGCTATCTCGACCTTCTCGAGCTGCGCAGCGGCATGATCGCCAGCGCCCCGGACGCCGTGGTGCTGCCGGGCAGCGAGGCGGAGATCGCCGCGGTGCTGCGGGCCTGCTCGCGCCAGGGCTGCGCGGTCGTTCCCTTCGGAGGAGGCACGTCCGTGGTCGGTGGGGTCAGCGCCGTGCGCGGCGTTCATCGCGCGGTCGTCACGCTGAGCATGCGGCGTCTCAACCGCTGCCTGCAGCTTGATCCGCTCTCACTGACGGCCACGCTGCAGGCGGGCATGACGGGGCCGGAGGTGGAGGACGCGCTCGCCGCGCACGGGCTCACGCTCGGCCATCACCCCCAGTCCTTCGAGTTCGCGACCGTGGGCGGCTTCGCGGCCACCCGCAGCGCCGGCCAGGCATCGAGCGGGTACGGGCGCTTCGACGACCTGGTGCTGGGCATCCGCCTGCTGGCGCCCTCCGGCGAGATCGTCGTCGCCGCTCACCCCGCGAGCGCCGCCGGGCCGTCGATCCGCGAACTCGTGCTCGGCTCCGAGGGGCGGCTCGGGGTCATCACCGAGGTGACGGTGAGGGTGCGACGCGCCCCCGTGCAGCCTCGCTACGAGGCGTGGTCGTTGGCGAGCTTTGGCGAAGGCGTCGAGGCGATGCGCGCGCTTGCCCAGGGTGGCATCGCGCCGGACGTCGTCCGGCTCAGTGATCGCGAGGAGCGCCGCGTGGGCATGGCCATGGCGCCGCAGGGCGGGGCGCGCCGGTCGCTGGGGGCGCGCTACCTGCGCGTTCGGGGCCATCAGCACGGCTGCCTGCTCATCGTCGGCTGGGACAGCGACGCGCTGCTCGCCGGGGCGCGCCAGGCGGAGGCACGCGCGCTCATCCGCCGCCACCACGGGGTCGCGCTCGGGGCATCGCCGGGCAGGTCGTGGCGTGCGCAGCGCTACCACGGACCATACCTGCGCGACGCGCTGATGGACGTCGGCGTGCTCGTCGAAACCGTGGAGACAGCGACGTCGTGGAGCCACCTCCTACCCCTGCACGCCAGCGTCGTCGCCGCGCTCCACCACTCACTCGGCGACGGATACCCCCCGCTGGTCGGCGGCCACGTCTCGCACATCTATGCGTCGGGAGCATCGCTGTACTTCACCGTTCTCGCCAACGGGGCGGGCGATCCCGGCGAGCGCTGGCGTGCTGCCAAGGCGGCCGCATGCGCAGCCATCCTCGACAACGGCGGCACCATCACCCATCACCATGCTGTCGGCACCGACCACCGTGCCTACGTGGTCCGTGAGATCGGCGGCGAGGGGATCGCCGCGCTCCGCGCCCTGGCGCGACAGCTCGATCCGGCCGGCATCATGAACCCGGGGAAGCTGCTGCCCGATTAGGGGTCGTTGGTGTGCGAGGTCGGCGAGCCAGCCGTCAGCCTTGAATCCAACCTCTGCCGGCGGAATGCTCGCAGCGGGCTGGGGACATCGGTCGCCCTCCGGGGACACCTACGCGCCCATGCTGATGGGCCAGCTGGCCAGGGGCGGCTGATCCTGGGGCGGACCAGAAGCGCAACCCGCGCCGCTGACCACGATGCGATAGGTGCCCACCTCGGAGCGCTCGAACACGCGGGTCTCATCCAGAACGCGATCGGCGTGCAGACGCGCCTCAGAGTCGCCAGGGATGGCTGTGGGAATCTCGAACCTGCCTGACGGAGTGACCAAGAAGACGCCGGGATAGCAGACGACCGCGCCACCCACGGGCAGCTTCCCCTGCTGAGCGTCGATGCTCATCTGCTGCTCGGCCGCAAGCTCGCTGTCGATCAGCGCCCCACGAATCACCGTGTGCACCTGGAGGGAGTTGCTGGATGCCCTGAGATCCGCAACGCTGTACGTGGTGCCCGCGACGGTCTGCGACGCAGGAACTGCCAGCGGGTGGTCGCTGCCGGCGACGACGGTCGCGTGGAGGTCGATCTGGGCCACCCCTCCCGGGATCCTGCCGGTGCGCATGAACGAGACGTGCAGGGTGAGTCGCCCACCCACTCGCGCCGCGGCCCCACGCAGCGGCTCGAAGATCATCGGGTACGCGCCCACCCCGATCCCCTCACCACCCACCAGCCGGTAGGTCTCACCGAACTGATCGGTGACCACGATCTGGCCGAGTCCGAACGCCGGCATGGGCCGGCCGGGTCCGCCGGCGGGAAGGCCTTCGATGTCGACGAAGAGCACAGTCTGGAGACCGTCGGCGTAGCTGCCGCTCAGGGTCACGGAAACCCCCGACCAGGAGCCCTGGTCGTGCAGCGGCCTGACGTCGCCCGCGGAGAGTCCGGCCGCGCTGAGCGCTGGTCCGGTCACCAGATTGAGCACGGGGATGTCGGCGAGGGCATGCGCGTAGTTGGGCACAAAGTACGCCGCGACGCCGTTGCTGACGACGAGAACGGCGCCGAAGGCCAGCGCAATCGTCGCGCGCCGTGCCCGGCGGTGGCGCACCCCCGGACGGCGGACGCGAGAGTCCACCGGCATGCCGAGTTCGAACAGGTGGCCGGGTGTCGGGAGGTCGAGATCCACGAGTCGCTGAAACAGACTCTGCCGGCCGCGGGGATCATCGATGCCTACCCTGATGCGCACCGCCTCCCAACATCGCCCTGAACGTATTGACCAGCATATGTACCCTCTGTAATATTGCACCGATGCAGCCGCGCCGCACTGTGTGGAAAGAGCACAACCTCCGCCACATCACCGAAGACCACCCGGAGCGGGGCATCTCCCAGGAGGATGTCGAAGACGTGCTCGCTGACCCCAACCGCCAGGAGGAACCCGATCCCTCACACGGGACGACGGCCGCCATCGGCACGAACCGCAGCGGCGCCCGGCTGGTGGTCGCCTTCTTGGAACTCTCTGACGGCTCTGCATTCCCGGTCCACGCCCGACGGCGCGGACGCACCGAGCAGTAGAAGGAACTGGACATGACAGCTCACCCAAGTGCCTCCGACGAGCAGATGCTCGCCGCGGCAAACTTCCACGACCCGTACGACGCCATGAGCGACGACGAATTCGACGCGTACATGGACCGACTCTTTGGCGAGTCGCCAGGACCGACTCGATCGATCACCGTCCGGATGCCAGAGGATCTCTTGAATCGGCTACAACACCTGGCCTCGACGCGTCACATGCCGTATCAACGCCTTATGAAGCGGATGCTCGAAGAGTCGGTGTCGGGTTTAGAGCGACGCATTGCCACATCCGAGAGTCGCGGCGCTTCTCGGAAGCAGGCGAAGACCCGGTGACACCGCTCTCATGAGGCGGGGCGCTCTCGCTTGCATCTTCTGCGACGCCTCTGAACTCACCGAGGAACACGTCTTCCCACGATGGCTCGCAACCATCCTCACCACAGACATGGTCGGCACCGACGTAACGTCCGAGCGCACCCGACGCTCAGCTGAGGCTACCAACACCAAGACATGGCCGGCGGCTGATGTCGCCTACTACGCCATTCGCGTCGTGTGCGCCCCGTGCAATAACGGCTGGATGAGTGCCATCGAGGGCGCGGCCAAACCAGCGCTAGAGCCAATGATCCGCGGCGAGAAGACCACCCTGTCTCCGTCCACACAGCTCGACCTTGCCGCATGGGCCGCTTTGAAGGCGTACGTCGTCGAGTACGCGCTGGGAGACCTCGTCGTGGCGACGCAGGAGGAGCGTCGCGCTCTCATGGACAACAGGCACCCGAGCGGTGCTGTGCCCGTTCGAATCGGGGCAGTGCAACGCCACGGAATCCCCAACTCGGTGACGCGGCTCGTATACAACGTCGGCGCCGACGGAACACTTCGAGGTCACGCAGCGTGCACGACATTCGCCCTTGGTTGCGCGGTCGTGCAAGTATGCCATGGGCTCGGGATTACCATTGACTGGACCAGGAGCAGCGTCCCCCGAATGGATCATCTACCGCTCAACCCGCCGTGTCCACGAGGCGCCGAATGGCCGCCAGCCGCCGTTCTCGACAGCGCCTCGCTAGCTGCCTGGGAGAGGCCGATACAGGCGAGCGACCCCGCAGATATCGTCAAGGCTCACAGCTGATGCCGTCGTTTGAAATCCGAGGAGTCCCAAGGGCGGCGGTGGGCCAGCGCCACCATCGACCAACTGAGCGGCGGCGCAGGGCTCGGCTTCTACCATCTCTACCTGAACCTGACCCTCCAAGTCGAGGCAGCCTCGGAGTCCAACGATCCGGCCTTCCGCAATACCCTTTACACCCTCACGGATCTGCGGGCGGAGATTCGGCTTGGGAATGGGCTCGTCGGCATGGCAACGGCCAGTCCGCAAAGCCTCCCCGTCACGCCTGTCAACTTCACGCTAGACCGGAGCATCCAGCTCCGAATGGAACTCGATCGCTCAAGGCTAGAGGCCATCGAGGCTGCTCGCGGCGGCAAAGACATGCAACTCGCGATCATGTTCTACGCGCAGATGACTGATCCTTCGGGCACCGCTCGCTGGGAGACCCAGAACGCGGGCCACCTACTCACCCAGAGCACGTGGACTCAGATCCTCGAGCAGCTCGCCTCCCGCAAGACGCTCATCCTTGAGGTGCCGGTGGTTCCCCAGCAGGCCTCACCTGAACTCGCTGCCGCCGCCACCGACTTGGAGCGTGCGCAGAAGGCGATGGAGCGCGGCGACTATCGCGAGGCAGTGGGACACTGCCGCGACGTTATGGAGAACATCCTTCGAGCACGCAAGGACAACGATAACATCGGCTTCACCGGCACCCGCTCCATGGACAAGGCTGATCGCCTGCGCCTCCTTCGACGGGCCTTTCGCAACTTCACCCACCCCGCACGTCATCGAGATGAGGTATCTGTGGCGATCGATTGGAGCCGGATCGATGCCGTATGCGCCGTCTCCATAACGGCAGCGCTCCTTACAGAGCTGTCGGCGCCTGGCGCTCGCTGAGGGCGTGACGACCCGGCATCAAGGCCGGCCTTGGGGTGCGGCGTGATGCCCCCGCGACGTGTGGGGACGGACTGATATCGGCGGCTCCGCATGGCACCATGCGTCACCGGTCGCAACTCTCGCTGAGGCCGCCTCATGGTCCTGCGTTGCCGTGATGCGCGATACACTGCTCGAGGGCCACGCGGGAGACCCAGATCAGCCGCCCGACGCGAACAGCCGGGATCTGGCCCGAGCGCAGCAACTCGTAGGTCCCGCGTCCGGCCGATCTGGAGTGCCCCTCGACCTGGGCGGGGGTTAGGACGAGGGGTTGCTCACCTTCCCGCTGATGGGCTGCGGTGCGTCCGTCAGCGGCGGTGGGTGCGGTACCCCCCGACCCGAAGTCGGTTGTTGCAGTGGTCGGCGTGGGTGCCGGCTGCGACGTGCCGTCGACCACGAGATCCAGCTGCATGGCCGGCTGCAGCCAGGTGCTCGCGCGGTCGGGGACGGGGCGCGGACGCCGCCCGCGCGTGCGGGGTCGGACTCCGGCGGTGGTCACCGACCCAGTCCCGATCGCCCGGCGATCACGGCTCACCGAGGATCGCCGGCGGCTCCCTCGCTGCCAGCGTCCTGGCGATGGCGATCGCCGTCCGGTCGCTGACGGCATGGCCGCGGAGCGCGTTATACAGGCAGGCGCGGCTGACGCCGGAGGCGTCGCCTGAACTCGCCGATCGTCCATCCGCGCGACACGACCGCGGCGCGGAGTCGCACGCCGTCGAATTGTCCGGACGCCGCGTTCCAGAGCCGCGATGGCAGCGCCGCGTCGCCCTGTGCGTGCTCGTGTGCCACGCGATGCCGCGAGATCCCGACGCCTGTAGGAGAGCACGAAAGGTGCACTGAGCTGAGCATGAAGTGGTACCCCGTATCGGATTCGAACCGATGATCTCCGCCTTGAGAGGGCGGTGTCCTGGGCCACTAGACGAACGGGGCGGGCCTCGAAGTATACGAGCCCGCCGAGCTCACCCCCGCGCCCCTACATCCGGTCGGGCGCCGCCATCCCCATCAGGTGCAGGGTGCGCGCCAGCGTCACGCGCACCGCGGCCGCGAGGTGCAGCCGGGCCGTGCTCAAAGCGGGCGCGGTGGCGTCGACGATGCGGTGATCATGGTAGTAGCGATGCCACGCCGCCGCCACCTCGTGCGCGTAGAAGGTGAGGCGGTGCGGCTCCAGATCGCGCGCGATGCCCCCGACCACCTCGGGAAGCTCGAGGAGCAGTTGGATCAGCGGCGACTCCTGGGCACCGAGCAGCGCCAGGTCGGGGTCGTCGACGCCAATCCCGTCGGCCTGTGCCTGCCGGAAGACGCCGGCGCAGCGCGCGTGCGCCATCTGCACGTAGAAGACGGGATTCTCGTTGCCCTCCCTGGCCGCAAGGTCGAGGTCGAAGTCGATGGTGGACCCGGTGGCGCGGCTGATCAGGAAGTAGCGGATGGCGTCGCCCCCCACCTGGTCGAGGATCTCCGCGAGGGTGACGTAGTGGCCGGCCGCCTTCTTCATCTTGGTGCCGCCGACGGTGATCAGCTGGGTGATGACCACCTTCAGTCTTCCGTCGCCGATGCCGAGCACGCGCAGCGCTCCGTGCATGCGCGGCAGATGCCCCTGGTGATCGGAGCCGACCACGTCGACGGCGCGGTCGAACCCCCGCTTCTCCAGCTTGTCGAGGTGGTAGGCGACGTCGCTCATGAAGTAGGTGGGCATGCCGTTGGAGCGGATCAGCACCTCGTCCTTGTCGAGGCCGGCACGGGTGGCCGCGAACCACACCGCCCCGTCGCGCTCCTCCACACAGCCGGCCTCACGCAGGCGCTGCAGCATGACGTCGACGGCGCCGCTGTCGAACAGCGACTGCTCGTGGAACCAGCCGTCGAAGCGGACACCCAGGCGCTCGAGGTCGCGGCGGATCTCGGCGAGCTGGGCCTCGATGCCGCGCTCACCCAGTGGCCTGGCGGCGAGATCACGCAGGGCCTCGCCATGTTCGGCGAAGAGCAGCTGGGCGGCGTGCTCAGCGGCAGGGTAGGGGTCCGCCGGCGGCGGCTCCTCGATGGCGCACAGCCGCCGGTAGTACCAGGCGCAGCTGGCGAAGAAGGTCTCCATCCGGCTGCCCGCGTCATTGACGTAGTACTCACGCAGGACGCGATGCCCGGCGGCGGCGAGCACGTTGGCGAGGGCATCTCCCACCGCGGCGCCGCGCGTGGCCCCGAGCGTCACCGGCCCGGTGGGGTTGGCGCTGACGAACTCGACCTGGACCGACCGGCCGCCCCCGAGCGGCACGTCGCCCCAGCTCTCGCCCGCCGCGATGAGCCCGCCCAGCTGCGCCGCCAGCCAGGACGGCCGCAGCCGCAGGTTGAGGAAGCCGGGCCCGGCAACCTCGGCCGATTCGATGACCTCTCCGTCGCCGAGGTGGGCGTGGAGGACGCCCGCGATCTGCCCTGCGGGCAGGCGCACCGACTTGGCCAGTCGCATGGCCAGGTTGGTGGCCACATCGCCGTGGCCGGGGTCCTTGGGCTTCTCGACGATGATGTCGGGAGCATCCCCGACCTCCGGCAGGGCGCCTGCGCTGATGGCCCGGGCGAGGGCGGCGGCGAGCTCGGCGCCGACCGCATCCGCCACCGATCTCGCCTCTGCCACCGCTTCCTCCGCCACCATCCTCACAGGAGGCGCCAGTGTAGTTGGCGCCTCATCTCGAACTCGACGGAGAGCACAGCAAGCTGTCCACGGGCGACAATGCGCCGCCGTGGAGCTCCGCCATTGCGTCATCCCCGCCGCCGGCCTGGGGACGCGCTTCCTGCCCGCCACCAAGGCCCTCCCCAAGGAGTTGCTGCCGGTGCTCGACCGCCCCGTCATCCAGTGGGCGGTCGAGGAGGCGGTGGCCGCCGGGGCCAGCCAGATGGTCGTGGTGATCAGCGATGGCAAGGAGCTGATCCAGCAGCACTTCACCGCCCAGCCGCAGCTCGAGGCGCTGCTCGAAGAGCGCGGCAAGGTCGAGGAGCTGACCGCGGTGCGAGCCAGCGATCGTCTCGCGTCCTTCACCTGGGTGCGGCAGGACGAACCGCTCGGCCTCGGCCACGCTGTGCTGTGCGCCGCGGAGGCAGTCGGCGACCGCGCCTTCCTGTGCATGCTCCCCGACGACCTGTCCTACGGCCCGGAGCCGGTGCTCCGCCAGCTGGTCGACGCCCACAACCACTACGGAACCGCGATCCTCGCCCTGATGCGCGTGCCCCGCGAGCAGATCTCCCGGTATGGATGCGCCGCCATCGCGGAATCGCACGGCCGCGTGCACCGCATCAGCGCGGTCGTCGAGAAGCCCGCCACCGCCGACGCGCCCAGCGACCTGGCCATCATGGGCAGGTACGTGCTCACCCCCGATGTGTTCGCCGCCCTGCGTGCCACCAAGCCGGGCGCAGGTGGCGAGATCCAGCTCACCGACGGCATCGGCGCACTCCTCGACAGCGGCGCGGTGCATGGTGTCGAGTTCACAGGCGAGCTGCTCGACGTCGGCACCCCCGCCGGCTGGCTGGCCACGAACGCCAGGCTGGGCCTGGATGATCCGGTCCTGGGCGCGGCCCTGCGGGCGGCCCTGGAACCGGTCGGCGCATGAGCCTCTTCCGACGTGAGTGGGGGGCCATCACCTTCGTCCTCACCGTCCTCATCGGCGCCATCGCCGTGGCCATCTCGCTGGTGCTCACCGGCTCGCACCAGCCACCCGTGCCGCCGCTGCCGCAGTGCCCGTCGTACACCCCGTACGTGGTCACCGCAACCCCCGCGCCCACGCCCACCCCCAGGCCGACGCCCACGACCACCGCCACCGCTTCACCGGTGCTGGGCGGCACGCCGAGCCCCACCCAGTTCAACCCCGCCCTGGCCAACTGCCCCACCGCCCCGGTGCGCCCGCCGTCGACACCCACGGCATCGGTGTCACCGGGCGCCTCGACCTCGCCCACCGCCACGCCGGTGCCCACGCCCACCCCGGTGCCCACGCCCACGCCGACCTCGCTGTTCGGCACCCTCCCGCCGACCGCCACCCCGAGCCCGACGCACTAGCCGGGCCGCCAGCTCAGGCGGCGAGGAGCAGGGTTCCGTTCTCCAGGCTGATGGCGGTGCGCTGCAGCTCCAGGTCCACCACCGGTGGATGGCCGATGTCGAGGACCACGGCGATGCTGTCGGCCAGGCGCAGGCCGCCCAGGCGCACGCAGTCGCGCAGGAAGGTGAAGGCGAGCGGGCGGACCAGGTTCCAGATGTACTGGCGCTCGGCCTGGGAATCGCCGCCGGGCAGCTCGCGCAGGCTGTGATCGCGGAACGCCAGGACGCACACCTCGTCGGTCAGCTGCACTGGGGTGGTCCAGCTGTAGGCCTCGTCGTCGCCGGCCACTCCGATCAGCGAGTCCTTGGCGGTGAAGAGGTTGAGCCGCTGCACCAGGCGCCGCATCGGCAGCGCCGGGCCCTCGACGATGAAGGGCACGTCGCGAAGCCGCTCGTTCCACCCCTGCGCCGGGTAGCGAGCGCTGAAGCCGACGTCGCCGACCCCGCTGAAGGGCGAGGGCACCTTGATGACCAGCTCGTCCACGCTCACATCCTCCTCGGTTCTGCCGGCCGTGCGCGTGTCGTCATCATTGCGGAACACTCCGTATTCCTCGAGGGTGGTGCCGACTTCGAATCTACCATGCGAGATGGTCATGCGCCGGAGCTCCTGAGCCGCCGCGCCCGCCACTGACTAGACTCGCCACCCGATGCCCCTGACCGGTGTGCGGATTCTCGACCTGAGCCGTCTGCTCCCGGGGGCGTTCGCCACCATGATCCTCGCCGGCCTGGGCGCCGAGGTCATCAAGGTGGAGGACCTCGGCGGCGGCGACTACATGCGCCGGATGCCTCCCGGTGACGGCGACACGCCGGTCATGTTCACCGCCATCAACCGGGACAAGCGATCCCTGTGCCTCGATCTCAAGTCGACGCGGGGGCGCGGCCTGTTCCTCGACCTCGTGGAGGGCTCGCAGGCCGTCCTGGAGAGCTTTCGACCCGGGGTCATGGATCGCCTCGGACTGTCCCCGGCCACCCTCCAGGAGCGCAATCCCCGGCTGGTGGTCTGCAGCATCTCCGGTTTCGGACAGGATGGTCCAGATCGTCTCCGCGCGGGCCACGACCTCAACTACCTGGCCCGCGCCGGCGTGCTGGCGATCACCGCGACGGTGGCGGGAGAGCCGGCCATCCCCGGCGTGCAGATGGCGGACCTTGGCGGAGGGGCCCTCGGCGCCGTGATCGCCGTCCTGGCCGGTCTGCGCCGCGCCGAGCTAACCGGCGCCGGCAGCCACTGCGACGTCGCCATGCTCGACGGCATGCTGAGCTGGATGTCACCGCACATCGCCGCCGCCCGCGCGGGCAGCCCAGCCACCGCATCGGGCATGATGCTCAACGGCGCCCACCCCTGCTACCGCATCTATCGCTGCGCCGACGGATGGATGACGGTCGCCGCCCTGGAACCGAAGTTCTGGGCACGCCTGTGCGAGCTGCTCGGCGTCGACGACCTGCGTGACGCCGCCTACGCCACCGGCGACGACGCGCGGCGGGTCGCTGGACGCCTCGAGAGCGTGTTCACCACCAGGACGCGGGCGGAGTGGCGCGCGCACCTGGGTGACGAGGACGTCTGCTGTGAGCCGGTGCTCAGCGTCGACGAGGCCGTCGACGATCCCCAGGTGCGCCACCGCGCCCAGGCCGCGGAGGGCGCCCCCGCCTGGTTCCCGCTGCGGGTCGATTCGCGAGCCCTGGCCCCGCTCGGCCCCGCTCCGGCCCAGGGCGCCGACAGCCGCGCGCTGCTGGCCGAGGTGGGCGTCACCGACAGCGAGTTCGAGCGCCTCGTCGCGGAGCGGGTGACGGCATGAGCGCCCGTCACGCGGCGCGGCCCACCCGGCGCAGCGCACGCACCCGCGAGCGGATCATCGAGGCCGCGACCGAGGTCTTCGCCCGGCGCGGCGTGCACGGCACCCGCGTCGCCGACATCGCCGAGCGCGCCGGCATCGCCTACGGGCTCGTCTACCACCACTTCCGCAACAAGGAGGACATCCTCTCCGCCATCTTCGCGGAGCGCTGGGCGCAGTATGTGGCCTACCTCGAGGAGGTGGCCGGCCTGCCCCTGTCCTTTCGCGAGCGCATGGGCAGGTTGATCCACTTCTGGGTGGAGACATACCGCCAGGAGAGCGACCTGATGACGGTGATGATCAACGAGATCACGCGCTCCTATGAGTTCCTCGAATCGCACGACATCACCGCGGTGCTGGTCGCCTTCGATCCCATCGAGCGGATCATCGCCGAGGGCCGCGACAGGGGTGAGGTTCGCGACGACCTCGACGCCAAGCTGGCCACCTACGTGGTGCTCGGGGTCGCCGAGATGGTGCTCACCGGCTACGTCATCGGCAGCCTGCCGCGCAGCGACCAGGCTGCCTACGCCCGCGACGAGCAGCAGCTGCTCGCGCTGCTTCTCGACGGCATGAGCACGCCCAGCGCGTAGACGGCGCTCACGGTGGGGCGATCAGCTCGCGCCACCAGGTGTCCACCTGTGCAGCGGTGAGGTCGCGGGTGCCGCCGTTGTCGATCACCCAGGTGGCGAGCCGGAGCTTGTCGTCGATGGGCAGCTGGGCGGCCAGCCGCCGCTGCGCGGACAGGTCGTCGAGCCCGTCGCGGTCGCGGAGGCGCTGCAGCTGCACCGCCGCCGGGGCGTACACCAGCATGGTTGCCTCGAACGACCCGATCCGCCCGCTCTCGAAGAGCAGCGGGATGTCGGCGACCACCAGCCGCGCCTCCGCCTGCAGCGCGGTTGTGATGCGCTCCTCGAGGAGTGCGTTGATGCGTGGATGGGTGATCCTCTCGAGGTCGGCGCGCAGCGTGGGGTCGGCGAACACCAGCGCCCCGAGGGTGGCGCGGTCCACCGCCCCAGAGCCGTCCAGCACGTCGGCACCGAAGTGCGCAACCACCTCCTCGACCGCGGGCGCGCCGGGCAGGAGAACCTCGTGGGCGAGCGCGTCGGCATCGATGACCACGGCGCCGCGGCGGCCGAGCATGGCCGCGACAGTCGATTTGCCGGTGGCGATTCCCCCGGTCAATCCAATCAGCCGCACCGCCGCACCCTACACCGCGATCGCGCGCGCTCGGTGGTTGATTTGCCCCCTGCTACAGTCCTGCCCATGCGTCGCCTTCCTCTCGTCCTGCTCGCCTGCCTGGCTGCGCTGGCCGCCTGTGGGAGCAGCAACTCCAACGGCATCACCGTCAATTTCGTCGGCAACAGCACCTGCCCGACCGACAACACGAACCCCTACTCGCCATCTCCTCCCGACACCAACAGCGCTCCCGTGGGGCAGCCCGTCGACGAGATGCCCCACACGCATGTTGCCAAGGGGACGGTGGTGAACTACAACCACAACCCCCCGACGAGCGGCTGTCACTACAACCTCGGTGTGGGCACGGCCCCAATCCCGGCGGGCGTGTATCCCCCCGCAGTGGCGACACGGGCGCAGGACCCGCTGACCGCGGAGTACTGGGTGCACAACCTCGAACACGGCTACATCGTGGTCAGCTACAACTGTCCAAGCGGGTGTGACGCCGACCTGCAGTCTCTCAACGCCTGGTTCCACACCCTTCCCCCCGACCCCGGGGGCAGGGTTGCGTACGCCAAGTTCATCGCGGTGCCCTACCCGGCGCAGAAGGAGAGGTGGGACGTCGAGTCCTGGGATTGGTTCGATCGGCTGGGGGCGACGCTGAGCCTCGCCGAGGTCCAGAAGTTCTACGCCAACCATGTCAACCAGGCGCCCGAGGGGGCCGCCAGCGGCTGAGCGAGGCGCGGGCCGCGGCCCGGCCGCTCCTATACTCATGGCCATGTCGAAGGCCGCGCGACGACGCCCGTCCAGCCGCACGCGGACGGCTGGGGCCGCCCGCCCCGCCCCGGTGCGACCGGGCGTCGACGCCGTCCAGGAGCGTGGACAGATCTCCTGGGGCGCCTGCCTGGCCGGCCTGGTGGCGGGTGAGGCGCTGCTCTTCGTGCTCAGCAACGTCAGCCTGGGGATCACCAACGCCGCCTTCGGCTCGGCGGGCTTCAGGACCGCCGACGGGGGCATCGTCGGCGTCTCCACATTCCTGGCCGTGCTCTTCGGCGGCTTCCTCGCCGCCCGCCTGGCTGCCCGCTTCGGCCTCTACCAGGGCGTCGTCGTCGGCGCCGGCTTCATCGCCGTCGGGGCCGTCTTCCAACTCGCCCAGGAGGCGCAGATCGTGCACAGCTCGCTGGCCAGCGGCACCCACACCCTGGTCGACCTCGGCCCCATGAGCATGGGCAACCTGATCAGCGGTGACATGCTCGCCCTGGTGGGCGGGTCGATCGGGGGGCTGCTCTCCAGGCGCCGCTAGCCGCCTCCGCCCGGTCCCGGCTCAGCTAGCGGATGATGGCGTCCTCGCCGACCCGGCCCACGGCCGAGGCCGCGGCATCGCGACCGTAGGGCATCCCCACCAGGTCGGCGCGGCCCAGCGACCGCGCGAAATCGAGGCAGGCGGAGCGGGCGAACCTGAGGTGCTTGCCGGGGGTGTGCCAGGCCTGAAGGTGACCCTGGGCCACGGCGCGACGCAGCGTCGACCTCGACACCCCGCAGAGAGCGGCGGCCTCGCCCGTGGTGAGAATCTGTTCCTGCGCTACGGCCATCACATCCCTCCTGGAAGCAGAGCCCGCCTTGGCTCCAAGTGGTCGGGGTCGCGCCCGTTTCCCTGGCCCACTGTATACACCACCTTTGGTGCGCTTGTCACGTTCAGTCAACTCTACACCACATTGCGGACAATCGAGCCAAGCGAAGCGTCCGTATACTCAATGGGCCCGCGCCCGGCGCTCCGCAGGAGAAGTTCATGGGTCGTGTCCAAGGGGTGGTCCGCCGCCTCGTCGAGAGCGTCGGAACCGTCCTCGTGGGCAAGGAGCAGGAGGTGGAGCTCTGCGTCCTCGCCCTGCTCTGCGGGGGTCATGTGCTCATCGAGGACGTCCCCGGGGTGGGCAAGACGATGCTCGCCAAGGCCATGGCACGGGCCACGGGCTGCGACTTCGAACGGCTCCAGTTCACCCCCGATCTCCTCCCCGGGGACGTCACCGGGGTGTCGGTCTTCAACGTCAAGACGACCGAG
This sequence comes from Candidatus Dormibacteria bacterium, assembly GCA_050734155.1. Classification (GTDB taxonomy): domain Bacteria; phylum Chloroflexota; class Dormibacteria; order Aeolococcales; family Aeolococcaceae; genus Aeolococcus. The sequence goes on from JBOHUD010000086.1 coordinate 19,883, forward strand.
TTCGAGTTCCGGCGCGGTCCCGTCTTCGCCCAGGTGCTCCTCGCCGACGAGATCAATCGGGCGACACCCAAGACCCAGTCGGCGCTGCTCGAGGCGATGGAGGAGGGCCAGGTGACCGTCGATGGGATCACCCATCCGCTGCCCTCGCCCTTCATCGTCCTGGCCACCCAGAACCCGATCGAGCTGGGCGGCACCTTCCCTCTGCCCGAAGCGCAGGTCGACCGGTTCCTGGTCAAGGTGAACCTCGGCTACCTCGACCTCTCAGGCGAGGTCGCCATGCTCGACCGCTTCCAGCGGACCTCCCCGCTCGACACCCTGGCGGCGGTCACCGACTCCGCCGAGATCGAGGCCTGCCGGCAGGAGCTGCAGACGGTGTGGTGCCATCGCTCCCTCAAGGAGTACTGCGTGCGCATCGTGCAGCGCACCCGCGAGAACTCCGACGTGGCCCTGGGGGCTTCGCCGCGCGGCAGCCTCGGTCTGCTTCATGCATCCCAGGCGCGTGCTGCCGCCAAGGGTCGCGAATATGTCACCCCTGACGACATCAAGGAGCTCGCCCACCGCGTGCTCGGCCACCGCGTCGTCCTGCGCGCCAATGCCGAGCTGCGCGGGGTCACCACCGCGCAGGTGATCGACGAGGTGCTGGCCCGCGAGGTGGTGCCCGCCGAGCGGCAGCTGATGGCCGGCGAGGGATCGTGAGCTCGCGCGTCCCCCTGCTCGCCGGGATCGCGGCACTGAGCTTCTTTGCCGGCATCACGGGCATCCACCTCGCCTACACGCTCACCTATGTGCTGCTCGCGCTGCTCGTCCTGGCGTTCATCTGGACGCGGGCGATTGCGCGGCGCATCAGTGTCGACCGCACCTCACCGACCGGGTCGTACTCGGTGGGCGAGCCCTTCAGCGAGCACTTCACCATCCACAACCGCAGCCTGCTGTGGGTGCCGTACTGCGAGGTGCACGACCGCAGCGAGATCGCCGGGTACGCCGCCGGGCGCGCCTGTGCGCTGGGCGCCGGCGACAGCGTCTCCTGGACCGCCAGGGGCCGCTTCATCTCCCGGGGAAGGCACCGCTTCGGACCGCTTGAAGCGCGCATCGGCGACCCCTTCGGGCTCTTCAGCCGCACCGTGCGGTTGGCGGCGCGCAGTGAGGTGACCGTGTACCCCGCCCTGCACCCCCTCCAGGACATCGGCCCGCTGTGGAGGGGAGACGGCGCCGGCGACATGCGTCGAGGCAAGGCGGTGGACGTGGCTCCCGAGGTCTCCTCGGTGCGCGACTACGACCCGCACGACGGCATGAGCCGCATCCACTGGGCGTCGACGGCGCGCACGGGGCGTCTGATGAGCCGCACCTACGACACCCGCTACAGCGCCGATCTGCTCGTCGTCCTCGACCTCCGCGCCGGCGTGCACGCCGGCCAGGCCCCGGAGTCGTCGCTGGAGTACGCCGTGTCGATCGCGGCGTCGATCGTCCACGCCGTGGCCCGCCGCGGGCAGGCGGTGGGTCTGATCACCAACGACGCCGACATGCGCGCCTTCGGAGCCGGCCGGGGTGAGGCGCAGCGCATGCGCCTGCTCGACTACCTGGCGACAGCGCGCGACAACGGTGTCTCCCCGCTGGCCCGCATCGTCAGCCGCCACGGTGAGGGATGGCGTGGCCGCGGCGGGATGATCGTCATCAGCGCCGATCGCGACCCCGCCTGGGTCGAGGCGCTGGTCGACTCCGGGACGCGGGGACAGCGGCACCTCGCCGTCCTGCTGGAGACGTCATCCTTCGGCGCCTCAGGACCGCCGATGCGCATCCCCGCCGCCTGGCGGCTGGCTCTCGATTGGTGGCTGGTGCGGCGCGGCGACGTTCTCGGCAGCGGCGAGAGGGCCCGGGCCGCGGCGGACTGACGATGAGCGTGGCCGCGGTCGCGATCGATGCCCCCCCCACCACGGTGCGGAGCTCGGCGAGCACGCTCCTGGTCGCCCTGCTCGTGGCCACCACGGGGTGGTCGGTGCTGGCCGGCGGCTGGAGCGACGGGACGGCCGGCGTGATCCTGGTCGGCATCGCCGGCGGCGTCGAGGGCCTCGTCCTCGCCCGGGGACGCGCCTCGCGGTGGCTGGCGCTCACCGCCACCCCGCTGCTGCTCTTCGTCAGCCTGCTGCCCACCACCTGGAGCTGGCGGCCGCCCGCGGCCCGGGGCATCGGGCCCGTGGTCGCGCAGTACGCCGGAGCCGCGGTCACCGGGCTGCTCGGCAACGCCCGCTGGGAGTTCAACGTCGGGCTCGCGGCCCTGCTCTGGATCTGCGCTGCCTGGGCGGCCTGGTTCGCGGTGCGCGAGCGCCGCGGGGCCATCGCCACCGGTCCCTGCTGGGCTGTTATTGCCGTGAACGTCATCAACGCACCCTCCACCGAAGCGGTGACCCTGCCCGCGGCGCTCGCCGCGGCGGCGGCCATCCTGCTGATCGCTGCGGTGCACCTCGACTCGCTCAGCGACAGCTGGACGCAGCGTCACGTCGGCGTGCTGCCTGGCACCGACGGCAGATTCGCCGCCGCCGCCGCCGCCGGCGGGGTGCTCGTGGTCCTGCTCGCGCTGCTGGCGCCACCGCTGACCAGCACCGACATCTCCGGCCGATTGTTCGGCTCCGGTACGGGCTCGGGAGGGCACGGGCACAGCGGCGGCACGGGCTTGGGAGGCGCCGCCACGGTGCGATTCAATGCCTCGACCATCCCCGGCGGTGCCCTGGCGCTGGCCAACTCGCTCGTGCTCACCTACAAGTCCAGCCTGGCCACCGGTGTGTACCTGCGCATGGCCACCGACGGCGTGTTCGCCGGTGGCAACTGGCTCCCCGATCAGAGCGCCAACAACAACGGCGACGACACCGCCGAGATCACCGGCCCGGGCGCCATCGCGCGTGATCGTCAGCTCGCCGACGGCGGCATCGGCGCGCAGCGGCAGAGCGTGTCGATCAACGTGACCATGATCGACGACACCTCCGACGCCAACACGCTGCCCTTCGCCGGCGAGCCGGACACCCTCAGCGTCCCCGCCCAGGTCAGCGGTCTCACCGGGCCGGAGGCACCCGGCGGCCAGCTCCTCACCGTCGACAGCGCCGACGCGGCACGCGCGCTGGTGGGCAGGACGGTCACCACCGGTGCCACGGAGTCGATCGCCACAGTGGATCAGCTGCGCGGCGCCGGGGCGTCCTACCCCAGCTTCATCACCCGCGATTTCCTCGACCTGCCGGATGACAACACCGGGGGGGCAGCGGTGATTCGCGCGCTGGCCGGGCAGTGGACGCAGGGCATGGCCACGCCGTACGACAGGGCCGTCGCCATCGAGAGCAACCTGCGCAACCCCCGCCTGTTCCACTACACGCTGAAGCCCCCGGTCCCCTCCGACCCGCAGCGCATCTGGCCGCTCACCTACTTCCTGACCGTCAGCCACAGCGGCTACTGCCAGTACTTCGCCGCGGCGATGGGAGCGATGCTGCGCGCGGTGGGCATCCCTGCCCGGCTCGTCAACGGCTACGGCCCGGGCACATCCCCCAACGCCGCGGCTCGCGGAACCTCCCCGGAGAGCACTTGGACTGTGAGCAGCAACGATGCCCACACCTGGGTCGAGGCCTATTTCCCCGGCTATGGCTGGATCCCGTTCGAGCCCACCCCCCCCTCTGCGGCAGGCACCTACCAGCCCTTCGCACGAGGTCCGCTCGGTCAGTCGGGGACCAATCCGGGCGCAACCAACCACTCCAACCCAGCCACCCCGAATGCCCCGACCTCGGTCCCGCCGGTGTCCCAGGCGGCGGGCTCCAACCCCGGTCGCTCCGGCGGTCCTCGACTGGTGCTCATGGGCCTGGGCGGGATCGCCGCGCTGCTGCTCCTGCTCGCCACCCTGTTCGCTGCCTGGTTCCTGCGCCCGCGCGACCTTCGCGGCGTCTGGCGTCGCGTCGGCGTCATCGGCCGGCTGGTGGGCGTCTCCCGTGATCAATCGCTCACCTTCGACGAGTACGTGGCGCGGCTCAGCGATGCGCTCCCCTCCACGGGAGCCGGCCGCGACCCGGCTGCGGGCGACCGCCGCTGGCAGCAGCGCATGGTCGACTCGCTGCGCGACATCGCCGCCAGCAGCGATCGGGCCTGTTACGCCAATGGCGGTGCCGGCTCGGTGGAGACGGCCCGGGTGAAGAGCTCCTGGCGCCGCGTCGCTCTACTCGCCCCGCACCTGGGCCGGCGCGCTCCGGTCCGCTCTGAGGGGACTCCCTGAGGCCGGCTCGCCCAGCCCCCTGGCCAGGACGTCGATCGATAGCAGGTCGTGGGCGATCAGTGCCCCCGCGACGGGACCGCGGGTGCGCAGGTGGCTGAGCAGGAAGCTCGTGTCGGGGTACTCGGCGATCAGCTGCTCCAGCTCAGCGCGCCACAGGTGTCCGCCATCGGTGGGAGCGTCCCAGCCGGTGCACTCGCACACCATCAGGTCGGCCGCGGCGATGACGCGCCGCAGCCCCGCGCACACTGTGGTGTCTCCGCTGAATCCGATGGCCGCCGCCTGGTCGCGCCGCACGGTGTAGGCGAGCGACGGTCCGATGCTGTGCACCACTGCGTGGGCGCCGACTGTGTAGCCGCTCAGGACAGCCGTGGCTCCGTCCTGGAGGATGGCCCAGCGCGGCTGGAGGCGATCCTCGATCAGCTCGACGAGATGTCGTCCGAAGCCGGTGTGGAGCAGGCGCACGACGTACTCGCGGGTTCCCGGCGGCCCCGCGATGGTCAGGCCTGGGCGCGGCTCCCCGGCAAAGGCCCGCGCTCCCAGCAGCATCGGCAGCATGTAGGTGTGGTCCGCGTGGAAGTGGGTGAGCAGCACCAGGTCGAGCGTGGCCGCCGCCAGGCCGGCTCGCGGCAGGAGGGCATGCACTGGGGCGCCGCAATCGACGAGCACGCGGTCGTCGACGACGGCGGCGGCGTTGCAGCCGCATCCGCCGAACGCGTCCCCGCTGCCGAGGACGGTCAGTCGCGTGCTCTGCGGTGCTCCCACTGCCGGCCCCTCAGCCATGCGGCGTGGGGGTGACGCCGGGACTGGGCGCGGGGCTCGGCGCGGGCAGGGTGGAGGGCAGTCCCTCCTGCACGAACCCCCAGTCGAGCAGGCGCCGCGACTGGCTGAAGGCGTACGGGGCGTTGAGCAGCACCGAGATCAGCCGGTGGCCGTCGCGGACCGCCATGCCCACCTCACAGTAGCCGGCGTCCGCGGTCCATCCCGGCTTGATCCCCACCGCGGCCGGGTAGGTGTCGAGCAGCGCGTTGATGGAGTGGAGGGTGAGGTCAGCGTGCCCGGCGGTGGCAGGCAGATCGGCGCTGTCCATGGCCACGATCTCGCGGAACACCGGGAAGTGGCGCACCGCCGCGGCGCTGATGGCGGCGAGGTCGTACGCCGAGCTGTACTGATCGGGGTCCTGCAGTCCGACGGTGCTGGTGAAGTGGGAATCGTGAAGTCCCAGGGCGTCGACCTCGGCGTTCATGGCCCCCACGAAGCGCTCGATGCCCACCGTGTCCGCCGCGATGGCCGTGGCCGCGTCGTTGCCGCTGACCATGAGCATCCCGGTGAGCAGCTCGCTCACCGTCAGCGTCTGGCCGGCCAGCAATCCCATGCGACTCTCGTCCCACGCCAGGCGGACGTCGGAGGGGGTGATGGTCACCTCCCGCGAGAGGTTGAGGTTCTGCAGTGCCACCAGCGCGGTGAGGATCTTGGTGGTGCTGGCTGGAGGCAGCTGGGCATGGGCGTTCTGCTGCCACACGATGGTGTTGGAATCGATGTCGACGAGGATTCCGCCGAGGGCGTGGATCACGGGCGGGTGAGCGGGCGCCGCCGCGCTGACGAACTGCACGTGGCCCCGCACCAGCTGCATCCCGTACCAGGCAGGCCGGGGCAGGTTGGCCGCCGTCTGGGTGGAGGCCGCTCGCGCGGTGAGGGCGGCGGAGGGGCCGGCGCGGGCTCCGAGGACGGCGACGGCGGAGACCATCGCCACCGCGACCAGGAAGGCGACGGTGCGGGAACGGCTGGGATGAGACGGCATCGCGACGAGCCGCATGGTACGCCAGGAACCGCCCGATCCCCGCCCTCCGCAGGTCCGCGCCCAGGCTGATTCGTCTGCAGTCCATTGAGGTATGACTGGCCTGTGCGACTCGACCGCTTCACCGAACGTTCCCAGGAAGCTCTGCAGGCGGCGCAGCAGGCGGCATCAGCCCTGCAGCACGCCACTGTCGAGCCCGAGCACCTGCTCATCGCCCTGCTGCGCCAGGAGGATGGCCTGGTCCCTGCGCTGCTGAAGCGTCTCGAGGTGGCCCCCCACCCCCTTGCGGCGCGGCTCGAGGGCGAGCTGGAGAGCCGTCCCAAGCAGTACGGCGGCGGCGAGCCGGCGGTTGGAAACGCGCTCCGCGAGGTGCTCATGGCCGCGTTCGAGGAGATGTCGCGGCTGAAGGACGAGTACGTCTCGACCGAGCACCTGCTGCTCGCCCTCGCCGGCCGCCAGGGTGGGGAGGCGCACCGGCTCCTCGCCGCCGCCGGGGTCACCCAGGACCGGATCTACGCGACCCTGGCGTCGGTGCGCGGCTCCCAGCGGGTGACCGATCCGAATCCCGAGGCCAAGTACGACGCGCTCGGCAAGTACGGTCGCGACCTCACCGACGCCGCCCGGGCCGGCAAGCTCGATCCCGTCATCGGCCGCGACCAGGAGATCCGGCGGGTCATCCAGGTGCTGAGCCGGCGGACCAAGAACAACCCCGTGCTGATCGGTGAGCCCGGCGTCGGCAAGACGGCCATCGCCGAGGGCCTCGCCCAGCGCATCGCCGCGGGCGACGTCCCCGAGGGCCTGCGCGACCGCCGCGTGGTGGCCCTCGACCTCGGCGCCATGGTCGCGGGCGCCAAGTATCGCGGTGAGTTCGAGGATCGCCTCAAGGCGGTGCTTGCCGAGGTCACCGGCTCTGAGGGACGGATCATCCTGTTCATCGACGAGCTCCACACCCTGGTCGGGGCCGGGGCGGCCGAGGGGGCCATGGACGCGGGCAACATGCTCAAGCCCGCCCTGGCGCGCGGTGAGCTGCGCTGCATCGGGGCCACCACGCTCGACGAGTACCGCAAGCGAATCGAGAAGGACGCGGCCCTGGAGCGGCGCTTCCAGCCCATCGTGGTCGAGCAGCCCACAGTCGAGGACACCATCAGCATCCTGCGCGGGCTCAAGGAGCGCTACGAGGTGCACCACGGGGTGCGCATCAAGGACTCCGCAATCGTCGCCGCCGCGGTGCTCTCGGATCGTTACATCGCCGACCGATTCCTGCCCGACAAGGCGATCGACCTCATCGACGAGGCGGCGTCCAAGCTGCGCATCGAGATCGACTCGCTGCCCGCCGAGCTCGACACCGTGGAACGTGAGATCCGTCAGCTCGAGATCGAGAGGGAGGCGCTGCGCAAGGAGACCGACGCGGCCTCACGTGACCGTCTCGACAGCCTCGAGCGAGACCTCGCCAACCTCCAGGAGCGAGCCAGGGAGATGCGGGAGCGCTGGCAGCAGGAGAAGGGCGCCATCGGTGCCATTCGAGACCTCAGGAGACGGCTCGAGGAGACCCGCCACGAGGCGGAGCGCGCCGAGCTGGCCGCCGACTTCGGGCGGGCCGCCGAGCTGCGTTACGGGACCGTCGGCGAGCTGGAGCGCGGCCTGGCGGCGGAGCAGCAGCGCCTCGCCGAGCTCCAGGGCGAGCGCGCCCTGCTCAAGGAGGAGGTCGACCTGGAGGACGTCGCGGTCGTGGTGGCGCGCTGGACCGGCATCCCGGTGTCGCGCATGCTCGAAGGTGAGACCCAGAAGCTGCTCCACATCGAAGCGCGTCTCCACGAGCGCGTGGTCGGCCAGGACGACGCCGTTGCGGCCGTCGCCGCGGCGGTGCGGCGCGGTCGCGCCGGGCTCGCCGATCCCAACCGACCGATCGGCTCGTTCATCTTCCTCGGACCCACCGGGGTCGGCAAGACCGAGCTGGCCAGGGCGCTCGCCGCCTTCCTCTTCGACAGCGAGCAGGCGATGGTGCGCCTCGACATGAGCGAGTACATGGAGCGCCACAGCGTCGCCCGCCTGGTGGGTGCGCCGCCCGGCTACGTGGGCTACGACGAGGGCGGCCAGCTCACCGAGGCGGTGCGCCGGCGTCCCTACAGCGTTCTCCTGCTCGAGGAGATCGAGAAGGCGCACCAGGATGTCTTCAACTTCCTTCTGCAGCTGCTCGATGACGGGCGTCTCACCGACGGACAGGGGCGCACGGTCGACTTCCGCAACACCGTGGTCATCATGACCAGCAACATCGGCTCCCACATCATCGCCGAGATGCCGCAGGCGGCCGGCGCGGCCACGCACCAGGAGGTGCGCGACGAGGTGCTCGCCGTGCTCCGTCAGCACTTCCGTCCCGAGTTCCTCAACCGTGTCGACGACATCATCGTGTTCTCGCGGCTCGACCGCGACCAGCTGCGCCGCATCGTCGAGATCCAGCTCCAGAACCTGCGAGCACGTCTCGGCGCGCGGTCGATCACCCTGGACGTCGACCGCGCGGCTCTCGACCTGCTGGCCGAGGAGGGCTACGACCCCACCTATGGAGCCCGGCCGCTGAAGCGGGTGATCCAGCGGCGTCTGCAGGATCCGCTGGCCATGGCCATCCTCGAGGGTGCTCTCCAAGACGGCGACACCGCCCACATCGCGGCGCGCGACGGCGAACTGGTGGTGGGTGCGCCCACCCGGGACTCGGCGGTTCCGATCGGCTGATCCGGGGCCGGCACGGCGAGCGGCTACCCTTGGGAGATCGTGCCCGCAAGCTCCCTGCGCACCACCGCCGGGCTGACCGCGCTGGTCGGCTACATCGCGGTGATCTTCGCCGCCAACTGGGCGGTGCGACGCTTCGGGCTCGTGCCGGTCGGCTTCGGTCTGCGCGCCCCGGCGGCGGTGTACTTCGTCGGCCTGGCGTTCACGCTGCGCGACCTGGTGCAGAACATCCTCGGCCGCCGGGTCTCGCTGGCGGCGATAGCCGCCGGGGCGCTCATCTCCGCGGCGGTGTCCCCGGCGCTGGCGCTGGCCAGCGGGCTCGCCTTCTTCTGCTCTGAGCTGGCCGACCTCCTCATCTACACGCCGCTGTTGCGCCGCGGCTGGATCGCGGCGCTGGTGCCCGCCAACCTGGCCGGCTGTGCCGTCGACTCGCTGGTCTTCCTGAGCATCGCCTTCGGGTCGCTGTCGCTGCTCGGCGGCCAGGTGCTCGGCAAGGCCTGGATGACCGGGCTGGCGGTGATCGTGCTCGGCCCGCTGCGGCGCTGGTACGTGCTCGTCCCCCAGCCTTTTGCGGGCATCCCCGCCGGGGCTGTTGCATGACCGAGCCGTCCCCGCCGCGGGCTCTGCTGGAGTGCTTCGACAATCGCACCCCGGAGCGCGACTACACCGTCCAGTTCACCCTGCCGGAGTTCACCTGTCTGTGCCCGCGCAGCGGCTTTCCCGACTTCGCCGTGCTGCACGTGCGCTATGTCCCGGGTCCGCGGTGCATCGAGCTGAGGTCGCTGAAGCTGTACGTCAACGCCTTCCGCAATGTCGGTGTCTTCCACGAGGACGTGGTCAACGTCATCCTCGGGGATCTCGTCGAGCTGGTCTCGCCGCGCTACTGCGAGGTGGTCGGAGATTTCAATGTGCGCGGCAACATCAAGACAGTGGTTCGGGCCGTGCACCGCGACGCCGGCTTTTCCGGCGACCCGGAGGGCTGGTGGCCGGGGCGTGACGAGCACGCGGCCGTCCCCGCGCCGGCGCAGCCGTGACGGTGCATCGCGGGCGGAGGCCCAACCCTGCGCCGGGCTGCCTCACGCGTCGCGCACCTTCATGATCTCCCCGGCGCCACCCACCACGTCTCCCCTCTGGCCTGCTTGGGCAGGGTCGTGTAGTGCAGGTCGTCCAGCAGCGTTGTCATCTGGGGAGGAAGCGCCTCGAGCGCAACCAGCAGGGCTGGGGGATGCGCCCGCAGCTCGCCGATCAGAAGCCGCTGCGCACCGGGGTCGAGGGTGAACGACGAGTTGAGCGAGGTGTACCGGCCCGCCGGCAGGCGGCGGCTCAGCGCGTAGACCCAGGGCAGGCGGCCCCACACAAAGACGCGATCCGACGGCCGGGTGTGCGCGTCGATGACCGCCGCGGTCCGGCCCACCAGCGCCGGCTCGGCGCCGAAGCTGGCCTCGTACGACGCCGGGGTGATCAGGCCGAGGATGCGCTCCCAGCCCCTGCCCAGTTGGTGGCCAATCTCATGCGGCGACACGATCGAGGAGACGAACCTGGCCACCGGCTGGGGGACCACCGCCGACGCTTCAGCCGTGGGCACCACCAGGATGGCGACGCTCACCGCCCACGCGATCACGGTGGTCGCGCCCGTCAGCGCGGCCGCGCGCAACCGTCGCCGGCGCAGCAGCGCCGCCACCAGCAACGCCGCGCAGATGCACACCGCGGGCTCGGCCTGCTGAACGTAGTGAGCCAGCCCGAGGTCGCTGACGACCACCGCCGCCAGGTCCCAGGTCAACCACCAGGCGGCGATGCTCGCGCCCGGGTGCCGGCGGCGGGCCAGCCGCCAGGTGACCGCCGTGCCCGCCACCAGCACCAGCAGGATGCGGGTGGCGGTCAGGAGAAGCAGGATCGAGGCGGTGCCTCCGCTGGGCGCACCGCTGCCGGCCGCCCCACCGCCACTCACCCCGCGCAGATACGTCTCATCCTGGTGGAAGAGGACGTCGACCAGCCCCGGCATCGAGCCTCCGAGCCAGAGCGCCACCGCGGCGGCGCCGAGGAGGGCCAGGGCGCCGGCCGCAACCAGGGACAGGGCTCGAATCTCCCGGCGGCCGGGTCTTCGCCCCGATGCCACCGCGAGCACGGCCGGCACGGTGGCGACGGCGATCGCGTCAGCGGCGAACGTCACCTTGAACAGCACCGCCCCGGCGAGCAGCGAGCCGGCGACGATCAGGGCGCCGGCCCCGGCCCTGGCGGGCCTGGCCACGAGGATGACCGCCCAGACCACGAGCAGGGCACCGATGACCTCGACGTAGAGCACGTCGCTCTCCAGCGTCGGCAGCGACGCCAGGATGACGAATCCCAGGGTCGCGGCCCAGGCGACAGGCCGGGAGGCAAAGCGGCCGCAGAACCGCCAGATGCCGAACGCCGTCAGCGCGACGGCCGCGGCGAGGGCGATGTGGAACACCAGCACCGAGGAGTGCAGCAGGTTGAGGGCCGCCCCCAGCCAGTACACACCCGGCGTGTAGTGTCCCCAGACGTCGCGGTAGAGGACCGCGCCGTGGTCGAGCGCCCAGCCGATGTCCGCGTAGGTCCCCTCGTCGTTGAAGGTGGGCGGCTCGACCAGGCTGGGCAGGCGAAGCGCGAGGACGACGGCGGCGATGCCCATGGCTGCCGCCCACCCCGGGGTCGGCCCCAGCCCCCGCCTGGCCGGCCCATGATCGCGCGCCGGGATCGCTCGCTCCACCACGCCGGTACATGCTAGCCAGGCGGCCCCGTCGACCACCCCGCGGGGCGCGGGAGATGGTCAGCTCAGCTTCAGGGAATCGTCACCGGGTGACAGGAAGGCCCTCACCAGCGGGTCGGCCCGGCGATCGGCGGCGACGCGCAGGTAGAGGTCGTCGCCCTCGACCTCGAGCGCCTCGCCGACCTCGGCGGCCAGGAACAGCGCCACCCGGGGGTCGACCGCGCCGAGCCCGCTGAAGGCCGGCACGGACATGGTCAGCCCGTAGGCGCCGGCGATCGCCGGCGCTCGCCGGTTCCAGGTCTCGCCGGGGACGCGCTCCAGGTCGGCACCGAGCATGGCTGCCAGGATGGCGGCGAGAGCCACGAGCCGCGAGCGCCTCGGCTCGGGCACACCCTCCCACAACGCCCGCTCGTGGACCATCCCGTCGAGCACGTCGCGGGCGCGGTCGACGATGGTGTCGGGCGGGATCGCCAGCCAGACCCCTCGGCGGCCGGTCCGCGCCGTCCATCCGTCCACGCGGGCGATGGCCCCCGGCGCGGCGGCGGCGGCGGCGGCGCAGCGGCCGGCGCGCGGGTGCTCGAGGATCGCCACCCCGGGGCGCAGCGACGTCTCCTCGTCCCAGGCCCGGGTCGCCTTGTGCACGCTCCCGTCGCGGATCAGGGCGAGCGGCAGGGCCAGGTGATTGAGGCCCACCTCGAGGACGGCGCTGCGTGATCCCTCGCCGTCCTGCAGCGGCGCGTAGAGCACGCCACCGATGGCGTCCGCGGCGATGCGCGCGAAGCCCAGCCCCCAGCGCTGCCGTTCCGCGCGGCGGCGCGCCGTGGCGGTCCCCGGGGAGCCCGGCGATGCCTGCCAGCTCACCGTGAACGACTGCCCAGAGGCGCGCAGCACCACTGAATCGGCGCGGTCGTGCCGCTCGGCGTTGGTGGCGAGCTGCACGAGCACCAGGCCGGCCACCGCGGGTGCCACAACCGCGAACTGCTCCTCGACCTCCAGCGACACCTGCAGCGCCGTCCGCGACGCGATGCCGGCACACGCATGCTCGAGGACATCCGCGCTGGTTCCAAGGTCGGACACGTGGCGGCCCGCGACCACCCGCAGGGAGGCTGCCAGCATGGTCAGCCGCAGACCCTGGCGTCGGGGCAGCGACGGCGACGTCATGTCGATCTCCGCGAGCAGTGCGTCCAGCACCGGTGCGCACATCGGATGGGTGTCGTCGGTGCTCACCACCAGGCGGTTGCGGCGCACCTGGTAACCCACCGCGCCGGGGGCGGCGTCACGCCACTCGGGGGTCTGGGCGACGACGTCGACGCCGTCGAGCAGTGCCGCCGCCAGCGGCAGCTCGGCCAGCTCAGCGATGGTGAGGTTCACTGCCGCAGGCCCAGCCGGTACTTGCGGTTGCCGTGGCTGACCACAGCCACCGCCGAGCCCCTCCGGTTCAACCAGTCACCGAAGCGCCGCACCGCCTTGGTGGCGGTGTCGGAGTGGAAGGTCACCATCTCCGGGTAGTGCACGACCAGGCGCACAGCCTCGCGGTGGTGGTGCTCGGCCATGCTGGGAAGGTGGATCACCACCGACCCATCCTTGATGCGCAGGTCCTCGACTGTGGGGTCGAGCATGCGGTCGACGCGGTCGATGAGTGAGACCTCACCGTCGCGCTTGTCGTGCAGCCACGCCCGCGGATGGGCGCGGTGGATCTCACTGCGCACCCGGAAGGAGTCGATGTTGGCGGAGTACACGATGGTCAGGCAGTCGGGAAGATCGCGGGCCAGCAACGACAGGACGTCCCCGCTGCTGAGCGTCTGGTCGGGTGCCTTGGAGAGGTCCCAGTCCACCACCGCGAGCACCGGCCGGGTGGACTGCGCGTTGTTGCGCAGCGAGCTGACCGCGTGAGCCGCGCTGCGTGCGGCCAGCGGGTGGAATCGCTTGCGCGAGAAGTGAGCCCGCAGCTCCTCCAGGGTCTCCGCGTCGTCCTCGAGGATGAGCACCTCGGCGTTGGCGCGCATCACCCGACCTCCGCGGTTGCGGCAAGCACCACGCTTCCGTCCCGGCGACGATTGACGTGGAGAGCGACACCGTGCGACGCCAGCGCGCTCACCGCCCCGCGAAGATCAGCGGCGGGCGCCACCAGGGGGTGGGGATGGCTGGCCACGAGGACCTCGAGCGCGTGGTTGCCGGAGTGGGCGCCGTCGGGCATGGTGAGGCCGGCGCCGGGCGCGAGACGGATGCCGCCCAGTGCGGCGCTCACCGCGGTGTCGACCGCCACGGCGAGCTCGGAGAAGCGCTCGAAGGCACGGACATGAGCGGGCAGGCCGGGGGGCGACGCGCCGAGCCAGAGCAGCAACACGGGGTGCTTTGCCAGGGCCCTGACCAGCGTCGGGCTGATCCCCGTCCCCTCACCGACAACCATCCATGGCCTGTCACGCGCCGCAGCCACAGCCTCGGCCGGGCGCGCGTCGCAGACGGTCAGGTAGGCGCGTTCCACGCGGTCGCGCAGGGCGACCGCGAGCTCGATGCCCTCGCTGATCACCAGCAGGGTCCGACCCCGCCCGCCGCCCGGGCCGCTCAGCATGCCCATCCCCAGGGCCCCATGGCGCGATGGTAGGGCGACGCCGCTGGCCCTCATCGTCCTGACGGTGGACCTCGCGGCCGGACGCCCGACGGACAATCCGGCGGCAGACGGGCATCCTCCGGCAGCGCCTCAGCGGTCCGTCGCGCCCTCGTCGTCGACATCGTCGAGGAACTCCACCAGCTCGGCGTCGTGGGTGGAGCGCGCCAGCTGGAGGGCGGCCCGCGCCACCTCGGCGGTCTCTGCCGTCCACTCCAGCGCCCCGGCCAGCTCGAGCATGGTGGGCTCGCGGCCGAGGCGGCCTCGGAGCGCCATCTCGGCCGCCTCGAGGAGCTTCACCTGCTCGATGAGCAGGGTGTCGGCCAGGCGCTGCGCCGCCTCGCGCTCGATGACGTCATCGAGGAAGCTGTCGACGACGCGGAGCACGTGGGCGCGCAGCCCCGCCGCCGGGCCGCCTCGGGCAGCATATTCCCCGACCGCGACCGTGGCCGCGACCGACCCCTCCTGGTACAGGTCCATCGGGCCGACCCCCCGACCGCGCCGGGCGAGGACGGCGTCGAGGACCGCGCCGAGCTGCTCTTCGACGAGCCGGCCGGTGGCCGGACCGGCGGGGGCGCGCTGCGCCTCCTCGAGCAGGGAGCTCAGCTCCCCGTCGCCGAGCCGGGCGAGCGAGCGCACCTGGGCGGCGATGGCGTCGAGCTCCGTGTCGTCGGGGAAGCTCGAGGTCACCGCGCCGGCGCGGGCGACGCGTCCTCCCGCCCGAAGCGGGCGGCCAGCTGCTCCACTGCCCGGGCCACCTCCCGCCGCGCCGCGGGCTGGCTGGCGCGCTCCACGGCGCCCCCGAAGGCGCCGCCCACCGAGTACTGGGCCGCCACCCGAAGCCTGCACCCCGCCCGGGCAGGGGTCAGCTCGACTGTGACCGTCAGGTCCAGGCCCTCCTCGAGCACGAGCACAAGGCGCTGGGGCTCGTCCATCTCCTCGACGCGGAGCACTCCACGCAGGTGCCTGCCCACCATCCCGGCCTCGACCTCGAAGCGCGCTCCGACCCCGCGCTCCGGTCCGCCGATGTGGCGGACACCCCGTACCGCCGGCAGCCAGTCGGCATGCGAGATGTCGCTGACCACGGCGAACGCCCGGTCGGCGGACACCGGCAGGGTGGCGGAGGCGTTGGCCTCGATCATGGCCGGCTATTTCCTCAATACATCACGGTGGCGAACTCGCCCTGCTGCTCGAAACCCACCCGACGGTACACGCGCAGCGCTGCCCGGTTGTACCCGTTGAGGTACAGGGTGACCAGCGGAACCGACTCCAGGAGCAGCGCGCACAGCGCGGTCATGCCGGCGGTGGCCACGCCGCGGCCGCGCCGCGACGGGTCGGTGAACACACCCTGGACCTGGACGGCGTCCGGCATCCAGGCGCTCAACTCCGCCTTGAAGACGACCTGCCCCCGCTCGATCCACGCCCAGCTCCACCCCCGGTCGACCAGCTGGGTCATGCGTGCACGCCACGCCGAAAGGTCGGGGGGAGCGCTGTCGAGGCTCATCTCCTCGCGGTGCATCATCGCCGCCGCGGTGGCGAGCGCGTCGACATCGCGACGGCTGGCCGCCCGCAGCGGCGCCGGCGCCAGCACCCGAAGACGCCGGCGGTCGATGGCCATGACGGGCTGCCGGTCGCGTATCGCCAGGGCCGGACGGCGATGCTCGGTGCAGCCGTGGAGGGCGAGGACCGCGTCGCGCGGGCCTACCATCAGATGGGGCGGAGCATGGGCGCGGGTTGCCTCGGCCAGCCGGGGCGCGTCTCGCGGGTCCGGCAGGCACGGAACCGTGAGCGGACCGGCGAGCACCGCCGCTCGCAGCTCCTCGGCGTCGGAGATGCACCACCACGGAGCGGCCGTGCCGAGAAGCCGAAGCTCGCTGCGCAGATAGACGTTGTGCACGGGATCGGCGTCGAGCAGGCGCTGCAAAGCCTCCGCCTCGGTGGGGCCGACTCGGCCGACGGTGAGCTGGGTCACGGCCCGATTGTCGCGCGTGGCCCGCTCTCCACCGACGGCGTGCTCGGCGTGCCCCGAGCCGGCACGTAGACTGACCTCGCGTCTGCGCTCCATCGCCACGAGGTTGCCACAGATCCACGCTCGCTCTGCCACGCTCGCCCTCGCGGCCGGCTGCGGCCTGCTGGCCGGGTGTGGCGCGCCCGCCCCGACGCCGTCCGGCAGCGGCCTCACCGCAGTTGCCACGCCCACACCGCTGGCCGGGACCCCTGTGCGCACCGACATGTTCTCCGCGGTGGTCCCGGTGCGGTGGACCAACCGGATCTCCGACGCCACCGAGGTTGGAAAGTTCGGCGGCAGCGGAAGAGTCGAGCTCCTCATCGAGCAGCCACCGCCCGGGCAGGCGCAGCCGAATGTCAATGACGTCACCGCCAACCTCAACGTCGTCCTGATGTCGTCGACGATCCCGGTCGACCAGATGGCGACGTACCTGCAGAGTGTTGCCAACAGCGGGGCCACCAATCTCGGCTCTCCCCGGCCCGTCACCATCGACGGCGCCACCGGACAGTCGATCACCTACGACCGCGACATCCAGGGCACGCCCGGCGAGAGCCGCGACATGGTCGTCAACCATGGGGGGAGGACGTTCCACATCGTGCTCAACACCTCGCAGTACGCCTTCAACCAGCAGCTGGCGGCACTCCAGGCGGTGCTCACCGCCTGGCGCTGGCGGTCCTGACCGAGGCCGGGCCGGTTTCTGGCACGATCGGCGCGTGCTCATCATGATGAACGCCCAGGCGACGCCGGCTGAGATCGCCAATGTCATGGCCCACGTGCGTGATCGCGGTTACAAGCCGATCGAGTTGCCTGGGGTCGACCGGCTGGCCATCGGCGTCCTCGGCACCAATCCATCGGCCATCCGCGACGCCGTGGCGGCGCTGCCCGGGGTGCTCTCCGCGATCCCCGTCAGCAAGCCCTACAAGTTGGTGGGGCTGGAGTGGCACCCGCAGCGCACCGTCGTCGACGTGGCCGGCGTGCGCATCGGCGATGGCTCCCTGGTGGTCGCCGCGGGACCCTGTGCGGTGGAGAGTGAGGCGCAGCTCGTCGACACCGCGCACCACGTCGCCGCCGCCGGAGCAGGCCTGCTGCGCGGCGGCGCCTACAAGCCGCGGAGCTCGCCGTACTCCTTTCGCGGCCTCGGCGCCGAGGGGCTGGAGCATCTCGCCCGCGCGCGGGCCATGACCGGACTTCCCGTGGTCACCGAGGTGCTCACGCCCGCCGACGTGGCGGGCGTGGCCGAGGCCGCCGACATGCTCCAGGTGGGGACGCGCAACGCGCAGAACTTCAGCCTGCTGGAGGCGGTCGGCGAGGCCGGCAAACCCGTGCTTCTCAAGCGCGGCCTGAGCAACACCGTCGAGGAATGGCTGCTCAGCGCCGAGTACGTGGTCGCGCACGGCAATCCCGACGTGGTGCTGTGCGAGCGCGGCATCCGCACCTTCGAGACGGGGACGCGCAACACGCTCGACCTGTCGGCCGTGCCGCTGGTGAAGTCGCTCTCCCACCTGCCCGTCATCGTCGACCCCTCGCACGCCACCGGCCATCGCCACCTGGTGCCCTCGATGGCGTTGGCGGCCGTGGCCGCCGGCGCTGATGGGCTCCTGATCGAGGTGCATCCGTCGCCCGACGACGCGCTCAGCGATGGTCCGCAGTCGCTGACGTTCGAACAGTTCGCTCGGCTCATGGATGATGTGAGCCGCCTCGTCACCGCATTGCGACACCAGCTTGTTGGCGGCCCGTCACAGCCGCCGCGGTAGGATCGCGGCGCGCCCGCGGCGCACACCATGCCAATGTTTCGCCGCCGTCCCACCAGAAGCGGATCGCCGCCCGGCACCCTCTCCTGCTCGCAGCACGGCTGCGGCAACCGGACGGCGATGCCCTGCTCGTACTGCGACCGCCGGGGCCGGGTCTGCGCGGTCGCGTTCTGTCCAGACCACTGGGCGATGGTCGGCGGGGTGGTGTACTGCCGTCGCCACGCCGGGACCATGATCGCCCTGGGCCCCAACATCGCCATCGGCGCCCTGCCCGAGCTGGAGAACCGTGGTCCCTCCCTGGTCAACTGGGTCGCTGCGGAGATCGGCGCCGAGGTGGAGGAGCTCCTCCGCGCCACCGCGCGCGAGGGCGAGACGGTGAAGTCGGACGCCGAGGTGTCCGTTGTCTTCGATCACCGCCGCCGCCGCCGCTGGGAGCGCAGCTGGAAGCTGATCGAGGCGACAGGGATCAGTCTCGCCGTCAGCCTGACGGTCAATGACGACGAGGACGACGCGCTCATCGATGTGCGTGTCGGCGCCAACGTCATCGCCCGCGGGGTTCCACCCTGGATCGCCCGCCGGCGCGCCGGACTCAATGCCGGCGGCCAGGTCGACACCGACCAGCGCGAGCTCTTCCATCGCTTCTTCATCAACCACATCGCCGAGGCCGTCGCGCTCGAGCGCTCGCCCGACCGTCCCCTGGCGGTGTAGCCGGCCGCGGTCAGGCGGCCTGGATCGGTGCTCCGAGGACGTCGAGGAGTGGTCCCATCAGCTGCGCGGCGGTGACCTCGGCGCCGGCGGCTCGACTGCGGAAGCTGGGACTCGCAGCCACCTCGTCGAGGATGGCCAGCGCGCTCGGGGTGTCGATGTCATCGTCGATGCAGGCCATGAAGTCGTCGTACACCGCCTGGGCGTCGGTGGCGGTGAACATCGACGCGCCGCTCACCGCCGAGCGGTAGGCGAGCCAGCGCGCCTGCGCCCGGCGGAGCTCGCCGGCGTCGTACTCCCACGCGGTCCGATGATGGTGGGCGCTGAGCAGCAGGCGGATGACCGCCGCGGGAACCTCGTCGAGAAGGTCTCTCACGAAGACCAGGTTGCCCAGCGACTTGCTCATCTTCTCGCCGTGGAATCCAACCATGGCCACGTGAACCCAGTGGCGGACGTAGGAGCGCACTCCCGCCGCCATGGCCTGGGCAACCTCACACTCGTGGTGCGGAAAGATGAGGTCGTCGCCACCCCCGTGGATGTCGATGGGAAGAGCCAGCTCGCTCGCCGACAGGACGGTGCACTCGATGTGCCAGCCTGGTCGGCCGGGGCTCCACGGCGACGGCCACCGCGGCTCGTCGGGCAGGGAGGGCTGCCAGAGCACGAAGTCGAGAGGATCGCGCTTGCGCGGGTCATCGGGATTGCCGCCGCGCTTGCGAGAGAGCTGCACCATCGCGGTGCTGTCCAGACCACTGAACGAGCCGTAGGCCGGGAAGCGCCGCACGTCGAAGTAGACCCACCCCTCCGCCTGGTAGGCCGCGCCCGCCGCCTCCAGCCGGATGATCCACTCCACCATCTCCGGCACGCGAGCGCTCGCGCGCGGTGCGGAGTCGACGTCGAGAAGGCCGAGGTCACTCATGTCGCGATCGAAGCGCAGCGATTCGCGATCGGCGAGCACGCGGTGGTCGATGCCGCGCTCGCGGGCGACGCGGAGGATGTCGTCGTCGACATCGGTGACGTTGCGGACGCTGCGCACGTCCACCCCGTCAGCCCAGAGGCGGCGAGCGATGACGTCGAAGGTGTGGTAGGTGAAGGCGTGGCCGAGGTGACCGCCGTCATACGGGGTGATCCCGCACACATACATCCCGACGCGACCCTCGCGTGAGGTCAGTGGCGAGAGCGCCTCGGTGGCAGTGTCGAAGAGATGCACGTGGACCCGATTGTAGGCAGCGGCGGCTTCCGGGCCGAGCTAGCCAGGCAGCGTGGCGAGCGCATCGCGAGCCGCCGCCAGCGCCCTGCGCGTGTCTGCGAAGCTGGCCCTGGTGATGGCCTGCTCGATGCTCAGCCACTCCGCCTCGTCGATCTCGATGGGCTGCGGGGTGAGCTCCGCCCGCGCCGGTGCGATGACCAGAAAATGGTGCACCAGCTTGAAGGTCAGCCGCCCTGCGCGTCGGTAGACATACTCGGACGGGGGCAGCTGCGCGGTGATCGACAGCGACTCTCGGGGCAGGCCGCACTCCTCCGAAATCTCGCGCACCGCCGCCTGCTCGGCGCTCTCCCCGGGCTCGAGGTTGCCCTTGGGGAATCCCCAGTGGCCGCCCGCGCGCACCATGCACACCTCCCAGCCACGCTCCGACGGTCGCGCCAGCACGCCTCCTGCGGAGATCTCATCGGGTCGGCGACGCGCCATCGGCTCAGCGCACCTGCGATGGGGTCGTCGAAAGTCCGATGCTATGATCCGCTGTCCGCGGCCCCGTGGTGTAGCCTGGCCTAACACGCCACCCTGTCAAGGTGGAGATCGTCGGTTCGAATCCGATCGGGGTCGCCACACCGGTCCTAGAAGCGCACCGAGTCGCGCCAGGCACGGAGGGTGTCGGCGTCACCAATCACCTCGAGCCCGGCGGTGTCGCGGCGGTTCATCAGCAACGCGAACAGGTCGCTGGCGCAGCCGCGCACGGAGCAATCACCGCCAGCCGCGCCGCGTCGCACGCCGATGCCGTCGGGACCAAGCTCGACCACCCATTCAGCGCAAACATCGGCGGCCGAGACATGGAGGAGGCGGCCGCGTCCGTCGGCGACCGTGCAGCGCTTCGAGGCCAGCATCAGCCACTCGTCGACGCCGTCGGCCGCGGCGAGCGGTGGGAAGGCTGTCGGCGACCCCGCGGCCTGTTCGGCGTCGAGCCTGTGGATGGCGGTCTCGTGAGACTGCCGCCGCGCCCAGAACGCCTGCGCATTGGGAGCCGGCGCCCAGGTCCAGAAGCGGTCACGCGGTGAAGCGCCGCGCAGCGCCAGGAGTAGCTGCTCGTGCCCCTCCGCGTACCAGTCGCGCAGAGCCTCGCCGTCCGCCGGGCCGGCGAAAGCGCGACGGAGCCGCTGCGGCGATCGATCGGCGACGATGGTCGCGGCCCAGCGATGGACGTCGCCGAGGTGCCGGATCAGCGCTTCGAGGTCCCATTCCGGACAGCCGGGCACGGCAGCGTCGAGCGGTGTGCGCGCCACCACCTCGCCGAAGCGCCGTCCCTCGACCTCGAGACGCTCGAGGTGCTGATCGGTCGACAGAGGCTCCGCCGTCGCGTCGTGGTCTGTTCCCGGCTGGTGCGGACCGCTCACTCCCCTGGATTCAACCACGCCTCCATCCTGCTCCGTCCCGCCTGCGTCGCTAGAGTCACCCCATGTGCCGAAGCATCAAGACACTGCGCACCGCCGAGCCGGCGCCCGACGACGACGTGCGTGCCGCTGCCCTGCAGTTCGTGCGCAAGGTGAGCGGGTACCGCCAGCCCTCGGCCGTCAATCGCGACGCCTTCGACGCCGCCGTCGATGAGGTGACCGCGGCGACCCGCCAGCTGCTCGACGACCTCGCCCCGGTGCGCCGGGCCGGCGCCCTCTGACGCGGATGGCTCAGGGAGCCGCCGCCGCCGCGGCGGTCGCGTGTGCCTCGAGCCACCCCGCCAGGTCGTCGAGCACGGCGTCGCGCTCGGGTTCGTTGAATACCTCGTGGTACAGGCCCTGGTAGATGTGCAGGGTGTGGTCCGCTGAGCCGGTGTGGCCGTCCACCCACCTGGCCGCGCCGGGATCGACCAGCAGGTCGACCGTCCCCTGAAGGGTGAGCAGCGGCAGGCGCAGCCGGGAGATGTCGCGATGCACCTCCGCAATGGCGCGCAGAGCCTCGGCGCCGGTGCGGGCGCGCATCCTTCCGAGGTGGACCAGGGGATCGTCCCGGTACGCCCGAACCACATCGGGGTCGCGGCTCACCGCGTCGAGCCGGAGCGCCACCACCGGCAGGTTGGACGCCCAGCGGGAGAGCAGCCGCCCGGCGCGGAGCGCCGCCGGCGAGGTCCGCGGCGGCGGCAGGACGCTGGGGGACGAGAGGACCAGGCCGTCCAGGGCATCCTGGTGGCGGAGGGCGTACACGGTGGAGATCAGGCCGCCGAGGCTGTGCCCGAGCAGGAACAGCGGCCGTGGCAAGTCGGTGAGAACGCCGCGGATGTAGCCATCGAGATCGGTCACCCAGTCGTCGAAGCGCTCCACGGCGGCGCGCCGGCCGCCCGACAGCCCGTGGCCGCGGTGGTCGAGCGCGCCCACCAACCAGGCGTCACGCACCAGGCGCTCGGCGACGTGGGCATAGCGGCCGCTGTGCTCGTTGATCCCGTGGGCGATCACCACCGTGCCGCGAGCCTCGCCATCGGGCAACCACTCGCGGTGGGCGATGGGGGTGCCGCGAACGCCGCTGAAGGTGCCTCGCCGCTGCCGCATGCCGGCTATTTAACAGGGGCGGGGCCATCTCACCGCCCCCTGCCTGGCTTCCACTTCCCTGTCCCGCCGGCTCAGACGGGGGCTGTGGCCTCGGCGTGGCGGCCCGACGAGCCCGCGGTCGCCTCCGGGGTGCGGGGCAGGCCGCTGACACGGAGCAGGAGCTCGTCCTTGAGGCGGTCGGGCAGAAGCCGCGACAGCGGGATCAGCAGCTTGGCCTGGCGACCGACCGGGTAGCGGGTGCGCGGCCGCGAGGAGAGCAGGGCGTGCTCCACGGCGCGGGCCACCTCGATCGGCTCCACCCCGGTCTCGTTCTCGTGCACGGCCATCCTGGTGGCGATCTCCACGGCGGCTCCGTAGAGGTCCTGAAGCTCCGCCGGGGCGTTGCGCAACAGCTCGGTCCCGGCGCGCACCCCCTTGTCCCAGATGGGTGTCCTGACCGCTCCGGGCTGGATCAGCGAGACGGAGATGCCCCAGGGGCGGAGCTCGAGCCTGAGAGCGTCGCTGATGGCCTCGAGCGCGTGCTTGCTGGCGCAGTACGGCGCCACTATCGGCTGGGCCAGGCGGCCCCCCAGCGAGCCGATGGTCACGATGCGCCCGCGGCTCTCGCGCAGCAGGGGCGCAAACGACTGCACCATCGACACCATGCCGAGCACGTTGATCTCCAGCTGCTCGCGCCACCTCTCGAGGGGGACGAACTCCACCGGGCCGCTCACCGCGATGCCGGCGTTGCTGACGATGCCGGCGAGCCGTGAATCGCGCACCGCCTCGCCGACCCGGCGCGCGGCCTCACCCACCTGACCGGAATCGGTGACGTCGAGGCGGAGTGGCGTGAGCCGTGGGCTCGCCTCAGCGCGGAGGCTGTCGCCGTCCTGGTCGCGACGCACTCCCGCGAACACGCGGAGCCCGCGCAGGTCCAGGTGGAGCGCGGTGGCCCGGCCGATGCCTGTCGACGCGCCTGTGACCACGACCGCGGTGCCGTCCATTCCTTGCCCTCCCGTCACAAAACCTGGGCCGATTGTCGTCTCTGTCCAGCTGTCGCCGCCGCCCACCCCTGGAAACGTGGAGGAGGCCCGGTCG
>JBOHUD010000087.1:0-24636 GCA_050734155.1 Candidatus Dormibacteria bacterium
CAGCCGCTCGCGATGACCGACGGCTTTCGGCTGGCGCTTCTCGTCTCGAGCTTCTTCCTCGTGGCCGCGGCAGCGCTGGGGACCCGTGCGACGAACACCCGTGGTGAGGCGGAGCCGCATCAGGTTGTTGATGGTGGCGTGAGTGTGATTCGCGGACGGCGGGTGCCCGCAGCCGCGATCTCCGATGAGTAGCAGGTGCCGTCCGCGTCGGGTGGTGAGCTCCCTGGAACTCGCCCTCGCCAGTTCCAGATCACCGGTGTCACATCGCCTCCTGATTTGGGGTCATCTCTGGTAGGACCCAAACATGACGACAAGTACAGGAGGTGATTCGATTGGCACGAATTCAGGGCGTTCCGCAGAATCAGGCAGGGCCCATGGTGAAGCTCGTCTACTGGTTCATGCGCAGGGGCATGAGGAAACTCACTGGGCGTGACCCCACCCGGGGTAGCGGCATCGAGCCGGTGGAGATCTGGGCCTACCAGCCGAAGATGTTGACCGGGCAGGGCAAGTTCCAGGGGGCGGTGAGAAAGGGAAAGGCCGTCGACGAGCGGCTCAAGATGCTCATCGAACTCAAAGGCGCCCAAATGATCGGCTGCGAGTTCTGTGTCGACCTCGGCTCGCAGGTCTGTCGCAACTCCGGACTGTCCGATGAGGAACTGCTAGCCCTTCCAGACTATCGGCGAAGTGAACTCTTCACCGAGCGCGAGAAGGTGGCGCTCGACTACACCGTCGGGGTCATGCGCACCCCCGTTGACGTGAACGACGAGCTTTTTGCTCGCCTGAAGGAGCACTTCACGAACGAGCAAATGGTGGAGATCACGGCGCTGCTGACTGTCGTCAATCTCGACCGTTTCAACGCGGCCTTTGGAATCGGATCGGCAGGCTTTTCCGAGGGCATGGTGTGCCTGACGCCCGATCGTCCGGCCACGGAGGTGCCGACGCTGACCACGATCGCGCAGGCGTTCCCGGCCGAGGGTTAGCGCGATCCGATGGGCGCTGGGAAGTCGCAGGCAGTTGCGAAGGTGTTCGGGGGGAACTGGAGGGTTACGCGTGACTGGCAATGGCACCGCGAAGAGAACGGGCAGATCGGTCGGTGATGTGCGCATCAACGCCTTCGCCGCGCTGGTAATGCTGCTTGTCGAGTATGCCCTTGGGACCTGGGTGAACCTTGACGAGAAGATTCCGCAGGCAGACAGGGGGTCCGCCCCGATCACCGCCTTCTTCCGCGCCATCACCAGCGGCCCCATCGGACTGTCGATCCATGCAATCATCGGCACGCTGTTGATCCTGGGTGCGATCGCCGCCGTGCTGCGTGCAGTCCGGGCCGGGGCATGGATTGTCACCACGGCTGTTGCCCTGCTGGCGGTGGTGGTGGCGTGGCTCGGAGGCACACGTTTCGTCGCCACCGGTGACAGCGCCCCGTCACTGATCATGGCGCTGATGACGGCTGTCGCCCTCTTCTGTTATGCCCTGATCCTCGTCCGCGCGGAGGTACACGGCGCACCAGAAAGGTGACAAACGCGGACCAACCCCACGGGGAGGGGCATCAGTTGAGGCTGGGAATGTTCCGAGCGAAGGAAACAATTCTGGTTAGAGTACTGATCCCTACAGCCCCCTACTGGATCTAGTTGGAATCTTCGTTCATGGTGCGGACTCTGTTAGACGTCGGGGAGACAGGACTCGAACCTGCGACCCCTGGTCCCCCAGACCAGTACTCTAACCACCTGAGCTACTCCCCGAGAGCGGGTGTTCCGTGCTCGCACGGCACCCGGGTACGCACGCGGCATTGTACCGCGCCGCCCTCCCCCTGCGAGTCAGATCACTGCGCCACGGTGCCCGTGTCGAAGCCGCGCCATTCGTCACCGGCGCCGCGGGTCATCAGGTCGCTGAGGGCGGCGCTGACGCTCTTGCCGTCGAAGAGGATGGCGTGGATCTGGCGAGCTATGGGCATGTCAACGGCGAGGCGGTCCGCGAGAAGCAGCGCCGCCGTGCTGGCGTTGACGCCCTCCACCACCATCTGGGTTGCGGCCATGGCGCCGGCGGGATCGGCACCCCGCCCGATCGCCTCCCCGAGTCCGCGGTTGCGGGAGTGGGGGCTGTGGCAGGTGACGATGCAGTCGCCGAGCCCGGCGAGGCCGGCGAAGGTCAGTCCGCGAGCACCCGCGCGAACACCGAGACGTGTGATCTCGGCGATTCCCCGGGTGATGATCGCCGCCTTGCCGTTGTCACCGGCGCCGATCCCATCGCACACCCCGGCGGCGATGGCGATGACGTTCTTGAGCGCCCCGGCGTACTCGACCCCGACCACGTCGTCGCTGCTGTAGAAGCGAAGCGGTCCCCCGTTGCACCCGTCGCGGACTCTCTCCGCCGTCGGCGCGTCGGCTGCCGCCACCACCGTGGCCGCGGGCAGCCCGCGCGCCACCTCGATGGCGATGTTGGGACCGCTGAGAGCCGCGATGTCGGCGCCGCTGCCGGAGAGGACGTCGCGGAGCAGCGCGGTCATGGTCAGGCCGGTCTGTACCTCGAAGCCCTTGGCCGCGCTGACGGTGATCGTGCCGCTGAGCCACGGAGCCACCGCCGCCGCCATGTCGCGCATGCCGTGGGTCGGCACCGCGAGGATCACCACCGCGGCACCCGCCACCGCCGCCTCCAGCCGATCGGCCACCTCCACCCTCGAGTCCAGGTCGATGCCCGGCAGCGCCCAGGGATGACGGCGCGTGTCGCGCAGCCTCGCCGCCACCTCCGCGTCCCGTGCCCACAGCCTCACCTCACAGCCCGCTGCGGTCAGGCTCTGCGCCAGCGCGGTGCCCCACGACCCCGCCCCGACCACCGCGATGCGCATCAGCGGTCCCGCTCGGAGCGGGCGCGGGCGACGATGCGCATGCGCGTGCCGGCAAAGCCGAACACCGCGCGGATGCGATTCTCCAGGTAACGCCCGTACGCGAAGTGCAGGAGGTCGGGGTCGTTGACGAAAAGGACGATGGTGGGAGCGGGCGTGCTCGCCTGGGTGGCGTAGAGGAGCTTGAGCTGGCGTCCCCTGTCGTGGCGGGGGGGATGGGCGAGGAGGGCGTCACGGAGCAGCGTGTTGAGCGCCGCGGTGGGGATCCGCACCGCGCGCGCCGAGGCGACCGTGGCAGCGGCGTCGAGGACGCGGCCGACGTTGCGCCCCTCGAGGGCGGACACTGTGAGGACGGGCACTCCGGGCACGAAGTCGAAGGCCTCGTGGATCGACCTGAGGAAGGCGGGATCCGCGCGCTTCTCGCGGTCGACCAGGTCCCACTTGTTGGCGATCACCACCAGGCCCTTGCCGGCGTCGACCGCGTAGCCGGCCACGTGCCGATCCTGGGCCACGATGTCATCTGCGTCGACAACCAGCAGGGCGATGTCGCTGCGCTCCAGCGCCCGCAGCGCGCGCAGCAGGCTGTAGTGCTCGACATTGGTGTCGATCACGCCCCGCCGCCTGATGCCGGCGGTGTCGACCAGGCGCACGCTGCGCTCGCCGTGGGTGACCAGCGTGTCGACGGCGTCGCGAGTGGTGCCGGCCAGCGGCGAGACCAGGGCGCGCTCGACACCCACGAGGGCGTTGAGCAGCGAGGACTTGCCCACGTTGGGCTTGCCGATGATGGCCAGGCGCAGTTCCTGCGCCGTCTCCTCGCCGCCGATTTCGTCGCCGGGAGGAAGCTCCTCGACGATGCGATCGAGGAGGTCGCCGGTGTCCGTGCCGATCAGCGCCGACACCAGGGCGGGCTCCCCGAGCCCGAGTCGGTACAGCTCGTGCGCGTAGTGGGGATTGCTGGGGCTGTCGGCCTTGTTCCCGACCAGGATGACCGGACCGCCGCCGCTCCGCAGGATGGCGGCGACGTCCTCGTCGAGCGGAGTCACCCCGGCGCGCACGTCGACCAGCTGGATGCACAGGTCGGCTTCGGCGATGGCCAGGCGCGCCTGCTGCTGCGTGCCCGCGCTGAGCACCGCCAGCCCGGGATCGTCACGCACAGGAGCGGGATCCAACCCGGCGGTGTCGACCACAGTGAACCTCCGGCCGCGCCACTCCGCCACCCCGTAGAGGCGATCGCGGGTCAGCCCGGCGAGCTCGTCGACGATGGCGTGCCGCTGTCCCGTGAAGCGGTTGAACAGCGTCGACTTGCCGACGTTGGGCCTGCCCACGATGGCCACGATGCCCGATGGAGCGGCGAGATCGCCGCCATGGCTGCGACGGCGGCGGGGTCGTCCGCGCGCGGCCGCGACGCGGCTCACCTGCTCGGCCCGCGGCCCGGAGTGACCATGAGCGGGAGCGGACGGAAGGGGCCACCCTCGTCGCTGAGCGTGAAGCCGTTGAGGTCCCCGGCGCCGTCCGCGGTGGTGGTGACGATCACGTACACGTAGTCCAGCCAGGCATGGTCGGTGTCGAACTGCGAAGGCTGGGCGGGGTGGTCGGGATGGCTGTGCCAGTAGCCGACGATGTCCAGCCCCCGCTCACGAGCCTCACGATCCGCGCGGACCGTGTCGGCGGGGTCGAGCAGGTAGCGATCCCGCGAGCGGTCGGTGTTCAGGTTGGTGCCCGAGCTGGCATCAACGATCTCGACACGGCCACCGGCATGGCGGCCGAGCAGCACGCCGCATCCCTCGTCGGGGTAGGCCGCGGCGCCCAGCTCACGGATCCGCGCGTCCGCAGCCATCGCCAGGTCGATGTCACCCAGGGTCATTGCCACCGTCTCTCCCGTAGAGGCCGCTGCTCAGGTAGCGGTTGCCCCCGTCGCAGAGGACGGTGACGATGACACCGCGTCCGATGCGCCGGGCCAGCTCGCCGACACCCCAGAGCGCGGCGCCGCTGGAGTGGCCCACCATGATGCCCTCGCGGTGGGCGAGCTCGCGGGCGAGCTCGTAGGAGCGCTCGGTCGGTGCCCAGAGGTTCTCATCGGCGAGGTCGGGATCGTAGATGCCGGGAACGATCGCGCTGGGCATGTGCTTCATCCCCTCCAGGCCGTGCCAGGGATCCTCGGGCTGCACGGAGACGCACACCACGTCGGCACGCTGGTCGCGCAGACGGCGGCTCACCCCGACGAAGGTGCCCGCGGTCCCCAGTGCCGCCACGAAGTGGCTCACCGTCCCGGCGGTCTGCTCCCAGATCTCCGCCCCGGTGCCGTCGTAGTGGGCCCTCCAGTTGGCGGGGTTGTTGTACTGGTCGGGCATGAAGTACAGGTCGCGGTTATCGGCGTGCATCCGGCGCGCCAGCAGGATGGCGCCGTCGCTGCCCTCCTGCGCGTCGCTGTAGACGATCTCCGCCCCATAGGCGGCGATCAACGTCTTGCGCTCGGCACTGACGTTGGTCGGCATCACCAGTCGCACCCGGTAACCGAGGGCTGCACCGACCATTGCGTAGGCGATCCCGGTGTTGCCGCTGGTGCTGTCGAGGATGATGCGGTTGTGTGTCAGCGCTCCGCTGCTCTCCCCCTCGCGGATCATGCGCAGCGCCGGGCGATCCTTCACCGAGCCGCCGGCGTTGAGGAATTCAGCCTTGCCGAACACGGCGACTCCGGGGCACTCGCGCTCGAAGAGGCGGATGCGCAGCAGGGGCGTGTTGCCGATGCCGCCGAGGATGGAGGTGCCGAGCGCCGCCGGGGCCACACGCTCCGGTGGTGCCCCGCGCGTGGTCTCGGGCATGCCGCCATTATCGGCGGCGGCGCCGCAGCGGCCGCCTCCGGCTACTGCTCGGCCGAGCGCGCCACCCCGAACCGGAACCCCGCCGTGCCGCGCCGAGCATCCTCGATCACGGCGATGACACCGGCGGGGCGCAGGTGGATGGGTCCCTCCTCTCCCGGCAGCTCGACGAAGTCGGGCGTCCCCCCGGTGATCTGGATCGCCGCGATGGTCTCCGCGACGCTCAGCTTGACGGCGAGGTCGGACCCGTTGGCGAGTCGGATCACGGCCATCTGAGCATGCCTCCGGGGATGATCTATGCGCGACCCGGCCATGGTAGCCGCGCCACCATCAGCGCGCGGCGTTGAGGGCCGCCTCGATCTCCGCGCGCAGCACCGGCTCATCCTCGATGCCGATGCTGAAACGCAGCAGCCCGTCGGAGATGCCCAGGGCCTGGCGTGCCTGCGGGCTGAGCTGGCGATGTGAGGTGGTGGCCGGGTGGCTGACGGTGGTGCTCACGTCGCCCAGGCTGGGCGCCAGGCGGATGCCGCGCAGGGCACGCACCACCCGCCCCGCACCCCGCCGCCCCCCGCGCACCTCCAGGCTCAGCATCGGACCGGCGCCGCGGGGCAGCAGCCGGGCGGCCAGGGAACCCCCGCCGTCTCCCCGCAGCGCGGGGTGGTGCACGGCCACCACCGCCGGATGCTCCAGCAGCCCCACCGCGAGAGCGGCCGCGGTGGCGCTGCCCCGCTCCACGCGCAGCGGGGCGGTGCGCAGTCCTCGCAGCGTCAGCCAGGCGTCGAAGGGCGACAGCACCGCACCCAGCGCCCGGCTGTGCGAGTCGAGCCAGGCGGCAGGCTCGCTGGCGGCGGCGGCGATGGCCACCCCACCGAGCACGTCGCTGTGCCCCCCCAGGTGCTTGGTGAGGCTGTGCATCACCAGGTCGGCGCCGTGGGCCAGTCCCTGGAAGAGAAAGGGGGTGGCGAAGGTGCTGTCGACCAGGCACAGCGCGCCGCGCTCGTGGGCGGCGGCGGCCACCTCGGGCACGTCGATGACCCCGATCAGCGGGTTGGTGACGATCTCGACAACAACCAGCGCGACATCGGAGTCGGCCACCGCGGCCACGTAGGCACCGGCTGCCGCGGCCTCGGTCGGGGGCGGCAGGTCCACCACCGTGGTGGTCACGCCCAGCGCGGCGAGGGGCCCGAGGAGCAGCGACTCGGTGCCGCCGTAGCACGGCCGCACCAGCACCACGCGGCGCCGCCCGCTCATCATGGCGGCGCTCACCAGCAGCAGCAGCGCCGCCTGCCCGCTGGCCGTCACCCGCGCCGTGGGAGTCGCTGCTCCCGGCGGCGTCTCCAGGGTGGCCATGGTCGCCTCCAGCAGGCTCACACTCTCACTGCCGTGGCGGCGATACACCCGGGGATCGGCCTCCATGGCGGCGTCGAGCGAATCGAGGTCGGGATACGAGCGCACCGCCGACAGCGATGGCGGGGCCACCAGGTCCACCCCGTCGGAGCCGGCCGCGGGCAGCCCTCCCGCCCGGATGGCAGCGAGCCTGATGTCGGCGTCGGTGCTCACCGCCACGGAGCCGGCGCCGCGCCCGCGCCCGCTGGCGCCCCGCTCCCCTCCAGCAGGCGGAACGCAGAACGTCCTGCGTAGCGCCCCGCCGAGCCCAGCTCCGCCTCGATGCGCAGCAGCCGGTTGTACTTGGCCACCCGTTCCGACCGCGACGGCGCCCCCGCCTTGATCTGGCCGGCACTGACCGCAACAGCCAGGTCCGCGATGGTGGTGTCCTCGGTGTCGCCGCTGCGGTGGCTGATCACCGAAGCATAGCCCTGCGCCGTGGTGAGCGCGATGGCGTCGAGCGTCTCGGTGAGGGTGCCGATCTGGTTCACCTTGATCAGCACGGCGTTGGCCACCCCGCGTGCGAAGCCCTCGCGGAGGCGGGCGATGTTGGTCACGAAGACATCGTCTCCCACCAGTTGCACGCGCCCGCCGAGCCGTTCGGTCAGCGCGGCCCAGCCGTCCCAGTCGTCCTCGGCCATGCCGTCCTCGATGGAGACGATCGGGTACTTCGACACCCACGCCGCCCAGAGCTCGACCAGCTCCGCCGGCTCCAGCACCCGGCCCTCGCCGCGGAGGTGGTAGCGGCCCTCCGAGTACAGCTCGGATGCGGCGGGATCCAGCGCCAGCGCAACCTCCTCGCCGGCCCGGTACCCCGCCCTGGCGATCGCCTCGAGCAGGACCTCGATCGCCTCCTCGTTGTGCCGGAGGCTGGGCGCGAAGCCGCCCTCATCGCCCTGCCCGGTGTTCTCACCGTGCTCGTGCAGCACCGCGCGGAGTGCCTGGAAACACTCGCTGCCGGCGCGCAATGAGTCGGCGAAGGTGGGCAACCCCAGCGGCACCACCATGAACTCCTGGAAGTCGACGCTGGTCTCTGCGTGCACACCGCCGTTGAGAACGTTGAGCAGGGGCACGGGCAGCACCTGGGCGCCGGCTCCGCCGAGGTGGCGGTACAGCGCCAGCCCTCGCGCCGCGGCCGCAGCGCGTGCGCTGGCCAGGCTCACCCCGAGGATGGCGTTGGCTCCCAGGCGCCCCTTGTTGTCGGTTCCATCCAGCTCGATGAGAACGGTGTCGAGCGCGCGCTGATCGAGCGCATCGACCCCGATCACCGCGGGGGCGATGACCCCGGTCACGTTGGCCAGGGCGATGCGCACCCCCCTGCCGCCGAATCGGGAGGCATCTCCGTCGCGCAGCTCGACTGCCTCGTGCACCCCCGTGCTGGCGCCGCTGGGCACCAGCGCCACCCCCCAGGCGCCGCCCCCCAGTCGCACCCGCACCTCGAGGGTGGGATTGCCGCGGGAGTCGAGCACCTCGAGGGCGTCGACGTGCTCGATCACGGTCATCTCCAGTCCCCGCTCACGTCGCCACCCGCTTGACCACCAGGCTGCGCGCCAGCTTGTCGTGCCAGCCCTGCCGGCGCTGGTCCCAGGCGGCCGAGAGCAGGCCGATCAGGGCGACCAGGCCGGCGACCGTTCCCACCACCGGCAGCACCCCGAGCACCCCTGGCGCCCAGAAGATCGAGGCGCGCAGGTAGGCGCGACCGGGGGGCAGGCTGCCCCCGTCCTCGGCACGGACCACGACGGCGCCCATGGCCCGCTGGCCGAGGGTGCGGCCCTGCCAGGCGACCAGGCCGCCGAAGTACAGGGCACTGACCAGCGCCCCGAGGAGCCCCAGCACCAGGAAGCGGTTGGAGAGGTCGGCGGGCAGCGCCGCCGCGGCGTGGCCGGCCGGCGCCGGGTGGTCGCGGTAATACTGCGCGAAGGGGACGTATACGAACGGTATGGCGATGGGGGCCTCGACCACGAACAGGATGATGATGTCGAGGATGTAGCCCAGGAACCGCCAGCCGAACCCGGCGTACACCAGGCCGGGTGCCGGCCCCGGCGGGCGCCAGCCTGCCGGCGGAGCGGCCCTTGGGGGCCCCGTCTCGGAGAGCGAGGTCGGCGCCTGCGGGGGGGCGGGCGCGGGCGGCGTGGTTGGCTGATCGCCGGGTCCGCCGGTGGGTGGCTGCGACGTCATCCCATCTCCTCGGCAATCTCGTCCCAGAGGCGGGCGAGCACCCGGATGCCCATCGCGTAGTGGTCGAGATCGAACTTCTCGTTGGGAGCGTGGATGCGGTCGTCGGGCAGTCCCACGCCCACCAGCACCGACTGGGTGCCGAGCACCCTCTGAAAGACCTCGACCGGAGGGATCGAGCCACCCTCGCGGATGATCACCGGCTCCTTGCCGAAAACCGCCCCCATGGCCCGCGACGCCGCCCGGACCGCGGGATGGTCCGCGGGGGTGATCACCGGGTTGCCGCCGGGGCGGACCGCGACCTCACAGCTGACGCCGGGCGGTGTGGCCGCACGCAGCGCGGCCGCCACCAGCCCAGCGATGACATCCGGCCTCTGGTCGGGCACCAGGCGGCAGCTGATCTTGGCCCCGGCGTGGGCGGGGATGATGGTCTTGGCACCCGGCCCCTGGTAGCCGCCCCAGATGCCATTGATCTCCAGGGTGGGACGCACCCAGCGCCTCTCCAGGACCGTCCAACCCTCCTCCCCCATCGTCTCGGGGATCCCCCCCGCGGTGGCGCGGAATTCGGCCTCGTCGAAGGGCAGGGAGCGATACGCCCCACGCTCCTCGTCGGTGGGGTCGACGACCTCGTCGTAGAAGCCGGGGATGGTGACCCGGCCGGTCGCCGGATCCTTCAGCGACGCGAGCATCTGCGCCAGCGCCTCCACGGGGTTCTGCACCGCGCCGCCGAACACGCCCGAATGCAGGTCGAGGCTGGGGCCACGCACCTCCACCTCGACACCGGCGAGCCCGCGCAACCCCACTGTCAGTGAGGGGACCCCGCGGGCGAAGATGCCCGTGTCGGAGATCACCGCGACGTCGGCGACCAGGCGCTCACGCATCCTGTCCACCAGCTGCTCGAAGTTGACTGAGCCGATCTCCTCCTCGCCCTCGACCAGCAGGCGCAGGTTGACGGGCAGCTCGCCACGGGTGCGCAGATGCGCCTCCACCGACTTGAGGTGCATGTACACCTGGCCCTTGTCGTCGACCGCGCCCCGGGCATGGAGACGGCCCTCGCGAACCTGGGGCTCGAACGGCGGCGAGATCCACTCGTCGAGCGGATCGACGGGCTGGACATCGTGGTGGCCGTACACCAGAACGGTGGGCAGCGACGGGTCGACCATGCGCTCGGCGTAGACCGCGGGGTGGCCGCCCGTCTCCACCACCTCGACTGTGGCGAACCCCGCCCGCCGTGCGGCTCCGGCGAGGTGCTCGGCGTTGCCGCGCACATCGGCGGCGTGCTCGGGCTGTGCCGAGATGCTGGGGATGCGCAGCAGCTCGATCAGCTCGTCGACGAAGCGCTGCTGGTTGGCCGCGCAGTACTCATCCAGGTCATGGGGCACTGCGGCAGCGTAGCGGGGCGGTGCCGCCCGCCGCCCGGGTTCCGGCGCGGAGAGCATGGCTGGCAGAATGCTGCCATGGGCCGCTCGCTCGGCGTGGTGCTCATCGGCGGGTCGTGCGGTTTCCTGCTCGCCGTCGCCGCGGGCACCAACCGCGCCACCAATCTCCAGCTGGCGTCGATGCTCTGGGCCGCCGCCGGCCTGGGCGCGGCGATCCTCGCCGTGCTCCTGCTCGTGATGGCGATCGGCCCCCGCGTGGCGCGGCGGCGCGCGGCGGGGCCCGCGGCCGGCGTGCCCTCCGACCCGAGAGCGCCAGCCGCCCGGCCTGTCGAGGTGCGAGCCGACCGCGCCGCCGCCAGGATCGCCGCGCTGGAGGCGCGCCTGGCGCTGGAGCAGGAGCAGCTCGACGCCGCCGTCCAGGCCCTGGCCGCTACGGATGTGGCGGGGGCCGTTGCGATGCCCGCGCGCGGCCCCGAGGAGGGCGCGGATGCGGCGAGCGGCGACGATGAGCCCGCCCTGCGCGAGGAGGTGATCGAGACCTTCGCCGCCATGGTGAGCACCGCGCAGCGAACGCAGGCGGCGGACCTGGCCCGCCGGCTCGAGACCCTGCTCGAGGACGCCGGCTGACCGCGCGGCCACGGCGACGGGGCAGCCACAGCAGCGCCGGGAGTGCGTGGAATGCGTGCACTGCGGGCGTTTGAGGTGTACGGTCTGGCGCAGCGAGGTCTCTCCATCCCACTCCACGCTCCTCCAGGAGATCCCCATGGCTCTGCACGCGCCTCCCACCGGTTCCATCGAATCGACTCGCAACCGCATCGTCGAGCTGGTCGGAGGCGGCCAGAGTGCGCGGCGCGCCCCGGTCACCGTGGACGAGACTCCGGTGGTCCTGGCCCTGCAGCTGCAGGCGATCGACAGCTTCGTGGAGATGATCCGTCTGCGCACGGACCTCGCCGACCGGGACCGACGCATCGCCACGCTCACGGTGGGGCTGCGCACCTGGCGCGACCGCACCGCGATCGAGCAGGCCGAGCGGCGCCGTGAGGCCGGCGAGGCCCGCGACCGCGAGCGCGAGATCGTCAGCCTGCTGCACCAGCAGATGCAGATGGCGGATGCGGCGACAGCAGAGCTGGAACGCATCCGCGCTCTGCCGTGGTGGCGCCGGCTCAGAGGGTAGGGCAGGGCGCAGCCGGTCTCACACGGCAGCGGCCTGCGCTTCGGCCGCCTCGTCGGCAGACGTCCATGCCGTGGCGCCGGGTCCACGCCGGACGCGCGTCAGCAGGCTCGCTGCGGCTGCGCCGAGCACGACCACCACCCCGATGAACAGCGTCGGGCGCATGGCGTCGACGAACGCGTTGGTAAAGACGTCGTGCCCCACCTGCAGGACCTGCGCCGCCACCGCGGCGGGAACGTGGGCCAGCGCCGCAGGCGTCGTCCCGCTCTGCCCTGCCCCAACCGCAAGCCCCGAGCTCGCGGCGTGGCTGAAGCCGTCGACGAAGGGGCCGCGCGCGGGAGCCGGCAGGACGCCGGCGCGGCTGATCGCCTGGCTGCGCAGGTTGCCGGCCAGCTGGGTCTGGAGCACCGCGCCCACCACCGCCCCGGCGATCACCGCGCCCAGCTCCTGGATGGTGTTGAGCACGCCGGACGCCACCCCGGCGTGGCGGGGATGGAGATCGCGGGTGGCCAGGGCGAACACCGGTCCCCAGATGAAGGCCATCCCCGCCCCGGCCAGGATCAGCCCGGGAAGAAAGCTCCACCGCCCCGAGTTGGCATGCACGGCGACCGCGATGAAGCCGGTGCCCGCGGCCAGGCCGACGAGCCCCGGGATGAGCAGGTACTTGGGGTTGACCCTGGTCATCAGCCCGTTGGACACGCCTGAGAAGAGGATCATCGCCAGCGGCTGGGCGGCGATGGTCAACCCCGCGTCCACCGCCGAGAGTCCGAGAACCGACTGCAGATAGATGGTCAGCGGCAGGTAGAAGCTGAGGATCGAGAAACCCATGGCGCAGAGCACGAATGTCATGACCGCGAAGTTGCGGTCGCTGAAAACCGAGAAGGGCAGCAGCGGCTCACGGTCCTGGCGCCGCGCCTGGTGCACGAAGAAGACGGCGAGCACGATCGCCCCGGCGCCGATCACCAGGGGGATGGAGATGAACCCGGTGATCGTTCCCCACTGGTAGCGCTGGCCCTCGATCAACCCGTACACCACACCCAGCAGACCGCAGGTGGCCAGTCCCACGCCCGTGAAATCGAGGCGGTGGCGCCGTCCGGGCCGGATGTCGGGCACGAACACCAGGGCGGCGAGGATGACGACCACGCCCACCGGCAGGTTGACGTAGAAGATGGAGGGCCAGCCCAGGTGGGTCACCAGGAACCCTCCGAGAGTCGGACCGGCGAGCACGGCCAGGCCGGCGAGGACGCCGAATATCGCGAACACCGCGGCGCGTCGCTGCGGCGGGAAGATGCTGAGCAGGATGGGCAGGCCCTGCGGGGCGAGGATGGCTGCCCCGAGACCCTGCAGGGCGCGTGAGAAGATCAGCTGCGCGGGGCTCGTCGCCAGCGCGCTCACCAGGGACGCGACCGTGAAGATGCCGGTCCCGAGCATGAAGAGGCGGCGCGGACCCACGATGTCACCGAGCCGTCCCGAGGTGATCAGCAACACCGCGTACACCAGGCTGTAGGCGTTGAGCACCCAGAGGATGCTGTCGAGACCGGCGCCGATCCCGTCGCTGATGCGGGGGATGGCGACGTTGACGATGGTCAGGTCGAGCAGCGTCATGAAGAGTCCCAGAGACAGCACCACCAGCGCCGCGATGGGGCGCACCGGACGCTGCTTGATCCGCGTTTCCGTGTCAGTCATGGTTCCCCTCCCTCGCTGTGTGGTCCTTCCTGGTCTGCTGCCGCCGCAGCGCTCGCTGGATCTCGGCGGACACGACGTGCTCGTCCTGGTCGGCAGCGCTGCCCCTGGCGTACAGCGTCTCGATCTCCGCGTCGGTCCAGAGCCGGCCGGAGGCGATGTCGTCGACGATCCCGCGCAGCCAGTTGAGCTCGGCCACGCGCAGTGCCTGCGCGTATTCGCCCTCGATGAGAACGATCCGTGGCAGATCGCCCACGGACTCGGCCGCCTTCTCGCTGGCAGCGACCAGCGACTCGAGGCGGACGACGCGCCGGAGCAGCAGGTCGAGAGTCGCCTCGCGCCCGACGCCGATCGCAAAAGCCAGCGCGGCCGCGAAGCGCGGGTACTCCTCCACCGGCTCGGAGAGCAGCTCCGCCATCCACAGGCGCAGCTCGTCCCGTCCCGCCTCGGTGGCCGAGTACACCGTCCGTTCGGGGCGGCGCCCCTCCCGCGTGGGAGCGCTGGCCTCGATGTACCCAGCCCTCTCCAGCCGCTCCACGGCGTCGTAGATCGAGGCGCTGCCCATCCTGACCACCATTTCGATCCCCCGCTCGCGAATCAGGATGCGCAGGGCGTAGGGGTGACGGGGGCGCTCACAGAGGAGGTTGAGCACCACCAGCGCGGCGGGGGATCGGGTGAACTTTGGCATAGACGACCTCGATTAGTCGCAGCCGACTATACGATGTCGACTAAACGCGCGTCAAGAGGCCGCGCCGGCGCCGCCGCGGGTGACCCGGAGGCCGTGCGGCGGCTCATTTGCCGGGTCGCGTCAGTGGCGGGATAATGGCCGACGCCGGGGCTCTGCTCGAAGGGCGCCCGGCCCCATCAGCCGGACCCAAGAGCCGGGCCATCGTGAGCGACCAACTCCCCTCCGACCGCCAGCGCAACCTCCCGCTCCAGGCGCTTTCCAGTGAGGCGCGCCAGCGTTTTGCAGCTGCGCTGACGCCGGTGATGATGCCCGTCAAGAAGGTGCTGTTCGAGCGGGCCGAGGAGATCACCCATGTCTACTTTCCCATCAGCGGGGTGATCTCGCTGGTCACCCCTCTCGAGGACGGCAACATCGTGGAGGTCGCCACCATCGGCAACGAGGGCATCGTCGGGGTGCCCCTGCGCGAGGGTGGCTCGCTCGCCGTGCGCGCCATCTCGCAGGTGGCCGGTGCCTCACTGCGGATGGAGGCTGCCGTCTTCCTCGCGGAGCTGGCCCGGGAGAGGCAGGTCCGCGACGTCATCCAGAGCTACACGCAATCGCTGTTCAGCCAGATCGCCCAGGCGGCCGCCTGCAACCGGCTGCATTCCAACGAGGAGCGCCTCAGCCGCTGGCTGCTGATGAGTCACGACCGGCTGGGCCGGGACGTGTTCGACATCACCCATGAGTTCCTCGGCCAGATGCTCGGCTCGCGGCGCGCCACGGTCACGCTGTCGATGGGCGTCCTCCAGGCTGCGGGGCTGATCCGCTACCACCGCGGGCGGGTGACCATCCTCGATCGGCAGGAGCTGCTCGCCGTTTCATGCGAGTGCTACGGCGTGATCCAGGCGGCGTTCGATCGGAACAGGGTGGTCGGTCACAACGGCGGTCCTCCTCCCGCCTGACGGCGAGCGCGGGGCGACGAGGCCCGGGCCAGGCTTTGATGCCGGCCTGCGACAGGCATGTCACTGCAACTGACGCCGGAGCCTCCGAAACTGGCTGCAGATGGAACCGCAGACCGCCTCGCCCAGCACCCCTGCCGCCGCATCCTTCCTGGACCTGCTCTCGGACCTGAGCCGGGGCCTGGCCAGGGCTCGATCTCTCGATGAGCTGCTGCTCCTCTCCGATGAATGCCTGCGCTCGGCGGGACTCCGCGCCTGTGTCGTCGCGCTCGACGGTGACGAGCTCCACATGCTCGCCGATCCCGCGGAGGCGCAGACGCTGGACACGATTCTGGGACGCTCCGTGGAAACCCTCGGGGTGCGCAGCGGCGCCGCTCCGATCCTGCACTCCCCGGCAGTCCGACGGGCGCCGGTGACGCGCCGCGCCGGGGGGGGACCGCTGCTCTCGATGATGCCCCGGCTGCGCCTGGACGCGGCGGCCTCGCGGCGCCGCACCGGGGAGGGTCGGCCCTTCTCCGCGGTCCCGCTGGAGGTCGGCGACGACATGGTGGGCGTGCTGGTGGCCTGGGGAGGTGACGACGCTCCCGAGGTTCGTCCCTTCCTGCAGGTGATCGCCGCTCAGCTCGCCTCGGCCTGGGGTCGCCTTTCGCGCCCGCCCGAACCCGCACCTCCGCGAGACGACCACGGCCGCGGCGACTCCAGCGGCGCGCGGCTCGTCCAGGGGATGCCGCCAATCCTGGCCATGACGGGGTAGCGATGTCCTGACCCTCCCTGCTGACCGGTGCCTCCAACGCGTACCCACTGTCTAGAGTCCGCGGTGGTCATCGTCCACCACCAGGAGCGTCATGAGGATCTTTGTGGCCGGTGCCACCGGGGCCGTGGGCAGCCGGCTGGTGCCCCGCCTGCTGGAGCGTGGCCACGCCGTCATCGCGATGACCAGGACGCCCCAGAAGTTCGAGGCGCTGCATGCCTCCGGCGCCACCCCCGTCCTGGCAGACGCCCTCGATCAACCCGAGGTCCGGGCGGCGGTGCTGGCGGCGCAACCCGAGGTGGTGGTCAGCGAGCTGACCTCGCTGTCCTCGCTGGGGAGCAACCTGCGTCGATTCGACAGCGACTTCGCCGTGACCAACCGCCTGCGCATCGAGGGTACCGACCACCTCCTCGAGGCTGCGCGGGCTGCGCAGGCCCGCCTCTTTGTCACCCAGAGCTACGCCGGCTGGACATACGCCCGCGTCGGTGGCGCGGTCAAGCGTGAGGACGATCCGCTCGACTCCGACCCGCCCGCCTCCGCCCGGCAGACACTGCGGGCGCTGCAGACGATGGAATCGAGGGTGCTCGGCGGAGATGGACCGGCGGGAGTCGTGCTCCGCTACGGGGCGTTCTACGGTCCCGGCACGTCGCTGGGGCGCAACCCACCGGGCGCGCACCTCACCGCCGTCGCCCGAGGCCGGTTTCCCATCGTCGGTGACGGCGGCGGCGTCTGGTCGTTCATCCACGTCGAGGATGCGGCCGAGGCGACGGCGCTTGCGGTCGAGCGCGCCGCCTCGGGCATCTACAACGTGGTCGACGATGAGCCCGCGTTCGTCGCCGACTGGCTGCCCGTGCTGGCCAGCTCCATCGGGGCCAAACCACCCCGCCGGGTCCCCGCCTGGCTGACCCGCCTGCTGGCCGGCGATCTCGCCGTGGTGATGATGACGGCGACGCGCGGAGCCTCCAACAGGAAGGCCAAGGATGCCTTCGACTGGCGCCTGCGGTACCCGACCTGGCGGGAGGGATTCGCCCAGGGCCTGGGTTGAGCGCCGCGACGGGCACCTCGGTCGGCGATGTCCTCGGCGGCATCGACGCCGGCGTGGGCACCCTGGTCGAGAGCGTCACCTGCCGGCACCACGCCCGGCGCCTGGCCCGCCACCACTGGAGCCACGCGCTGCGTGGCACCGACGGGGCCTGGGCGCGCGGCGGGGTCGCGCCTCGCGACGGCAATCGGCTCGAGGTTCACATCGATGGCGCCACCGCGCTGCCGGCCATGGCCGCGGCCGTGCAGAACGCCCGGACGTCGGTCCACATCGCCGGCTGGGCGGTCAGCCCGGGCTTTGCGATGGAACGCGGGCCGACCGCGCTCACCCTGCGCGACCTGCTCGCGGCCGCTGCGCAGCGCGTCGACGTGCGCGTGCTCGTCTGGGCCGGGGCGCCGGCTCGCCTCTTTCATCCCACCCGTGCCGAGACCCGCCGCGCCCTCGCCGACCTGGTGGCCGGCACCCGGATTCGTGGCGCCCTCGACAGGCGCAACCGGCCCCTGCACTGCCATCACGAGAAGCTGGTGATCGTCGACGGCAGCCTGGCGTTCGTCGGCGGCATCGACCTCACCGACATGGGCGGCGACCGGTTCGACGCCTGGCCGCACGAGAGCAGCCGCACGCTGGGCTGGCACGACGCCTCGGCGTCGCTGACCGGGCCCGCCGTCGCGGACGTGGCGGCGCACTTCGCGATGCGCTGGGAGGCGATCACCGGAGAGCGCCTGGCGCCGGCAGAGGCACCGGCGCCGGCGGGGGCGAGCCGCGTGCAGGTGGTCAGGACGGTGCCGGAGCACACCTATCCGGGGCTTGTCGACGGCGACTTCAGTGTTCTCGAGGCCTATGTGGGCGCGCTGCGCGGTGCGCGACGCCTGGTCTACATGGAGAACCAGTTCCTGTGGAGCGCCGAGATCGTCGCCATCCTGCGCAGCAAGCTGTTGCAGCCACCAACTCCGGATTTCCGCCTCTGCGTGGTGCTCCCCAGCCGTCCCAACAACGGCAATGACGACACCCGCGGCCAGCTCGGCGTGCTCAGGGATGCCGACCGCCATCGGCGTCTGCTGGTCGGGACCATCGGACCTCCCGGCGGGAGTCAGCCGCCCGTCTACGTCCACGCCAAGATCGCCGTCGTCGACGACACGTGGCTCACCATCGGGTCGGCGAATCTCAACGAGCACTCGCTGTTCAACGACACCGAGGTCAACCTGGTGACCGACGACGGCGCCCTGGCGCGAGGCGTG
Source organism: Candidatus Dormibacteria bacterium (assembly GCA_050734155.1). Classification (GTDB taxonomy): domain Bacteria; phylum Chloroflexota; class Dormibacteria; order Aeolococcales; family Aeolococcaceae; genus Aeolococcus. Next base: position 18,110 of record JBOHUD010000087.1, read on the forward strand.
CGCGAGCAGCTCTGGAGCGAGCACCTCGGCGAGGACTGCACCGGACGGGACCCGCTGACAATCCTCGAAGAGCGGTGGCGCCCGCTGCTCGAGAGTGACCGCCTGCCGGGCGCGGCGCTGCGACGGCTGCCCAGCGCATCACGCCGCTCCGCACGACTTCTGGGACCGCTCAACGGGCTGCTCGTCGACACCTGATCGGAGCCGGCGGCGTGGCAACCACCCTGTCTGCGAGCATCCCCGGCCATGGTCCTGGCCACGAGCCTCGTCGACACCCTGCTGGGGCGGTTCGGGTATGCGGCCGTCTTCGGCTTCGTCACCGCGGAGAGCCTGGGTGTCCCCCTTCCCGGCGAGATCATGCTCATCAGCGCGGCGCTGTACGCCGGCCACACCCATCAGCTCAGCATCGGCATCGTCATCGCCGTGGCGGCCGCAGCGGCGATCGTCGGCAACATCATCGGCTTCGGTCTCGGCCACTGGGGCGGCTATCGGATCGTGCTCCGCTACGGGCGCTACGTCGGCCTCAACCAGGGCCGCATCAAGCTGGGCCGCTACCTGTTTGCGCGGCACGGCGGCAAGGTCGTCTTCTTCGGCCGGTTCGTCTCGATCCTGCGCACCTACGCCGCCTTCCTGGCCGGGACCGCGCGCATGTCCTGGCCGCGCTTTCTCACCTTCAACGTCGCCGGCGGGGTCGTCTGGGCAACGGCCTATGGGGTGGCCGCCTACCTGGCGGGTGACCAGATCAACCGGCTCAGCGGTCCTGTCGACCTGGCTCTCGCCGGGGTGGCGATCGTGGTGGTGGTGGTGGTGGTGGTGATCCTGCGGCGGACCGAACAGCAGTTGATCGTCCGAGCGGAGGCGGCCATGCCCGGTCCCCTCGAGGCGCCCTGAAACGTGGCACGGCGATTCTCCGTCGTTGCAGGATGGCCACTGATTCGTCATCGACCGACCAATCGCGCACCTCGGGGCGAACCTATCATGGGTGACGCACCTGAGACGATCCGGTGGCGATGAGCATCGCCTGAGACGGAGAGTGAATGCTCCGACATTGGCACATCAGAAACCAAGCTCCGGTCATCGAGACGGAGGAACCGGAGCCGCCGAACGCGTACACCCGACTGGGCAGCGCGCCCTGCGATGGTGTGGGCTGCTCCTCACGCGGTGGGCTCGCGTGCGCGTACGTGGATCGGCGCGGCAGGGTGTGTCCCACCGCCTGGTGCCCCGCCGACCGGGCTGTCTTCGAGGGCGCGATCTACTGCGCTCTGCACGCCGCGACCATGGGCGGTTTGCAGTGGGACTACGGGGATTCTCCGCACCCCGACCTCGACAATCGACTCCCGGCGCTGGTGTCATGGATCGCGCGGATCGCCGAGGATGACATCGTGGCAACGCTGCGATCGATCTGCCGCGATCGCGATGAGGTCCTGGTAAGCGACCCGGTGCGCCGGGTCATCCTGGGGGTGCAGCGCGAACGGAGCTGGGAGCGCGCCTGGAAGGTCTGCTCCGCGGTCGGCGTCAGTGCCAGGGTGGCCATCGCCGTCGCGGAGGCCGATCCCCGCTGGGTGCTGGTCAAGGTGAACTCGACTGTCGTCGCCCACCTTCCCGCTCCCGAGACGGGCGTGGGCGCGGAGCCCCGGCCCGCGCAGGTGGAGGCCCTCTTCCGCGACCTGGTGATGCCGGTGGCGCTGGCTCTCGATTTCTGGCAGCAGGGCAAGCCCATCGATGCCGAGGTGATCGGTCGCGGATCCGCCAACCAGCCGCTGGGGCCGGCGTCCGCGCCGGTCTGAAGGTCAGCTCAGGCCGAGCGCGGTCGCGCCAGGGCGACGAGGACCTCGGCACCCCCAGCGGCCACCACCCGGTCGCGCCCGCCCCGCTTGGCGCGGTACAGGGCCAGGTCCGCGGCGGCGATGAGCCGAGCCTGATCTGTGCCATCGCTGGGAAACGAGGCCACCCCGCACGACACGGTCAGCGGCGCCGTCGCGCGCACGGCCATGCGCTCCGAGACGGAGCGGCGCAGGCGGTCGCACAGCTCGACCGCCGCGTCGGAGCCGGTCTCCGGCATGACCACGAGGAACTCCTCGCCGCCGTACCGGTAGATGGTGTCGACGTCGCGGAGGCCTCCGCGCATCACCGCCGCAGCCTCGCGGAGGATCTCGTCACCGCGGGCGTGTCCCTGGGTGTCGTTGACGGTCTTGAAGTGATCGATGTCGATCATCGCCACCGCCAGGGGACGGTGATAGCGGTGCGCGCGCGACACCTCGGCCCCCAGCGCCCTGTCGAGGTCACGCCGGTTGGGCAGCAGCGTGAGCGCGTCGGTCTTGCCGCGTTCCTCCGCCTGCTCATAGAGGCGGGCGGCCTCCATCTCCCGCTGCTGCGCGCCGTCGCGCGCGCTGCGCAGCCGCTGGGTGACCGCGGCGAGGCGCTCGGAGACAGCGCGCAGCTCGGCCGGTCCAGTGGTCACCGGCTCGAGAATGCTGTAATCGCCCGCCTCGATGCGCTCGAGCCCGGCGAGAATCGTCGCGATCGGCCCCACCACCGCCCGGCGCAGCTCGCGTCGCGCCCGCCACCACAGCACCGCGGCGACGACCAGCATGCCCAGCTTGACGACCAGCCCGGCGTTGGCCACGGTTGCACGGACGGCGTCTACCGAGCCGACCCGGCTGAGCAGGTCCTGGTCGAGGCGCGTCTCGGTGACACGGTAGCTGTCGAAGAGCGTCTGGTCGGCCGCGAGGTAGGAGCCGAGCGTGGCCGCCGGGCGCAGGGCGGTCGCCTGCGTGGCCCACTGCGTCTGCCAATTGGCCTGGGCGAGTCGGAGGGCGACGTAATCGTCGAGGAGCCCGGGATCGTTGTCGAAAGCGCTCTGCAGGGCTCTGTCCCCCTGGGTCACCTCCTGCTGCCCGGCTCGGTATCGCTCCAGCAGCGTGGCGTCTCCCGTCCCGAGAAAGCCGCGCAGGCCCGTCTCCTGGTCGAGCATGCCGGCGTGCGCGCGGTCGAGTGACTGCGTGGCGGCGACGTACCGGTTGGAATCGGAGGACAGATCGCTGCGCCACACGTTGGTGGCGATGGCGACGAGCAGCGTGACCACGGCGAGCCCGGCCAGCCGGAAGAGGACCCGGGTCACCGCCTGGTCGAGGTGGATCGGCGCGATGGTTCGGTGGCGCATCAGATGTGCCGCCGATGCTAGGTGGCTGGCTCGCCAATGGCCCGAGCCTGCTTCGCCTGTAACAGGATCGTCGTCGGCTGCGCATCAGCCGGGCCCGCGCAGCGTGCTCACGTCCGGCGGCCGGAACGCGGGGGCATGCTAACGTCGGCCAGCCGTCCGCTGCGACACGGACTGCTTGGAGGGCTCGCGGCATGCCGGATGTGATACGCGCCATCGGTCTGGTCAAGACCTACGGCGAAATCCATGCGCTCGATGGACTCGATCTCGCCGTCCCGGAGGGAACGGTCACCGCGTTGCTCGGTCCCAACGGTGCTGGAAAGACGACGGCGGTGCGCATCCTGGCGACAGTGCTCGACGCCGATTCGGGGTTCGCCGAGGTGGCCGGGATCGACGTGCGCAGGGATCCCAACGCGGTGCGGGCCCGAATCGGTCTGTCGGGCCAGTTCGCCGCTGTCGACGAGTACCTGACCGGCTACGAGAACCTCGAGATGGTGGGGCAGCTGTACGGCCTGCGCAGGCGGGAGGCGCGTGACCGCGCGCGCGGGCTCCTCGGCACATTCGACCTCGCCGATGCCGCCGACCGGCCCGTCAAGACGTACTCGGGCGGCATGCGCCGCCGCCTCGACCTCGCCGGGGCTCTCGTCGCCCAGCCGCCCGTGCTGTTCCTCGACGAGCCCACGACCGGCCTCGACCCGCGCAGCCGGACCGACCTCTGGGAGGTGATCGTCAAGCTGGTCAAGGAGGGGGCGACGCTGCTCCTCACAACCCAGTACCTCGAAGAGGCGGACCGGCTTGCCGATGACATCGTGGTCATCGACCATGGCCGGGCCATCGCGCAGGGCACGGCGGACCAGCTCAAGGCCCGGGTCGGCGGCGAGCGGGTCGAGATAGTCGTCGGGCCCGACTCCGATCTCGTCGCCGGGAAGGCGCTGCTCCAGGAGTTGGCGGACGGCGACGTCGTCCTCGACGAGCACACCCGCCGGCTCACCGCGCCGGTGACGGGCGGAGCCGCCGTCCTCATCGATGCCCTGCGCCGCCTCGACGCGCTTGGCATCGCGGTCGTCGACATCGCCCTGCGTCGCCCCACCCTCGAGGACGTCTTCCTGACCCTCACCGGACACTCGGCTGCGGAGAACGGCGCCACCGGGGCAGACGGCGCGAAGGTGAGGCGATGAACACCGCCAAGACCTTCCGCGACGGGGCGATCGTCGCCAAGCGCAATCTCATCAAGATCAAGCGCGTCCCCGAGCTGCTCGTGTTCACGACGCTGTCGCCGATCATGTTCATCCTCCTGTTCGCCTACGTCTTCGGGAGCGCGATCAACGTCCCCGGGGTGGGCTACAGGGAGTTCCTCATCCCCGGGATCTTCGCCCAGACGGTGATCTTCGGCGCCACCATCACCGGCGCAGGTCTCGCCGAGGACATGCAGAAGGGCATCATCGAGCGGTTCCGCTCCCTGCCCATGTCGCGGTCGGCGGTCCTGGTGGGACGCACCGGGAGCGACGTGCTCAACAACGTCATCGTCATCGTGGTGATGTCGTTGACGGGCCTGGTGGTCGGCTGGCGGATCCATTCGTCCGTGCTGGAGGCCGTCGCCGGGTTCGTCCTCCTGCTGCTCTTCGCCTACGCGATCTCGTGGATCATGGCGTGGGTGGGCCTTCTCGTCCCCAGCCCCGAGGTGGTCCAGCAGGCCTCGTTCATCGTGATCTTCCCGCTGACGTTCGTGGCCAACACCTTTGTGCCCACCAACGGATTCCCGGGGCCACTGCGCGCCATCGCCAACTGGAACCCTGTGTCCGCGGTGACCCAGGCGGCCCGCCAGCTCTTCGGCAACACCAGCGCCAAGCTCCCCACGCCGGCGGACTGGTCACTGCAACATCCGGTCGTGTACACGCTGATCTGGATCGCCATCCTGCTGGTGGTCTTCATCCCGCTGGCTGGGCACCAGTACAGGCGCGCCGCGGCCCGCTGATCGCCGCAGCCTGCAGAGGTCGCCGTGCCTAGGCGGGTCGAATGTTCTGGTCGAGGTGGAAGACGTTGTCGGGATCGTAGTGGGCTTTCAACGCGCGCAGTCGCGACAGCTTGCTGGCCCCGTAGGCGCGCCCGACGCCACTCTCACCCTCATCACCGAGACTGTTCACATACACGCCGCTGGAATAGGGCTCCATCGCAGCGCCGGATCGTCGCTCGCGCGGGCACCACGCGACCAGGGGTTTGTTGTGAAGCTCCGCTGCCAGAAATGGCCAGGCACCAGGGCTCCGACCCACGCTGTGTAGGTCGCCTGCAGAGGCCCATCCGGGATGAGATCGCGCCACAAGCGCATCGCCCGCGGGGCATCGACCGGCTGAAAGAAGAGGTCGACCAAGAGGGCGGCGTGCTGACCGGGTGGAGTGAGAACTCGAAGTCGGTGACCACTCCGAAGTTCCCACCGCCACCGCGCAGGCCCCAGAAGAGCTCGGCGTTCTCCGATGCGCTGGCGTGGGCGACCTCACCGCTGGCACACACCACCTCAAAGCTGATGACGTTGTCGCAGGTGAGGCCGTGAAGCCGGGCCAGCCAACCCATGCCGCCACCGAGCGTCAATCCTCCAACGCCTGTGTGCGACACGTTGCCGGCCGTCGTGGCCAGACCGAACGATTGAGCCGCCGCATCGAAGGCGCCGAGGAGCGCCCCACCCTGGACGCGGCCCCGGCGCCCGGTCGGGATCCACTCGAACAACGCTCAGCAGCGAGAGGTCTATGAGCAGACCGCCGTGCGGCACGGCACGACCGACGATGCCATGGCCGCCACCGCGAACCCCGATGTCCAGCCCGCGCGCGCGACCGAAGCGCACGGCGCTGGCCACGTCGGAAGCGCTCGCGCAGCGGGCAATGACTGCCGGTCTGTGGTCGACCATCGCGTTCCACAGACGCCTCGTGTGGTCATAGCCCTCCCCATCGGGAAGCGGGATCTGGCCTTCGAATCCCCGGCCGAGGTCCGCGACACCGTCAGAGCTCAACTTGATACGCCCTGTTGGCGGCCGTCTCGTGGGCGATGGACGCGACAACCCTGCTCATTGCGTTCTCCGGGATCATCGGGTCCACCTGGATGATGCGCTGCCGATCGCTGGGCGGACAGAGCCAATCCGGCCATCCTAGCCCAGACCCCTTCTCTGAACGCCCCTCGGCCACGCAGATGAGTTTCGCCGCGGTTTCCAGTCTGTGAGCACACCCGATCAACCGCACGCGAGGAGACATCATGACCGCCACCTACACCTTCGACGTCTTTTCAACCCTCGACGGCTACGGCTCCACCAGCGGCGACTGGGGCGGCTACTGGGGCAAGCAGGGCCCCGAGCTGCTCGACCACCGCCTCGCCCTGTACGACC
>JBOHUD010000088.1:0-3222 GCA_050734155.1 Candidatus Dormibacteria bacterium
GTGCGTGCTGCAGACGATCCCCAATGCGCTGCTGACCGCGGGGCACACGTACCGCATGAACGTGACGGTCACTGTCGCCGTGGGCAAGGTCCCCACCTCGGAGACCACCATCGTGTGCCCGTACTGACATGGCGGTGCAGGATGTCGTCGAGCTCAAGGCGGCGCCGTTGGTGCGCAGCCTGCTCGTGCTCCGGCGTGACCACCTTCGCGCCAGCAATCTCACCCGGCGTCTGATCCCGTCTAAGATCAGAGAGCCACTCGGGTAAAGGAGGCTTACTGCCGGACGTCAGGTCAGACATCGGTTTCGCTGGGAAGCTGGAGGGTCAGCTCTTCGCGGCGCTCAAGCCTCACTTCGTCAAGACCCTGCTCCGTACCCGCCGCGGCCGTCTGCTGTGGAGCGGTGACCCGGGCGACGCCCGCCTCTTCGCCGACCAGATCTTCGCCACCCACCTGAGCGCCGACCACCGCCGCGATGGCGTACTGCTCGCGCGCTACGACCTCGGCTCCGGGCTGGTCACCAATGTCGGCGTCATGGCCGTGGCCAACGACTTCGCCTGGGCGCAGAACGCCCAGACCCTGAAGCTGGCGAACTTCCACGCGACCGGCACCGGCGTGACGGCCGCGGCCACCAGCGACATCGCCTGCCAGACCCTCGCCGCGCCGACTGCCACCACCGCGGTCACCGGAGCGCAGAGCCTGCTGTCGGCGGCGAACTCGCAGACGTACAAGACGTCGGCGACGGTCAACTACACGTCGTCGCTGGCGATCACCGAGTGGGGCCTGCACACCGCGGCCGCGCTCTCGGCGACCACCGGCACGCCGTTCACCGCGACCACGGCGGCGTCGGCGACCGTCACCGGCACGCCGTACAGCGCCAGCTCGGGCACCGTTCAGGGCGAGCAGCAGCTGATCGTCAAGCCCGGCACCACCGCGGTGTACGGGCTGATCCTCAGCAACACCACCTCGGTGCTCACCGTCCCCGCCTGGTACAAGGTCGCCGACGGCACGGCCGGGGCGACGCCCGGCGGGGCCGAGGCCTTCACCCTGCTGCCGGTGCTCTGGGACCACAAGGTGTTTTCGGCCATCAACGTCAACAACGGTGACAGCGTGACCTACAACTACTCGCTCGCCATCAACAGCGGCGGCTGAGGAGGCTTCCTGGCCAAGAGCGCACCCGCCGACCCCAACGCCCTGATCCCGCACACGGTGCTGCGAGCGCTGTCCGTCCCGCACTGTGCTGACGGCGCCCATGAGGCCTGGTCGGAGGACTTCGACGACCAGCGCCGGCCGCAGCAGCCGCGCTCGCTGGGGATGCAGCCCTGCGAGCACAAGGGAGCGAGCTACCTGCCCGGTCAGACAGTGCATCTCACCGCCGCGCAGGCCGCGGTGGCCATCGCCGGCGGCGCGGTTGCCGCCCCGGGCAGCGAGGACGTCGAGGGCCTGATCGCGCAGGCAGCGGGCAAGGGCCCCTTCGGTTCGATCACCGCGGCGGCGTAGCGCGCCGTGTCGTTCCTCACCGGCATTCCGACGGAGTGCCTGTTCACCAACACCTCTGACGGCACGGCGCTGGCCACGTTCACCGCCGAGGCCTCGCTGCTCGCCGGGATGAGCGGAGCCCAGCCGCAGATCCCCGCGTTCTTCTTCTTCAACGAAGCCTCGCTCGGCAAGGCGCTCAAGCTGCGGGCCAGCGGCACGGTGTCGTCGACGGGAACGCCGACGTTCACGTTCTTCGTGCGCATGGGCACCACCATCGCCTCGGTCGGCGGCACCTCGATCGGCCAGAGCGCGGCGATCACCACCGGTTCAGGGATCTCCAACCAGTACTGGGAGATCGAGGTGGACCTGATCCTGCGGGCGTTCGGCCAGGGGTCTGGCAACGCGACCCTGCAGGCGGCCGGATCGATCTTCTCCCCGGGCTTCGCCAGCCCCTTCACCTACGCGATGACGCCCTCGGCAAGCGCGACCGCCTGGACGGCGACCTTCGACACCACCGCCACCCAGTACCTCAACCTGTCCGCGTCCTGCGGCACCTCGAACGCATCCAACACCGTGACCCTCAAGCAGCTCACCATCCTGGGCCTCAACTGAGCCGGTAGCGGCTGAATGGCGTTTTCCGTCCTTCAGTCCGCGCTCAACACTTCGACGGTCCAGCAGGCGACCGTCGCGGTCGCCATCTCCACCCAGAACGTCGGTCTGGGCAATCGCTTGATCGTGCTCGCGTCAGGCAACTCGCAGCCGGACGCCGACAGCACCACCACCGTCACCGACAACCAGGGAAACACGTACAGCCAGCACGCCTTTGTCGCCTCCGGCGGACAGAATGACGACACCGTTCTCGCCTCGCTGGTGGTGCCCTCCAACATCGCCGGCACCAAGCCGACGATCACTGTGACGTGGAAGTTAGCGGGGGCCAACGCCCAGTTCATCGGGCAGGGCATCGGTGTCATCGAGGTGTCCGGCCTCAACAACGTGAACGGCTCCGGGGCCCTCGACGGCGTGGTGGCCAGTGCTTCGGGCACCACCTCGCCGGCGTCGGCCACGATGGGATCAGCCAGCAGCGCCAGCGGCCAGTTCGTCCTCGACTGCGTCACCGACAACGGTGACAGCTTGACCTACACGCATGGCACCGGCTACACCCAGGACGTCAACTCCGGGGCGACCAACGCGGCCCAGATCGGCATGCAGCACAAGAGCAGCACCAACGGCGTCTCGGAGAGCGGTTCGTGGACGATCAGCGGCACCTCGGTGTGGTGGTACAACCTCATCGCCGTCTTCAAGCTGGCGACGATCGCCGGCGGCAGTGGACGACCACCGCAAGTTCTCGGCCTGCGCACCTACTACTGCATGCCGATCGTGCGCTTCGGCCACCCGCAGCGCACCAGCCCGACGTTCATCCAGTACCAGCGGGCACTCGCCGGGTCACTCTCGTTCGCGGGCTCGCAGGCGCTGAGCGCGTCCAAGGGCGTATCCGGTGGTCTGTCCTTCGCCGCTTCCCTGCAGCGCGCACCCAGCAAGGGACTCAGCGCGGCGCTGTCGTTCACGGGAACGCTGCGGCGCGCGACCGCCAAGGTCCTGGCCGCGGCTGGTCTCTCCTTCGCCGGTGCGCAGCTCCGCGTCGTCGGCAAGAACCTTGGCGCCAGCCTCAGCTTCACCGGCAGCCAGACGCGCTCGGGCAACAAAGTGCTCGCTGCCGCGTCACTGTCGTTCTCCGGCACACTGCAG
>JBOHUD010000089.1:0-28543 GCA_050734155.1 Candidatus Dormibacteria bacterium
ACCCTCACCCGGCTGAGTCAGGGTCGGCGGCCCGACATCGACGGGGCACTAGCCCTCACTCAATGGCTAGGAATCCCACTTGAGACCTTCGAGCGAGACGCTGAGGGGCACCCGACCGCGACGTCGCCGCCGATCGCAGAGGTGGTGGCCCTGCTGCGGGCTGACAAGAAGCTGAAACCCGAGGCTCGGGAAATGCTTGATCGGATGATCCGCAGCGCGTACGACGAGCTAACCAAACGGTAGCCAGTTGTGCGCGCTCCTAGAGGGTTTCCCAAGACTTGCGAGCGCATCGCGCGTGAACTCCGCGCCGAGCTGCACGTCGCCCCCTTGGACCGGCTGGATGTGCACGCCGCTGCCGCTCTTCACAACATCGAGTTACGCCCGTTGTCGTGCGCCCCAGGCGACCCGGATAGCCGGGCTTACTTCTGCAGCGGGGATGGTAAATCTCTGTTCAGCGCGTACACGCTCAGGCTTCCTACCAGCTTCTTGATCATCTTCAACGACGCTCACGAAGAAACACGGATAGCGAGCAGCGTGGCTCATGAGCTATCACATTTCCTCTTGCTCCACGTCGGCACGCCACCGCTCATGGGCGATGGACAGCGCACTTGGGACGGTTCTCTGGAGTCGGAGGCCTCAAGACTCGGTGGCCACCTGCTGGTCCCGGATGCGGTCGGCCGATGGGCCGCCAACAGCGGTGTCAGCCTTGCCGCCGCAGCTGCCAAGTACGGCGTGAGTCCCGCGTTTATGCAATGGCGGATGGGCGCGAGCGGCGGCACCACCATCGCGCGTCGACGTACCCCGCGATAACGGTATCGCGGTCCTGCCGCACTCCATCCACCGCCCGGGTGCCAAGGATCGTTCAAGCCCGCCATACGCCGAGGTACCCAGCGCCGCTCTCAGCGCAACGCTCCTCGTCGTTCTCGCTGCGGGAACGCGCTGCGCACTCTTCGCTGAAACAACAGGCTTTGCACGAGGTCGGCGTTTCGCGCTACGATCAACTCGTATTCGGCAGGCTCGTTTCAGTGTTTACAAAACAGCTGCTCTACCGCTGAGCTACGCCGGCCAGCGCGCCGTCAGTTTACCCGGTCGTTGCTGAACTCACCGGGAGTTCACGGGGAAGCATGCAGGAGTTGACCCGGAGTCCAGCGGGAAGGCGTCGGGAACCTATGGAAACAACAGGCTTTGAACGGGCCCTGCCACCGGCAACCGCGGCATGCTCGCCGCGTGGAGGACCTGCCGTGACCGCAGCCATCGCCCCTCCATCGCTTGCCTCTCCCCTGCCGCGCCGCACCGGCCGGCCAGGCGTGCGCGACGCCATCGAGCTCTTCATCCTCGAACGCCGCGCCGACAAGAAGCGGCCGTCGACCATCCGCTACTAACGCCAGCAGCTCGGCGTTTTCGCGACGTGGCTGACGCAGCAGGACGCGCCCGGCGACGGCCAAGAGGACGGCACCAAGGGCCTGATCCTCGCCTACCGCCTCCACCTCCAGGAGTGCGGTCACACGCGGCTTGCGGTCTGCCGAGTGCACCAGCGAGGAGGACGCTGGCGTGCCGATGCGTCCCAACCACCACGGCGTAGCGTCTATTCCACCACAGCACGGCGTCCAATCCGCCATAATCGCACCGTGCTCGGTGCCCGCCCAGCCACATTCCGCCGCCGCCACACGCTCCCGCACGTCCAGGAGGCACTTGCGGACACACGCGTCGTGCTCATCGCGGGCGCGCGCCAGGCTGGGAAGAGCACGCTGGCCCGAATCCTTCTGGCCAGACTTCCCGATGCTGCCCAGTTCAGCCTCGACGACGCGGCCACGCTGGCGGCCGCTCGAGACGACCCAGCCGGCTTCATCCAGCATGACGCCACCGTCTTCATCGATGAGGTCCAGCGCGCCCCTCAGCTGCTTCTGGCCATCAAGGCGGCGGTCGACCGGTCGTCGGCGCCGGATCGGTTCCTCCTGACCGGATCTGCTGACGTCGTGGCGATGGCGCAAGTCGCCGATGCCCTCCCCGGCCGTATGGAGATCATCGAGCTGTGGCCGTTCTCGCAGGGCGAGATCGAAGGCCAGGTCGACGGGTTCATCGATCGCGCTTTCGCTGGGTGGACCGGTCGTACGGCGACCTCTCTGTCGAAGCCGGACTACCTGCGTCGCGCCGAGCGCGGTGGCTTCCCCGACGTCGTCCTCACCCGCGACACCGAGCGGCGACGGGCGGCGTGGTTCGAGAGCTACGTACTGGCACTCACGCGACGGGAGGCTCGCGACATCGCCGGCGTGGCGCGGCCCCAGGAACTCCGTCAGCTCATGCGCCTCCTCGCAGCCCGCAGCGGCCAGCTGCTGAAGATCGAGGAGGTGGCGCGCGACGCCCGCCTGGCGCCGACGACGACGCGCCGGTATATCGGACTCTTGGAAGCCGCCTACATTGTCCGTAGGCTGCCGGGATGGGCAACAAGCAAAACAACCAGGGCGGTGCGGGCGCCGAAGGTCTACGTGTGCGACACCGGCCTGCTCTGTCACCTCCTCGGCGTGACCGCTGACGCGCTCGCGACGCCAGCGTCTGATGACGCCGGCCCAGTCCTCGAGACCTTCGTGACAATGGAGCTTGCCCGACAGCTGGCGTGGTCGGACACCCGCGCCAGCCTCTTCCACTTCCGCAGCAAGGACGGGGCAGAGGTCGATGCAGTGCTCGAGGCGGCAGACGGTCGTCTTGTAGGAGTCGAGGTGAAGGCGGGGGCCACTGTCCGCAGTGAGGACTTCCGCGGTCTGCGCCTGCTCATGGACAAGGTCGGTGATCGTTTCCGAGCCGGCATAGTTCTGTACACCGGGACTGAGACACTCTCGTTCGGCGACAGGCTCCGGTGCGTGCCGATCAGCTCGCTCTGGACCACGGAGGGCGGCAATTGAACCGCCGTGCTATCCGCGCCCCGCGCAGGGGCGAGCGGGGGAAGTCAGTGCAACCCGCGGTCGTGGACATCCACGTGCGGCCAAGCACCTCTGGGAGGCCGCCGACGAGCTGCGGGCCAACTCCCAACTGAACCCAGCGCAATACGGCCTTCCCAGGGGCCGGCGAGTTCTTCACGCGGACGTCCATCGTGCAACTCATCGTCGCGATCGCGGCACACCCTCGTGGCGGTGTGCGGCGGCGCTATGTTGCCGGCGCGGCCGGCGCGGCGGTCGTGCCGGGGTCGTCGAGCACTCCCCCCGATCGGATCGCCGGGCTCGACCTGCAGGGCGTGCGCACGGCTTGGGTCCTGGACGCGTACCGCGGAGGACGTCGGAGGCGCGATAAGCTTGTCGGTCTTGGAATCCCGTCGGAAGCATCATCATGCTCTCCGACGCGGGCGACCTGGATCGACAGCCGGTCCGCCGCGAGCGCGCACACACGCGCCTGCCGCCCGTCGGTTCTCAACGCTGTGCGTCTGCAATGCTTCCACTCTTCCCCACCGCCGCGTGTGGTTGTCGCCGACGCGACGGCATCCTTGCCGAACCCAGCGGGACGCGGACCCCGGCGTGCGGCCCCACCTCAGCGGCGGGTGAGCGTCAACTCCCATTCCGGTCTGGGGTTGATCGGGATGACCAGGGTCGTGCCCGGGGCCGCATGCTGCAGCTGGGCGCTGTACACGGCGGGGCTCATGTCGACGTAGGGAAGGTACGGCCATGAGTTGAAGAGCCCGCTGGCGAAGGACGCGGTGAGGCAGGTGAATGCCGCCGTGCGCAGACGGCGGCGGGGAATGCGCGAGATCGTGAACACGAGGCAGACGAGCCACGCCATCTCAGCGGTCAGGAAGTAGCGTTCACCGCCGTCCGAGATCGCCAGGACCATCCAGGGGGACATGCCCGCCCTCACCTCGATTGGTGACAGCATGCCCAGACCCGATATAGCCAGGCAGGCGAGGACAAAGATCCTCAGCCCCGCGCCGCCACGGACCAGCGCGAAGCCGATGATGCCCAGAGCGGCCAGGCAGATCAGGACGGCAACAACGCGATCCAACGCACCGTTTGGGGTGTAGAGGTGCAGTTGGTTCTCCGCAAAGGTGGCGGCAAGGACGATCCGATCAGCCACGATGGCCACCGCGTTGGTGAAGGAGATGCCGAGAGGAGGCACTGGATCGCGGTGCCCCATGAGACCAGCAATCCCCTGGATCGCAAGCGTCACCAGCAGCATGGCGCTCAGGCCCGCGAACCAGCGGCGACGAGCGGCGACTGTGGCGGCGCGCGCGACCGCCGCGGGGAGGAGGATCAGGGCGAACGGTCCTGTCAGCCCGCAGAGGAGCAGGACCGCTGCGTCGAGGGCCTTCACCGCGATGCCCTGCGCCGGCCGCGCGATCAGGACCATCAAGGCGAGGATCGCCAGGTGCCATTGGGCATTGGTCAGGGTGACGTTCACCTCGTAGTTGGGAATGACCACGTAGGCGAGACCCATGACGGCGCGCAACAGAGCGCTGGGCACCAAGGGCTCAAAGCGTCGCGACAGGAAGAACACCGCAGGCGCCACCTGCATGACCAGGCCCACGAGGTTGAACACGAGAGCGGCGTGGCCCAAGCTCATCCCGGTCACCGGTGCCGCCACCAGCCGAGGCAGGAGCGAGAGGTAGCCCTCGTTGCTCTTCAGGAAAGCCTGGGCACCGAGGTTGTAGGCGTCGGCAAACCAGTTCTTCCCATCCTCAGCCCAGAACTGGGGGTTGCTGACCGCGTCCGGCCGACGTGAGATGACCACCGCGACACCAACGATGAACATGGCCGCCATCGCCGCTGCGCTCCACCTCGCCCGCGGACGGCCGGGCGCAGACGGCCCCGCGCTCGAGGCCAGAAGGGGCCGCCCCTGGGCCCGCGCGAGCAGTGCCGCAGCCATGGCGGAATGGTCTGCCATGGAGTGCGGGGTTACTCCGAGAGCCCCCTTCCTGCTGCCGTTTCGTGTCCGCCGCGTGACAGCGATCCGACCTCGTCAGCTACCTCACGATTCCGCCGTCGTCATCTGTCGCGGCCCTCTCCGGCCGCGGCCGCCGCAGTCGCTCCATCTGCCCCCGGGTCGTCGCGTCGAGCCGATCCTCCAGCCGGTTGGCGAAGCCGGCCTCGCGGCGGCGGCGGGCGCTCTGCTCACCAAGGTCGGAGCGCACCGCGAGCACCATCTGACGGAGAGCCTCGGGACCCATCACAGCCGCGCCCATCGCCATCACGAGGTCGCGCTGGAGTCGGTCGCCACTGGCCACCGTGACACGTCCCGCGTCGCCGTCGCGTGAGGCGATGGCCACGCGGCGCTCGATGACGTGGTCCGCTGACTGCGCGCTGCTGCCAAAGATGACGGTCACACCATCCACACACTCGCCGCGGCCGTGGTCGGGAGCACGGGCATGGGCGTCGAACACCACGGTGACGCGCTCCGCCGTGGCCGCGGCGTACTCCCCGAGCATGGTGATCAGCCTGTGGCGCGCCTCCTCCGCGTGGCCCCCTTTGATCAGCGGCGACAGCTCGGGCCAGGCATGGATGACGTTGTACCCGTCGACGATCAGCTCGCCCGCTGCGGTCACCTGGCGGCGAAGCCGCGCTGGCGGCCCACCTCGTACAGCAGAATGGCGGCCGCCGCGGCGGCGTTGAGCGACGACACCCGCCCCGCCAGGGGGAGCGCGACCACAGCGTCGCAATGCCGTCGCGTCAACGGCCTCATCCCCTCCCCCTCCGCACCGATCACCACCGCCACCGGAACGGTGAAGTCGAAGCTGTCATAGCGCGCCGCACCGTCCGCGGCAAGACCCACCACCCACAGCCCCGCGGCCTGCATCAGCTCCAGCGCATGCACGAGATTGGTGACCGTCGCCACCGGAACGTGCTCCGTCGCTCCCGCGGATGCCTTGGCCGCGGCCGCCGTGACAGCGGCCGCGCGATGGCGGGGGAGCACCACTCCATCAGCGCCGGCCGCGTCCGCGGTGCGCGCGATGGCGCCGAGATTCTGCGGATCCTGGATGCCGTCGAGCACCACCAGCAGCTGGGGCGGCCGCGACCTGGCCAGCACATCCTCGAGTGCCAGCGGGGGCCGTCCGTGGAAGTAGCCGGCAACCCCCTGGTGGTGCTCGGTGTGGGCCACGTCATCGAGCCGTCGCCGCGAGCTCTCCTCCACCGGGATGCCCCGCTCCCGGGCCAGGGCAAGGATCTCCTCGAGACGATCCTCCGACCCGACGCCGCTGGCCACCACCAGCTTGCGCGCGGGCCTCCCGGCGCGCAATGCCTCGAGCACGGGGTTGCGTCCATAGAGGATGTCCATGCCTCGAGTATCGCCCACATCGCGGCCGGCATCGAGACCGGGGGCACAGCCTGCTCGAGGACGTGCGCCGTCCGTGCAACGGCGCCGGACGTGACTCAGCTGTAGGCGGGCTGGGGCCTGGGCAGCAGCGACATCACCAGGGCCCAGCCGTACACCGCGTCGAAGATGAGGCTCACCAGCCCGAGGATCCCCGCCGCGCCAGCACGCCCGGTGCCGCCGATCCCGACGATGGCGTTGAGGAGGGCGAGCACGTCGATGAGCAGGAAGATCACTCGGGCAGCGGGGTACTGCGTGAGCCAGGCGAAGAGCGCGCACAGGCCCGCCAGGATCACCGCCGCGATCGCGAATGCGGGCCCGATGTTGAACGTCTGGATGGTGGTGATCCCGGTGCTGGGATCGGTGATGGGGACGTTGATGTGCTGGACCAGCAACCCGACGCCGATCAGCACCAGCGCCGCGAGCGCGCCGTAGGCGATCGTCATCAACCGGCACACGGACACCCAATCGGTGTTTCGCTCCGCCGGCTGGCCACCGAAGACCGGGGCGGCAAAGCCCGCGGGAGTGGCGGCGACCAGTCCCGGTGGGTTGGCAAAGGCAGCGGGCGGCTCCGGCGGCGGCGGTGGCCCGGAGCGCACGGCGGCGATCGTCCGGCCGTCCGGGAGCAGCAGCGGCGCCCCGCAGCGCTGGCATGTGGTCCGCCTGCCCAGCTCGGACCAGGACCAGCAGTTGGGACAGCAGACGTTCTCGGCCATGGCGCGATTCTGTCCGCGGCCGGGTTCCCGATCCGCGCCGTCATCGATCAGCGCCCCAGCCGTGACCGGCCGGCCACAGGCGCGGTCGGCGCCTGCGGTGCGCGGCAGGTTCGGGTGAGGCTCCGCTTCCCCGGGAGAACCGGGGAAACGCGCCGGCGCTGAGTGCTAGACCGGGGGTGGCGGAGGCGTGCCGCCGCCGTACGTGGTTCCCGTTCCCGGGGTGCCATAGGCGCGCACCGCGGGCTGCGGATCGCTCCGCTTCAGGAATCCACCCACCGCGACGACGATCGCCGCGATCAGGCCGATGTAGAGGCCGAAGCTGGCTCCCGCGCTGTACCCGGGCCCGGACACCGTGGTGCCACTGCCGGTGAGCAGCCAGAGCAGCGCCATCACGACCATGAACACGCCGATGATGGCGAAGATCATCGCGTCCGTCTGGGGAAGCGGTGGCAGGGTGACTGAGGAAACGAACGTGCGAATCACGAAGAGTGCCAGACCCACGAGCACGGCGAGGAAGAAGAGCCATCCCGACCAGTAGCTCAGCCCACCGACCGACACCGAGCTGCTCAGGCCCCCGCAACCGACAACGCCGCCGCAGTTGAAGCTGGCGCTGTACCAGGGCAGGAACACTGCGATCAGGGCGACGATCAGGCCGATGCCGATCGCCGAATCACCGTTGGTGAAATTTCGTCCACCGACTTCAGGCACTGTGGGCCCTCCTCCTTCGTGTCGTAGCCGGGCATCCGGCGGCCGCAGTATACGGCCGTTGGAGGCGGCGTGGGGAAGCGGTGGACTGCCCGGCTGATCTCGCAGACGAGGCCTCGCGGCGAGCTGATCAGCCCCCCGGCGGTGGGGGAACGCCGGTCAGGTCGGCGCGGCGGGTGAGGTAGTCGGCACGCTTGACGTCGCCCCGTGCGTAGAGCATGTCCAGCTCTGCCACGGCCGGATTGGGCGGAGGCGGTGCGGACGCGCGCCGGGCGCGCAGAAGCAGGAGGAGCTCGCGCACCAACCACACGACGGCGACGATGACGAGCACCCAGATGGTGAAGCCCAGGACGATGTGCAGCACCGACACGCCGCCGTCCAGGCGACCGCGAGCAAAGGAGAACGGGGGCGCCCCGTTCAGCGCTGGGGCGACCCGATCGTAGAGTCCGCTGCCAACTCCCATCTGTCAGTGCCTCCTCGGTATCGGCTCGCACCCTGCCAGGGTGGGGCGTTTGAACCGATCATACCCCCCAAACCTTGCAGTCGAGTGATCGTGCCGCCCTCTGTCACAGGCGGTGCCAGCGCTGACCCTCGGAGGTGTCGTCGACGCCGATGCCGCGATCAGAGAGCGCGCCGCGGAGCCGGTCGGACTCCGCCCAGTCGCGCCTGCCGCGGGCGGCCGCTCGCGCGTCGAGGAGCACCTGCTCGTCCTCGCTGAGCGCCGAGCCGGCGCGCTCCCGTGCCACCAGGGCCAGGACCCCGAGCACCTGGTCGACCTCATCGAGGAGGGCCACCAGCGCGTGGTGCGACCCCTCATCGAGCGCCGCGCCGTCCAGCTCGCGGTTGAGCGCGCGGATCAGGCTGAACACCGCGCCCATCGCCTCGGGGAGGTTGAGGTCGTCATCCATGGCTGACCGGAAGGCGGTGCGCGCATCGCTGATCCGGCTGTCCTCACCACCCCCCGGTGCCGGCCGGTGGGCGCGGACCCGGGCGTCGAAGTCGGCAAGCCGA
Source organism: Candidatus Dormibacteria bacterium (assembly GCA_050734155.1). Taxonomy (GTDB): domain Bacteria; phylum Chloroflexota; class Dormibacteria; order Aeolococcales; family Aeolococcaceae; genus Aeolococcus. Next base: position 8,724 of record JBOHUD010000089.1, read on the forward strand.
TCCACCGACTCGGTGGCGGCGTGCAGGGAGTCGTCGCTGTAGGTGATCGGCTTGCGGTAGTGCGCGCCCGCCGCCAGCAGATAGCGCAGTGCTGAGGGCCGCGCTCCGGCGGCGACGAGATCGCCCACGGTGGCGAAGTTGCCCACCGACTTGGCCATCTTCTCTGACCCGACGCGCAGGTGCGCGGAGTGGCACCAGATGCTCACGAACTGCTTGCCGGTGGCCGCCTCGCTCTGGGCGATCTCGTTCTCGTGATGCGGAAAGACGTTGTCCACCCCGCCGCAGTGCAGGTCGAAGGACTCCCCGAGCAGGGCCATGCTCATCGCCGAGCACTCGATGTGCCATCCGGGGCGCCCCCGGCCGAGGCGCGTGTCCCAGCCGATGCCGTCGCTGGCCACCGCCTTCCAGAGCGCGAAGTCGCGGGCGTCCTCCTTGTCGTACTCGTCGGCGTCGACGCGGCCCCCGGCGCCGGCGACGAGCCCGGCGGCGCGCGCCCCCGAGAGTCGCCCGTAACCAGGGAACGCGGCGATCCGGTAGTAGACGCTCCCCTCGCTGCTGTAGGTGACGCCTGCGGCGACCAGCCGCTCGATGAGAGCCACCATCTCGTCGATGTACTCGGTGGCGCGCGGGTAGTGCTCGGCGGGCTGGATGTTGAGGGTGTGCAGATCCTCGAAGAAAGCCTCGATCCAGGGGGCTGTCTCGGACTCCAGGCCGTGGCCCGCCGCTGCCGCGTTGCGGATGATCTTGTCCTCAACATCAGTGAGGTTCATCACCTGGGTGACCCGCGGAAAGCTCCGCTCCAGCCAGCGGCGGAGCACGTCCTCGAAGAGAAATGTCCGGAAGTTGCCGATGTGCGAGCGGGCATACACGGTGGGCCCGCAGGTGTAGATGCGGACGTGGCCATCCTGGAGAGGCACCACCTCGCGCAGGGTGCGCGTCAGCGTGTCGTGCAGGCGCAGCGTCATGGCGACAGTCTATCGACGCGCGGCGGCGGCGCCCGACGCGGGAAGCCGGTCAGCCGCCGTCCGGGCCGGTGTGCTCCCGGCGGCTGACGATCCGGTCGATCAGCCCCCACTGCAACGCCTGCTCGGCGGTCATGAAGTTGTCGCGCTCGATGTCGCGCGCCACCTGCTCGGGGTCGCGACCGCTGTGGCGTGCGTAGATCTCGACGATGAGGTCGCGCTGGCGCAGGATCTCACGTGTGTGCACCTCGAGCTCGGTCGCCTTGCCCTGCAGGCCGCTGGCCCACGGCTGGTGGATCATGATCAGCGAGTCGGGCAGAGCCAGGCGCAGCCCGCGCGCACCGCCGGCCAGGAGCAGCGACCCACCACTGGCCGCCATGCCCAGGCAGATCGTCGACACCTCGGCGCTGACGTAGCGCATGGCGTCGTACATGGAGAGCGCGCTGGTCACGCTCCCACCGGGCGAGTTGATGTAGAGGCTGATCGGCTTGCCGGGGTCCTCGCTCTCCAGGAAGAGGAGCTGGGCGGTGACGAGGTTGGCGGTGTCGTCGGTGATCTGCTCACCCAGGAAGATGATGCGGTCGCGCAGCAGTCTCGAGTAGATGTCGTAGGCCCGCTCTCCACGGATTGTCGATTCGACAACGGTTGGCACCAGGGTCATGAGGATGGCCCTCGCCCCGGCGCCACGAAGCCGATCTGCCGCCGCACCGGCGAGGATGCGGAGCTGGCCAGGTAGGTGGTGAACTGGGCCACGGTCCGGAGCGCGTCGGCGCTGAGCGCAGCCGCCGCCAGCTGGAGCTGGACGCGCGGATCGTCGCCGCTGGCGCGTGCGTCGGTCACCGTCTGGGGCGTCAGACGCTCGGCGATGTCCGCATAGAGGAGGTGGATGGGAACGTCGAGGGCCGCGGCGATCGCCACCAGCCGCTCCGCGCTGACGTCCTTGCGGCCTCGCTCCACCTCGGAGAGGTGGGCCGGCGAGCAGTGCGCGACGGCAGCGACATCCGCCAGTGAACGCGCCGCGGCGTCGCGGTGGGCGCGAAGAACCTCGCCCTGGAGGCGGCGAAGCGTGCCTGCGCGGGTCCGGTTGTCGGCGGCTCTTTCGCTGTCAGCGTAATCCATTTCGCTGTGAGTAGCGTAGCACAGCGATCGAGCCGCGCCACCCGGAGCGCCGCGATCTCAGCCGGGGATGTCGAGCAGCGCCACTGCCGAGGCGGAGATGCCCTCACCGCGACCGGTGAACCCCAGCCCGTCGCTGCTGGTGGCGGCGACCTGGAGCAGCTCGCGCTCGATGCCGAGCGCGGCGGCACAGGCCACCGCCATGGCATCGAGGTGGGGGGCCAGACGGGGCTCCTCGGCCACGGCCACCACCTGCGCGGAGACGATGCCCAGCCCGGCCTCGCGGACCAGGGCGGCCACCGCGCCAAGCAGGTCGACGCCCGATGCGTCGCGCCAGCGATCACCGGTGGATGGGAAGTGGCGGCCCATGTCGCCCAGGCCGGCGGCCCCCAGCAGGGCGTCGCAGAGCGCGTGGGCGAGCGCATCCCCGTCGGAGTGGCCGGCGAGGCCTCGGTCGCTGGGGACGTGGACACAGCCGAGCATCAGGGGACGCCCCGCGACGAGCCGGTGCGCGTCCAGGCCGTGGCCGATCCTGAGGCTCACCCCCGGGCGGCCAGCAGGGCGCGCAACAGCACGAGGTCGCGGGGATGGGTCACCTTGAAATTGTCGGGGCTGCCGGCAACGATGTGGACGGAGGTGCCCAGCGCCTCCACCAGGGCGGCGTCGTCATCGACAGCGAGCGCGTTGGCGCTGGCATGGCGGTGGCCCGCCACCAGCAGGTCGCGGCGGAATGCCTGGGGCGTCTGGATGGCGTAGAGGTCGTGCCGCTCCAGCGACTGCACGATCACGCCGCCGGCTCCTCGCTTGATGCTGTCGACCACGGGGATGGCCACCGTGGCGGCACCGTGGCGGCCGGCCACCTCGACGCACTCGGTGAACAGCCGGGGGGCGCAGAGCGGCCGGGCGGCATCGTGGACGGCGACGACGTCGACCTCACCCACCAGCTCGAGCGCGTGGCGGACGCTGTCCTGCCGGCGCGGGCCGCCCCCACAGACGGCCACGTCGGTGAAGCCGGCGCGCGCCGCCAGCTCGGCGATCAGCTCGTGGCGCGCCGCCTGAGCAGCCACCACCACGCGCACGAAGGCCAGGGAGCTGGCGGCCGCCTCGAGGGCATGGGCGATCAGCGGCCGGCCGGCGACGTCGACGAAGAGCTTGTCCTCCCCCATCCTCCGCCCCCGCCCCGATGCGGGGATGATCAGGGCCGCGGTCAGCTGCGCACCGCCCGCGTGCGTCCGGCGCGGATCGTCCGCTGCGTCGTGTCGGGTGACTCGGTGGTCGCGAAGATCATGCGCCCGGCCGACGTCTGCAGAACCGAGGTCACCGTGGCCCGGACGGTGTCACCGAGACGGGCGCGCGCATTCTCCACCACCACCATGGTGCCGTCGTCGAGGTAGCCGACACCCTGGTGCAGCTCCCTGCCCTCGCGCACCACCGCGATGGAGATCTCCTCGCCGGCGCTGAGGATCGGCTTGAGGGCATTGGCGAGGTCGTTGAGGTTGAGCACGCGCAGCCCGGCGATCTGCGCGATCCGGTTGAGGTTGTGGTCGCTGGTCAGCAGCAGCGCCGAGCGGGCCACCGCCAGCTTGATGAGCCGGGCGTCGACTTCGGCGACATCAGGGAAGTCGAGGTCCACCACCTCGCAGACCACGTCCTCGCGGCGCTGCAGGTCCTCGAGCACCGTGAGCCCGCGGCGTCCCCGGGCGCGGCGCATGGGGTCGCCGGAATCGGCCACCCGCTGCAGCTCCTCGAGAACGAACCCGGCGATGAGCAGCCGGCCGAGCACGAAGCCCGCCCTGGCCACCTCGACGATCCGGCCGTCGATGAGCGCTGAGGTGTCGACCACCACCGGGGGTCCGTCGATGGGCAGGCCGCGGGGGGCGGCGGCGCCATCGGCCCCCTGGTCGGCGCGGGCGCCATCCGTGCGCAGCATCGATGCGAAGGCAGGGCGCCTTCTGGTGCCGGTGCGGGCCCCGACCTGCACGAGCACGACCGCCAGCAGCAGCGACACCGCCGTGCCCGCGTGCAGCGGCAGCGGGCTCAGCAGGGTGGCCACCAGGGCCGCGATCAGCAGACCGGCCACGATCCCCACCAGGGCGCCCAGGATCTCTCCCACCGGCGCCTCGTCGAGGGTCTGCTCCAACCAGAGATAGGGTTCGATGGTGAGCAGCGGTCCCGCCAGCGCGAGCGCGGCCGCTCCAACCACGGCGGTGCCCGCCAGCGTGATGGCGACCACCACCTGATCTCCGCCGAACACCCCCGGGGAGTTGCTGATCACGAACCCGGCGTAGTAGATCCCCAGCAGCACTCCCAGGATGGCGCCGACCCCACGAGCGATCGTCCGGGCGCGGCGGAGCGTGTCGCCGGAATGTCGAGGCATTGCCGCTCGATATAAACACAGGCTGTGCTGCGGTGCGGTCGGCGTCACCCCTTCGCAACCTGGCAGCGGCAGCGCCGAACGGATCAGTCGACCTGGAGCACCGCCAGGGCCGCCGCCAGGGTCGGCACCCGGTGGAGGCGGAGGCGCACCCCCGCCGGGGCGCGCCCACCCTCGGGCACCACCGCCGCGGCCAGGCCGAGGGCGGCCGCCTCCCCCAGGCGCGCTTCCAGGCGCGAGGCGCGCCGCACCTCGCCGCCGAGCCCCAGCTCACCGACTATGACGGTGTCGCTGGGCACCACGTCGTTGCGGAGCGCCCCCGCCAGGGCCAGCGCCACCCCGAGATCGACCGCCGGGTCGGCGAGGCGCACCCCGCCGACCACGTTGAGGAACACGTCCGCCTGGCCGAACGGGATGGCGGCGCGGCGCTCGAGCACCGCCAGGATGAGGTGGAGCCGGCCCAGGTCGAAGCCCGAGCTGGTGCGCCGGGGCAGGCCGAACGCGGTGGCCGCGACCAGCGCCTGGATCTCCACAACCAGGGGCCGCGTGCCCTCGCACGTGACGGTGAGGACGTTGCCGGGAACCGACAGGCTGTTCTCGTCCAGGAAGGCGCGCCCGGGAGCGTCGAGCTGGCGCAGGCCGCCGCTCTCCATGGTGAAGAGGCCGAGCTCGCCGGTGCTGCCGAAGCGGTTCTTGACCCCGCGCAGCAGGCGGTGCTCACCGTGGCGCTCACCCTCCAGGTAGAGCACCACGTCCACCATGTGCTCGAGGGTGCGCGGCCCGGCGATCGCTCCCTCCTTGGTGACGTGGCCGACCAGCACGATGGGCACGCCGGTTCGCTTGGCGACGGTGAGCAGCCGGGCCACGCCCTCGCGCACGTGGGCCGGGCTCCCGGGCGTGCCCGCGGCCTCCGGCGTGTCGAGCGTCTGCACCGAGTCGACGACGGCCAGGGGCGGGCGGTCCACCTCGATGGCGGCGGCCACGGCATCGAGGTCGGTCTCCGCCAGCACCGCCACCGACGGCAGCCGGCATCCCAGCCGCTCGGCGCGCATGGCCACCTGGGCGACCGACTCCTCGCCGGCGCAGTACAGCACGGGACAGTCGGCGTGGCCCATGCGCGCCGCCAGCTGCAGCGCCAGGGTGGACTTGCCGATGCCGGGATCGCCGCCGAGGAGGATCAGCGAGCCCGCCACCACCCCGCCGCCGAGGACACGATCGAGCTCGTCGATCCCGGTCGAGGCCCGCTGGCCCGCGCAGTCACCGACCCGGTCGAGCGGTTGTGCGGTGGCGCCGCGGCGGGGCGGTGGGCGCCGCCGCACGCTCGCCCCCGCGACCCCCTCCGCCAGCGTGTTCCAGGCTCCGCAGCCGTCGCAGCGGCCCTGCCACTTGGGCGAGCTCACCCCGCAGTTGGAGCAGACGTACTCCACCCGGGGCGTCCGGGTCAGCATCGGTGTCACGTGGGCCGCGGCACTGTGGCGAACATCCGTTCGTCATTGTGACACGGGTGGGACGGCCTGTCCACGATGGTGACGGGAGCGCCGAGGAAGCGGCCGAGGCGCCCGGCCGCCCGCTGCAGCGCGGTGCTCGCGGCGGTGCCGAGACGGTCGATGGGCCCCACCTCCAAGACCACGTCAGGACCGCTGCGACGTCTCTTCCAGTACCCCCAGACCTGCCCGTCGAGGAGCACGACGTTGCCGAGCACCTCGCCCGCTGACAGGGGCAGCGTGCTGCCGGCAGAAGCATGCTCGAGGGCGGCGCTGCGGTCGCGGTAGGCGACCAGGAACTCGTCGAAGTTGGGCAGCAGGTTGACGACCGGTCCGCGGGCGGCGGTGCGGCGCGCCTCCGGCGAGCTCAGATACCACCTGTCCCCGATCTGCTCCTGCGTGATGGCGGGTCCGGCCATGGCGATGCCCCGCTTGGCTTCGGCCAGGGTCAGGCCCGACCACCACACGAAATCCCGCACCTGGGCGGGGCCGTGGCCGGCGAAGTAGCGACGCGCCAGCTCAGCCAGGGACGCGTCTCGATCGAGCCGGCGCGCTGCGGGGGCGCGCTCCTCGAGAAGCGCGTAGGTGACGGCCTTGCCGTGGCGAGGGCCGCTGACCGCGATGGCGTCCAGCTCCGCGTGCATCACCAGGTGGCCGAGCCGCGAGCCCGCGGCGGCGATCCCGGCCCGTGCCAGCGCCGCCCCCAGCTCGCCGCGGGTCAGAGCGTGGCCGCCGCCGAGGGCCGCCTCGATGACCGGCAGGCTGCGCCTCAGCAGCGCGCCGTCGACCTCTGCGCGGCGATCGTAGTAGGCCAGCGTCGCCCTGACTCGGGGGGCGGTCAGGTCGAGCAGCCAGCGGACGTCGTCGGCGAGCACGAGATGCCAGGTCGGCCGCATCACATGGGTGCGCAGGATGGTGCCGTCGTCGCAGAGGCGGTCGACGTCGGAGTCGGTGACGTCGCGGGTGCGCTGGCCGACGGCCCACCTGGCGCCCGCGTAGTCCTGGGACTGCACCGCCACCAGCGACCCCACCGCGGCCGCCGCCGTCGGGAAGGGTTCGCCGCTGAGTCGCTGGCACTGCAGACGTCGGGCGGCGATGCCGGTCACCGCCGCATCCTCCCCTATTCGGCGGCCCTGCGCGGGCGCCGCCACAGCGCACGCCGTGCCTGGCGACGCCACACCAGGAGCCCGATCGCCACCACCACCAGCAGCGGCAGCGCGCTCAGCATCCCGTCGAGGGCCGCCCCCGTGACCCGGACGGCGTTGCTCCAGCCACCTCCGATGCCCCCGCTGACGGGGTTGGCCGGCGGCGCCGGCGCCACCGAGCTGCCCCGCTCGACCATCCGCACGGTGGCGGTGGCGAGGTCGACCGACGCGGTCAGCACGTTCAGCTCCCCCTGGTCGGTGTCGACCTCGGTCTGGACGGCCTCGATCTGCTGCTCGAGCTGGGCTATGTCGGTGATCGACGTCGCCTTGGCGAGCAGGCCGTCGAGCGCGGCGAGATGGGCGTGGGCCGACGCCAGCCGGGCGTTGACGTCGACGAACTGGGCGGTGTGATCGATGGCGGAGAAGTTGATGGACGAGGCGGTGAAGGTGCTGGGCATGCCGTTCAGGAAGTCGGCGATCTTGGCCGCCGGCACCTTGAGGGTCACCGACCCGCTGACGATCCGCCCACCGCTGTCCGGCTGGGTGGTCGAGCTGACCACGTACCCGCCCAGGCCCACGGCCCGGGCGGTGACACCCTGGAAGGACGCCAGGAAGCTGCCCGGGGGAACTGTGTAGGCGGCGGTCACGGCCCGCTCGATTGCGGAGCTTGGTGGGGTGCCCACCACGATGGAGGTGGCGGGAGCGTTGGCCGGCGCGTTGGCCTGGGCCAGCGGCGCCCGCCCAGCGTAGGACGCACCCCGGGCCACGGCAGGGCCGGCCTGTGAGCCCGCGCTGCCGGAGCCGGTCGACGCCGACGCACACCCCGCCAGCGCGGCGGTGGCGAATAGCGCGGCAGCGATGGAACGGACGGGCATGGCGGTTCTCCTAGGGGATGCCGGGCGCGGACAGGGTGGCGACGATGCGGCCGCTGGCGGCATCGACGAGCACGAGCACGTTGCGAGGGGTCGGGGTTGCCGCGGGCGCCGGCGTCCCGCTGCGGGCGGCAGCCCCTCCGATGGGCACCTCCACGACCCAGCAGAGGCAGGTGCGCGGCGGCGACGTCCCGCCCAGCCGCGCCCTGGCGAGCACCGCCGGCCCCGGAGAGCCGGAGCCGGCCTGGGATGCCCCCGCCAGCAGCTGGGCCGACAGCGCCGTCACCTGGGCGGTGCCGTGTCCCGCCGCGGGCTGGAGGAGAACACCCCCCTGGGCCAGCCGGGAGGTGTCGACGCCCGGGTAGGCGATCGTCGCCTGTGCCGGGGCGTGCTCCGGCGCGTACAGAGCGCCGCTGCCGGAAGCGACCCCGGCCCCGCCGGCGCCGTGGTGCATGCCCACGAGGACCACGAGCAGCGCCGCGGCCGCCAGCACCGCTCCCCCACCGCCGAGCAGCTTGCCCCACCCAGGGCCCCGCTGGGTCAGGGTCCGGGCGCTCATCTCTCGCACGCGCCGGGGCAGCTCAGCACCGGTGGTGAGGGCGAAGTACCGCCGCAGTTCGTCGCCCAGCTCCGCGGGCAGGGCGATGGGCTGATCAGGCATGGGCCATCTCCTTGCGCATCGAGGTCAGCGCGCGGGCCAGGTGGGTGCGCACCGAGCCGGCGCCGCAGGTCATCAGGTCGGCGCATTCGTCGATCGAGTAGCCGTGGTGGTAGTGGAGGAACACCGCGGCGCGCTGCTGGGGGGACAGCCTGCGGTAGCTGCGATCGAGGTCGACCAGGCGCCCCTCGAACCGAGGATCCGCAGCCGCGGCGTCCTGGCGGCGCGGCGCGGCCGCGAAGCTGCGCAGCCGCAGGCCCCGGCGCCGGTTGATGCAGTGATTGACACAGATGCGCACCAGCCAGGTGGCCCGCGCCTCCTGGTTGCGCAGGCTGTCCCAGCTCCTCCAGGCCTTGAGCAGGGCGTCCTGAAGGGCGTCCTCGGCCTCGGCGTGGTCGCGCAGGATCGAGTAAGCGATGCCGTACAGGCGGCGTCTCTGCGCGTTGAGCAGGGCGTCGAAGCCGGCCTCCGCGGCGGCGGTGCGCGGAGTCGCTGGCGCCATGAGGGTCTCCTGGGCGGTGTCCACACGAGAATAGACAGCGGAGCCCGCTGGTTTACTGACTCGCGCGCAGCCGGCCTGGCTAGTGGCGGCGCGCGTAGCCCCGCTGGCGGCGCTGGGGGCGGGGCCTTTCCGCGGCCACCGCGGCCGCCTCCGCTTCGGGATCATCGATGCGCCGGCGCAGCCCGGTGAGCCGGTCGCGGAGCTCGGCCGCCCGTTCGAACTCGAGGTCCTTGGCGGCGCGCTTCATCTCCCGCTCCACCTCCCTGGCGAGGCGGAGCAGCTCATCGGGCGGCAGCCCGGCGGACTCCTGGAGGTCGGCGGCGTGCGCGTTGACGTCGTCGCGGTGCGTCTCCATCTGGTAGACGGCCTTGACGATCGACAGCGGCGTGATCCCGTGCGCCTCGTTGTGGGCGGTCTGCACGGCGCGGCGGCGGTCGGTCTCCGCGATGGCGTGGTCCATCGCCTCGGAGCGCGAGTCCGCGTACATGACCACGTGGCCGTTGATGTTGCGCGCGGCGCGGCCGATGGTCTGGATCAGCGAACGGTAGCCGCGCAGGAAGCCCTCCTTGTCAGCGTCGAGGATGCCGATGAAGGACACCTCGGGAAGGTCGAGGCCCTCGCGGAGGAGGTTGATGCCTACCAGCACGTCGAAGACTCCGAGGCGGAGGTCGCGGATTATCTCGACTCGCTCCAGGGTGTCGATGTCACTGTGCAGGTAGCGGACGCGCACCCCCGCCTCGCGCAGGTAATCGGTTAGGTCCTCCGCCATCTTCTTGGTGAGCGTGGTGATCAGGCAGCGTTCCCGGCCCTCGACACGGCGGGCGATCTGGGCCAGCAGGTCGTCGATCTGGCCCTCCGACGGCTTCACCTCCACGGTGGGGTCGACGAGCCCGGTGGGGCGGATGATCTGCTCGACGACCCTTTTGGAGTTGGCCTCCTCGTAGGGGCCGGGGGTGGCGCTCACGTAGATGACCTGGTCGACCATCGAATCCCACTCGGCGAACGTCAGCGGCCTGTTGTCGAGGGCCGACGGCAGCCGGAAGCCGTACTCCACCAGCGGGATCTTGCGCGAGCGATCGCCTCCGTACATGCCCCCGATCTGGGGCACCGCGACATGCGACTCGTCCACCACGACGATGGTGTCGTCGGGAAGGAAGTCGAGCAGGCAGAAGGGCCGCTCACCCTCGGCGCGCCCGCTGAGGTGGCGCGAGTAGTTCTCGATTCCGGCACAGGTCCCGGTTTCCTGCATCATCTCCATGTCGAAGTTGGTGCGCTGCAGCAGGCGCTGCGCCTCGAGCAGGCGGCCGCGCGATTCCAGCTCCGCGACACGCTCGGCCAGCTCCTCACGGATGCGCTCCAGCGCGCCCTTCATCTGCTCCTGGGGGGTGACGTAGTGGGAGGCGGGGAAGACGGTGAACTCCTCGCGGTTGGCGAGGATCTCACCGGTGAGCGGGTCGAACTCCTTGATCGACTCGATCTCGTCGCCGAAGAACTCGATCCGGGTGGCCACCTCCTCGTAGGCGGGCTGCACGTCGAGCACGTCGCCGCGCACCCGGAAGCGCGAGCGCCCGAAATCGACGTCGTTGCGCGCGTACTGCAGATCGGCGAGCTTGCGCAGCAGGATGTCCCGGCGCCAGCTCGAGCCGCGCTCCACCTTGAGCGACTCACCGAGGTAGTTCTCGGGGGAGCCGATGCCGTAGATGCACGAGATCGACGCCACCACGATGACGTCGCGCCGGGTCAGCAGCGCGCGGGTGGCGCTGTTGCGCAACCGGTCGATCTCGTCGTTGCGCGACGAGTCCTTCTCGATGTACGTGTCGGTGCGCGGGATGTACGCCTCGGGCTGGTAGAAGTCGTAGTAGGAGACAAAGTACTCGACGGCATTGTGGGGAAAGAACTCGCGGAACTCCGCCCAGAGCTGCGCCGCCAGTGTCTTGTTGGGTGAGAGCACCAGCATGGGCCGCTGCAGGCGCTCCGCCAGGTGGGCGACGGTGAAGGTCTTGCCCGAGCCGGTGACCCCCATGAGGGTCTGCTCGGTCAGGCCCTCCTCGACTCCGCGATGGAGCGAATCGATCGCCTCGGGCTGGTCGCCGGCGGGCGCGAAGGCGGCCATGAGCTCGAGGTTGGGCACGATCCCAGTCTACCGTCAGCCCGGACGGCTCAGGCCCGGCGCACCTCGTCGTACACCTCCTCGAGGCGGCGCCCGATCCGTTCCCAGGAATGCGCGGCGCGCACCCGCTCGCGGCCGGCGTGCGCCAGCTCGTCGCGGCGCCGGGGATCGTCGATGAGCGCGAGGCAGACGCGCACCATGGCGCTCTCGTCGCCCAGGGGCACCAGCAGGGTGGGCTCGGCGACGGCGTCGCGCAGCCCCTCGACGTCGTGGCCCACCACGACCGCGCCCAGCGCCTGCGCCTCCAGGGCCACCAGGCCCAGGCCCTCGTACCGGGAGGGCACGAGCACGATCGACGCGCGAGCGTATTCGGCGCTCAGCCGAGCCTCATCGACGCGCCCGGCGACGTCGACACCGGCATCCACGCCAAAGCGGCGCACCAGGATGTCGAGGCTGCCACCGCCGACCACGATGCCGCTCACGCCCCGCCGCCGCGCGATGACGTCTCGCATAACCCTGAGGGCGGGCATCACTCCCTTGTCCGGCTCCCAGCGCCCCACGAACAGCAACCGGACCGAGTCACGCGGCGGCGAGGGGCCGTCGGGCACGTCGACCCCGGGGGGCAGCACCTCGACGTGATCGCCGGGCACGCCGAGCCCCCGCACCGCCGCGGCCGTCGATGCCGAGATGGCCAGAACCCTGGCGGCGCGGCGGTACGCGCGGGCCTCCAGTGGTGAGAGAAGCCGCCCAAATGAGGTACGCCCGTGCGCCATGCGGTACGTGTGGTTGGCCGTGTAGACCAGGGGCACCGCGAGCCGGCGCAGCAGCAGCACCCCGCCGGGGCCGCCCAGCGCGTGGACCACGTCGGGCGCGGTCGCGCCGATCAGCTCGGGGTGGCGATTGACGTGGATGGAGAAGTCGAGCGGGGCACGGCCGGTGACCCGCGCCCAGCGCAGCGCGTGGCCCCCGCGGCCCGCGATCGTGGCCACCTGGTGGCCTCGTGCGGCCAGAGCCGCACGCATGCCGCGCAGCTCCACACCCTGGCCGCCGAGCGCCGGCTCGTCGTCGTAGCTGAGCAGGGTGACCCGGGTCATCGCTGGCACGAGGGACACCACACCGTGGTGCGGCCGGCGACCGTCGCCTGCTTGAGGATGGCCGCGCAGCGGAAGCAGGATTGCCCTCCGCGCCCGTACACCTGGAGGCGCTCCTGGTTGCTGCCCCTGGCGTTCCAGAGGTCACGGTAGTCGTCGATGCTGCTGCCCCGGTTGCTGATCGCCGACAGCAGCACCGCGGGGATGGCCGCGTGGAGCGCGCCGCGCTGGGCGCGGGTCAGGGTGTGGCAGCGTCGCTGCGGCCGCACCCCGGCGAGGTGGCACGCCTCGTCGACGTAGATGTTGCCCAGGCCGGCCACGCCGCGCTGGTCGAGGAGCGCCGCCTTGACGGTTCGCGTGGTGGAGCGCAGCACCATGTCGAAGCGCTCGGTGGTGAAGTCCTCCGACAGTGGCTCGACGCCGAGCATGGGCAGCACCCGCGAGCTCTCCAGCGTGCTGCGCGGTCCGAGCAGGATGCGTCCGAAGCGGCGCGCGTCGTCGTAACGCAGCTCGCGACCGTCGTCGAGGAGCGCGCGCAGATGGGTGTGCGGGGCGGGCTCGGTGGCGGCGTCGCAGACCAGGACATGCCCGGTCATGCCCAGGTGGAAGACCAGGTCCTCGCCGCCGTCCAGGCCGCAGAGGATGAACTTGCCGCTGCGGGTCACCATCTCGACGCGGCGGCCCGGCAGCAGCGCGCTGAACACCTCGGGCGCGGGGAAGCGCAGCACCTGCGGATGGCCGAGCTGCACTGCCGTCACCCGCCGCCCGACCACCGCGGCGCGCAGGTCGCGCACCAGCGTCTCGACCTCAGGAAGCTCGGGCACTCGCCGCCTCGCGAAGCGGTGTCATCTCCTGCCAGTTGGAGCCAACCTTGACATCGACGACCAGGGGTACGACGAGCTCCGCAGCCCCTCCCATGGCGTCGCGCACCAGGGCGACGGCGGAGTCCAGCTCGTCCTCCGGGCACTCCAGGACCAGCTCGTCGTGCACCTGGAGCAGCAGTCGGGAGCGCACCCCCTGGTCGCGCAGGGCGGCGTCACAGCGGATCATGGCCAGCTTCATGATGTCGGCGGCCGCTCCCTGGATGGGCATGTTCACCGCCATCCGATCGGCGGCGTTGCGCAGCTGCCGGTTGGCGGCGCGGATGTCGGGGAGGTGGCGGCGACGGCCCATGAACGTCTCCACCCAGCCCCATTCGCGCGCGTGCATGCGGGTGCGCTCCAGGTAGCGGGTCACGGCGGGGAAGCTGTCGAAGTATCTCTCGATGAACGTCCGTGCAGCCTCCTGGTCCATGCCCGTGTCCCGCGCCAGGCCGAAGTCGGACAGGCCGTAGACGACGCCGAAGTTGACCACCTTGGCGATGCGCCGCTGGTCGGGGGTGACCGCCTCCGGGGGGACCTCGTACACCTCGGCGGCGGTGCGGCGGTGGATGTCCTCGCCGCGTTCGAAGGCGGTGATCAGCTCCGGCTCACCGCTGACGTGGGCGAGCACGCGCAGCTCGATCTGTGAATAGTCGGCGCTGAGCAGGCGCTGCCCGGGGTCGGCGACGAACGCGTGGCGGATGCGCTGTCCCCAGGCGGTGCGCACCGGCACGTTCTGGAGGTTGGGATCCGCTGAGCTGAGCCGCCCCGTGGTCGCCACCGCCTGGTTGAAGGAGGTGTGCACACGCGAGTCAGCCGCGCACAGCAGCGGCAGCGCGTCCACGTAGGTGCTCTTCAGCTTGGTGAGCTGGCGCCACTCGAGGATGACCTCGACCACCGGGTGCTCACCGCGCAGCGACTCCAGGCTGTCGGCGTCGGTGCTGCGACCCGTCTTGGTGCGCCGGCCCGCCGCCAGGCCGAGGCCGTCGTACAGGAAGGTGGCGAGCTGCTGGGTGGAGCCGGGGTTGAACGTGTAGCCGGCCGTCTCGGCGACGTTCGCCTCCAGCTCCGTGATGCGCTGATGCAGCTCGGCAGAGAGCCGGCCCAGCTCGTCGCAGTCGACGCGGATGCCGACGCGTTCCATGGCGGCGAGGATGGGCACCAGCGGCATCTCGAGGGTGTCGAAGAGCGCCTCCAGCGAGCCCTCGGCCAGCTGCTTGCGCAGGGCGGCGCGGACGGCCGGCACCATCGCCACCCAGTTGCCGTAGTAGCTCGCCGCCTCCTCGACCGGGACCTCGGCGGGGCTGCGCCGCGCCCGGCCGCTGCCGAGCAGGGCCTCCTCAGGCTGCTCGGCGAGCCCGCAGAGGTCGTGTGCCAGCACCGTCAGCGAGGGCACCCGCGCCCGCGTGGTGATGCACAGGTACGCGGCGAGCATGCAGTCGAAGCCGATCCCGGCAATCGACACCCCGCGAGCATCCCAGGCGAGCAGCTCCTGCTTCAGGTCGTAGCCGTGCTTGACGATGGCCGGGCTGGTCAGCAGCGTCCCCAGGACGCCGAGCACCGCGGCGGACGCATTGGCGCCCTGGTGGCCGATGGGGACGTAGTAGGCGGGGTCGGGGGACCCCACCGAGCAGAGCGCCACCCCGACGACGGCGCCGCGACGGGCGCTGCCGTCGATGACGCTGTGCACCGCGATCTCTCCTCCGCCGCGCAGCCCCTCCGCCATCTGCTCGGCCTGCTCCGCGTCGTCGACCACGACCACCTCGACGGCGGCCGGGGCCGAGGCGGCCACCACGGCCGGCGCCCCGTCGAGGTTCAGCATGCCCTGGCCACCCGAACCACGCGCCGGAGCCGGCCCGGCCGGCGCCTCCGTCTCGTAGGTGGGGATGCGGCCGAGCAGGGATCGGAACTCGAGACGATCGAACACCGTGCGGATGGCCTCGTCGTCGTGGGGCCCCAGACGCGACCCCTCGATGTCGAGCTTGATGTCCATGTCGAGCTGGATGGTGGCCAGCTGCTTGCTGAGCCGCGCCTGGCCGGCGTGCTCGGTGAGCAGCCGCTTGACCTTGCCCTCCTTCATGGCGGGCACCGCCTCGAGGATCGCCTCCAGCGTCCCATGAGCCTGGACCAGGCTCATCGCCGTCTTGTCGCCGATGCCCGGGACGCCCGGGATGTTGTCGGAGATGTCGCCGCGCAGGGCCTTGAAGTCGACCACCAGGGGAGGGGCGAACCCGTAGCGCTCGACGACGCGGTCGACGTCGTAGACGATGGTGTCGGAGATACCGCGACGATTGGCAAAAACTCGCACATGGTCGTTGACCAGCTGGAGAGCGTCGAGGTCGCCGGTGACGATGATCACGTCGAGCCCGGCCTGCTCGCCCTGGACGCTGAGCGTGCCGATGACGTCGTCGGCCTCGAAGGTGGGCACCTCGATGATGGGGATGCTGAGCGCCTCGACCACCTCCCTGCACCAGGGAAACTGGGGGACGAGGTCCTCGGGAGTGGGCCGGCGACCCGCCTTGTAGGTGGCGTCCTGGTCGTGGCGGAAGGTGCGGCCGGGGGGATCGAAGGCGGCCACGGCATGGGTGGGCCGGTGGTCGCCGAGAGCCTTGAGGAGCATCGAGGTGAAGCCGTAGGCGGCGTTGGTCACCTCGCCACGGCTGTTGGTCAGGGCGGGCATGGCGAAGAACGCGCGGTAGACCAGCGAGTGGCCGTCGATGAGCAGCAGGGTGTCGCGTTCCACTGCAGGCTATGGTACGCAGCCATGGAGGCCAGCCTCGAGCTCGTCCGCGGCGACATCGGCTTCAGCGCGGCCCACTTCTCCATCCACCAGGGTCGGAGCGAGCGTCTCCATGGACACAACTACCTGGTCAGGCTCTGGGTCCACGGCCGTGTCGACGAGGAGGGCACAGTCATCGATTTCGCGGCGCTCAAGTCCGCGCTCCGAGCCGTCTGCGCGGAGCTCGACGAGCGCATGCTGGTGCCCACGCTGTCGCCGCGAATCCAGGTCACCGAGACACCCGACGGCGTGGAGCTCGCCGAGGGATCGCGGCGCTTTCTCATCCCCCGCGAGGACGTCGTGCTCCTGCCGGTGGTGAACACCACCTGCGAGTGTCTCGCCGCCCACGTGCTCGCCGCTCTTCGCGCCCGCCTCGGGCACGGCGACCACCGCCTTCAGCTGCTCGTCGAGGAGACCCCAGGACAGGGCGCCAGGGTGTCGGAGTGATCCGGCCCGCGTTCGCTGGAGGCGCCACGACCTATCATCGAGGCATGGCCGATCTCATCGAGATGACCGTCGACAGCATCCGCGTCCACATGCCCACCGGTCAGCACGTGGTGATCCTCAAGGAGAAGGCCGCGGAGCGCTACCTGCCCATCTGGATAGGCATCAACGAGGCCAACGCCATCGCCCTGAAGATCACCGGGATGACACCGGAACGACCGATCACCCACGACCTCCTCGCCAACATCCTGGGAGCGGTCGACATCAACGTCGACCGCATCGTGGTGACCTCGCTGGCCAACGAGGTGTTCTACGCACGCATCCTCGCCCACGTCGACGGGCGTCACATGGAGATCGACTCCCGTCCCTCCGACGCCATCGCGGTGGCGGTGCGCGTGGGGGCGGGCATCTTCGTCGCCACCGAGGTGCTCGACCGCGCCGGGGTGCTCCCCGAGCTGGAGCACGAGGCTGAGCTCGGCGAGACCGACGAGGAGACCACGGAGCGCCTCGCCAAGATCCGTGATTGGGTCAACGAGCTCAATCTTCCCGATCTCGGCGGCGAGAATCCCCTCTCCCAGAGCTGAGCCCGGCGGCAGCGGCGGCGGCGTCAGATCAGGTCCGCGCAGATGCGCACGTACTGGGCAAGGTGACGCGACCCCAGGAAGTCGCTGGTGACGCGCGCCCTGGCCTCCTCCCCGATGCTGCGCGCCCGCTCGGGGTCGTTGAGCAACCCGCACACCGCGGCGGCGAACGCCACCCGGTCGGACGGATCGTCGAGGAGGATGCCGCTGACGCCGTCCTCGATCTGGTCCTGGATGCCGCCGATGCGGCTGGCCACCACCGGCCGTGCCTTCCACATGGCCTCGGCCACGGTGAGCCCGAAACCCTCGGCGATGCTCTTCTGCACGACCACGTCGGCGCGGCGCTGCAGGGCGTTGACCATTGCCGCGTTCTCCTCCTCGTCGTCCATGGGCAGGCAGACGAGGTGGATCCGCGTCTGGGCCTGGGACCCGGCGGCTGCCCAGGCGCGCCTCACCTCGTCGTACGCCTCCGCCCCCTCGGGATCGTCGGCCACCTCCTCGACGCTCGGACCCGCGAGCACGAGGTGGGCATCGCAGCGCGGCACCACCCCCTCGGCAAAACCCTGGAGCACACCGAGGGGATCCTTGAGCCGGTCCCAGCGCGACACCTGCACCAGCAGCGGCGTCTCCGGGCCGACGCGTGAGGACTCGGTGACCGTGGCACGGTGCTGGATGCGGCCGGGGCTGCCGTCGAGGCGCGTGTACGTCGCGACCTCGCGACCGCCGTCGTCGACGATGCCGGCGGCGGCGAGGATGGCGTGCACGGACGCGGCATCCATCGCGTAGTTCTTGGTCGAGAAGGGATCGATGGAGGGCGCCACCACCATGATGCGGTCCTCGTCGAGGCCCTCCCAGGCGAAGGCGCGGCGTGAGAACACGCAGCGCGCCGCCCGGCGCACGTAGGGAAGCAGGAAGCTCCAGGTTTCGAGCGCGTCGGCGTTGGGGGTGTCCATGCCCACATGGCAGCGCCAGACCACGCAGAAGCCGGCGTCGACGAGCGCGGGGATGAGGCCCGCCGTCTGCGGGTCGTGGAGGATGACCACGTCCCCCTGGCGAAACCGCCGCCGCAGCTGATCCGCCTGACCTGCGAGCACCGCCTCGTAGTGACCCCGGTCACCGTCACCGAGGCCCTCGCCGTCGCCGGGCGATCCGTGGAGACGGTTGTGGATGCGTTTGGTGATGCGGAAGAACTCGTCGTCACCACCGATGACCAACCAGCGGGTGTCAACCCCGGCTCCGCGGGCGTAGGGCAGCAGGGTGCTGAGCATCTCCGCGACCCCGCCGCCCTTGGCGGTGGAGTTGACGTTCCAGATGGTGCGGCCGTCGAAGACGACGCGCGCCTCGTCGATGGCCGCGTGCAGCGCCCTCATCTGCTCGTCGTTGAGCACGGAGGCCAGGCGCTGGGGGTCGACGGCGCTGACCTCGACCTCGGCGATGTCAGTCATGGTGGTGGCTCATGGTGCCATCACGGGCTCGTCGTGGGCGTGGCCGACGGGGCCGCCGGAGTTGCGCTCGACGAGGCGCGCGGGGTGGGTGTGGCGGCCTGGGTCGGCGCCGAGGTCGGCGACGCGGAGGCGGAGGCGGACGCGGCGGCGGCCGGGGTCGCGTTGGGAGTCGGCCCGACACCGACGTTGGGGGCGACGCTGCCGATCCGCGGAAGGTCGTGCTGGGAACCCGAGAAGGGAGCCCGGTCGCTGGGTGACGACACCACCAGCCCGGCCACCACGGCGGCCGCGGCCAGCCCGGTGAGGCCCAGCGGGATCAGCTCCCGGCGCCGCCTCGGGGGACGATCGCCGGTGTTCTGCGGCGAGCGCGCGTAGGCCCGGCGCTCGGGGGTGAGGATGATGCCCTCGGCCGCCATGCTCGCCCAGGGCGCGTTGGAGTAGACGAAGGCTTCGAAGAAGAGCAGCAGGCCGAGCACCACGGTTGCCAGCCCAGGGGAGCGGAGCAGCATGAAGGCACCACCGAGGACGGCGGCGACGGTGAGCACCGTCTCCGCCCGCGAGGCGCGCAGCGCGGAGAGCAGCGACCCGCCCTCCTTGCTCTTGGGGGTGCGCAGGAACTCCGCCTGCTTCTGCAGCAGCCCGCGCATGCAGGCCAGCGTCACCACCCACGAGAGCGCGAACCAGACCCGCAGCGCGCTAAGCGAATCGGTGTAGGTGGCCCGGCAGGCGCGTCGCATCGCCCAGAGCGCGCGCAGCACCCCGGTGGCCGCGAAGGCCAGCGGGATCGCCAGCACCGCCCCGGTCAGCTGACGCACCGGCAGCCGCTCGTGCAGGGACGTTGCCAGCGCCGTGGCCAGCAGGAGGATGGTGAACGTGGCGGTGAGCACCTCGGCGAACCACTGCACGCTGCCGAGCAGGTAGTGGATGCGTTGAGCGACGGTCAGCCGCAGCCGGTGTCGCGCCAGCGGGAGCAGCTCGCGCCAGTGGAACTTGAGGATCTGGATGCCGCCGAGCGCCCAGCGGAAGCGCTGCTTCTTGAGGCCGTCGAAGTCCAGCGGCATCAGGCCCTCGCCATACGCGAAGCGGTCGTAGACGCCGCGGTAGCCGGCGCCGAGCATGCGCAGCGACGCCTCGGCATCCTCGGTGATGCACTCCTGGTTCCATCCCCCGATCTCGGTGAAGGCGGAGCGCCGGATCAGGCCCATGGTGCCGCAGAAGATGATCGCGTTGCGGTGGTTGCGCGCCTTCAGGGTGATGTCGAAGAAGTAGCGAAAACTGTAGAAGAGGCCACGCAGATACCTGTTGTCCTCCCAGCCGCGGTAGTGCTGCGAGGTCTGCACGAATGCCACCGAGGGATCGTCGAAGTGACCGATCGTCTCGCGCAGCCACTCCGGCCT
>JBOHUD010000090.1:0-24278 GCA_050734155.1 Candidatus Dormibacteria bacterium
TCACTGACAGCCTCGTACACCACCATCGACACGGAGGGCTGGCCAGCGATCACCGAGACCGCAGCGTGAACGACTCAATCGAACGGATGACGTCGGTCGTTCGTACACCACTTGACAGGACATGGCCTCTGAAGGGTGACGGGACAACGTCACCAAGGAGCACCGATGAGCCACTCAACGCTACGACCTCGCCCGTCCGCGACCCCCCTCGATGGGGCTTCCGTTGTCGAGTACCGCCGACCTCGAGTCGCCGGCCCACCTGCATCCGTGGCCGCCGACCGGCCTCTCTGGGATGCCGCGTCAGGGCGGTTCAATCCCGTCGCCCTCCGCGCCGCGATCGTCTGCCGTGGCTGGACGGTCCGCGAGTTTGCCTCAACGGCCGGCATTAGCCGCGCCTGTCTGTACAACGTACTCCGGCGCCACGCAGCCAGCGACCGTACCGTCGTGAGGATTGCCGCCACCTTGGCGAATCGCGAGCCGCTCCAGCTGTTGACAGCAGAATGAGCGGACCCAGCGATCCGTTCGCATACGACAGGCCAACGCCGCGGTCGAGCGTCTCCGCGGCACGCTTGCCCATCATCAGCGGCCGGCCCGCCCCGGATGCCGACGACCAGATGCCCCTACTGTTCGACGACGCTGGGCTTGTCTCGCCGAGGAAAAGCGGGCGCCGGACCGCCGACATGAGTCGCCGGACGGGCAGTCCGACACCTTGCGACACCAGCCACACATCACTGCACTCTCACGAGCGCGACCTGCTCCGCCAGCGACCGTGGGTCACCAGCGATTCCGATCAACTGACGTCGTCGTCGATCGCGCCGATGCTCCTCACCGTGCGCCAGGTCGAGGCGGCGCTCCAGTTGGGGCGGACGCGGACCTACGAACTGCTTCGGTCAGGTCAGCTACCGACGCTGCGTGTCGGGCGTCTCATCCGAGTTTCCCGCGTCGCCCTCGAGGAGTGGATCGCCCGGCAGGTCGCCGCCTCCGACGACTGACAACGCTTTGGCTCAGGGCTAGCAAGCCGCTAGACGGCGTCGACCACGCGGGTTGCCTGAAGCGGCGCTCGCCGTGCCACTTGCTCCAGGTCAGCGAGGGCCTCATCAGACCAGAGCAGCCTCAACAACTCGATGGGTCCCGCTCGTCCGGGCCGGCCGCGCCCACGTTGGGCGGACTGTCAGCCCGATTCAGGCGCTCGCGTATCTCCTTGCTGTAGTGGCCTACCACCGTGCCGTTGGCCACGCGCTGCGCGAATCGGTCCAGTCTCCCCGGGCTTCGGCCGGGTCAGCGACGACATCGTTCTGGTCGACACCATGCTCGGGTATTGCATCTGCCATCACGGCACCGTGTCGCGGTACAACCGCAGCACCGGAGGTGCTCAGTTGCCCGCTGGCGCGCCCGAAAATGTAGCCCGTTTGTATCCCACGTGGCCGACATGCGGCGGCACCAGCCGTCAAGCTATGGCAACCGCACCACCGAATTTGAATGCAGAATGACCGTCGCCGGTATCATCCGTCACCCGCCGAACGATGGCCGGGCACCCTTTCAAGGTGGTAACCGGGGTTCGACTCCCCGTGCGGGTACTTACGTCGTCACAATACGACCGCTCCCAACGGCGCCGGTTGACGGCCTTTGGCGCTCGCCGAGGCGTCTGCCAACCCGATGCAACTGGGGTTTGGACGGGGCGCTCGTAACCAACGCCATCCAGGCACCGTTTCGAACCATGTGGCTCTGAACGCACGTCGCGCGTTTTCATTGATCCGTGGGAAAAGGTGGTTCGCCCCCGCCGCCCTCATCGCTTCCGTTGCTCTCATTGCCATCTGCTGCAGCGCAACATATCTGATCGGACTGAGCACCGGCCGAGCAACACGCACAATCAAGACGGTGACCGCCAACGCTGCAGCCAAGGCGATGTCCGATGACGACTTTTACAGCTTGTTTGGCGACAGCACGCTGCTGGTCACCGGATCAGTGGCGTCTTCGAAGCCAACGGCTGGTGGCACTCTGGTCAGCTTCGCCACCAGTTCCGCGTTCGGGGCGGCGTGTCAGGTTGAGACAGCGCGCGTCGATTTGAAGCCAGGCACTGCGGTCACGTTCGTAACCCAAGCCGAGGCAGCCAACCGTGAACCTGGCAGCCTTTTGCTCACCGGCTGCGTACAGCCCTGACCCCCGAGCAAAGTCGCCGCCTGGGCCGCCGACTGCGCGGATCGTGCAGATCCTTGCACCGACGTGGTCTGATCACCAGGTGGCCGCCGCCAGACCGCACTTCACCCCCGCTCTGTTCGAATTCCTTGGCGACCTGGGGCGGCACAACGATCGCCAGTGGTTCCTGCGCAACAGGGGGCGCTACGAAGAGGTGGTCCGCGACCCGGCGATCCACTTCATCGAGGACATCGAGCCTCGCCTGCGCAGGATCAGCGCTCATCTCGTCGCGGACCCGAGGCCCGTTGGCGGCTCTCTCTTCCGTATCCATCGCGACATCCGGTTCTCCACGGATAAGAGCCCGTACAAGACCAACATCGGCATGTCCTTTGGCCTGGACGCTGGTCGGGGAGTTCCGGCGCCGGGTTTCTACGTTCACATCGCTCCCGGCGCATCGTTCGTGGGCGGTGGCGTGCACATGCCCGACTCGGCGACGCTGCATCGTGTGCGCAACGCCATCGTCACAGACACGCGGGCTTGGAAGCGCATCATCACGAATGCAGAGTTCGCCCCGCTCTTCACGAACATGGGTGACACGCTCAAGCGCGCTCCGCAAGGATTCGATGCCGACCACCCGTTTGTTGATGACCTCAAGCGCAAGAGCTACACCTGGCATGGGCGTTATGACGAAGCCGCAGTCTGTGCGCCCGGTTTCTTGGACGACGTGACCAAATCCTTCCGCGTTGCGGCTCCCTTCATGCGCTTCCTGGCGGAGGCGCTCGGTGACGAGTGGTGACGCGTCGAACCGTCGGCCGTTCGCAGGAGCGTCCGGTCGTAGCTCACGAACACCTCGACCTCGGCGCCCATCGCCTGCGCCATCGCCAGATGAATCCGTGCCAGCCTGAGTCGGTTCAGCCTACCCCCTCGACTTCACCCGGTACTCGATGAAGGTTGCCAAGGGTGACTGTCGAACGCCGATGTGCTCCAGGTCCAACGACTGCGAGAATCCTTCGAACAGCCGCTTGCCGCCGCCCAGGATGATGGGAGCGACGATGATCGTCAGCTCGTCGACGAGTCCTGCGGCGAGCGCTTCGCGGATGATCTGGGCGCCCCCCATGATGTGCACGTCCTTGTCGCCCGCCGCCTCGACCGCGCGCTCGACCGCGGCCTCGACCCCTGCCACGAAGGTGAACTCGCCGCTCTCCGGTTCCTCCTGAGGCCGATGGGTGACGATGAAGACGGGCACGCCCCAGGGATTCCTGTCACCCCAGTGCTCGGCAGCTTCGTAGGTCCAACGACCACCGACGACCGCGCCCATCCTCGCGCCGGCCTCGGCGAGCCACGCGGCGTCCTCACCGGTCGCCGTCCCTGCGTCCTCGCCATAGTGCCACGGGCCGCCGAAGACCCAGTGGTGCAGCCGCTCGCCGCCCTCGCCGAGCCCCTTGCCCGGGACGTCGTCGGGCCCGGTGATGTATCCGTCGATCGACGTCGTGATGCCTGCGATCACCTTGGCCATCGCCATCACCTCCTGTTCTCGAGACCAGTCGACACTCCTCCAGACCGTCCTGCCCGGGAAAATTCATCGCGCAACACTTCGGTCGAAGGAGGACCCGGACGAGTGCCGCCCCAGATGGGCGGCAACCTGTCGGGCCGACTCTCTACAGTGGGCGTTTTCGGCGCCCACCCAGGGAGTGCAGCAATGACAGCGCGTGACGTGTTCATCCTGTCCGAGCGGGCACTGGCCGATGTGATCGATCAGATCCGCCCGGACCAGTGGGAGGAGCCCAAGCCGGATTGGTTCCAGACCGGCGGCCAGGGCGACGCATCGCTGCGTGAAATCGTCAACTACCACGCCTATGACTCGGCCTGGGTGCCCGATGTCCTCGCCGGCAAGACCATCGCGGAGGTCGGCGACGCGTACGAGCACATCAAGAGCGATGCCGGCTGCGACTATCGTGCCTACAGCGAGGCGGCGATCGCCGCCACCCAGGCCGTTGCCGATCCCGACCTGGTGGTGCATCTATCCTATGGCGACTTCCCGGCGCGCGAGTACCTTCACCACATCACCTCCTTCCGCGGCTTCCGCGCCTTCGACATCGCCCGCTGGATCGGCGCTGGCACGCAGCTGCCCGCCGACCTGGTGCAGGGCATGTGGGACGAGCTGGCCCCGGACATGGAGGCCTGGCGCGCGATGGGAGTGTACGGGCCGGCCATCCCTGTCGCTGACGATGCGCCGCTGCGGGATCGCCTGCTCGGGCTCTCCGGTCGGGATCCGAGACTGTCGACCGGCGCCCCCGCCGGCTGATCCAGTCGCCACGGAGGCACCATGACCTCAGCTCCCAACCTCACCCACGGCCGCCACCCGGAGCGCGCCGTGGCGGACATGGCCGTCGTCCACCAGGTCCTCGACTCAGAGAGTGTCTGCCATGTCGCCTTCACCCTCGATGGCTGGCCCTACGCCGTCCCCACCATCCACGCCCGCGATGGCGACCGGCTGCTCATCCATGGCTCGACTCTGAGCAGGATGCTCGGTGGGCTCGCGTCCGGCATCCCCGCGTGTGTCACCGTCACCACAGTCGACGGCATCGTCTGCGCGCGCTCGGCGTTCAACCACTCCATGAACTACCGCTCGGCCATGGTCTTCGGGATCGCAACCCCTGTCCGTGGAGAGGAGAAGCTCGCCGCCATGCGCACCATAGTCGAGCACGTGCTACCGGGGCGGTGGTCGGAGGTGAGGCCACCCAAGCCCAGTGAGCTGCGCGCCACCGAGATCGTCGCCCTCCCCCTTGATCAGGCCACCGCCAAGGTGCGCAGTGGCGGACCGGTCGAGGCAGCGGCCGACCTCCGAGAGCAGGTGTGGGCCGGCGTCCTGCCCATCGAGCGACGCGTCGCCGAGCCGGTGTGCGTGCCCGACGACGTCGCCGAGCTCACCCTGCCCGCCAGCGTGGCGGCGCTGCTCGCCGGGTCAGGGCGCCCGCATCGCGGAGCCGCCCCGCGCTGACGCGCTGCCGTCAGCTCGCGGCGGCGTCGATCGTCGCCGCCACCTGGCGGCGCCGAGCCCGGTCGATCTCGCCCGCGGTGCGCTCGTCATCGCTGATGAGTGCGTCGAGGTCGACGTCGCTGTAGCCCAGCACTCCCATGTCGGCGAAGGCGGAGCGCACGCGGCTCCCGAACAGGCCGATGTCCTTGAGCGTGGGCGCGATCCGCGTGAACAGCAGGCTGCGAAACTGCAGCTGCGCCTCGGAGTTGTTGACGAACCGGATGCACTCCGCCACCGGCAGACCGAGGTTGTCCCACACCTCCTCGGCGAGGAAGCGGTCGCGCATCAGGTAGCAGGCCTCCACGCAGAACTCCTCGCGCTCGTCGCGCTCCCTCTGGGAGAGCTGCGGGTAGAAGTCGCGCAGAGCCAGCCGCCCGAAGGCCACATGGCGCGCCTCATCCTCCATCACATAGGCGGTGACCGCGCGTGCCAGCTGATTCTCCGCGACGTCGCGGATCAGCCCGAAGGCCGCCAGCGCGAGACCCTCGATGAGCACCTGCATGCCCAGGTAGGTCATGTCCCAGCGCGTGTCGCTGACCACGTTGTCGAGCAGCGATCTGAGGTGGGGGTTGATCGGATAGGCCAGCCCCAGCTTGTCCTGCAGAAACCTCGAGTACGTCTCCACGTGGCGGGCCTCGTCCATCACCTGGGTGGCCGCGTAGAACTTGCTGTCGAGGTCCGGCACCGTCTGGACGATCTTGGATGCGCAGATCAGCGCCCCCTGCTCGCCGTGGAGAAACTGCGAGAACTGCCAGGCGGCGACGTGATGGACCAGCTGGGCGCGATCGCGCTCGCCCATCTCCTCCCACACGTCGCTGCCGTAGATGGGCACGTACGCCTCGGGAACCTCGAATGGATTGTCGTGGTCGACTGGGATCGACCAGTCGATGCGGTCGCGGCTGTTCCACTGCCGGGTCTTGCCCTTCTCATAGAGGTTGAGGAGGCGATCGCGACCCTCGTCGTACTCCCAGGTGAAGACCGTCTCCGCCCCACCCTCGACCTGCCAGCGCGTCTGCTCCACCGGCAGGGTGTACACGCGAGTGCTCATGGTCCTCTCCTAACTTAAGCGGTGGCGCCTGCGGCGTCGGGGGCGAGATCGAGCCAGCGCTGCATCTCGCCACGCACCGCCCGTTGATGCAGCAGGGAGAGCAGCCGATCGGTCAGCGGCAGACCGCGGTGCACGAGATCGCGCAGGGTCTGCGGATCGTGCCGGTGCAGCACCGGTTCCACGATGCGCGCCAGCTCCTCGGCAACCAGCCGTTCCACCGCGTCCCGATACACGGCGAGGTTCTCGACGGCGAACCCCGCCTCCTCGGTGAACCCCGCGGCGCGCATGGCCGCGACCAGGTCGAGCAGGCGCAGGTCCGAGCTGCTGATCGGGCCCGTGCTGCCGACCAGACCGAGGCGCTGCAGGCTGGTGATGTCGGTGGCGGCGAGGCGCTCGCGCACCGCCACCAGCTCGGCGGCGCCGGCGGCCGGATCGGGTTCGTCGAGCAGTGCCCCCAGCGCCTGCAGGGCGCGAATCTCCTCCACGGGGAGCTGGCCGCGGATGGACAGGACGTGAGCGATGCCGCGCAGGGGGAGGTTGAGCTCCGTCTGCAGGTCGCGGATCCAGCGGATGCGGGTGACGGTGGAGTCGGGGTAGAGCGCCTGGTTGCCCGCCGTCTTGCGCGACGGTGGCAGCAACCCCTGGCGGGCGTAGAAGTGGATGGTGGGCGCGCTGACACCGGTCAGCCGGACCAGGTCGCGCATGCGGTGAACGGCCGTCGCCACCGGCCCATGATCGCGCCCCACGCCTCAAGTGTCAAGTGGCACTTTATGCTTGCAACGCCCCGGTGGCGACGGCCGCAACCGCTTCACACCTGCCGATCCCACTAACGGTCCCGGTCGTGCATAATCTGATAGTCACGCTATAGCCTTACACGGAGAGATAACGGTGTCAGAAGCAGGTTCGCAGGTCACTTCGAGGCTCCACTCTGGCTCCGCCCCGCCCCGGACCGAGGGCATTCCGCGACTGCGGCGACCGGCGTGGTCACCGGTGGTGTCTCTGCCCGGACGGCGCCACCTCTTCGCACGCCGCCGCCGGGCGCTGCACCTGCGCGCCTGGATGGGCATCGGCGTCATCGTCTGTTTCTCCGTCAGCCTCTTCGCGATGACGGTGTTCAGCCTGATCGGCCGCTGACCCACGCCCGATCAGGACGCGGGCCACTCGACGTCGCCGAAGAAGCGCTCCGGACGGGGTGAGCGGAGGTAGGCGGACACCCCGCGGCGGCTCGCCTCGATGGTGGTGCTCTCGCCGTGTCCCGGCAGCACCACTGTGTGATCCGGCAGGGGCAGGAGGCGCGCCGCGATGCTGGCGATGAGGATCTCCAGATCGCCGGCGGCGAAAGTCTTGCCCGGGCCTCCTCTGAACAGCGTGTCGCCGCTGATCAGCGCGCCGCCGACCCGCAGAGAGATGCTTCCCGGGGTGTGACCCGGGGTGTGGATCACGCCGATGCGGATGGAACCGACCCGGACCTCGGCGCCGTCGTCGAGGCGCCCATCGACCCGTTCGGAGGCGATGTTGACCTCGGCGGCCCCGACCAGGACGGGGGCGGAGGTGGCGCTGCGCACGGCATCGTACGAGGCCCAGTGGTCGGGGTGCCAGTGGGTGACGATGACCTGCTGGACGCCGCCCTCGGAGGCGATCGCGTCGAGGAGCGGGCCCGGCTCCAGGGGCATGTCGACGAGCAGCGAGCTGTCCGCGGCGACGTCGCGGACGATGTACGCGTTGTTGCCGAATGGGCCCATCGGCCCCACCTGGACGATCCTGACGCCGCCGTCCTCGCGGACTGTGACGTCAGCCACCGCGCCGGCGGCCCGCTCCTCCGGCGCTGGCCGCGGCGGCCTCGGCCCGGATGGCAGCCTTGTGGGCGCGCTTGCCGGCCTGGTAGCGCTCCCGCTCGGCGACGGTGTGGACGTCGGCGAGGGTGGGGTACTGTGGCGCCAGCTCCGCCCAGCCGAGCGGCTGGATCCCGAACTGCTTGGCGAGGACGCCGAGCACGATGTGCGCTTTCATGTCGCCGAATCCCGGCAGCGCCCGGAGCCGGCCGAGCAGCTCCCTGGCGTCCTTGGTTCCCGCCCAGATGGCCGCGGCGTCGTTGCCGTACTCGCCGGCGACGGTGGCGCACAGGGCGTGCACCCGCGCCGCCATGCTGGCCGGGAATCGGTGGATCGCCGGCCGCTGCCGGAAGGCTGCCTCGAATCGGCCGGAGTCGATCGCCGCCAGCTCCCGTGCGTCGAGGGTGCCGAGCCGGCGCTGGATGTCGAGGGGTCCGAGGAAGGCCTTCTCGACAGGGATCTGCTGGTCGAGGCAGAACCCGATGAGCAGCGCCAGCGGGTCGCGCGCGACCAGCGAATCCGCCTCGGGGTCGCCCGTCCACTCCATGCGCGGCACAGTCCTGGTTGCCATCAGGCGCAGCCTACCGCCACGGGGCAGACGTCGGACGCACATCGCCTCGGAGAGGCCGTCGTGCGGACGCTACACTCGCGCCATGTCCTGGCTGGGCCGCCTCTTCAGCTCCTCCCCACCGCCACCTCCGCCCAACACCGTGGTCGTTCCCGAGGACATCGTCGGGCAGCTCAACGGAGGCGACGCGCCTCTCCAGGTCACAGTCGAGACGGCGCTGCGCAGCCTGCTGGAGATCCGCCGTCGCGCCGCCGAGCACGACGCCGAGGGATTGCCCTTCTGGCTGCGTCGCGAGGCGGGCCAGATCGGCGAGATCGACGAGTCGCTTCGCGATCGCGTCACCCAGCGCCGCGCGGCCGACGCCGACAGCTGACGCGGCCGAGCCACAGGGATCCAGGGACCTGCTGATGCGCGCTCTGACCTTCGCCGACATCGGGCGCGTGGAGATGGCCGATGTTCCCAAGCCCAGTCTCGAGGATCCCGGCGATGCGCTGGTGAGGATCACCACCACCGCGATCTGCGGCAGCGACCTTCACGTCCTCAATGGCCGGATCCCGGGGATGGTGCCGGGCAGCGTCCTCGGCCACGAGTTCGCCGGCATCGTGGAGGAGTGCGGCCCCGCGGTCCACACCCTCGAGCCCGGCGACCGCGTGCTGGCGTCGTTCACGATCCCCTGCGGCGCCTGCTGGTTCTGCGACAGGCGGCTGTTCAGCCGCTGCCCGGACCAGCGCGTATTCGGCTACGGCATGTTCCTGGGCGACCTCAACGGCGGCCAGGCGGAGTACGTGCGCGTGCCCAACGCCGACCTCTGCCTGCGCACCATCGACGCCGAGCTGAGCGACGAGACGGTGCTCTTCGCGGGCGACATCTTCACCACCGGCTACGACTGCGCCGTCGAGGCGCGCATCGAGGAGGGTGACGTGGTCGTGGTGCAGGGATGCGGGCCGGTGGGGCTGATGGCGGTGCAGGCGGCGCGTTCCTTCCGGCCCTCGGTGATCTACGCGGTGGACACGGTGGCGCAGCGCCTGGAGATGGCCCAGGGTTTCGGCGCCATCCCCGTCGACGCCA
Source organism: Candidatus Dormibacteria bacterium (assembly GCA_050734155.1). Classification (GTDB taxonomy): domain Bacteria; phylum Chloroflexota; class Dormibacteria; order Aeolococcales; family Aeolococcaceae; genus Aeolococcus. The sequence goes on from JBOHUD010000090.1 coordinate 9,693, forward strand.
CTGCGGTGCACGTCCCCAGCCACATCCAGGACCACACCGAGGGCCGCGGCGCGGACGTCCTTCTCGAGTGCGTCGGAGCCATCCCGGCGCTCACCGGGGCAATCGACGTGGTGCGTGCCGGCGGGCGCATCAGCGTCATCGGGGTGTACTCAGAGCCGGAGATGGAGCTGCCGCTCAACCTCACCTTCGTGAAGGCGATCGACCTCAAGTTCTGCGGCACCGCCAACATCGTGGGCCGCTGGGACGACGCCCTCGAGCTGATCAGGTCCGGCGCCGCCGACCCCGCCTCGATCATCTCCCATCGTCTCCCCCTCGACGACGCGGTGCGCGGCTACGAACTGTTCGCGGCGCGCGCGGCGATGAAGGTGGTGCTGACCCCCTGAGCGCCGCCGCTCCCAGGGGATGGACTCGAACCATCGATACACGGTTTTACAGACCGCTGCCTTGACCAGCTTGGCTACCCTGGGGGCGGGCTAGGATAGCGCAAAGACCGAGCGCCTCCGTTGCAGATTGCGATACACACCTTCCTGGATGACAGCACGCGCGCGGTCGGAGATGGCCAGGATGCGTCCCGGGTCGGTGGCGGCGTCGCGGTCCTCCGCCGACAGGGTCAATGGCGGATGGAACTCGATGACCCACGACGATGGCAGCGGGATCAGCCCGGCCGCTCCGAGCCAAGGGAAGGTGGGCGTGACCGGGACGTAGGGGAGGCCGAGAAGCCTTGCCACCGCGGGGATTTCGGCGAGGTTGGGATGGAGTTCCTCGCTGCCGACGATGCTGATCGGGATGATCGGACTGCCAGTGCGCAGGGCCACCTCGACAAACCCACCGCGTCCAAAACGGCGCAGGCGGTACCGGTCGGCGTACGGCTTGCCGGTTCCCTTGACTCCTTCGGGGAAGACGAGCACCAGCTCGTCGCGATCGAGCAGACGCTGGGCGTCGACGTCGTGGGCGAGCGTGTTGCCGGTGCGGCGCAGCAGCCACGACGTGGCGGGCAGCGAGAAGAGACTGTTGAGGATGAGAGCCCGGGCGTGCCGGGGCTGCGCCGGCTCGAGCAACAGGGCGGTGCGCACCATGGCGCCGTCGTAGGGGATGACACCGGCGTGGTTGGCGACCAGCAGAGCGCGGCCCTGCGCGGGAACGTTCTCCACCCCGAGGGCGCGCACCCGCCACCAGTTGCGATACACCCAGGCGCTGAGCGGGAGCAGCGTCTCGGTCCACTCCCGGTCGAAGCCGAAGTCGTCGACGCCAATCTCGCCGCGGCGGCGGCGCCTGGCCAGCGCGGCGTGCTGGTTGATGAAGCCGGCCAGGCGGCGCGTCGCCGCGGCACCATCGGCCCCGTCCAGGGACGCGAGCCGGCGCGCCCCGGCCGCGCCCAGGGCGACCAGGTCGGGGAGGCTGCGGCGCAGCGAGCTGAGCCTGTCGATGTCGACCGGCGCGCTCCGCGCCGGCTCCAGGTCGGTGGCCACCCGCCGTCGCTCGAGCTCGCGGTCGACGGCGTTGAGCAGGCGATGCAGGGCGATGCGCAGGCCGGCGTCCGCGGGGGAGGCACGGCGTGGGGAGGCTGCGCGGCTCATCGCCGGGTATTCTCGGCCAACCCCGTTGGGCTGGTCAGCGCCGCGCCACCGGGAGGCCGCGGCGCAGCTCCGCGTCCCGCCGGTAGGCCTCGACGGTGGCCAGGATCGCCTCGGGCTCCCCGGCCAGTGAGTCGACGAAGTAGCCGCCGTCGAACGGCCGCTGGGCGGTGCGCAGCAGGCTGGCGGCGGGCTGCCGGCGGGGCGGCGGCGTCCCCGGGACCAGCCGGTAGCCGAGCACCAGGCGATTGCCGGCCCGGGTCAGGCCGACCGCCTCGATGACCTCCCACCTGGTCAGGCTGCTGAAGGGGTACTGGCGCTGCAGCAAGCCCTCGCGGGTGAGCTCGAGGGTGGGGCGAAGGATCAGCCCGGTCGTGACCAGCGCAAAGGCGGGGGCGGCGCACACGAACCACCCGATGGGGGCGCCGTTGAGCACGAAGAGGACGCCAGCGACCTCGGTGATCGCGGCCAGGGGCAGCACCAGGGCGGCCGGCCGGCGCGCCTTGAAGAGGACGCGACCGCTGCCGCCCGCCGCCCGTGGCGGGGTCGGCGGCGGGGCGGCGGGGGGGCTCTGGCTCACCGCGCAGATGGTATCCAGTGCCCGCCGTGAGGCTGCTCTGCGATGGTGGGGCGATGCCCGCGCTCGCGCTCTCCGCCGTCGACGTCCTGCTGGGGATCGGTCTCGCCGCCGCCGGGTTCCTGGTGGTGGCGCTGGTTTGCGCTGCCGTGCTGGCGGTGCTCCAGGTGGTGCTTCCCTCCGCCGATGCGGGCGCGGCCGAGGTCGATCGGCTGCATCCGCCCCCGGATGACGACGACAGGGGCGGCGACCATGTCCCGGTCACCGGCGGGGATGCGGCCTCCGTCCCGCTTGACACAGAGGCCGATGCATAAGGTATCCTTTATCAAAGGAAGCGTTATGCAAACCCCCCTGCGCGCCCCCGACCCAGGCCGCCGGCCCGCTCGCCGGGCGCTGCCCGGCAGCATCGCCGCCGGCGCCAGCGACCTCTCGGTCGCCTTCGAGGGCCTGGCCAACCCCACCCGGCTGCTCATCATCGAGAGCCTGGCCGCCGCCGTGGAGATGCGGGTGAGCGAGCTCGCCGCCCTCTGCATGGTGTCGCAGCCGCGAATGAGCTGGCACCTGCGCATCCTCCGCAGGGCTGGCATCATCCGCACCCGCCGGGACGGCCGCGAGGTGTTCTGCCGCCTCGACCGCGAGGCCATCGCCCAGCACCTGCGTGCGTTCGTCCATCTCATCTCCATGAACAGCGACCTGAGCAAGGATGCGCTCGCCCAAAGTCTTCAGCCCATCAGTGAGGGAATCTCATGAGCAGCAAGGTCAGAGTGGCCATCATCGGCGTGGGCAACTGCGCATCGTCGTTCGTCCAGGGACTCGAGTACTACCGGAACGCCGATGCCAACGACGTCGTGCCCGGGCTCATGCACATCGACCTGGGCGGGTATCACATCGGTGACATCGAGATCTCGGCGGCCTTCGACATCGACGCGGAGAAGGTCGGCAAGGACGTCAGCGAGGCGATCTTCAGCGGTCAGAACAACACCGTGAAGTTCAGCGATGTACCCCACCTCGGAGTCCCCGTGCAGCGCGGCATGACCCACGATGGGCTGGGCAAGTACCTCTCCGAGGTGATCAAGAAGGCGCCGGGATCAACCGTCGACATCGTCGAGGTGTTGAGGAGCACCAAGACTGACGTGGTCGTCAACTACCTGCCGGTGGGCAGCGAGGAGGCCACCCGCTGGTACACCGAGCAGATCCTCACCGCCGGCTGCGCCATGGTCAACTGCATGCCCGTCTTCATCGCTCGCGAGGACTACTGGCAGAAGCGGTTCGAGAAGGCGGGCGCCTGCATCATTGGTGACGACATCAAGTCGCAGGTGGGCGCCACCATCATGCATCGCGTGCTCACCAGGCTCTTCCGCGACCGCGGCGTCGAGATCGAGAACATGTATCAGCTCAACTTCGGCGGCAACACCGACTTCCTCAACATGCTCGAGCGCGAGCGCCTGCAGAGCAAGAAGATCAGCAAGACCAATTCCGTCAAGTCGCAGCTCGACCATCCCATCGCCGAGCGCAGCATCCACGTCGGTCCCTCCGACTATGTGCCCTGGCTCAACGATCGCAAGTGGGCATACATCCGCATCGAGGGCAAGTCCTTCGGCGATGTGCCCCTCAACATGGAGCTGAAGCTCGAGGTCCACGACTCGCCCAACAGCGCGGGCGTGGTCATCGATGCGGTGCGCTGCTGCAAGATCGGCATCGACCGCGGCCTCAGCGGCGCCCTCGAGGGACCGTCCAGCTACTTCATGAAGTCACCACCACGCCAGGTGTCGGACTCGCTGGCGCGTGAGCTCACCGAGCAGTTCATCGCCGGGGCCTCCGACCAGGCTGGCAACGGCCGCCGCCGCGCCGTGGTGAGCGCCACCGAGCCGGTCGCGCAGCCGGCCACCCCCGTCGTCGACTAGCCGAGGTCCGAGGGTGGTCGAGGCGGGCCGGGAGTCGACTCTCCCGGCCCGTTCGCGTGTGTTCCCGTGGCGGCAGCGTCGCGAGCCGATGCTGCCCTACCACCTCTATCGCGTCGCCTCCCTGCTGGTGCGCGTCCTGCCCCGACGCGCCAGCCTGTTTCTCGCGGATCGTGTCGCCGACGTGCTCCTCGTCGCGGTGCCCGCCAAGTTCGACGCCCTCCGCGACAACCTGCGCCTCGTGCTCCCCGACGTGGACGGGCGCGAGCTCAACTCGGTGGTGCGCCGCAACCTGCGCCATCTCAGTCGCAGCTGGGTCGACGTCATGGCCATCCCCCTCGATCCGCAGGGCACCACCCGGCGGCTTCGCGAGGTCGACCTCCACCACTACACCGATGCGCTGGCGCGCGGCAAGGGCGTGGTGGTTGTGTCCATGCACTTCGGCGCCTGGGAGGCGGGGTTGGCCGCATGGAACGGGGGCGGCGGCCAGCTGGCGCTGCTCGCCGAGCAGCTGCGTCCCCAGAGGCTCTTCGAGGCCATCGCCGGCGCCCGCGGCGCCCTCGGTGTCAAGGTCATCCCGATCGACATCGAGGCCATGCTGCAGGGCGACGCCCGCACCGCGCGGCGGATCGGGGCGGCGGCGATGCGCGAGGTCTTCAAGCACCTCCGCAGCGGCGGCGGCATCGCCATCGCCATCGACCGCGACCTGAGCGGAACCGGCGCACGGATCCCCTTCTTCGGCAAGCCCGCACCGATCCCTCTCGGCGTCGTCGAGGTGGCCATGCGCAGCGGGGCGGCGGTGGTGCCCGTCGCCATCCTGCGCACCAGGGCGGGCGCCGAGGGGCTGGTGTTCCCGGAGAGGGAGTACGACCCCGACGCTCCCCGTGAGCAGGAGGCGGAGCGCATCGCCCGCGACATCCTGGCCATCTTCGAGACGGTGATCCGCAAGAACCCCGAGCAGTGGCACGTGCTCGACCCGGTGTGGCCGGAGCCGAAGGCGTGAAGGTCTGCCTGGTCTCTCCCTACGACTACATGCACCCGGGTGGTGTCACCGAGCACGTCCGCCATCTCGCCGACACGCTGCGCCAGCGCGATCACCGGGTCACCGTCCTGGCGCCCTCGAGCCGGGTCGGCGACGACCATGGCATTCCCGGCTACGTGCGCATCGGCCGCAGCGTGCCCATCAAGAGCAACGGCTCGGTGGCCCGCATCGCGCTCAGCTTTCACCTGGTGCGCCGGGTGCGTGCCCTGCTCGACGAGAGCGATTTCGACGTGGTGCATTACCACGAGCCGCTGGTGCCGTCGCTGCCCATCACCGTGCTCCGCTTCCATCGCGGCGCCAACGTCGCCACCTTCCACACCAATGCGCGCAGCAATCTCGGCTACTACTACGGGCGGCCGTTCCTGGGCCGGTACTTCAAGCGCCTCCATGCCTGCATCGCCGTCAGCGCACCCGCTCGCGATTTCATCTCCCGCTACTTCCCGGGTGACTACCGCATCGTCCCCAACGGCATCGACACCGCCAGGTTCCGTCCCGATCATGCTGCGGTCGGGGAGCTGAGGACGCCGGGGATGAAGACGCTGCTGTTCGTGGGACGCATGGAGCAGCGCAAGGGATTCGGCCTGCTGCTGGAGGCCTACGCGCAGCTCCGCCGGCGCCGCTCCGACCTGCGCCTGGCGGCGGTCGGCGACGGTCCCCAGCGCGAGGGGTACGAGCGCCAGGTGGACTCGTTCGGCATCCCCGACGTGCTCTTCTGCGGACGCATCAGCAACGAGATGCTGCCCCGCTACTACACCTCCGCGGACCTCTTCTGCAGCCCCGCGACCGGTGGAGAGAGCTTCGGGATCGTCCTCCTCGAAGCCATGGCCAGCGGGGTTCCCGTCCTGGCCTCGGCGATCCCCGGATTCACCACCGTCATCGACGGCGGCAAGGATGGCCTGCTCGTCCCCCCCAACCAGCCGCGGGTGCTGGCCCAGGCCATCGACGCGCTGCTCAACGACGAGGACCTCTGCCGCTCCATGAGAGGCAACGGCTTGCGAACGGCGCAGAAGTACGACTGGCATCGCGTCGCGGACTCCGTCCTCGACGTCTACGACGAGGCACGGGGGCGCTCCCGTGTGCACATGGTGGCCGCCGGTGTTCACCGCCAGGTTTCAAGAATGGGTTAGGGCCGGGGCGCGGCGCCTGGTCCCGGCGCTGCGGCTCCTCGGCCTCACCCCCAACACGCTCACCCTGGTCGGGCTGGCGATCTGCGCCGCCTCCGCCGTCCTGGTGGCCACCGGATTCCTCATCCCGGGCGGCATCCTCCTGCTCGTCGCCAGCGCGTTCGACATCCTCGATGGCGCGGTGGCCAGGGTCACCGGCAAGGTGTACCGCTATGGCGCATTTCTGGACTCGACCACGGACCGCTACGCGGAGTCTTTCACCTACATCGCCCTGCTCTGGTACTTCACCGTCCAGCAGCCCGGACACCACGTCATCGAGCCCATGCTGGTCATCTTTGCGCTCACCGGATCGCTGCTCGTCTCCTACGTGCGCGCTCGGGCCCAATCCCTCGGCTTCGTCTGTGATGGCGGCGTTTTCGCCCGGCCGGAGCGGGTGGTGTTGACGGTGGTCGGGTTGCTGGTCCCCCCCCTGCTGTTAGGCTGCCTCGTGGTCCTGGCCGTGCTCACCAACGTCACCGCCGTGCAGCGCATCTGGTTCGTGTGGCGGCAGTCGCTGAAGACGGCGCCCGCCGACACGTGAGCCGGCCTGAGGAGGAGACATGGATCTGGGACTGAGGGGACGCGCCGGATTCGTCGCCGCCGCCAGCCGGGGACTGGGCCGGGGCATCGCGCTGGGGCTGGCGGCGGAGGGATGCGATGTGGGTCTGTGCGCGCGTGACGGCGGCGCGCTCGAGTCCCTCGCTGTGCGCCTCCGCGGGACCGGGGTTCGAGCGGTGGCATCGGTCGCCGACGTCACCGACCAGAGGGCGGTGCGCCAGGCGCTGCGAAGCACGGTTCAGACCATGGGCAGGCTCGACCTGCTGGTGGTCAACTCCGGCGGCCCGGCGCCGGGGACGTTCGCGGAGATCGGCGACGAGCAGTGGATGGCGGCGTACCAGCTGACGCTGATGAGCGCGGTGCACCTGGTCCGCGAGGCACTTCCTGCGCTGCACGAGTCCGACGCGGCCAGCATCCTCTTCCTCGGGTCAATGTCGGTGAAGCAGCCGGTGGGCAGCCTGCTGCTCAGCAACGCCATCCGGGCGGCGGTGAACGGCCTTGCCAAGACGCTGGCCGGGGAGCTGGCGCCGCGGGTGCGGGTCAACTCGCTGCTCACTGGGCGCATCCGCACCGAGCGCACCGAGGCCCTGGCTCGCCACAACCATCCCGGCGCCGACATCGAGGACGTCCTCGCCGGCGAGGCCACCGCGATCCCTCTGCAGCGGTTCGGGACAGTCGAGGAGTTCGCCCGCGTGGCCGTGTTCCTGAGCTCGCCGGCGGCGAGCTACATCACCGGTGTGACGCTGCCCGTCGACGGGGGCATCATCCAGGCGCCCATCTGAGCTGGCTCAGCAGCTGGCGCTGGTGCCGAGGATCGCGATGATGCCGACGAGGTTGAAGAGCCCGTGCACGATCGCCCCCGGCACCAGCGAGTCGGAGTACTCGTAGAGCAGGGCGAGGATCACCCCGACGCCGAACAGCGGCAGCGCCAGGACCAGCACCACGTGTGCGGCGGAGAACACCGCCGCGCTGATCAGCACGGCGGGGAGTATCGGCAAGCGGCGGCGCAGCCAGCCGTAGATGAAGCCGCGGAAGATCATCTCCTCGCAGACGGGAGCGATCAGGCACACCAGGGGGATGGCCACCCCGACGTAGCCGCCGTACTCGCCGCGGACGGCGGTGCACTGCGTGTTCGGGGAGTTGGGCAGGATCTGCGTGGCCAGCGACCCCAGCCACTCCGCCACCACCAGTGCCGCCACCGCGCCGGCGACACCGATCGCCAGCCAGGGCACCCAGCCCAGCCGGCCCAGGGAGCGGGGCAGCCGCCAGCCCAGGTCGCGCAACCGCAGGCCGCGGCGCAGGAGCACGAGCACGGCCAGCGCCGCCACCGCGGCGGCGTACGAGGCGGCCTGTCCCGCGAAGGATTCCACGGCGGTGCGCGCCGCCGGCTGCAGCCGGCCATCGATCGCCTGGGTGATCCCCACCAGGATGCTGCCGGTCAGCAGCACCCCCGCGGCGGCGGCGGGGAGGAAGGCGGCCATGTCCGACCAGTCCCAGAGCCCCGCGCGCCCCGGGGCAGCCGCGGTCCGCGGCACCGCCGCGGGCTGGTGGTCGGCGCTGATGCGCCGGCCGACATAGACCAGCACCACCGGGGACAGGAAGGCGGCGAGGATCAGGATCGCGCGCGCCGCGGTCGACGACGCCGTCTGGCTGGACGCCAGGAAGGTGACGAACCCGAGCGGAGCCGCCACGTAGAGGCAGTACCTGGCGAGGTTCGCCCGCGGCGGGAGAGCGGCGGGGGGTGCGCCCACGGGGGCTGACGGGAGGGACACGCACGGCCAATTCTGCACAATCGTTCGATGACCGCCCCCACCATGCTGATCGGCCACGGAGCCGTGCTGGAGCGCCTCGAGCAGGCGCATCGCGAGGGCGCGCTGGGCCACGCCCTGCTGCTCAGCGGGCCCACCGGGGTGGGCAAGACCACCCTGGCGCTGCGCCTCGCCGAGAGCCTGCTCGACGCGGGCAGGTGGCCGGGCGGGCTCGCCGCCCATCCCGACATGTGGCTCGAGGACTCCGACGCGGAGCGGGTCGGCATCGACCGCATCCGCGCCGGCGCGCGCGCCGACGTGGGCCCGAGCCTGCAGGACGTGATGAGCCTGCGCACCTACGCCGGTGGGATGAGGGTGGCGCTCCTGGCACGCGCGGAACGGCTCACCGAGCAGGCCGCCGATGCCCTGCTCAAGACGCTCGAGGAGCCACCCCCCGCGACGGTGATCATCCTGTGCGCCGCCAACCCCGAGGCGCTGCCGGCCACCATCCTCTCGCGCGCGCAGCAGGTCCCCGCGGCCACCGTGGCGGCGTCGCGCATCGTCTCCTGGCTGGAGGATGCCGGGATCGAACCCGGGCTGGCCCGGCTGGCGGCAGCGCTGGCCGGAGGGCGCCCCGGCCGGGCGCTGCGCCTGGCCTCGCAACCGGGCTCACTCGCCGGCGAGGTCGAGGCCCTGCACGCCTTCCTGGCGGTCGCCGGCGGCGGCATGGACGGGGCTCTGCGCGCCGCCGCGGAGCTCACCCCCGGGCCGGGCGCCGAGGGCCGGGAGCGGGCCATGATGCTGCTGGCGGTGTGGTCGTCGTTCGTCCGCGACGCCGCCCTGGAGGCGGACGCGATCACCGAGCTCCGCCTCTGGGCCGGCTACGCAGAGCCGCTGCAAAGGTGGGCGGAGTCCCTCGGCGCGGGGCGGCTCACCGGCATCCTGGGAGCGCTGCTTCGCGCCGCCTCGGAGATCGCCCAGTACGCCCAGCCGCGGCTCACCTTCGAGACGCTCTTCCTCGACATCTTCGTCGGACCGGAGGCGCCGCCGGTGGTGGAGATCCCGCCCCTCCCCGCCGGGGTCGGAGAGGCGCCCGCGGCCGTCTCCGGAGTGGCTCCGGCCTCGCGCGGGCTGCCGCGCCGCCCTGCCCGGCGCCGCTGACCGAGCGGTGGCGCCCCGATCAGGCCTGGTCGCGGCGGCGCATCAGCAGGAAGAGGCCGAGCAGGCCGAGGAGGGCCGCGGCCAGCAGCCAGGGGCGCTCCTCGAGGTGCTCGGCGAACGAGCTCTGGCCTCCCGCGGCGGACAGCGGCATCTCGATCGGGGTCGGGGTCATCAGCCGCACCGTGCCGGGAACCGGCTCGTCGTCCCGCCCGCCCGCCCCGGCCGCCTCAGCGTCGCTCACACGATCTCCTCCTGTTCGCCGCCGCATTATCACCGCCTCGCCGCGGCCGGGAGCGGGGGCGAGCCACGACCAATCTTGAGTAATATGGTCGGGTTTCCCCGCCATCGGGCCGAACCTGGGAGGGCACCTACAGTGGCCGAGTACGCGCATCCGGAAGTCCTGGTGACCACGGACTGGCTCCAGGACCACCTCAACGACGAATCCGTCCGCATCCTCGAGATCGACTACGACCCCAGCAGCGCCTATGAGCTGGGGCACGTCCCCGGCGCCGCCCTGGTGGACTGGAAGCGCGACATCAACGACCCCATCCGCCGCGACATCCTCTCGCGCGACCAGTTCGAGCGCCTGCTCGGCCGCGTCGGCGCCAGCCCGGACACCACCCTCGTGCTCTACGGCGACATGCGCAACTGGTTCGCGGCCTTCGCCTTCTGGACCTTCACCATCTACGGCCACGCCGACATCCGCCTGCTCAACGGCGGCCGGCGCAAGTGGTTCGAGGAGGGGCGTCCCACCACCGAGGACGCCCCCAGCTTCGCGGCGACGCAGTACCGCGGCGCCGACGCCGACGCCAGCCTCCGCGCCTTCCTCCCCGACGTCCGCAAGGTGCTCGGCCGCGACGACTTCAGCCTCGTCGACGTGCGCTCCCCCGCGGAGTTCACAGGCGAGATCTCGGCGCCCCCGGAGTACTCCAATGAGGGTGCCCAGCGCGCCGGGCACATCCCCGGCGCGGCCAACATCCCCTGGGGGCAGGCCATCCAGGACGACGACACCTTCAAGTCCGTCGACGACCTGCGCCAGCTGTACGCGGCGCAGGGGATCACCGGCGACAACCCGGTGATCACCTACTGCCGCATCGGTGAGCGCTCATCGCACACCTGGTTCGTGCTGCGCTACCTGCTCGGTTTCCCGACGGTGAGCAACTACGACGGGTCTTGGAGCGAGTGGGGCAACTCGGTCGGTCTTCCGGTCGAGCGAGAGGTTCACGAGCCGGTCGCGGCGGGCGCGTGAGCGCAATCGGCAGGGACACGGTGGGAGCGGGCGCGCGGCCTGCTCCCACCGCAGTCCTCGACCTCGCCCTGGCCGAGCAGGAGTGCGGCGATCCCGCGCTGGAGCGGGTCCGCCGCGCCTACGCGACGCTGGCCCCCGGCGAGGTGCTCGAGGCCCGCTCGCCGGTCGCGGAGCACGGCTTCGCGGTGCGGGCGTGGGCTCGGCGTGCAGGTGCGGAGCTGATCGCGGACGGCCGAGCCGGCGCGGTGGCGGTGCTGCAGGTCCGGCGTCCTCTTTGAAGGCCGGCGTGCTGCGCCGGTGAGCCGGCCGCTTCCCCACGACTTCCTCATCGGCTGTGCGTCCGCCGGGCACCAGGTGGAGGGGGGGCTCGACGACGACTGGACGCGCATGGAGCGCGCTCATCCGGAGCGCATCCGCGACGGCAGCGCTTCGGGCATCGCCTGTGACCACTACGCGCGCTACCGCGACGATCTCCGCCTGCTCGCGGAGATGCACAACAGCGCGCACCGTTTCTCAATCGAGTGGTCGCGCGTCGAGCCGCGCGAGGGCGTCTTCGACCGCGACGCGCTCGGTCACTATGCCGAGGTGGTGCGGATCTGCCGGTCGCTGGGCATGGAACCGGTGGTCACGCTGCAGCATTTCACCCTGCCCTGCTGGCTGGCGGACCGGGGCGGCGTCCTGAGCGCCGATGCTCCGCGCCGGTTCGCCCGCTTCGCCGCGGCCTGCGCGGAGACGCTCGGAGGCGACGTCGCCTGGTGGGTCACCGTCAACGAGCCCGGAGTGCTCGCGGTCTTCGGCTACCTCTACGCGGACTGGCCTCCACTGCGGCCCTCGGTTCGCGGGTTTCTGGGCGCGCTGGAGGGCCTGGCACGCATGCACGCCGCCGCCGCCACCGCGCTCCACGCGGTGGCCCGCGCGCACGGCTGGACCGCGCGGGTCTCGGTGGCCCACCACGAGCGCCCACTGCGGCCGCTGGACCCACGTTCGGCGATCCAGCGCGCCGTGGCGGTCCTGCCCAACGCGATCTTCAACCGCTGGTTCCTGCGCGCCTGCAGCCGCGGCCGCCTGCTGCCCCCGGTCGGCCGCGGGCAGGCGGTGCCCGGGCTGCGCGGCTCTCTCGACTACCTGGGGCTGAACTACTACTGCGAGGAGCGGGTGCGCTGCAACCTGCGACGGCCTCGTGAGCTGTTCACCGAGAGCGTGGTGCCGGACGGCGTCCCGCTCTCCTCGTTCGGATGGACCATCGATGCGGACGGGCTGCGCCGCGCCCTCACCTCGCTCTGGGAGGAGTTCCGCCTCCCCATCCTGATCACCGAGAACGGCGTCGCCGACGAGCACGACGAGCTGCGACCGCGGTTCATCGTCGACCACCTCGGCGCCGTCTGCGACGCCCTCGACGCGGGGGTGGACGTGCGCGGCTACCTGCACTGGACGGCGATGGACAACTTCGAGTGGGCCGAGGGGTACTCCAAGCGCTTCGGGCTGATGGGCGTGGATCGCCACACCATGGAGCGCACCCCCAAGCCGAGCGCTGCCGTGTTCGCCGAGATCTGCGCCACCAGGACGGTGCTGGGGCAGCGCGAGGAGCCGGCACCGACCTGACCCGCACCTGAGGCGATGTGCACAAACGCCGGAACCCTCGGTGCCCCAACCCGGTCCTCGAACCAGGTACCATGGCCACACAGCGTCAGCAGCTTGTGCATTCCGCCCTAGGAGTTCCGATCATGACCCCTCGATCGCTCGCTCCGGGCACCACCGGGGACCGCGAGCTCGCCTCGCGGGTGGCCGAGGCGGGCGTCCGCCACATCCAGCTCCAGTTCAGCGACGTGCTCGGCACCGTCAAGACGGTGACCATCCCCACCGCCGGGCTGGATGCCGCCCTCGAGCACGGCGTGTGGTTCGACGGCAGCTCGGTCGAGGGCTTCACGCGCACCGCCGAGAGCGACATGTACCTGGCACCCGACCCCACCACCCTGCGGGTGCTGCCCTGGACGGCGGAGCCCACCGCGCGGCTGATCTGCTGGGCCCGCACCCCCGACGGGGAGCCGTACAGCGGCGACCCCCGCGGCGCCCTGCGCCGCGCCGTCGACCACGCCGCGGCCCTGGGCTACGACTACCGGGTGGGGCCGGAGATCGAGTTCTTCATCCTGGAGCGGGACGCGGCCGGGACGCCGCGAGCGCTGCGTGACGACTCCGCCGGTTATTTCGACGTCACCGGCGGGGGTGCCAGCGACCTCAGCCAGGCCATGCTGGCAGCCGCGGCGGCGGTCGGGGTGGAGGTCAACAGCGCCCACCACGAGGTCGCCCCGGGGCAGCACGAGGTCGACCTCGGCGTCGCCGACGCGCTCTCCGCCGCCGACGCCGTGGTCACCTTCCGGCTGGCCCTGCAGGCGGTCGCGCAGCGGTCGGGGGTGATCGCCAGCTTCATGCCCAAGCCCTTCAACGACCAGCCCGGCAGCGGCATGCACGTGCATCAGAGCCTGGGAAACAGCGGCGGTGGCAACGCCTTCGCCGGCGCCGATGACTACGGGCTCAGCGACGTCGCCAAGCATTTCATCGCCGGGCAGCTGCACCACGCCGCCGGGATGTGCCTGGTGCTCGCCCCCCTGGTGAACTCGTACAAGCGGCTGGTGCGCGGTCTCGAGGCGCCGATCTTCCTGTCCTGGGCACGCACCAACCGCGGCGCGCTGATCCGTGTCCCCCACGTGTCCCGGACCCAGGCGGCCCGCCTCGAGCTGCGCAGCCCCGACCCGTCGTGCAATCCCTACCTGGCGTTCGCGGTGATGCTGCGCTGCGGGCTCGACGGCGTCGAGCGGCGGCTGCCCCTGCCGCCCCCGGTGGAGGAGGCGCTGTACGGGTTCGACGAGGTGGAGCTGGAGCGTCGCAACGTCGGCCTGCTCCCCGACAACCTCAAGGACGCCGTCGACGCCTGCGCCGACGACGAGGTGGTTCGGGACGCGCTCGGCGACAACCTCGCCGACCGCTACCTCGATGCCAAGCGCGCCGAGTGGCGCGAGTACCGCGGCCAGGTGACCGGCTGGGAGCTGGAGCGCTACCTGGAGCGGTCCTGACGGTGAGCGGCGTCGCGGGCCTGTGGCGGGGGCTCTGATGGAGAGCGCTCTGATCACCGTGCGCGACGTGTGGCGCGGCGCGCTGCCGGAGGGCACCGAGCTCCTCGGTGGCGGCGCGGGGCTGGATCGCCGCGTGGAATGGGCGACGACGCTGCGCACCCGGCCCCCGGCGTTCGAGGCCGTCAAGGGTGGCGAGATGGCGCTGGTGCCGGTCGCCTCCATCCGCCTCCTCGACGAGCGCCTGGAGCTGGCCGACGTCATGAACGGCCTTGCCGAAAAGGGCGGGGTGGCCGTCGCCGTGGTCGGCGACGCCTCGCCGGCCAGCCTCGGCGTCGCCGACCGGCGGCTGATGCCACTCCTCCGACTCCCGGACGGCTCCCACGTCACCGAGATGCAGCAGTCGGTGGTGCGCTACATCGTGGAGCAGCGCACCGTGCTCCACGAGCGCGCCCAGCTGCTCCAGATGGAGCTCCTGCAGCTCGCCCTGGGAGGGGCGGGGACGGACGCCATCGTGGCCCGGCTGGGGGAGGTGACCGAGCACG
>JBOHUD010000091.1:0-21559 GCA_050734155.1 Candidatus Dormibacteria bacterium
GTCGTCAACATCGGCGACGAGATCATGGTCAAGGTCATCGAGGTCGACGACCGCGGCCGCATCAACCTCTCCCGCAAGGAGGCCATCCGCGACCTCGCCAGGCAGCAGGCCGAGGCCGCCGGCGCCGGCAGCGGCGGCCCCGCGTAGCCCTCACCGTGCCTGATCCGCCCGTCGTCGCCGTGGTGGGGGCGACGGGCGCCGCCGGGGGCACGTTGCTGCGGGTCCTCGAGGACCGGCTGTTCCCGATCGGAGGCTTCCGCGCCCTGGCGAGCGCGCGCAGCGCCGGGGCGGTGGTGCGCTTCCGCGACCACGACGTCGAGGTGGCGGAGGTGGCCGACACGGCGCTGCGCGGCGCCGACGTCGTCTTCTTCGCCGCCGGGGCGGCGACCTCGCGCCGCTTCGCCCCCCTCGTCGCCCAGGGCGGGGGCATCGCCGTCGACAAGTCGAGCGCCTACCGGCTCGACCCGGCGGTGCCGCTGGTGGTGCCTGAGGTCAACGCCACAGCTCTCGCCTCACACGCGGGGATCGTCGCCAACCCCAACTGCGTCACCATCCCGCTGGCGGTGGTGGTGGCACCGCTGCACGCCCGCTTCGGGCTGTGCCATCTCACCGTCGCGACCTACCAGGCTGCCAGCGGCGGGGGCAGGGCGCTGGCGGCGGAGCTGGCCGAGCAGGAGCGCGACGATGCCCACGGGAGGCCGCCGTGCCGGGTCGTCTACCCGCACGTGCTGCACGGCAACGTGGTCCCCGGCGGCTGGGCGATGGTCGGCGACGACACCGAGGAGGAGACCAAGGTCACCGCTGAGCTGCGTCGCGTGCTCGACCTGCCGGACCTGCCCATCGGGGTCACCACGGTGCGCGTCCCCGTGGCCGTGGGCCACGCCGCTGCGTTGTGGATCGAGCTCGAGCAGCCGGTCGGTGCCGGTGAGGCGCGCCGGGTGCTGGCGGCATCCCCGGGCGTCCTGGTCGTGGACGACCCGGCGACGCAGCACTACCCAACCCCGCGCGCGGTCGCCGGCTGCGACGAGGTGCACGTGGGGCGCATCCGCGCCGACCGCTCGCGGGAGAACGGGCTGGCGCTCTTCCTGGCGGCCGACAACCTGCGCAAGGGCGCCGCCACCAACGCCGTGCAGGTGGCCGAGCTGCTCCTGCGCGGCTGAGCCCGGTCGTTCGGGCACTTGACGACCGAAGTATCTCGAATTCGGCTTGTACGATCGACGACTAGAATCTAACGGACGAACCCGGCTGCTCGGCAAACGCACTCTATGCGGCTTCGATGCAACGGCCACCTTCGGCGAGAAGCTCGCGCTGGTGGGCGCCCAAAGCGGGTACGTTCAGGGCGCGCGAGCCCCGGTTCGTCGGCGATGGTGATACCGATCTGCATCGCGTGCGGCGCCAGCATTTTCCCACAGCGATCCCATTCCTCGACATCTGGCCCGTTGAGAGACGCCTTGCCGAGGCCCTCGGGGGATGCCGCCGCGCCGCGGTCACTCGGTGCCCTGATCACGCTGGCGCTGCAGGAAGTCGACGTTCTAATCAGCGCCGTTGCCGAGCACGGGGCGGCGGAGACCGAGGACGACGAACGCCGCCTGCGGTCGGGCGTGGCTCTCAAGTACATCGACGCCAATCGCGACGGCATTGCCAGCAATGCGCGGCGTGGCGCCCAGGCCTCAGGTCCCATCGAGAATGTCCTGGACGTGGTCGTCGGCCGCCGCCTCAAAGCCAAGGGCACCTGCTGGCACCGACCTGGCGCCGACCGCATCCGGCAGCTCCGCGTCCTCAAGGAGAACAAGAGTTGGACCCCTGATGCCGGAATCCGGGATGCAAGCCCAGGGGTCCGGGGAGAAGGGGTGGACAACTCTGGTTCTGTGGAGAAGTGCGATCAGGCACTGCGACGGCCTCCGAGAGTGACGAGCATGGCGGCGAGGCTGCGGTCGATCGATCGCTTGAGGGCGAGTGGGCTGGTGCCGCTGTAGAGGTCGGTCAGGGCGCTCAGGCGGCTGAAGTCGATGTGCTCGGCTTGGTGGTCGAGGACCCGGCGCAGCGGCGTTGCTGGGATGTCGTAGACGCGGGGGTCCGTTGGTCCGCAGCCTCCTTGCCAATGAGCTTCATCACTGGCTGGAAGCAGTTGGCGAAGGGACGGAGCAGGTCGGTGTAGAAGGCGTCGAGCCAGGCCTGCTGGGCGGGGGTGTCGAGGCGGTCGTAGCCGATCAAGCGACGCACCAGCGTCCGGTTCTTCTGCTCCACGTGGCAGTTGTCGTTCTTGTGGAAGGGCCGCGAGCGGGTGAAGACGATCGCCCTGTCGGTGCAGTACTTGAAGAGGTGGTGGTTGATGAACTCACTGCCGGCGTGGGTGGATACCAAGAAGCTTGAACGGCAGCTGCCGGCGGATCCGATCAAGGGCATCCACGACTCCGGTCTGGGACTTGCCCACCATCGGCACCACGCTCAGTCCACCCCGTGCAGAGGTCAACGGTCGAGAGCGTGTACATGAACGTGCCCGAGGCGAACTCGCCACTGTGGGAGACGAGATCGATCTCCAGGTAGCCGGGGACGTCCTCGGTCTTCCAGTGGCCGATCAGCGCAAGGATCTGCTTGCGCAGCAGCGTTCCCGGCTTGGTCTGCGACATCCGCCGCGTGGTGGTGCTGCGCCGCACCGAGGCCACCGTCCGCTCCACGGTGCTCACGCTGGCGGCCAGGAGCAGAGCGCGAGTGGTCGCGTCGACGGCGAGGTCACCGTGCTGCTCGAGCAGCGGGACCAGCTCGCCGAGGAAGGGCTGGAGCCGCTCCGAGCAGACGTAGCCGGACGCCTCCCAGGCAATCGTGAGCGCCTCGCGAAAGATGCTCCCGTACATCCGACGGCGTGCCACGCGCCGGCGCACCGCCACACGGGCCTGGCTGCCCCGGAGCACGCCCACCGCGTACTTGCGGTTGTACCCGCTGGCCAGGCAGAAGCCGTCGAGGATCGCTCCTCGTTCCGCCCGACGTGCGGCGGCGTAGCGCGGGCGCAGGTCACGGGCCAGCTCGTGGCGGTCGGCAACCCTCATCTCCTTCTCCCCGAGAACCCCCGGGGGTGCAGTCCCGTCGGTCAGATTCCTTCCTGACGGAACGTTGAACGGAAAGTCAGATCCTCGGTGAGGGAATACGCCACCTTGACAATAATCCCCTTCACGCCCACGATGAGGTAGGTAGTCGCACCTTCGGTGCGGCGCTGCAGTTCGATGCGGCACGGTAGGCACTGTTCATGATCCAACGGGGTGCATCGTCGAGGGACTTGCGGTTCGCAGTTCTTACGTTGGCGTTTGTCGCCGCTCCGATTCTTGCGCTGTCGCCTGTACGTGATGCCGCCGCGGCAACCTCGTGTAACACTGGAGCGGGCTACTACACTCCGGTACAGACTTACTATAGCGGCGGAGTCGACGGCTCGAGCGCGGTGGTCAACATCGGAAACGACGGCCATCCCTTCCTCTGTAACGCGAACACAGACCACACGTTGGAGACTGTGGCGCTTGTCCTTCCACATACCGATGGATACGGGCACATGGACACTATTGAAAACGGTGCCTATGAAGGCATCGTGTGCTGGATCACCGGGACTAACTGCCAAATCAGGTCTGGTTCCGTGTACTTTTATCAGGAGGCCAACATCTTCTCGCAGGGCAGGTCCGTGCTCAATGTTGAGGGGAACAATGGCGGTGGGAATAACGCTCACAACTACTCCAATCAGGAACTCGTCATCGGTGGCCGGTTGTATGATCAACCCGTCACCGATGCAACAGGTTGGGCCACGATCTACCTTCCTGCCGGAGACAATCCTGGGTACTTCGCGATTTATCAAGGCGAGGTGTATAACGCCTCATCTGACCAGATGGGCCAAGCGGTTGTCACAAGCCCCGCTGTCCATGCCGGCACTTGGCAAGGGTGGAATACCCTATCGACCTTGAGAACCGACGCCACGTACCCCTACTGCAATATCCCCAACCCGCCGGGTGGGTCGTACTCCTACGAAAACTACGGACCAGCTCCCCGAGGAAGCGGCGGGTGTAATGGATAGGCTCCGCGCTATGGGACTACTGCTTGTCGCAGCCGGGTCACTCGCTGCGTGTGGCTCTGGTGGAACCGGATATTCCTCCGGCGGCGCGGCTACGCGGGCGACGGCTTCAGGGGCGCCCAATCGAAGCATCGCGGGGGTAATGGCGTTGCCGCCAAGCGGTCTGCACGGAGCGCCGATGCTGGATACCCTGTCCACCATCGCGATTCGCTGGGGAGGGACTCAGGTCGGTCAAGATCCAAATCCTCTTGTGCCCACGCCGTACACTATCACGTCAGCGACGCACCCGCTTGCCAACGCGTACCTCAAAAATCCTCTGGCAACACCGCAAACCTTCTCCATAGACATGTTCATTGCCACGGAGCCGCCTCCTCCTGCCTTCTACAGCGCAGCCATTGCCAACCCAATCCCATATCAACAATGGCCCGGAGGCGTCTGGGACTGGGCAGCATCTCGGTCTTCACCGGGACCGGCCAGCGTTGTGGTTCCGGCTAACACGACGGTCGTGATCTCACTTGATTGGCCACAGCGGCTGGCTGACGGCACCGCCGCGACGGCAGGACGCTATTGGGCGGTGATACGTGCTGTGGCGCCAAGCGGGCTTGTGAAGTACCTGACGCCTGAGGAGGCGACTCCACTCATCCTCAGTCGGTAGGAGACCCCGAGCCGTGCTCCGGATCGGCGTTGCGGGAATGATCGTGGTCGCTCTGACCACTGGTTGCGCAGCCTCGACACGCGCTCTTGCCACACCGCAGTCACCCGAGGTTCAGTCGCCATTGGCGTCGACCAGTGGGGCGCCCGTACCCATCCCATCAGTACTTCACTCAGTTCCATCGGTCGAAGTGAGGTGGGGAGGAGTGCAAGATGGTGCTTCGGACGAGATCCAACTCGCACGCAGTCTCGCGATCGGGGTCCTGTTGGCTCAAAACCCAGGCGCTTACCCCATAACTTGGGAATTTGATGTGGCTGTGCTGGCTGGTCAACGGGTTGGGTTCGACCCTTCCCAGGTAGGGGGAGGTGCGACGCTTGGTGACGTGTACTGTGATGCACGCGTTGCCATATCATCGGCTGGCCATGGGACCATCGTGGTTCCCGCCGGCGGCTCAACGACCGTCAATCTGCGGTGGCCGCGTTGCAGCGGGAAGCCGTGGCCGAGTCCGCGCGGGTACTACACGGCTGTATTCACCGCTCACACGTTGCCTCCCCTTCAGTTCGCTTCCCTCGACTCGCAGGTCTTCAACGTGAGATGAGCACTGAGGCCCATTGACACAGCCGAATAATGCACATCTGCGTGGCGTCCGCGGCCGTCTGCCAACCGGCGCGGGCGGGCGAAGCATCATCGGTGACCCGATGATCTCGTTCGCGTACCCGGCTGTGGCGGTGTTCCACCGCACCCATCCCGGTGCTCGCCCCAAGCGTGACCTTATCGCTGCCACCAACGCCGTCAAGGTGCCGAATCGCTCCTGGTCCTCCCCCAGCTGAGCCACTCTCCTCGCCACCAACGCCGCCCCGGTGGCCGAGCTGCTCCTGTCCTGAGCAGGCAGCAGGACGATACCGGCCGCGATCAGCAGGGCGCGAACGCCCGGACCATGTGACACGCCCCGGCGCGGCCGGCTTGACCCGGCAGGCGGCGCATCGCCGTGCCTGGGCTGGATCGGTGGGTATGGCGCTCTTGACGCATTCGTGTCACACTTCTGCCGACCGGGCAGAGGGAGCCCGTGACGAGGGGGTGGTGCGGTGGCCGGCGTGTTCGCGGTGGTGCTGTGCTTCTGGCTGGTGGCCTACTGGTGGATCAACCAGGCCGGCTGACCTTCAGCCCGGGCACGACCCACTCCCTACAATCGGCGGCGCATGCAGGTGGCGCCGACCACTGAACAGCTGCTCGAGATCCACGGCCGCATCCGAGCGTGCGTCGCCTGCCGCCTCCACCAGACGCGCACCCAGGCGGTCCCCGGCTACGGCCCTGTCGAGGCGCGGATCATGGCCATCGGCGAGGCGCCCGGCGAGAAGGAGGACCAGCAGGGCCGTCCCTTCGTCGGGGCCGCGGGCAAGCTGCTCACCGAGCTGGTCCTCTCGATCGGTCTCACCCGTCGCGACCTCTACATCACCAACACGGTGCGCTGCCGGCCACCCGGCAACCGCGACCCGGAGCCCGACGAGGTCAGCGCCTGCAGCCACTTCCTCGACGAGCAGATCGCCCTGCTCCGCCCCGACGTAATCCTCATCCTGGGGCGGCACGCGCTCCTCCGCCTGCTCCCGGACGTGGCGGGGATCTCGCGGCTGCATGGGGAGCGCGTGGTCCGCGACGACCGCGTCTACGTTCCCCTGTACCATCCCGCCGCCGCGCTCTACAACGGATCCCTTCGCGAGACCCTGTTCGCCGACATGCGCCGCGTCCGCGGCTATCTCGACCTGGCGGAGGCGGCGCGCTCGGCGCGCGCCGAACCCGCCCCGGCAGCGCTCGAGGCCGACCAGCTGAGCCTCTTCGCCCTGTGATCTCCCTGGTCCCGCTCGGCGGTCTCGGCGAGATCGGCCGCAACCTGATGGCGATCGAATGCGGTCAGGACATCGTGGTGGTGGACTGCGGGCTGATGTTCCCCGAGCAGGAGATGCTCGGCATCGACCTGGTCATCCCCGACATCAGCTGGCTGATGGAGCGCGCCCAGCGGGTCCGCGGCATCGTGCTGACCCACGCCCACGAGGATCACATCGGCGCGCTCCCCTATGTACTGCCGCGGCTGGCGGTGCCCGTCTACGGAACCTCGTTGACGCTCGGCTTCCTGCGCAACAAGCTGAGGGAGCACAAGCTCCTCGACTCCACCGAGCTGCACACCGTCCGCGCCGGCGACACTGTGCAGCTGGGCGCGGTCAGCGTCGAGTGGATCCACATCACCCACTCCGTCCCCGACGCCTGCTCGCTGGCGCTGCACACCCCCGAGGGCGTCATCGTGCACACCGGCGACTTCAAGATCGACCAGACGCCGGTGCAGGGCTCGCCTCCCGACCTGGCCCGGCTGGCCCGTCTCGGCGACGAGGGCGTGCTGCTGCTGCTCAGCGACTCCACCAACGCCGAGCAGGAGGGCACGACCCCGAGCGAGCGCCGGGTGGGGGAGGGACTGGCGCCGCTGTTCGCGGCCGCGCCGGGGCGGATCCTCATGGCCACCTTCGCGTCCAACATCTCGCGGCTGCAGCAGGCGATCGACGCCGCCGCCAGCTGCGGCCGCAGGTGCTTCATCGTCGGCCGCTCCATGCTCAACAACGTGCGCGTCGGCCAGGAGCTGGGGTTCCTGCGCACCCCCGGCGTCTTCGTGTCTCCCAAGCAGCATGCGTCTGTGCCGGACCATGAGCTGACCGTGCTCTGCACCGGCGCGCAGGGGGAGCCGATGTCGGCGCTGGCCCGGATCGCCGCCGGTGAGCATCCCATGGTGCAGCTGCACGAGGGCGACACGGTGATCATCAGCGCCAACCCCATCCCCGGCAACGAGGAGGCGGTGCACCGCACCATCAACAACCTCTACCGGCGCGGGGCGAGGGTCTTCAACTCCTCGAAGCACCACGTGCACGCCTCCGGCCACGCCAGCCGCGAGGAGCTGAAGCTGATGCTCACCCTGACCAGGCCCACCTACTTCGTCCCCGTCCACGGCGAGTACCGCCACCTCTCCATCCACGCCGACCTGGCCGCCTCCGCCGGGATCGCGCGCGACCACATCCTGCCCGTCGACAACGGCACCGTCATCGAGATCGACGCCCAGGGCATCCGCCGCCTCCCCCAGCGTGTCCCGGCCGGCTACGTGTACGTCGACGGCCTCAGCATCGACGAGGCGGGCGACGTAGTGCTCCGCGACCGCCGCCTGCTCGCCCAGGACGGAGTGGTCATCGTGGCGCTGACCGTCGAGCGCAGCACCGGCGCGGTCATCGCCGGGCCCGACCTGCTCTCGCGCGGCTTCATCGAGGACAGCGCCACCGACAACCTCTTCGACGAGGCCCGTGCCCACACCCTCGGGCTGGTCGACAAGCTCAACCCCGACGCCGAGTGGTCGGTGTGGCAGGCGGCGATCCACGAGGGGTTGTCGCGTTTCCTGTACTCCCGCACCCGGCGCCGGCCGATGATCCTCCCGGTGGTCACCGAGGTCTAGAGACGAAGGGGGAACGGGTTCCCCCTTCGCACAACCCCCAACTGGCGGTGTCGGCTGCGGCGACGTGAAGTCGCCTGCGCCGACGAAGTGGGGACGGGCGAACGCCGGTTCGGCACGGCCGCCGCTGCGCTGATACGATCGACGCGCCTCCGGAGGATCCCGGGGAGCGGCCGCGATCCGCACACGTCCCACCCCAGGCTGCACTGCACAAGATGGCACGACGCGCCCCCACGAAATCCCGACCGGCAGCCCGCCGCCGTGCCCCGGCGCGTGCCCGGACGCCCGCCCGCCGCCGCCCCGTCAGGCACCAGCCGCTGCTCACCCCCGACCAGCGCCGCGAGCTCAGCGGGGTGGGGCTGCTGGGCGCGGGCGCGGTGCTGGCCGTTGTCCTGCTCATCCCCGGTGGCGGGACTGTCGCGGGGCCCATCCACGACGGCTTCTTCACCGTCCTCGGTGCCGGCGCCTGGCTGATCGCCGCCGGTCTCGGGGTCACCGGCGCCCGCCTCCTCCAGGGCCACGAGTGGCGCGGCGGGGTGCTCGCCGGCGTCGGCTCGCTGGTCACGGTTCTCGCCGTTCTCGGCTTCCTGGGCCTGGCCGCGACGGGGAGCGCGGGCTGGGTCGGCAACAAGCTCGGCCCCGGTGTCGCCGACCGCCTCGGCGGCCCCGCGTCGGGTGTGCTGATGCTGGTGGCGGCCGCGCTGGGGCTGGTGCTGGCGGTCGACCTCCGGGTCGCCCCGGTCGCCGGCTGGCTGGGCGAGCACCTCGCCAGCGCGGAGGACTCCGCGTCCTCCAAGCGCGAACGCCGCCGCGCCGGCGGGCCGCCCGGTGTCGACCTCACCGGCACCGCCGCGCCGGTGTTCGTGCCCCCGCCGGCCGCCGCGCCCGTCGAGGTGCAGGAGGCCTTCGCCGGCATCGCCGAGCGCGAGTTCGACAACGTCGAGCCGCTCCACGACGAGGGCTTCGTGCGCGAGTTCGAGGGCACCGCCGAACCGGTCCTCGGCCCCATCCCCGAGGTGGCCGTCGGCCACGCTGCCGAGATCGACGAGGGGGAGAAGGTGTGGGTGCTGCCCAGCCCCGACATCCTCGACACCGTCGCCGGCAAGCGCGAGCGGCTCAACCTCGAGGTGGAGCGCAACAAGCAGACGATCGTCTCGACGCTGCGCAGCTTTGGGATCGAGACCCGGATCATCGGCGAGTCGGTGGGGCCGACCGTCACCCAGTACGAGCTCCAGCCGGCGGCCGGGGTGCCGGTGCGCAAGATCGTCGGCTACCAGACCGACCTCTCCCTGGCCCTGGCGGCGCCGATCCGCATCCAGCCGTTCATCCCCGGCAAGTCGGCGATCGGCATCGAGGTGCCCAACAAGGCGGCCCAGCTGGTGGCGCTCAAGGAGATCGTGCAGTCGGCGACGTTCACCGACAGCCGCACCCGCCTGGCGGTGGCGCTGGGCGCCGACGTCAGCGGCCACCCCGTCGCCGGGGACCTGACGCGCATGCCCCACCTGCTCATCGCCGGGGCCACGGGGAGCGGCAAGTCGGTCTGCATCAACGCCGTGCTGGGTGGCTTCCTGCTCCAGGCGACCCCCGCGGAGCTGAAGCTGATCCTCATCGACCCCAAGCGCGTGGAGCTGAGCAACTTCGGCGACCTGCCCCACCTGCTCGTGCCCGTGGTGGTCGAGCCCGAGGCGGCGGTGGCCTCGCTGCGCTGGGCGGTCAAGGAGATGGAGGAGCGCTACAAGCTCTTCGCCACGCACGGCGCCCGCAACATCGCCGCCTTCAACGAACGCGCGCCCGGGCTGGGCCTCTCGCCGCTGCCCTACACCGTCATCGTCATCGACGAGCTCGCCGACCTGATGATGGTCGCCGCCGGGGAGATCGAGGACCTGATCTGCCGGATCGCCCAGCTGGCCCGGGCGGTGGGCATCCACCTGGTGGTCGCCACCCAGCGTCCCTCGGCCGACATCATCACCGGTCTCATCAAGGCCAACATCCCCTCGCGGGTGGCCTTCGCCGTCTCCAGCGGCACCGATTCCCGGGTCATCCTCGACGAGATGGGCGCCGAGAAGCTGCTCGGCCGCGGTGACATGCTCTACCTGCCCATCGACCAGGGCAAGGCGCAGCGGCTCCAGGGCGCCTTCGTCAGCGATCGCGAGCTCGACTCGCTGATCGGCCACTGGAAGGCGCAGGGTGCGCCCGACTACCAGGAGGAGATCTTCCAGGTGGAGGCGAACGTGTCGTGGGCACGCGACGTGGGCAAGCGCGACGTCCTGTTCGCCAAGGCGGCGCACATCGTCGCCGCGGAGGGACGCGCGGCGGCGTCGCTGCTGCAGCGCAGGATGAATGTCGGCTACACGCGGGCGGCGCGGCTGGTCGACCAGCTCGCCGAGCACCGCATCGTCGGTCCGTACGAGGGCAGCAAGTCGCGCGAGGTGCTCATGGACGTCATCCAGGTCGACGAGTACCTCGCCGAGCTCGGCGAGGAGTGATCCGAGACCTCGGGGTCGAGCGCGCCCGATGAGCTTCCTCCAGGGCCTGCACGGGGTGGTCGCGGTCGTCCTGCTCTGCGGCCTCCTCTTCGCCGAGGAGTCCGGCGTCCCACTGCCGTTCGCCCCGGGCGAGATCGTCCTGCTCGCGGCCGGGTTGCTGATCGCGGCGGGAGGCCTCGATCCCTACGTCTTCATCCCGCTGGCGATGGCGGCGTGCATCCTCGGCTCATTCGTCGGCTACGGGTGGGCCCGGCTGGTCGGCGAGCGCGGGCTGGTCTCGCTCGCCCAGCGCCTCCACCAGCAGCGCAACCTCGAGCGCGTGTCGGGGCGAGTCCGATCGGCTGGATGGCAGGGGGTGGCGCTGAGCAGGTTGATCCCCGGGCTGCGCATCTACACGACGCTGGTCGCCGGGGCGGTGCGCGTGCCGGCACGGACGTTCATCGTCGCCATGGTCCCGTCCACCGTCGTCTGGGTGGGCGCGTTCGTGGCCCTGGGGACGGTTGTCGGCATCCCCGTCGAGCACTTCTTCAACCAGGTCGAGCGCCTCGCCGTGCAGGGGGTCATCCTGGTGGTGATGGGCCTGGGCGTCTTCTTCGCGATCAGGCGCACGCCCCCGTCCACGGGTGCGGGCCTGGTGCGGGTCCCGCGACCCGTTCGAGCCGGGATCGCCGCTGCCATCGACCTCGGGGTCGTCTTCAGCATCGTGACCGGGCTGCTCGCGCTGGGCCGGCGGCTGTTCGGCATCGGCATCGGCGCCGGCTGGCTCGACGCGGTGATCGCCATGGTGGTGGGCGCGGTCATCTACATCGTGGGCGCACGCCGCAGCACCGGGGCGACGGTGGGGGAGGCGCTGCTGCAGACCAGCTACATCAGCGGCCGCCAGCTGCCGCGGCGTCCGCAGGAGGCGTGGCACGCGGCCCGCGCCCTGCTTTCCGGCTCCCCCGACGAGCTCCGGCCCACGGCCGACCTGCTCCGCTCGCTCGCCGACCCCGACCGGCTGCGCTTGGTTCGCCACCTGCTCGACCAGCCGCGCACGGTCGAGGAGCTGGCCGCTCTGACCAGGACCGAGAGCTTCGAGGTGCGCCACCAGCTCGACCGTCTGCTCAACGCCGGTGTGCTGATGGTGCGCGCCGAGGGAGACGAGGCGCGCTCTCAGATCCGCCCCGACCTCGTCGCTCCGCTGCTCGAGTTCCTCTCGGCGGCCCGCCGCCCGGTGGCGCCGCCTCCCGCCGAGGAGGCTGCCCTGACGGCGACCATCCCGAGCAGCGGCGTCGCCGGCGACGGCTGAGCACCTCCCGCCCGGATCGCTGAAGCCGCGTCACCGCGACCGGTATCCTGCGGGCACATGGCCCAGGAGTTCTCGTTCGACGTGGTCAGCGACTTCGACCACCAGGAGCTGGTCAACGCCATCGACCAGGCGCGGCGCGAGATCGGCAACCGCTACGACTTCAAGAACCTCACAGCCCAGGTCGAGCTCGAGAAGGAGCAGATCACCCTCACCACCGAGGGCGACATGCAGCTGCGCGCCATGGTCGACGTGCTCAAGAGCAAGTTCCACAAACGCCACCTGGATCTCAAGATCCTCGACGCGCAGAAACCGGAGGACGCGGCCAGGGGCAAGGTGAGACAGGTCATCAAGCTCCGCCGCGGCATCAACGACGAGCTGGCCAGGAAGCTGCAGAAGCAGATCCGCGCCGATCACCCCAAGGTGCAGGTGCGCATCCAGGGGGATCAGCTCCGGGTCAACGGGAAGGACAAGGACGCCCTGCAGGGGGTCATCGCCACGCTGCGCGCGGCCGACCTCGACGTGCCCCTGCAGTTCACCAACTACCGGTGACGCGTCATCTCACCCTGCCCAACCAGCTGACCATCTTCCGGTTGCTGCTGGTGCCGGTGATCGGCTACTCGCTGAGCGTGGACTTCGCCTACCACGCCCAGGTGAGCGCGGCCGTGTACGCCACCGCTGCCGCCACCGACTCGCTGGACGGGCACCTCGCCCGGCGGCGCAACTCCGTCACCGAGCTGGGCAAGTTCCTCGATCCGCTGGCGGACAAGATCCTGGTGATCACCGTCCTGGTCATCCTGGTCGGCCAGACCATCATCCCCGCCTGGGTGGTGGTCGTCGTGTTCGGCCGTGAGTTCCTCATCACCGGCCTGCGCTTCGTCGCCGCCAACCAGGGCGTGGTCATGGCCTCGACGCCGTGGGGGAAGTCGAAGACCCTCTCGCAGAACCTGATGATCGGCCTGCTCATCCTCGAGCAGCCCTTCCCCGGCCTGCACGTTGCGGCGCTGGTGATGGTCGGCCTGGCGGTGACCGCGACCGTGCTCAGCGGGCTCGACTACCTCTGGCGCTACCGTCGCTTCGTGATCTGATGACAGCCGCCGAGCCTCCCCGCCTCCTCGACGCCTTCCCCGACAGCGCGGCCGCCGGCGCGGCGCTCGCCTCCAGGGGCTGGACGGTGGCGGTGGCCGAGTCCTGCACCGGCGGCCTGCTCGGCGCCGTCCTCACAGCCGTCGCGGGGTCGTCCGGCTACTTCCGCGGTGGGGTGATCGCCTACGACAACTCGCTGAAGACGGGGTTGCTGGACGTCGACGCCGGGCTGCTCGGGGGCCGCGGCGCGGTCAGCGCGGAGGTGGCGATGGCCATGGCCAGGGGTGCGCGGCGGCGGCTCGGGGCCGACGTCGGCGTGGGCATCACCGGTGTGGCCGGTCCGGGGTCAGAGGAGGGGGGCAAGCCGGCTGGGCTGGTCTTCGTGGCCGTCGCCTCGCCGCTGGCGGAGAGGGTGGCCCGGCTGGAGACGGACCTGGGGCGCGAGGGCAACCGCGCCGCCGCGGTGGCCCAGGCGCTCACCCTCCTCGTGGAGCTGCGCTGAGAGGCCGGCCGGGCGGCGACAGGCAGCTGTCGCCCGGGCCGCGCATGATGCCGTTGTCATCCCGGGCAGGAGCGTCTACAGTGGGGGCGTACATCTGTTCGATCGAAGCATCCAGGACATCGCGGCACCGATCCCACCCATTCCACAGCCCATGGAGTTTCTGCTTTGACAACAACACCGGAAAGTCGTACTATCGATCCCATCATCGAGGTCAACGGGCGGCGCGCAGCCGCCGTCAGCGGGAGTGAGGCGGTGACCACAGAGCGGGATCGGGCACTCAGCACGGCGCTCGGACAGATCGAGCGGGCCCACGGCAAGGGGGCGATCATGCGTCTCGGAGAGGCACGCACCCAGCGGGTCGAGGCCATCCCCACCGGGGCGCTCACCCTCGACATCGCGCTGGGCGTCGGGGGAGTGCCGCGCGGACGGGTCATCGAGATCTACGGCCCGGAGTCCTCGGGCAAGACCACGCTCACCCTGCACGTCATCGCCGAGGCTCAGAAGCTCGGCGGGGTGGCCGCGTTCATCGACGCCGAACATGCCCTCGACCCGCAGTACGCCGGCCGCATCGGCGTCAGGACCGATGAGCTGCTCATCTCCCAGCCGGACACCGGCGAGCAGGCCCTGGAGATCGTCGAGGTGCTGGTGCGCAGCGGCGCCGTCGACGTGGTGGTCATCGACTCGGTGGCCGCCCTGGTCCCCAAGGCCGAGATCGACGGCGAGATGGGCGACAGCCACGTCGGCCTCCAGGCACGGCTCATGTCGCAGGCGATGCGCAAGCTCACCGCGGCGATCTCACGATCCAACACCTGTGTCATCTTCATCAACCAGCTCCGCGAGAAGATCGGGGTGATGTTCGGCAATCCCGAGACCACCACCGGTGGACGGGCGCTCAAGTTCTATGCCTCGGTGCGCATGGACATCCGCAAGATCGACTCCCTCAAGCAGGGTCTCGACGTCGTCGGCAACCGTGTCAAGGTCAAGGTTGTCAAGAACAAGGTGGCCGCGCCCTTCCGGGTGGCGGAGTTCGACATCATGTACAACGAGGGCATCTCCTACGCCGGCAGCGTGCTCGACATCGCCATCGACACCAAGGTGGTCGACAAGAGTGGTGCCTGGTTCTCGTACGGCGAGATGCGGCTCGGCCAGGGCCGCGAGAACGTGCGCGACTTCCTGCGCCAGAACGTCGACCTGCTCGAGGAGATCGCCGGCAGGGTCAAGGTGCAGTCCCTGCCGGAGGTCACCCCCCTGGTCGAGCCCGACGGCAACGGGGCGATGCCACCGGTGGCGGTCGGCTGAGCCGGTGAGGGACGCGGGCGCCGCCCAACGCCAGGGCGTCCCGGCGGCACCCGCGGACCCTGACTCCGCAGCGGCGGCGGAGGCGGTGGCGCTGCGCATGCTCCGCGGCGCAGCGCAGTCGGCCGCGGCCCTGCAGCGACGTCTGCAGCGCCGCGGCTTCAGCGAGCCGGCGGCGGTGGCGGCGACCGCAGCGATGGTCCGGCTCAGGTACGTCGATGACGCCGCCCTGGCCGGATCGATCGCGGCACGCGGCCAGCGCTCCGGGCACGGTCGCATCCAGGTGGCGGCCCAGCTGCGCGCTCGCGGAGTGGGCGACGAGGCCATCGCCGCCACGCTCGCCGACGTCGATGCGCAGGGCGAGCGCACCGCGGCGCTGCACCTCGGCCGGCGGCTCTGGCTGCGCGCCAAGCCGGAGTGGGACGGCCATCAGCGACGGCAGCGCGTCGGGGGCGCGCTGCAACGGCGCGGCTTCGACAGCGAGACGGTGAACTGGGTGCTCGGTGAGCTGGAGCGCGAGGTCTGACCGAGCGCGCAGACTCGGCGCATGGACCACACCCACCTCGGACGCTCAGGTCTCTCGGTCAGCCGTCTCTGTCTCGGCACCATGAACTTCGGCCCCCAGGCCACCGAAGAGGTGTCGCACATGATCATGGACGCAGCCCTGGAACAGGGCATCAACTTCTTCGACACCGCCAACGTGTACGGGTTTCGCAAGAAGGGGGAGGGATGGACCGAGTCCATCGTCGGCCGCTGGTTCGCGCAGGGCGGACAGCGTCGCGAGAAGGTGGTGATGGCGACCAAGCTCTACGGTTCGATGAGCGACTGGCCCAACGACACGTTCCTGTCGGCGCGCAACATCATCAGCGCCTGCGAGGGGTCGCTGCGCCGTCTGCAGACCGACCACATCGATCTCTATCAGATGCATCACATCGACCGGGACACTCCCTGGGAGGAGATCTGGCAGGCGATGGAGACGCTGGTGCGCCAGGGCAAGGTCATCTACGTTGGTTCATCGAACTTCGCCGGCTGGAACATCGCCCAGGCACAGGAGACGGCCCGCGCCCGCCATTTCCAGGGCCTGGTGAGCGAGCAGTCGCTGTACAACCTCCTGGAGCGGCGCATCGAGATGGAGGTGCTCCCCGCGGCCCGCGCCCTTGGGCTGGGAGTGATCCCCTGGAGCCCGCTGATGCGCGGCGCGCTCGGCGGCATCCTGCGCAAGCAGAAGGAGGGTCGCTCGGCGTCCGAGATGACCCAGGGGATTCTCGCCGACCATCGCGACCAGATCGAGCGCTACGAGGCGCTCTGCGACGAGCTGGGCAGTCACCCCGCAGACGTGGGAGTCGCGTGGTTGCTCAGGCAACCAGGTGTGACGGCGCCGATCGTGGGACCACGCACCGTCGAGCAGCTGCAGAGCAGCGTGCGTGCGCTCGAGGTGTCCCTCGACGACACCGCGCTGGAGCGGCTCGACGCCATCTTCCCACCGGTGGGGCCCGCCCCTGAGGCGTACGCCTGGTGATGGCCAGCGCGGGGTGAGAGCGCACGCCTGATCCGGCGCCCTTGAACAATGGTGGTGACGGGTGCTAGATTCCCGCGGCGATGGAGGGTCGACCCGACTCCAACAGGAGGGGGCGCTGGGCGCTGATCCTGCTCGTCATACCCTTCGTGGCGCTGCTCATCCCCACCTGGTACGCCCATGCTGATCCGCGCTTGGTGGGCATCCCCTTCTTCATCTGGTACCAGTTTCTCTGGGTGATCCTGGGGGTGCTGGTCACCGGGGTGGTGTACGCGCTCAACCGTGGCGGCGACGGGCCATGATCACCCATTGGGACGAGCTGATCATCGTCATCGCCATCGGGCTGGTGGTCGCCGTGGTCGGCTTCGGGGCCTCCCGCTGGCGCCGGGCCGACCTCAACCACCTCGAGGAGTGGGGACTGGCCGGCCGGAGCTTCGGGACCATCGTCACCTGGTTCCTGCTCGGCGGCGACCTCTACACCGCCTACACGTTCGTGGCCGTCCCGGGCGTGGTCTTCGCCCTCGGCGCCTACGGCCTGTTCGCACTGCCCTACACCATCATCGTCTACCCGCTGGTGCTGGCCACCATGCCGCGCCTCTGGCAGGTGTCGCGCAACAAGGGCTACGTCACCGGCTCCGACTATGTGAAGGACCGCTTCGACAGCCGCTTCTTCGCGCTGCTCATCGCGCTCACCGGGATCGTTGCCACCATGCCCTACATCGCCCTGCAGATCTTCGGGATCAAGGTGGTGCTGGCCAACATCGGGATCAGCCCGGAGGTGGCCCTGGTGGTGGCCTTCGTGGTGCTGGCGCTGTTCACCTACGTCAGTGGGCTGCGCGCCCCCGCGCTCATCGCGGTCGTCAAGGACGGCCTGATCTGGCTGGTGGTGATTGTCGCCGTCATCTACATCCCCTACAAGCTGGGCGGCTTCGGCAACATCTTCCACAAGGTCGAGCAGGTGGCCGCCCTCGCCCCCAAGGCCAAGGCCAAGGTGGACGTGCTCCAGCCCTCGCTGTTCAACGCGTACAGCAGCATCGCCCTCGGCTCCGCGCTGGCTCTCTTCCTCTACCCGCACTCGCTGACGGGCGTGTTCAGCGCCAGCGGCCAGCGGGTGATCAGGCGCAACGCGTCGTTCCTGCCCGCGTACTCCTTCCTGCTCGGGCTGATCGGGCTCTTCGGCTTCATGGCGATCGCCGCCGGCGTCAAGCCGTCCAAGGCCTTCGGCAACAACAGCGCCATCGCCGATCTCTTCCAGAACATGTTCCCGAGCTGGTTCACGGGTGTGGCCTTCGCGGCCATCGCCGTGGGTGCTCTTGTGCCCGCGGCGGTGATGTCGATCGCCGCCGCCAACCTCTTCAGTCGCAACATCTGGCGCGAGTATGTCCATCCCGCGATGACCCATCGCGAGGAGGCGACGGTCAGCAAGATCGTCTCTCTGCTCGTGAAGATCGGGGCGCTGGCCTTCGTGCTCGCGCTGCCGACCACCGACATCATCAACTACCAGACGGCGGGCGGAGTGTGGATGATCAACGCGCTTCCCGCCCTGGTGGTGGCGCTGTACGTCAAGCGCCTCAACCTGTGGGCGATGGTGGCGGGCTGGGCCGGGGGCATGGGCCTGGGGACGTACGCCCTCTTCCAGGAGAAGTTCGCGACCAGCCTGCACAACTTCGGCTTCGGCGGCAAGATCTACATCGGCTTCGCGGCGATCATCGTCAACCTGGTCATCGTCGCCATCGGCTCCGCCATCGCGGTCGCGGTGGGCAGGTCGACGGCCGGCAACCTCAGCGAGGCGGACTACCAGCCCGTGGCCGCCGGCGACGTCCAGCGCACCGGCTCGGTGCCTCCGCTGACCCCGCCACTGCCCGGCTCGGCCTGAGCGGCGCTCAGCCCGGCGGGGTGGGAACGGGCGCGGCAGGTTTCGCCCGGCGCAGCATGGCCCGCTCGTAGCGCATCACGGGGGTGAGCGCGAAGAACGCGAAGACGGAGAGGGCCAGGCCGAGGAGCACCAGGCCGTCGAGGTAGCCGAGCCGCACCGCGACGCCCCCGAGCAGTGACCCGATGGCCCCGCCTCCCGCCAGCGCCACGGTGTACAGGGCCATCAGCGCGGCCCTGTCGGCGACGAAGCTCTCCGAGCACTGAGCGAGGTAGGTGACCGCGGCCGGCCCGAAGCCGGCCAGCACCAGCACCCCGACCACCAGGAGGGGGAGGAAGAGCGGGACCCACGATGCCGAGGTGTGGTTGAGGGCCAGCAGGGACGCGGCGAGCAGCCAGGCCCCGGGGACGGCGCGGCGCATGATGCGCACCGCCCCGACCCGGGGGATCAGCGGCGTCCAGAGGGCGATCCCGATGAGCAGGACCGCGATCCAGCTGACCAGCACCGCCGAGACCAGACGCTCATCGAGATGGTGGACCAGCGCCTGTCCCGGCACCCGAGCCCGGCGCAGGAGGGCGGGCAGGTGGGCGGCGTAGGCGCCCAGGAGGGCGAAGCAGGCGATCCAGGCGGGGAGGAAGCTGCGCAGCGGCCCCGGCCGCACCACCGCGCCGAGCACGCGGCTGAGCGGGCTGACCGGCAGCGGTGGGATGTGCGGCACCCGGGCGGCGCACACCACCGCGGCCCCCAGGTACAGGCAGGCCAGCACCAGGAAGGCGCCGTGATGCAGCCAGTGGTACGCGAAAGGCCCGACCACGAAGCCGCCGGCGTAGCCCGCCAGGTTGGCCCCCTCGAAGGCGCCGCTGGCGTTGGCCCGGATGCGCATGCTGTGGGTGGTGGCGGCGGCGATGATGCCCAGGGCGGTGGGGATGAAGCAGGCTGCACCCACCCCCTCGACGAGCCGGGCAGCCACGATCGTCGCCGGGTGCTGGGCCAGGCTCAGCATCACCGCGCCGATGACGCTGAACACCGGTCCGCCGACCAGGAAGAGGCGGCGCCCCAGCCGGTCGGCGAAACGGGCAAGGATGGGAGCGAAAACCATCTCCGGGACGGCCTGGCTGGCGCCCACGAACCCGACCACCAGCCCGCTGGGGCGGCCCCCGAAGAGGTCGACGAGGTCGAACCCGACGGCCACGGCGGCGCCGGACGTCCCGATGCGCAGCAGGGTGGTGCCCACGAGAAGGGCACCGACAGCGCTCTGCCGGCCATCGACCAGGGCCCGTTCCAGGGAGACCGCCGCCGCCTGCTCACCCGGGGGCGCAGTGGGGACCTCGAGCGAGTCGAGCCCGGCGATGCTGGCAGGATTCAGTGATGTCTCGGGGTCCACTCGGGCTAGCCTAATCGAGGCAGGCGGAAAGCCTTCGCCCCATCCCTCCCGCCACTACAATGCGACCACGTCTCGACACTGGCCGCGCTCGGCCGCGGACGACATCGCCACACCCGGCTCGGGGAGGCGACATCGCCGGCGAGACGCCGCCAGGCGGGGTGCTGAGGCGCCCCACGATCGCGACCCGAGGAAACCCCAATCACAATCGAGATCGTCGCCCTTGCCGTGGGCTTGGGCATCGCCGTGCTCTTCGCCGTTGCCGCCGTCGTGTACGCACGCCGGACGACCGAGGGCGGCCGCCATGAGCGCGACGTCGCCGACGCCGAGCTGCGGGCCCGGCGGCAGTCGGTCGAGCAGGAGGCGCAGCAGATCCTGGTCGGCGCCCGCGAGGAGGCGTTCCGGATTCGCGGCGAGGCCGAGGCGGAGGTCCGCGAGCGCCGCGCCGAGGTGGCCCGCCTCGAGCAGCGCAGCAGCCAGCGCGAGGAGGGGTTGGAGAGGCGCCTTCGTGACCTGGAGCAGAGCGAGCAGCGGCTGAACCGGCGCGAGGAGGAGCTCGAGGAGCTGCGCCAGACCACCGAGAGCGAGCGCGACCTCGTCGGCCGCGAGCTGGAGCGCGTCGCCGGGCTCTCCGAGCAGGAGGCGCGACACCAGCTGCTCGCCGCCATCGAGGCTGAGCTCGACAGCGAGGTGGCGGAGCGGATCCGGGCTGCCGATGGGCGCGTCCGCGAGGAGGCATCCGAGCGCAGCCGGGAGATCCTCATCGCGGCCATGCAGCGCCACGCCTCCGACCAGACCGGCGAATCCTCGGTGACGGTCATCCACCTTCCCAGCGATGACCTCAAGGGCCGGATCATCGGCCGCGAGGGACGCAACATCCGTGCCCTAGAAGCGGCCACCGGGGTTGACGTCATCGTCGACGACACCCCCGAGGCCGTGGTCCTGAGCGGGTTCGACCCGGTGCGGCGCGAGGTGGCCCGGGTCACCCTGGAGCGGCTCTTCGCCGACGGGCGCATCCACCCCGCTCGCATCGAGGAGATGGTGGGCAAGAGTCGCAGTGAGATCATCCAGCGCATCAAGGAGGAGGGGGAGGCGGCCAGCCAGGAGCTGGGCATCCCCTCCATCCACCCCGAGCTGGCCAAGCTGCTCGGCACCCTGCGCTTTCGCAACTCCTACGGGCACAACGTGCTCAGCCACAGCAAGGACACCGCCGCCATCGCCGGGATGATCGCCGCCGAGATCGGCTACGACGAGCAGGAGGCCAGGGAGATCGGCCTCCTCCACGACGTCGGACACGCCGTCGAGCAGGGCGTCGAGGGATCGCACGCCATCATCGGCGGCGAGATCCTCGCCCGGCTGGGGCGATCGGCCGCGGTGGTCCAGGCGGTGCGCGCCCATCACTACGACGAGGAGCCGCACACGGTGGGGGCGTTCATCTTGATGACCGCCGACGCCATCGCCGCCACCCGCCGGGGGGCACGCCGCGAGGCCCTCGCCGCCTCCCTGAAGCGCCTGG
The DNA here is from genome assembly GCA_050734155.1 of Candidatus Dormibacteria bacterium. GTDB lineage: Bacteria > Chloroflexota > Dormibacteria > Aeolococcales > Aeolococcaceae > Aeolococcus. The sequence continues at coordinate 21,126 of JBOHUD010000091.1, forward strand.
AGCGCATCGAGGCCATCGCCGCCGGGTTCGACGGCGTTGAGCACAGCTTCGCGGTGCAGGCCGGCAAGGAGCTGCGGGTGATGGTCCGGCCCACCGAGGTCAGCGACGACCGCGCCCAGGTGCTGGCCCGGCAGATCGCCAAGCGGCTGCACGCCGAGGGCAGCTACTCGGGCAGGCTCAAGGTGGTCGTGCTCCGCGAGACCCGCAGCGTCGAGTACGCCAAGTAACGATTGCATCGCGGGCAAACCCCCGATTCGCGCTCGCGGCTCACAATCGCCAGAATCTCATGATCACGTCCCAGCAACCGCCCCGGCACACGTCGTCCCAGGGGGGACCCAACCCCGTGGAAGTCCTCAAGGTCTCAGCCACCAGCAAGCCGGTGGCCGTCGCCGGCGCCATCGCCGGCGTGGTTCGCACCCAGCACCGGGTGGAGG
>JBOHUD010000092.1:0-27453 GCA_050734155.1 Candidatus Dormibacteria bacterium
ATCCGGACCCGGTGGTGCGCGAGGCCGCGGCCTGGGCGCTGGAGCGGGTCACCGCCGGGGCGGCGCCGGGAGCCCAGCTATAGCCGGGGGTGGGAGGCCCCGCGACTCAGTGGAAGAGCCACATCGCCGCGCCCACGCCGGCGGCGATGGGCGCGCCGACGCACGCCGCGACGAGCGGGACCGGGTCGTGCTCGGGCGGCCACCAGGCGCGCGGGATGGCGCGTCCGATGGGCACGCGGGCGCGCCGGATGCGCGCCGGCTGGGCGCCGAGGATCGCCGTGGCCATCCCGGTGAGGGTGATCAGGATGATGGCCTCGGCCGCGGGCAACGCCAGATGGGCCGCCCCCACCCGCCAGAGCGCGGCGATCAGCGCGAAAGCGGCCAGGCCGGCGAGTGCGCCGCAGAGGGCGGTGAGCAGAGGCAGGGACAGCGCAACCCTGCGAGGCGTGGGCAACGGCATGGCTCCCGCAGCGTACCACCGCGGTATCGTCACCTCCAGCGCCAGACGGGTGAATGTGCCCCTGCGCCTTGACCTTTGCCGGGCCCGCACCTACCCTGAGCGCGCTCCGCGCATGCGGAGCGGTTCCGCTCCCCACCCCACGTCGCACCAGGGAACCCCTCCCATGCCGTCCCGCACACGTCTTGCCGCTGCTGCCATGGGCGCCACCGCGGCGGCTCTGCCGGCGGGGGTCATCGCCAGCACCTACGTGGTGCACCCCGGCGACACCCTCAGCGCCATCGCTCTGCGCCATGGCACCACGGTGAGCGCGCTCGCCGAGGCCAACCACCTCGCCGATCCCAACCTCATCCGCATCGGGCAGCTGCTCCAGATCCCCGACTCCAAGCTGGGCACGCCGGGATACACCACCTCTGCCGAGGACTCCGAGACGCACACGGTGGTGCACGGCGACACCCTGATCAGCATCGCGCGCCGCTATGGGCTCGACTTCACCGCCCTGGCGCGCAGCAACGGGCTCAACGTCAACGCGCCCCTCCATGTCGGGGTCGTGCTCCACGTCCCGGGGCGCATCGCACGTGTCAATGCTCTTCTGGCCCACGTGGCCGCCCAGGTGGGGGTGGACCCCCGGTTGGTCAAGGCGGTGTCCTGGATGGAGAGCGGCTGGCAACAGGGGGTGGTGTCGCCCACCGGGGCGGTGGGGCTGATGCAGGTCGAGCCGTACACGGGTGAGTGGGTCTCGCGGTACCTGGCGGACCGGCCTCTCAACCTGCGGGTGGCTGCCGACAACGTGCTCGCCGGCGCCCTTCTGCTCCGCCACCTCCTGGCTGTCCACAGCGGCGACGTCGGTGCTGCCCTGGCCGCCTACTACCAGGGCGACGCGTCGATCGGCCGGCACGGCCTCTACGACGACACCCGCCGCTATCAGAAGGTCGTCACCGATCTCATGGGCCGGGACTGAGCCACCGGGCTTTTCCACAGGTTGCGCACAGAAGCCACAGCCCGGATATCACCAAACAGCTATGGGGTGGGGGTGGTCGGGCGTTGGCTGACCCCCATGTCCAGGGGCAGGCTGAGGCAGCGCACCCCACCACCTGACTTCATGAACTCGTCCATGGGCAGGCACACGACCTCGAGGCCGGCCTCGCCCAGCGGCGCCCGCAGCGCCTCCGCGGCGGTCGAGCTGATCACCCGCCCCTGCAACGGCATGGCATTGCAGGCGAAGCCCTCGGCCACCTCCCTGTCGACCTCGATGAGGCGGGGCACGCGGGCGCGGACCAGGTCGACCGCTTCGGGGGTGAGGGCGGAGGGGGCGATCAGCGCGCTGCGTTCGTCGATGGGACAGAAGCAGGTGTCAAGGTGGTAGAAGCGCGGGTCGACCAGCTGGAGCGAGGTGCTCTCGACGTCGAGCAGGCCTGAGACCAGCGCGTGGGCGGCCTGGTCGGTGCGGAAGCCAAAGCCCTGGAAGAGGTGATCCCCCACGAACAGGGCGTCCCCAGCGCCCTCGAAGGAGACCTCCGCGGGGACGTCGTGGACGGCGAAGCCGAGATCCTCCAGGGCCACCCGCCAGTGCGCCTCCTCGCCGGCACGCTCCACGTGGTGGAAGCGGCTGAGCACGGCCCGCCGCCCCCACAGCACCGCCGCGTTGGCGGTGAAGACCATGTCCGGGAGACCGGCCGCCGGCGCGGTCAGGGCGATCGATTCTCCGAGCTCCTCGTAGAGGCTGTGGAGCGCCTCCCACTGCTCGACGGCGCGCTCGTGGTCGACCTCCACCGCCATGTGCATCCAGGGATTGATCTCGTACTCGATGCCGAAATGCTCAGGGCGGCACATGAGAATGGCCATGACGCGCTGCTCGCACATCCGGCCAGGCCGATCGCGGTCGCGGGGAGCTCCTGGTTCCGGGTCGCCAGGATGATGCCACACGCGAGCCCTGGGTCAGACGGCACCGGCCACGAGGGCACCGATGGCTGCCAGCACGGCGGTCGCCGGGATGGTGAGCAGCCAGGCCACCACGATGTTGCGGGCGGTGATCCAGCGCACCGCGGCCAGCCGCCGGGTGCTGCCCGAGCCCAGCACGGCCCCGGAGACGACGTGGGTCGTGCTCACCGGGATGGCGAGCTGGGTGGCCGCCTGGATGACCACCGCCGCCATCGTCTGGGCGGCGAAGCCGTCGACGGGCTGGAGCTGGGCGATCCGGCTCCCCAGGGTGCGGATGATCCGCCAGCCACCGGCATAGGTGCCCAGACCGATCGCGCTCGCGGCGATCACCACGACCCACAGGGGCGGCGCGGGGAACGAACCCGGCGTGGAGCGGAGGTGATGGGTGGCGATCAGCGCCAGGGTGATGATGGCCATCGTCTTCTGCGCGTCGTTGGCGCCGTGGCTGAAGGAGACGAACCCACCGCTGAACACCTGGGCGGTGCGGAAGTTCTTGTTGGCCCGTGACGGATGGGTGCTGCGGAACACGTGCAGGACGACGAGCAGGAACGCGTAGCCGAGCAGGAAGCCGAAGATCGGCGAGGTGATCAGCCCCACGATCACCGGGACCACCTTGGCCCACTTGACAGCGTGCACACCGTAGCCGGCGATGCCCATGCCGATCAGGGCGCCGATGAGCGCATGCGACGAGCTGGAGGGCAATCCGGCGCGCCAGGTCACCAGGTTCCAGACTATCGCCGCGGCCAGTGCGGCCACGATCATGGCCAGCGACACACCTCCCTCGGGAGCCACCAGCCCGCCGATGGTGTTGGCCACCCTGGTGTGGAGCAGCTGGATGGCGATAACCGCACCGGCCAGGTTGAGGATGGCGGACAGCCCGATCGCCAGCCGAGGGCCGAGCGCTCGCGTGCTGATGGTGGTGGCGATCGCGTTGGCGGTGTCGTGAAAGCCGTTGGTGAAGTCGAAGCCGAGTGCGACCGCGATGGTGATGACGAGGAGCGCGCTCTGCCCGTCAGGCATTCTTGATGGTGATCGACTCGAGGATGTTGGCCACATCCTCGCATCGGTCGAGCGCGTCCTCGAGCAGGGTGAAGAACTCCTTGAGCTTGATCACCTCGAGGGCGTCGGTGCCGCCGGCGAAGAGCTCGGCGATGGCGCGACGCGATGCCGTGTCGCCGAGGTTCTCGAGTCGATGCACCTCGATGCCGTGTTGGTCGACGCCCTTGAGGCCCTCCAGCTTGGAGACCCCCTTCTGCAGCTCGAGGACGGCGCTGCAGATGAGCTCGACCATCTCCTTGGCGGCAGCGGGGATTCGCTCGATCTTGTAGAGCGTCACCGTGTCACCGATCTCCTCGATGTAGTCGAGGACGTCGTCGAGCCCGGAAGCCAACGCGTAGATGTCCTCGCGGTCGAAGGGGGTGACGAAGGTGCGGTTGAGGGTGCGCACCAGCTCATGGGTGACCTCGTCACCCTGGTGCTCCAGGTCCTTGATGGTCGGCTGCTTCTCGGGAAACGAGGCGAGATCGTCGAGGCCCAGGCGCAACAGCTGCGCAGCGGCGACGATGGAGGTCACGTGCTGATCGAAGAGCTGGTAGAAGCGCCGTTCACGCGGCACCAGTGAAAGCCGCACCGTCTCCTCCTGCTGGAACCGCTGGGAGCGGCGAGCATAGAGAATGCGCGAGTTGCCCGGTGCGTCGATCCGCGCAACCCTTCAGGACATGCGATCGATGGGCAGCGCGCTGAGAACGGTGGGGCTGAAGGGGCGGAGCGGCTGCCGCGCGCTGGCGCGGGGAGGCTCCGCGGGAGCGCGGCGCACGCACCAGCGAGGGTCGACGTCGTCGCGCAGTGCCACCAGCCGCCATTCCGGCAGCGACTCTCCCAGCGCCGGGTGAGGCGCGGGCTCGACGGTGGCGACCAGGCGCGGACGCGCCCAGGTCACATCCGGTCCGACCGCGTCGGGATCGTCGACGGCGAGGTCGGGGGCGGCCTCGGCCGTGGCCCGCAGCCAGCGCTTCGCCGCCGGATCGTCGACCACCGCCGTGCCCACCAGCCCCAGACGGCCCACCGTCCAGTCACCCAGGACCACGCGCGTGCCCGACGCGCTGTTCCGCCAGCCCACCACCACGGCGTCGCGGCGCCGGGACAGCGGGATGCGGAGGCGGTCGGGCGACGCCATGCCCGCCTGGTAGAGCGCATCCTGGCGTCGCGCCAGCATGCCGGACAGCCCCCGCCCGGCCGCCGCCGCCGCCAGGGCGCGCCCGTGTCCCATGACGTGATCGGGCAGCTGGATTCGCGACTCCGCCGGGATCAGCTCGGCGAGCGCTGCCAGGCGAGCCAGCAGCGGGCGGGAGGTGAGCGATTCCGAGTCGAGGTGGAGCACGTCGGTGACCAGGTAGACCGCCGGCGGCAACTCCTGCCCGGCCGCCACCCGGCGGCAGAGGGCGCCCAGGTCGGGGCGGCCCTGGCGGTCGAGGATGCAGATGGTGCCGTCGAGGATGGCCGTCCGTCCGGCGCAGAAGCCTGCGGCCGCGAGGATCTCGGGGAAGCGAGCGTCGAGGGAAGCGTTCTCACCCTGGAGGCGGATCGACCCGAAGGAGTCGGCGATCAGCAGGCAGCGCGACCCTTCCCAGTCGACGCTGAAGAGCCAGCCATCGGAGTCGAAGGGGCCGGAGCAGGGTGTGCTGGCCTCGGCGGTGAGCCGCCCCGGGACACCGCCGGCGGGAACGGTGAAGGGCAATCCCTGCTGGACGTCCGGGTCGACGCGGCGCCGGCCGGGTGCCTGCGCGCGGGGGCTCACGGTGGGCTCAGGAGGCCTTGCGCCGCCGTGCCCCGTCCCCCGCCTGGCGCCGTCGCGCCGCCTGCCGGCTGCCCGAGGGCTCCTCCGCCCGGTCGCCCTTCTGCGCCGCCGCCACGGAGGCCTTGAGCGCAGCCATCAGGTCGGTGACCTTCGAGGTCCGCTCCGGAGCGGCGCGCTGCAGCGGCGTGTCGTTGACCTTGGCCTCCACCACCGCCGTCAGAGCCTCTCGGTAGTTGTCCTTGTAGCGCTCCGGATCGAAGCTGGCGCTGAGGTTGTCGACGAGCATCACCGCCATGTCCAGCTCGCGCTTGTGGATCTCCGGGCGCGCCTCCGCCTCGGGAAGGGAGAGCTCGCCCGCGTCGCGGATCTCGTCGGGCCAGTGGAGGGTGTTGAGCAGCAATCCCTTCTCATGGAGAGCGAGCCGGCAGAGATGCTCGCGGTCGCGGAAGGCGATCTTGCCGACGGCGACCTTGCCGGTGCTCTCCAGGGCCGCCTTGAGGAGATAGTAGGGCTTCACACCCACCGCCTCGGGTTCCAGGTAGTACGCGCTCTTGATGTAGACCCCGGCCTCGATCTCCCCGTCGTCGCAGAACTCCAGGATCTCGCAGGTGTGCGAGGTGGTCAGCGGCAGCTCGTCGAGGTCGTTGTCGTCGATCTCCACGAACTCGTCCTTGCCCACCTCGTAGCCGCGCACCGTGGCGTTCCAGGGAATCTCCTTGTCCTCGTTGGGACACCAGCGCTTGTTGCGGATCGGGGTGTGGCAGTCAGGACAGAGCATGCGGAAGGACACGCTCTTCGACTCCGTCGCCAGGTACAGGCGCACCGGGATGGCTACCATGCCAAAGCTGATCGCGCCTCGCCACATGGATCTGGGCATGTGCCGATTCTAGTGTCAGCGACCCCGCTGTGAACGCGGGCTACACGACGAGCAGGGCCTCGTACGCCGCCTTGAGCTCCGGATAGCGCAGGAAGATGATGTGCGCGTACTCCTGGGTCAGCGGCCCGGGGCGGCGGCGCAGGTGCATGCCCACCTCCTCGGGGCGGTGGTTGGCCTTGCGCCAGTTGCACCTCTTGCAGGCCACCACCAGGTTGTCCCAGCGGTCGCCGGCACCGCCCCGCGACATCGGCACGATGTGGTCGACGGTCAGCTCCGCCGCCGGGCCCACGAAGCCGCAGTACTGGCAGGTCTGGTCATCGCGGAGGAGGAGGTTGCGGCGGTTGGGGCGGAGCAGACGGCGAGGCACGTGGATGGTGCGCAGCAGGCGGACCACCACCACTCCCCGGGGCAGGCGGCGTCCGCTCAGCGCCTCGGCGGCCTCCAGCTGGGAGCGCTCGTCGAGGAAGACAACGCGCTCCTTGCTCAGCAGGATGATGAGGCGGCGGTGGCTGATGACATTGAGCGGCTGCATGGAGGCGTTGAGCAGCAGCACGGCCATGGCGGAATTCTATGGTGAGACGGGCGCCGCCGCACCACCTCAGTCCAGCGGCGGGAGGTCCTGGTCGGACCTGAGCACCCCGGCGAAGAGATCGCCCGCCCGCACGAGCCGATCGCCGATGGTGCGCACCGTCCAGCGGTCGGGACGGAGCGCGGGATCGTCGAGCTCCGCCCAGGTGATGGGCGCGGACACCGGCGCGCGCGCCACGGCGCGCACCGTGTAGGGGGCGTTCAGCGTCTTGTTGATGATGTTCTGGGTGAAGTCGATGCGCACCCGCCCGGTGCGCCGTTTCACCGACCACTCCCAGCTGACCAGCTCCGGAACCGTGCTCGCCACCGCCCGGGCCACCCCCTCCACCCAGCCGCGCACCGCCGCGTAGTCGGGACCGCGCCGCACCGGCACATAGATCTGCAGGCCGGTCTGTCCGGTGGTCTTGAGCACGCTGTGCAGCCCGTAGTGCTCGAGGGCGACGCCGACGAGCCGGGCGATGGTCACGACGCTCTCGAAGGTGGCCCCCTCCGCCGGATCGAGGTCGAACACCGCCCAGTCGGGGTGCTGCGGAGAGTCGATCCGCGAATGCCAGGGGTGCAGGTCGATGGACGCGGCGTTGGCCACCCAGACGAGGGTGGGCAGGTTGCTGACCACGATGTAGTCCTTGGTCTTCTCCCCATGGTACGTCCACGATTCGATCCAGTCGGGTGCGTGGGACGGCTTGTCCTTGCGCCAGAAGTGGTTGCCGTCGATGCCGTCGGGGAAGACCTGCATGGAGAGCGGCCGGTCGGCCAGGTAGGGGAGCAATGCCGGGGCGACGCGGATGTAGTGGGCGATGAGGTCGCGCTTGGTCAGGCCGTCGGCCGGCCACATCAGCTTGTCGAGGTGGGTGACCCGCACCCGCCTGCCCTCCACCTCGAGGACATCCGTGTCACGCAGCCCGCCGAGCTGCTCGACCAGCTCCTCGGTGGCCTCTGCGCCCGCTCGCTGCGCGGGTGGTGGCGGCGGGGGGTCGGCGCCGCGCCGCCTCAGCCGCCTCGGCGTGGGCCGCGGGTTGTCCGCAGCGGCGCCGCCCGAAGCCAGGACAGCATCCACCCGGGTCGGTTCCTCGCGGACACAGTCAGCGGTGGTGAGGTCGTCGCGCAGCCCCAGGAAGGCCGGGTGGCGGAGGATGCCCTGCCTGGTCCAGCCCGCGTGGCGAACCTCGCACACCAGCTGGGGACGCACCCAGGTCACGGGCTCTGTGGTGCGCGGCGCAGAGCGCAGGGCGCCGTGACCGCTGACCAGGTCGTCGAGCCGGCGGCGCAGCTCGCCCAGCGTGGCCGCGCTGAACCCGGTGCCCACCTGGCCGCAGTGCACCAGCTCGTCGCCCTCGCGTACCGCCAGGACGAGCGCGCCGAGCTGCTCTCTGCGCCGTCCGCGACCACCGGTCCAGCCCGCGACGGCGCACGTCTGCGTCTGCCACGCCTTCACCTTCACCCAGTCGGGGCTGCGCCGGCCCGGCTGGTAGGTTGAGTCGGCGCGCTTGCCGATCACCCCCTCGATGCCCCGCCGGCTCACCGCCGCGAAGAAGGTCTCGCCGTCGCGCTCGACATGGTCCGCGTACAGCACACCCTGCCCGGGAGAGAGCACGTCCTCGAGTGTCTTCTTGCGGATGCGCAGCGCGGTGGTGGTCAGGTCGCGTCCGTCGAGACGGAGGATGTCGAAGATCACGTACGTGGCGGGATGGTCGCGCATGGCCCGGCGCACGTCCGCATCACGGCTGACGTTGATGCGCGTCTGCAGTCGCTCGAAGGAAGACCGGCCGTCGTCGTCCAGGACCACGATCTCGCCGTCCACGACGGCGCTGTGGCCATGGAGGGCGCGGCGGAGCACCTCCAGCTCCGGGTACCTGGTGGTCTCGTCCCGGCCGCTCCGTCCGAGCAGCCGGTGCCGGCCGCCGTCGACCTCGGCCAGGGCGCGGACGCCGTCCCACTTGAGCTCGAAGAACCAGCCCTCGCGAGTGAAGGGGCGGTCGACGCTGGTGGCCAGCATCGGCGCCGGCAGGGGTGAGGAGAGAACGGCGGGCGCCGGCTGGGCAGGGCGGCTCGCAGCCGCCCGGTGATGGGCAGAGCGCTGTGCAGGCGCTGGCGCCGAGCCGCCCCCTCCGCGGGCCGCCCGCGCGGCTCGGGCGGCCTCCCGAGGGTCGCCACCGCCGTCGCGGGCGATGTCGGCGAGCGAGCGGCCGGTCTTCACCGAGACCTCGTGGTGGAGCGCCTCGTACTTCTCGACGACGGCGTCATCGCGCTTCTTGATGAGCAACCAGTTCCTCTCGCCGTCGCTGCTGCCGCCGTATCGGCGGCCGCGCTCGCCGATGTGGATGAGCGCGAACTCGCCGGCGATCTTGGTGCCGGAGAGGCGGAACTTGATGTCGCCGCGCACCCGGCTGGCCTCCAGGTCATCGGCGGACTCGCGTATCCACTGGTAGGTGCCGATGTCCCAGAGAAGCACGGTGCCGGCCCCGTATCCGGAGGGGATGATCCCCTCGAAGTCGCCGTAGTCGATGGGATGGTCCTCGGTCTGCACAGCCAGGCGCTTGACCGCGGGATCGAGCGTGGGTCCGCGGGGGATCGCCCAGGAGAGCAGGGCCGAGTCGTGTTCCAGGCGGAAGTCGAAGTGCATGCGCGTGGCGCGATGCTGCTGCACGCAGAAACGGCTCCCGTGTGCCAGGCCATCCCAGTCGGGCCGATCGGCGGTGCGCGGGGTGCGGCGCCGTGGAGCCCGTGCCCGGGGCTCGCCGGAAGGCTCGGGAGTCTTGCTGAAATCGCGCTTGCGGCGGTACTCCTCGAGGGCCATGTGCGCAGTCTGCTACGCGGGGCACAGGCTCGGTTGCCGGGCTCTCGCGCGGACAGCCAAGGGACGCCGAAACCTCATGTGGGCGGCGGCTTTCCACTGCCCGGCGCCGAGGCCGTGAGATCCCCGCAAACTGGTACAATTCGTTGCAGTTTCGCGTGCTACGCCGAGCCGATGCCGCCTCACGCGGGGAGCACGCCGCAATCCAGCCGCGCCCGCCGGCAAACGCACCCCCGGAGTCCCCCCTGATCGACGAGAGCGCCCGAGCCGACGATCGCGCCGTCGGCACCGCAGACGCGTCCCCGCGCCAGCACGGCGCAGCGAGTGGGACGTCACCCAAGGACACCTACTCGTCGGCACAGCTCACCGCTCTCAAGGGGCTCGAGCCCGTGCGCAGGCGTCCCGGGATGTACATCGGCTCGACCGACGCGCGCGGCCTCCATCACCTCATCCGCGAGATCGTCGACAACTCCATCGACGAGGCGCTGGCGGGGCAGTGTGACACCATCATCGTGACCCTCCACGATGACGGATCCGTGTCGGTGATCGACAACGGCCGGGGCATCCCGATCGACATGCATCCCACCGAGAAGAAGCCCGGCCTGGAGCTGGTCCTGACCGAGCTGCACGCCGGCGGCAAGTTCGGGGGCGGGGGGTACAAGGTGTCGGGTGGTCTGCACGGCGTGGGGGCCTCGGTGGTCAACGCGCTCAGCGTCCGGCTGGTCGCCGAGGTCCACAAGGGCGGGAGCCTCTACCGCCAGACCTTCACCCGGGGCGTCCCCGATGCGCCCATGGAGGTGGTGGGCGCCACCGAGCGCCAGGGCACCACCATCCGCTGGTGGCCCGACCCCACCGTGTTCGACGCCGTCGAGCACAGCTGGGACGTGGTCGCCAACCGGCTTCGCGAGGTGGCCTTCCTCACCAAGGGCGTGAACATAACAGTCGTCGACGAGGCGCAGGATCGCGAGTACACGTTCTACTTCGAGGGCGGCATTCAGGCAATGGTGCGATACCTCAACGCCAACCGCACCGTCGTCAACGTCCGCCCCATGTACGTCGAGCGCGAGATCGAGGGGACGCTCATCGAGCTCGCCATCCAGTACCAGAGCAGCGTCTTCACCGAGCACGTCCTGGCCTTCGCCAACAACATTCACACCGAGGAGGGGGGCTCGCACCTCACCGGCTTCCGCACCGCCCTGACCAGCACGCTCAACAAGTACGCGCGCAAGGTGGGCATCCTCAAGGAGAACGACCCCAACCTCAGCGGCGACGATGTCCGCGACGGGTTGACGGCGGTGATCAGCGTCAAGCTCCAGGAACCGCAGTTCGAGGGCCAGACCAAGACCAAGCTGGGCAACAGCGAGGTCGCCGGCCAGGTGTCCACGGTGCTGAGCGACGCGCTGATGCAGTTCCTCGACGAGAATCCCGCCGACGGGCGCCGGATCGTGGACCAGTCGCTGACGGCGGCGCGGGCACGCCAGGCCGCCGCCAAGGCGCGGGACCTGGTGCGGCGCAAGTCGTTCCTGGAGGGCTCGGCCCTGCCCGGCAAGCTCACCGACTGCACCGAGAAGGACCCCTCGCAATGCGAGATCTTCATCGTCGAGGGTGACAGCGCGGGAGGCTCGGCGAAGCAGGGCCGCGAGCGCAAGAACCAGGCCATCCTCCCGCTTCGCGGCAAGATCCTCAACGTCGAGAAGGCGCGCGCGGACAAGATCCTCGGCAACGAGCAGATCAAGGACCTGATCACCGCGCTGGGCGTGGGCTTCGGCGAGGACTTCGCCATCGAGCGCCTCCGCTACCACCGCATCGTGCTGATGGCTGACGCCGACGTGGACGGCTCCCACATCCGCACCCTGCTGCTGACCTTCTTCTGGCGCCACATGCAGCCGGTCATCCACGGAGGCTTTCTCTACCTGGCGCAGCCGCCGCTCTACAAGCTCGAGAAGGGCAGCGGCCGCAACGCCCGGGTGGAGTACGCGTTCAGTGATGAGGAACGCGACCTCAAGGGAAGGGAGCTGGGCGGCGGAAGAGTCGAGGTGCAGCGCTACAAGGGGCTCGGGGAGATGAACGCCGACGAGCTCTGGGACACCACCATGGACCCGGCGCGTCGCATCCTCCTGCGCGTCTCCGTGGACGATGCCGTCAAGGCCGACGACATCTTCGACCGGCTCATGGGCGCGGATGTCGAGCCGCGCAAGCGGTTCATCCAGACGCACGCCAAGAGCGTGCGCAACCTCGACATCTGATGTCCGACGCCAGCCCCGTCGCGGTCGACGCCATGGGCGGCGACAACGCCCCCGCCGAGATCGTGCGCGGAGCTCTGCGGGCGGCCACCGAGCTGGACATCCCTGTCCTCCTGGTGGGCCGCCGTGAGCTGCTGGAGACCGAGCTGGCGCGCATCGAGGGGCCGGAGACGGTGTCGCGGGCGCGCCTCACCATCGTCGACGCCCGCCAGGTCGTCGAGATGGACGAGCACCCCGCCAGCGCGGTTCGCGCCAAGCACGACTCCTCGGTGGTGCGCGCCTGCGCGCTGGTGGCCGATGGACAGGCGGGCGCTGCGGTCAGCGCGGGCAACAGCGGTGCGGTGCTCGCCGCCGCCCTGTTCACCGTCAAGCGCGCTCCCGGCATCGCCCGCCCCGCCATCGGGGCCCTGCTGCCCTCGCGCAGCACCCCCACCTTCCTGCTCGACGTCGGTGCCAACAGCGACTGCAGGCCGGAGTGGCTGGTCCAGTTCGCGGTCATGGGCACGGTGTACGCCCGCACCATGTTGGACGTGGCCGCGCCGCGGGTCGGGCTGCTCAGCAATGGCGAGGAGCCGGGCAAGGGCTCGCAGCTGGTCCAGGAGGCGCATCCGCTGCTGCGAACGTCGGTGCCGTCCTTCATCGGCAACGTCGAGAGCAAGGAGCTGTTCAGCGGAAGCTGCGATGTCGCGGTCTGCGACGGTTTCGTGGGCAACATCGCGCTCAAAACCGCCGAGGGGGTCGGCGAGTACCTCTTCGCCACCCTTCGCGACGAGGCCATGGGCAGCCTGACCGCCAGGCTCGGGGGACAGCTGCTGCGGCCGCGCCTGCGAGCGGTGCGCGATCGCGTCGACTACCGCCACACCGGCGGCGCGCTCCTGCTCGGGCTGGCCGGCGAGGTGGTCGTCGCCCACGGGCGCTCCGACGCCCTGGCGGTGATGAACGCAATTCGCGTGGCCGCGGACGCGGCCCGGCGCGACGTCAGCGGGACCATCGCGCGCGAGCTGAGCACCCCAGCCGCCGGAGCCGCCGGTCCCGGCACCCCCGCGGTGGCGTCGCGATGAGCATCTTCGAGCCCGGTCAGATCAGGAGCATCGATCTCGAGCAGGAGATGCGCTCGTCGTACATGGACTACGCGATGAGCGTGATCATCAGCCGCGCCCTTCCCGACGTGCGCGACGGGCTCAAGCCGGTGCAGCGCCGGATCATGTACGCGATGCTCCAGGAGGGCATCACCGCCACCGGACGCACCAAGAAGTCGGCTGCCATCGTCGGCGAGGTGATGAAGAACTATCACCCCCACGGCAACACGGCGATCTACGACTCCATGGTGCGCCTCGCCCAGGACTGGGTGATGCGCTACCCGCTGGTCACCGCGCAGGGCAACTTCGGCTCCGTCGACGGCGACCCGCCCGCCGCCGAGCGCTACACCGAGGCCAAGATGTCGGCCATCGCCATGACCCTGGTCGAGGACATCGACAAGGACACCGTCGACATGGCGCAGACCTACCTGGCGGACCCCGACATCCTCGAGCCCACGGTGATGCCGGCGCTGGTGCCCAACCTGCTCGTCAACGGGGCCACGGGAATCGCGGTGGGCATGGCGACCAACATCCCGCCCCACAACCTCGGTGAGGTGTGCGACGGCGTGACCCGGCTCATCGACGAGCCGGAGACCACCACCGAGGAGCTGACCAGGATCATCAAGGGCCCCGACTTCCCGACCGGGGCGATGATCTACGCGCGCGACCTGCCGATCGTCTACGGCACCGGCCACGGGCGGATCGTTATGCGTGCCCAGGTGGACTTCGAGGAGGCCTCCGACGGCAAGGAGCAGATCATCGTCCGCGAGCTGCCCTACCAGGTGAACAAGGCACGGTTGCTGACCAGCATCGCCGAGCTCGTCAAGGACCACAAGCTCGAGGGCATCGAGGGTCTCAACGACGAGTCCGATCGCAACGACCAGACCCGCATCGTGATCAAGCTGAAGTCGAGCGCACGGCCGCACACCGTGCTCAACAACCTCTTCAAGCACACCCAGCTGCAGCTCACTTTCGGCGCCATCATGCTGGCGCTGGTCGACGGCCGGCCCCAGGTGCTCGGCCTCAAGGCGATGCTGCAGCACTTCGTCGACTTCCGGCGCGTGGTGGTGACCCGGCGCACCACCTTCCTCCTCGCCAAGGCTCGCGACCGCGCGCACATCCTCGAGGGCCTGATGAAGTGCCTCGAGCACCTCGACGAGGTGATCGCCATCATCCGCGCCGCCCAGGACGAGCGCACCGCCCAGCGCGGCCTGGAGGAGCGCTTCGAGCTGAGCGAGCGCCAGTCGAAGGCGATCGTCGACCTCCGTCTCGGCCGCCTGACCCGCCTCGAGGCGGGCAAGATCCGCGAGGAGTACGAGGAGCTGATCAAGGAGATCGCCCACCTCGAGGACGTCCTCGGCAACCCTCGCCTGGTCGACGGGATCATCAAGGACGAGATCACCGCGATCCGCAAGAAATACGCGGATCCACGGCGCACCCAGATCAACCAGGGCGAGGTCGAGCTCAACGAGGAGGACCTGATCCCCCGCGAGCAGGTCTTCGTGACGCTGACCAACCGCGGCTACATCAAACGGATCCCACTCGACCAGTACAGGGCCCAGCATCGTGGCGGCAAGGGTGTGGTCGGCGCGCGGCGTTCCAACGACGAGGACTACATCGCACACTCCACCACCGCCAGCACGCACACCGACATGCTCTTCTTCACCAACCGCGGCCGCGTCTACCGGCTGCGCACCCACGAGATCCCCGACGTCAAGCGCCAGGCCAAGGGGCTGCCGGTGATCAACCTCATCGACCTCGACCAGGGCGAGCGGGTCACCGCGCTCATCGACATGGAGGAGTTCAGCGACTCGCAGTACCTGGTCATGGTCACCAAGCTCGGCCAGATCAAGAAGACGCCGGCGGCGGCGTATTCGGCGGTGCGGCGCAACGGGCTGATCGCGATCAACCTCCAGGGTCAGGACGAGCTGAGCTGGGTGCGCCGCTCCTCGGGCGGCAACCAGCTGCTCATCGTCACCCGGCGGGGCAAGGGCTCGCGGTTCACCGAGAAGGAGGTCCGCCCCATGGGTCGCGACACCATGGGCGTGGGCGCCATGCGTCTGCGAGCCGGCGACGAGATCGCCGGGTTCGACATCGTGCAGCCGGACAGCCACGTGCTGGTGGTCACCCAGAATGGGTACGGCAAGCTGACGCCGATGTCGGACTACCCGGTCAAGAGCCGCAACATCCAGGGGGTGTACACCGTCGACCAGACGGCGATCCCCAAGATCGGTGAGATCGTCGGCATGCGTGTCGTCGAGGACCTCTCCGAGGAGCTGATGGTGATCAGCACCTCAGGCCAGGTGATCCGCCTCCCGCTCGACCAGGTTCGGGTGTCGGGCCGGCAGACACGCGGCGTGATCATCATGCGCATGGATGACGAGGACAGGGTCGCGTCGATCGCCGGGGTCGGTGCCGCCGGCACGCTGGACGCCTGAGGGGCGTCCCGGCTAGAGGGTGATCGGCTCGCGGAAGAGCATCGCCCGGCAGGCGGCGTGGCGGAGCACGTAGGGGGCGGTTCTGCCCATGTGGAACTCTCCGAAGCGCATCCGGAAGGGCATGCCCAGGACCACGAGGTCCGCCTTCCAGTGGGCGATCTCCTCGACGATGGCCGGTCCCGCGTCGCGCGCCTGGAGCAGCTCGGTCTCGATCTCCGTCTCCAGCTCGCGGGCCATCCTCTCGGCGTCGTCGAGAACCTTCTCGGCGCGGTCCATCTCGACGTCCTGCACGGTGCCGAGCGCGAGGCTGCGCCGGATCTCCAGCACGGTGACGACCATCACCTTGGCCTTGCCGCGCCGGGCCAGCCGGCACCCCAGGAGCACGGCCTCGCCGTCGGTGTGCGCTCCGCTGACCGGCACCAGGATGCGCTGAGGAGTGAAGCCGACCATGGCGGCTGGATGCTACCCGATGGGCCGACGGGCGACGAGCGGCTCCACCCCGCCACGTAGAATGCGCCCGAGGTCGGCAACCCGGGAGTGTGCTGTGAAGGTCGTCATCGTCGGCTGCGGGCGCGTGGGCTCGACCCTGGCCTGCGAGCTGGACGCCGCCGGTCACACCGTCACCATCATCGACGAGCGCGTCGCCGCCTTCAACAGGCTTGGCGATTCCTTCGGAGGCAACATGGTGGTGGGCACTGGCATCGACGAGTCCGTGCTGCGCCGCGCCGGCATCGAGGAGGCCGACTGCTTCGCCTCGGTCACCAATGGTGACAACCGCAACATCATGGCGGCCCAAGTTGCCAAGGTTGTCTTCAACGTGCCGCGAGTGATCACCAGGATCTACGATCCCATCCGCGAGCAGACCTACCGGGAGTTCGGGCTGGAGACGATCTGCTCGACCAGCATCGTCAGTTCCATGATCAGCAGCTTCCTCACCACCGGGGAGAACCCCGCCTACCCGGCGCCGGCCAAGGGGCTGGCGCACGCCACCTGATGAGCGTCGACGGCGGCGCTCCAGACCGCCCCTACATCGTCATCATCGGCGGCGGCAAGGTGGGCTTCTACCTGGCGCGTCACCTCCTCGAACGCGAGTACGAGGTCACCCTGGTCGAGAAGGACGCCACCCGCGCGGAGTGGATCGAGCACCAGATGGGCACCGTCGGCGTCATGGTCGGCGACGGCGACGAGATGGCCTTCCTGGCGACCACCGGGATCGAGAGAGCCGGGGTGGTGATCGCCTGCACGGGCGACGACGAGGACAACCTGGTCGCCTGCCAGCTGGCCAAGGGCAAGTTCGGTGTGCCCCGCACCATCGCGCGCGTCAACAACCCGGTCAACGTCCACGTGTTCCGGGCCCTGGGCATCGACGTCCCGGTCAGCGCCACCGAGCTGCTCATGGGCCTCATCGAGGCGGAGGTCAGCGGCTCGGACCTGGTGCGGGGGATCGCCGTCAAGGCGTCGGGCGCCAGCCTGGTGGACGTCAGGCTGCCCGACATGTCGGGGCTGGTGGGGCGGCAGCTGCACGAGGTCACCCTCCCCTCGGGAGACCTCGTGGTGTGCATCGTGCGCGGCGGAGCGCCGGTGCTGCCGCGACCCGAGGAGGTCATCCAGGCCAGCGACGAGCTGATCGTGTACTCGCAGCAGCTCGATGTCGAAGGGGTCAGGGAGTCGCTGACCATCTGACCGGGGCGGTCACCACGAGGCCGCCACGCGCACGGTGGCGGGCGGCCTCCAGGACCGGGTCGAGGGCGCGGCTCGGCCGCGCCGGGATCACGTGATCAGGCGGCGATCAGGTGGCCTTGCCGATCTTGAAGATCTTGGTGCCGCAGGTCGGACAGGTGCCGGTGGTTGCGGGTTTGCCATTCTTCATGGTGATCGCCTGTGGATCCTTGATTTCTGTGGGCGCCTTGCACTTGAGGCAGTAGCCGGAGACGGCCATTGTGTCCTCTCCTATCCAGGGTCATTGCGAGCTCGGTGGGCGAGGCCCGCCGGGCTCAAGTCGCCGCATTCTAGCCCACACCCCGCTGAATTGCAGCCGAATTCAGAAGGAGGCCCCGCCGGCGGCCCCCGGACGGCTCTCGGAAGGCCCCGCCGCCGACCCGGTTCGGGGGGCTGCGACCGCCGTCTCAGCGGCGCAGGTGCTCGCCGAAGAATGCCAGGGTGCGGTCCCAGGAGAGCTGCGCCGCGTCGGCCTCGTACACCTCGGGGCGGTCGTCGTTGAAGAAGGCATGGTCGCCGTCGTACCAGAAGGACTCGACTCGGACACCGGCGCCGCGCAGACGCTTCTCCAGGTCCTCGATGGTGGCGTGGTCGTAGGAGTGGTCTCGCTCGCCCCAGTGGGCGAGCACCGCCGCCTTCATCGCGGAGAAGTCGATCCGCTCGCGCGCCGGCCCCACCCCGTAGTACACCACGCAGGCGGCGATCTCCGGCTGCCGGCTGGCCGTATACAGAGCCAGCCCGCCGCCCATGCAGAAGCCCACCACGCCGACGACCCGGCCGGTGCTGCTCGAGCTGTCCAGGAGATGGGCGACTGCCGAGCCGAGATCGCGGCCCGCCGACTCGATGTCGAGGTTCATCAGCTCCTTCTGCGCCGCGTCCGGCTCGGTGGCCACCCGGCCGTGGTAGAGGTCGGGGGCGAGGGCGGTGTGGCCGGCCGCGGCGAGGCGGTCGCAGACGTCGGTGATGTGCGGCACCAGGCCCCAGTACTCCTGGATGACCAGCACGGCGGGGCCGCTGCCCGATGGCGGAACCGCCAGGTAGCCCCTGTCCACGTGGTCGCCACCCGGGAACTCGATCATCTCGCCCATGTCAGGCACCCCAGCTGTGTGTTCTGGCCCTGGCGGGACAGGATAGTCAGGCGGGGCCGCGCCACGTGGGCCACCGGGGCGCGCCGGCCGGTGCCGTGGCGGTGGTGCCGGGCTACGCCCCCGCGGTGGCGTGCTCCTTGGAATGGGCGGCGATGATGCCCTGGGCCACGTGGGCGGGCACCTCCTCGTAGCGCGCCGCGGCCATCGTGTAGCGGCCGCGGCCCTGGGTGAGCGCACGCAGCTCGGTCGGGAAGCTGTGCATCTCGGCCTGGGGAACCTGCGCGCTGACCTCGGCGCGGCCGTCGCCGAGCGGGTTCATGCCCGCCACCCGCCCCCGCTTGCCGTTGAACAGTCCCATGACGTCGCCCATGAACCGCTCGGGAACGACGACGTGGACCTCCATGATGGGCTCGAGGAGGACGGGGTTGGCCTTCTGCATGGCCTCGCGCATGGCCATCGAGCCGGCGATCTGGAAGGCGATGTCCTTGCCGTCCACGGAGTGGGTGGAGCCGTCGACGAGGCGCACCTTGACATCGACGATGGGGTGGCCGCTGACGGCGCCCTGCTCCATCGTCTGGCGCACCCCCTTCTCCACGGATGGCCGGAACTGCTGGGGGATCGAGCCTCCGAAGATCTTGTCCTCCCAGACGAACCCGCCGCCTCGCGGCAGCGGCTCGATCTCGATGGTGCAGTCGCCGTACAGTCCGGCGCCGCCGCTCTGCTTCTTGTACTTGTGCGCCACCCGCGCGCTCCCGCTGATGGTTTCGCGGTAGGCGATGCGCGGGGGGGTGAGCACGGCGTCGACACCGAACTTCCGCTTGATCCGCTCCAGGGCCACGTCGAGGTGGACGTCGCCGAGGCCGTGCACGAGGACCTCGCCGGTGAGAGGGTCGCGGTCCACCGAGAACGCCGGGTCCTCCTCGGCGAGCCGAGCCAGCGACGACATGATCTTGTCCTCGTCGCCCTTGCTCCGGGCGCTGATGGCGGCGCGATACGAGGGGGTGGGGATGGCCATGCCGGGCAGGGTCACCACCTGCCCGCGGACGCAGAGGGCGTCGCCGGTGCGGGCGTGGGCGAGCTTGGTGACGGCGCCGATGTCCCCCGCGCCCACCTCGGTGGCGTTGACCAGCGTCTTGCCCATGGGCCGGGCCAGCTGGGCGAAGCGCTCCTCGACATCCTGCTGCACGTCGTAGGGATGGGTGTCGGCCCGCATGGTGCCGCGCAGGACCTTGAAGTACGACACCTTGCCGAAGCTGTCGACGGTGGTCTTGAAGACGTGGGCTACCAGTGGTCCGGCGGGGTCGCAGGCGATCTCCACCTCCGCGCCCCCGGCGTCCCGGCCGACGTGGACCTGCTCCGCTGGTCCGGGCAGGTAGCGGACGATGGCGTCGAGGACCAGGGCGGCGCCGCGCTCGTCGGCGGCGCCCGCGCATACGATCGGGACCAGGGTGCCGCGCAGCGCGGCCGTGTGGAGCGCGCCGCGCACCTCGTCGTCGCTCAGCTCGGTTCCCTCGAGGTACCTCTCGATGAGCGCGTCGTCGGTCTCCGCCGCGGCGTCGACCAGGGCGCCGTGGGCACGCTCCACCTCGGCGCGCATCGATTCGGGCAATTCGGCGTCGGCCGCCCGGCCACCCGGCCCGAAGCGATGCGCGGTGTCGTTGACCAGGTCCACGTAGCCGCTGAAGTCGCCGGCGCTGCCGATGGGAACGGCGACCGCGATCGGCTTGCGATCGAACGCCTCGCGGAGCGCGTCCACGGTGCTCTCGTAGGCGGCGTTCTCCTTGTCCATCTTGTTGACCACGATCAGGGTGGGGAGCCCCCGCGCGCTGACCATCTCCCAGGCCATCTCGGCCCCGACCGGCACGCCTCCGCTGGCGCTCACCACCAGCACCGCGGCGTCGGCGGCGGCCAGGGCGGCCGCCAACTCGCCGGCGAAGTCCTGGAACCCGGGCACGTCGATGAGGTTGACCCGATGACCCTCCCAGTCGAGGTGCGCCAGAGCCGCGCCGATGCTCATCGAGCGCCGCTGCTCCTCGGGCTCGTGGTCGAGGATGGAGGTGCCCTGGTCGGTGGCGCCCATGCGCGGGGTGGCACCGGCGGCGTGGAGCAGCGCTTCGCACAGGGTGGTCTTGCCGTCGTGGCTGTGGCCCACGACGGCCACGGTGCGGATCCGGTCAGGGGCGGGCATGGGCATGGGTTTGGAGCTCCCATCGGGTCGCTGCAGCGCGGTGAATGGTAGGCCGCGGCCACCCCCGCCGGGCTCGGTGGCGGGTCATTCTTCTGACGCGCTCGGATGGTATGATGCGTTGTTGAGGGAGGATGGCCGATGAGCTTTCCAGCGCCCACATCGTGGCTGTCGGGACCCGGCCAGGACCGCGCCGCCGCGCCGGTCGAGGGGGAGTGATCTGACCCCGGCCCCCAGTTCTGCCGGTGTAGTGTCTTTCGCTGGAGAGTGACCAGACCATGCTGGAGACGAGCGTGACGCGTGCAATCGCCATGCGCCGCTGCGCCTCGGTCGGTGCCGCGCTGGTCGTCGTCCTGGCCGCGTTGCTGCCCTTGCCGGCCAGCGCCGAGCACGGCTCGCACTCCGCCGCCCATCATCAGCGCAGCGAGACGCCGGCCATCCAAGCCATCGATCGCTCTGCCGAGCGTGGGCGCGCTGATGATCGCGCCTCGACCGATCGCGGGCGTGCTGGCAATGCTCACCGCGGTGCCACAGGCCCTCCGCGAGAAAGCAGCTCGCTCACCGCATCCAGCAGCGACGAGCGCGGTCCCAGGCACGGGTCCGCGGCCATCTCCGGGAACGGCGGCGGAGCCACCCCGGCCGCCGTGCCACCGCGCCCTGTGATCGCCTCCCCGGGCACGGCCACGAGCTCTGCCCCGGCAGCGCTGCGAGGTCCCCGCGGCTCTGCGGGGGTCGCGCCGGCCAGCGCAGCGACCCATCCCCACGGGCCCAGCGTGGTGCTGCCCACCCAGCGCCTGCCGGTGCTGGTGCTGCCGGCGCCGTCGCAGCCGACGGTCCTCGAGCCGGTTCCGCTGCTGGTTCCTGCCATCAACGGCGGCAACGGCCAGGCCAGCGGGGGATTGTCGTGGAAGTGGTTCCTGGCTCTCGGACTGCTCGACCTCGGCCTCATCGCGGGGATCCTCATCCGCCGGCGCGGCCCCAGCGACCGTCCCGGCGTCGGCTAGCCCCAGCGGCCCGGGCGGGCGGCGTGCTGGTCAGGGCCGCCGGCGAGCACGCCGGCGCCGCAGAGCGAGGCTCAGCGTCGTCGTGCCACCACCAGCACGGTCTCGCTCAGTGAGGAGGCAGGGAATCGACTCCAGCCGTCGTGCATGGCGTCGATCCGCAGCCCGGCGCGTGTGAAGAGCGACGGGATGGCGTCGAGGCGGGTGAGCGCGCTGCTGGTCTGCTGCACCGCGGTGGTGCCGTCGTCGAACACCGCCGTCTCGCGCAGGATGCAGGTGTCGCGCCTGCGGTCGTGCAGGGTTTCGACGAGCAGGAGATGACGACGATCGGACAGCAGCGAGCGGGGCACGACGTCCCAGCTGCTGATCCGTCCGTCGGGTTGATCCGGACGCACGCGCATCTCGACGATCAGCGGTGCGCCGGCGCGCAGCGCGGCACCGAGCCTGCGGAGGATCGATGGCTGCTGGCGGCGAGGGAAAGACTCGAGCACGTGGTAGATGAGCACGGCGCCGTCGAAGAGATCGGCCAGGTCGAGCGTGCGCAGGTCGCCGAGATGGGCGTGCACGCGGTCGGTGACCCGCTGCTGGCGCGCCAGCCGGCGCGCATGCGCGATCGCGGCCGGCCCCGCGTCCAGGGCGGTCACCCGCAGCCCCGCCCGGGCCAGCCGGACGCTGTACAGGCCGGGGCCGGAGGCGGCGTCGAGCACGTGGGCGGGCGGACGCGGGAGCAGACGGAGCAACCTGCGCACGTGCTGATCGATGGTGGGCAGGCGCCGGCTGGCACCGTCGTGCTCCTGGTCGAGGTGCTCACGGAGCAGGCGGCGGCTCATCACCGGATCACCCCAGTCGAGCTCGACTCGGGGATCGAACGCCCGGGGCCACGCCTCGATCCGTGACGCGTGACCCATGGCCGGCAGCCTACATAACGCGCCGGGCACGCACGAGGCCCCGCCCCTCAGAATGCCCGCCCGTGAGCAGCTTCCTCACCCACTGGGTCACGTCCGGCGGGATCGTGCTGGTCTTCGTGCTGATGGCGGCGGAGAGCTGCGGCGTGCCGTTTCCCAGCGAGGTGATCATGCCCTTCGCTGGGTTTCTGGCCGCCCAGGGCCACATCAACCTCACCGGGGCGATCCTGGCCGGAACGCTCGGCAACGTGGTCGGGTCGCTGGTCGCCTACGGCCTGGCGGCGCGGTTCGGGCGGCCCCTGCTGCTCGGTCCGGGCCGGCGCGTGGGCATCTCCAGGTCGCACCTCGACCTCGCCGACGGCTGGTTCGAGCGCCATGGGCTGGCCGCCGTCCTCCTCGGCCGCGTGCTGCCCGTGGTGCGCACCTACATCTCGTTCCCGGCGGGATTGGCGCGGGTCGAGCCGGTGCGCTTCACCCTGCTCACCTTCATCGGGGCGCTGCCGTGGTGCATCGCGCTGGCCGCAGGGGGCTACACCATCGGGGCCAACTACGACCGCATCTCCGGGCCGATCGAGATCGCGGCCATCGTCCTGGCGGTGGTGGTCATCGCCATCGTCGTCGCCTGGCTGGTGCGCGGCCGGCGACGCTCGGCCTCGGCCAGGGGTGTCTGAACCCGCTCAGGACATGTCCGGCCAGGCTCCCGGAGCCTCGCCCTCGCCCTCTTCGCCCTCGTTGCGCTGCCGGTAGCGCTCCGCGACCATCTTGTTGGCGACGTTCTTGGGCAGGCCGAGCTTGACGAGGCTCTTGACCTCGTCGCTCATCACCTTGTCCCTGGCCGTCTCGATCGCCGAGATGACGTCGTCGATGCTCACCATCGGTCGCTTGGCTGCCACGTTCTCAGTCTACCCGCTGTCCGGAATTCTCAGACGGGGTCCGGCGCCGCCACGGCCGGAGGCGGCCCCGCCACGTGACCGGCGAACGCCTCCTCATACTTGCGGGAATGGCCTATCTGCCCAATCGCGACGCTGATCGGAGGGCCATGCTCGAGGTCCTCGGCGCCGCCGGCGTGGCCGATCTCTTCGCCTCCATCCCGGCGCCACTGCGCGACCCCGTCCTGGAGCTGCCGCCGCCGCTCGCCGAGCAGGACCTCGTCGCGGAGGTGGCGGGGCTGGCCGCGCGCAACCGGCCGCAGAGCGGGCTCGACTCCTTCCTCGGCGCCGGGGTGTATCGCCGTTTCATCCCCGCCATCGTTCGCGGCACCATCGGCCGTCCTGAGTTCTACACGGCCTACACGCCCTACCAGGCGGAGGCGTCGCAGGGCACCCTCCAGACCATCTTCGAGTTCCAGTCGATGATCTGTGCGCTCACCGGCCTCGACGTCGCCAACGCCTCGCTCTACGACGGCGCCACCGCCGCCGCGGAGGCGATGATGCTCGCCGTCCAGGCCACCCGGCGCGACCGCATCGCGGTCAGCGGCGCGGTCCATCCCGAGACCCTGCGCGTGCTGCGCACCTTCGCGGCCGGCCGGGCGGTCACCGTCGATGTGATCGCCGCCCGCGATGACGTCACCAACCTCGACGACGTGCGCGCCGGCCTCGACGAGCGCCACGCCGGGCTGCTGGTGCAGCAGCCCACCTTCCTGGGCACGCTGGAGAAGCTCTCCGAGCTGGCCGGCGCCGCCCATGCGGTGGGCGCGCTGGCGCTGTGCAGCGCCGACCCGCTGGCGTGCGCAGTGCTCCTCCCCCCCGGGGAGGCCGGCTTCGACGTCTGCGTCGGCGACGGTCAGCCACTGGGCGTCCCGCCCTCGTTCGGCGGACCGCACGTGGGCTACATGGCGGTGCGTGACGCGCTGGTCCGGCGCATGCCCGGACGCCTGGTGGGCATGACCAGCGACCACGCCGGGCGGCGCGCCTTCACCTTGACCCTGCAGACCCGCGAGCAGCACATTCGCCGCGAGCATGCCACGTCCAACATCTGCACCAACCACGCCCTCATCGCCCTGGCGGCCACCGTGTACATGGCCCACATGGGCGCGGGAGGGATGCGCGAGGTGGCCACGGTGAGCGCGCAGCGCGCCCATCACCTCGCCGACAACCTCGCGGCCGTCGATGGTTTCGGCCTCGGCAGCCGGCAGCCGTTCCTCTGGGAGTTCGTGCTCCGCTGCCCTGTCGACGCTGCCGCGGTGGCTGCCGCGCTGCGCGCGCAGGGCATCCTCGCGGGGCTGCCCCTGGGGCGCGTCGACCCCGGCCGCGCCGATCAGCTGCTGGTGTGCTGCACGGAGATGACCTCACCGGCGGCGCTCGATCGCTACATCGCCGCACTGCGGTCGCTCGACTCCGCGGCCCTGTCTCCGCAGAGCCGCGAGGTGGCCGGATGAGCACCACCGATTCCCGGGCGGCCGCGGCCGGCGCGACCAGGAGCGCCGGCAACGGCCAGAGCCGGTCGCGGCCGGCGGGCGCGGGGAGCGACCCCACCCGCCGCGACCGTGCGGTGGAACCCGGCTGGGCGGGGGTCGAGGCGCTGGTGTTCGAGCTGAGCGACGACTTCACCGGCGGCCCCCGCGTCACCGCCGCGGGCGTGCCGGCGCCGGCGCTCGATGCGCTCCTCCCCGCCGCGCAGCTGCGCGCCGAGCCGGCGCGCGTCCCAGCGGTGCCCGAGCCGGTGCTGGCCCGCCACGTCGGACGGCTGGCGCGCCGCAACCACCACCTCCACCACGGCACCTACCCGCTGGGCAGCTGCACCATGAAGTACAACCCCGTGGTCGATGAGGAGCTGGCGGCCCTGAGCGGGTTCGCGGACCTGCACCCCTACCAGGACCAGGACGATGTCCAGGGCGCGCTGGAGCTGATGTGGCGCCTCGAACAGATGCTGGCGTCGATCACAGGCATGGCGCGCATGTCCCTGCAACCTGCGGCCGGCGCCCACGGCGAGTGGACCGGCCTGCGCATGATCCAGGCCTACCACGCCCAGCGCGGAGACGTCGGCAGATCGCGCGTGCTCATCCCCGACAGCGCGCATGGCACCAACCCCGCGTCCGCAGCGGCATGCGGGCTCGAGGTGGTCACGGTGCGCAGCAACGCCGACGGCACCGTCGACGTCGCCGACTTCGCCGCGCACCTCGACGATCACGTCGCCGCGGTGATGATGACCAATCCCAACACTCTCGGAGTCTTCGAGAAGGAAATCCTCGAGATCGCCCGGCTGGCTCATGGTGCGGGGGCACTGCTCTACTACGACGGTGCCAACCTCAACGCGCTGGTGGGCATGGCGCGGCCCGGCGACATGGGTTTCGACGTCGTCCACCTCAATCTCCACAAGACCTTCTCCACACCGCACGGCGGCGGAGGTCCCGGGGCGGGACCGGTGGGCGTTGCCGAGCGCCTGGTCGCCTTCCTGCCGACGCCCACAGTCGAACGCGACGGCAGCGTGTATCGCCTCGACGACGACCGGCCCCAGTCGATCGGCAAGGTGCGCTCGTACTATGGCAACTTCGGCATGCTGGTTCGCGCCTTCGCCTACATCTGCGCCTACGGAGACGGGATCGCCGGCGTCGCCCAGGACGCGGTCCTCAATGCGCGCTACCTGCAGGCACGGCTCGCCGATCTCTTCCCGGTCGCGGTGGACTCGCCGTCGATGCACGAGTTCGTCTGCACCACCAGGGGGAGCGGCGTCACCGGGCTGCGCGCCATGGACGTCGCCAAGCGCCTGCTCGACTACGGAATCTATGCCCCCACGGTGTACTTCCCCACCACCGTTCCCGAGGCGCTCATGTTCGAACCCACCGAGACGGAGTCGCGGCAGAACCTCGACCTGCTCGCCGACGTCTGCGCAGCCATCGTCGGCGAGGCGGAGCGTGACCTCGCGTTCGTGCAGGGTGCCCCCTACAGCACGCCAGTCGAGCGCGTCGACGAGGTGGGCGCGGCGCGCCGGCCCGTGCTGCGCTGGACGGGATCGCCGCCGCTCACGGCGGCGCCGTCATCGGCCGATGTTCCCGCCGCGCCGGCGACGCCCACGGCGTGAGCCCGGCAGTGAGATGAGCGAGTCTCCGGACGCCGTCCGGGGTGAGCTGCACGGCCTGCTGGCGGACCGCGCCTTCACATTCGGTGACTTCGTGCTCACCAGCGGGCGGCGCAGCGACTTCTACTTCAACGGCAAGCAGGTGACCCTGGAGGGCCGCGGCCTCTACCTGGTGGCCCGCCTGATCCTGGACCGCTGCCGGGCGCTCCGCATCGACGCCGTCGGAGGGCTGACACTCGGTGCCGACCCCATCGCGGGGGGCGTGGCCGCGCTGTCCGGGGCGGATGCACCGTTGCGCGCCTTCATCGTTCGCAAGGAGTCCAAGCAGCACGGCACCGGCCGGCTGATCGAGGGGCCGCCGCTGCGCGCGGGCGACCGCGTCATGGTGGTGGACGACGTCATCACCACCGGCGGTTCACTGTTGCGAGCCGTCGACGCACTCCGTGACCAGGCGGTGGAGATCGTCGAGGCCCTGGCGGTCGTCGATCGCGAGGAGGGTGGCCGCGAGGCCATCGAGGCGCGCGGGGTGGCGGTCCATGCGCTCTTCGTGCGCAGCGAGTTCTCGGCCCCGGCGCACGCGTGATGCCGCTCTTCAATCGCCATCCCGCTCACCAGGTCGAGTGGTTCACAGTCGGCGCGGAGGGCCACCGGGTCGTCCCCAACTCACCGCAGCCGGGCATCCAGCAGCTCCCCGGGCTCGGAGACTACGTGGAGGCGATCAGCCGGCGACGCCCCCCCGGCCCCGACGGGCGCGACAGCATCGCTGTGCTCAACGCCAAGATGGACCACGCCGACGCGGTCAACGACCTCGTCGCCGCGGCCGTGGTGGCCTGCGAGGAGCTGGTCGAGCGCGGGCTGCTCGATGCCCAGAAGGCTCCGCCCGCGCCGCCGTTCGCCCCCATGCACAAGGACGCCAGCACGTACCAGTACATCCAGCAGCTCCACGAACGCGCCGTCGAGCGTCGCGAGTGGTTGGAGAACGTCGATGCGCTGCTCCGGCTGCAGAGCGTGTCCCTGCTGCCGCCGCTGCCGGTCGAGGCCTGAGCCGGGTCGACTCCCCGGGCTCAGCCCCCAATGTTGCGGAGCAGGCCGCCGACAACCCCGCCCGCGGCGCCGGCCTCGATGCCCTGCACCGCGGTGTATTCACCGAGCGCGTGAGCCAGGCGCGCCAGGGGCAGCGACTGCAGCCAGACGCGACCGGGACCGATCAGCTGGGCGAGGAAGATGCCGTCGCCGCCGCGTCGTCTGGCGAGGCGCCCGGCGCCTCTCGGAAGTACAGGTTGGGACAGATCGCGTCGTAGCCGAGCTCGGCGAACCGGCGCAC
>JBOHUD010000093.1:0-6541 GCA_050734155.1 Candidatus Dormibacteria bacterium
CGCGCAGCTCGCCGACCAGGCCGGCCAGCCCCGCCGGCGTCGCCGCCGCCTCGGTCAGCCGCTCGCGGACCGCCGGGTCGGGCGCCACCCCCCCGAAGTCCCAGCCCTCACGGAGTGCCCGCAGGTACTGGCCGGTGCCGCCGACCACCACCGGGGGCACCCCCCGCGAGTCGAGGTCGGCCAGCACGGCCCGGGCGCGCTCGAGCCAGTGCGCCACCGTGAAGGGCTCGCCGGGCTCGCACAGAGCGGTGAGGTGGCAGGGCACGCCGCGCAGCTCTGCCGGCGTGGGAGCCGCCGTTCCGGCCACCAACCGGCGCACCAGCTGGCGCGAGTCGGCGTTGAGCAGCTCGCCACCCAGTCGCAGCGCCAGCTCCACCGCGAGCACCGTCTTGCCGGTCGCGGTCGGGCCGCCGATCGCCAGGATGGCTCGCGACCTGGTCATTCCGGAGGTCGTCGGAAGACGCGGCGCAGCATGGCGTCGTCGAACACCGTCAGGGTGGGGCGGCCGTGCGGGCAGGTCAGGCCTCCCGGCGTCTCCACCAGCCTGTCGAGGAGGTGCTGCTGAGCCTCGGCGGTGAGCTCGTCGCCGAACCGCACGGCGGCGTGACAGGCGACCAGGGCGGCGGCGCGGTGGCGCTGCTCGGTCACGGGACCGCCGGCGCCGAGCGAATCGAGCAGGTCGCCGAGCAGGCGTGCCGGGTCCGATCCCGAGGCTCCCGCGGGGATTGCTGTGCAGCGCAGCGTGGTCGGTCCGAAGGGCTCGACGGAGAACCCACACGACGCCACCAGCGCGCCGTGCATGGCGAAGAGCTCCATCCGCCGCGAATCGCACTCCACCAGCTCGGCGAGCAGAAGCAGCTGTCCCGACGGCGATCCCGACGACCACTCGTCGAGCAGCCCTGAATAGATGATCTTCTCGTGCGCGGCGTGGGGATCGACGACGACAACGCCCGCGGCGGAGGTGGCCAGCAGCCAGCGGCCGCCCTGCTGGCCGAGCGCGCGCAGCGGCCGCAGCGACCTGAGCGAGCCGCGCGGTGCCGGCTCGCCGGCGCCGCCGAGCTCTGCCCGCACCTGGTGCTCGGGAGCCGGCGCCGGCGCCGCGGCGGACGCCTCCCAGGACGGCGCTGCGTCCCCGAGGCGCAGGCCGCCGTGCGCAGCGGCCGCCTGGTACACGGAGGCTCCCCGCAGTGCCTCCCAGCAGGCGCGCTGCACCGCCGCGAACACCCGGCGCTCATCGGCAAAGCGCACCTCGCGCTTGGTGGGGTGGACGTTGACGTCGACCTCCAGGGGGTCGATCTCGACACTCACCACCCCGAAGGGATGGCGGCCGGCCGGGATCAGACCCCGGTACGCCTCGGCCGCGGCGGCGAACAGCGCGCGGTTGTGGACGCGCCGTCCGTTGACCACCACCACCAGCGCCGAGCGGGTGCCACGATGGCCTCGCGGCTCGCTGATGGCGCCGCCCACGTTGATGTCACCCTCGGCAGCAACAGGCAGGAGCTCAGCCGCGTCGCCTCCGAACACGCAGCGCAGTGCCGAGTCCAGCGTCCCCCCCGGGAAGCGCAGCCGGCTTCGTCCATCGACCACGCAGGTGATGCGCAGGTCGGGGCGGATCAGGGCCAGGTCGCTGACCACCGCCAGCGTCGACGCCGTCTCGGCCCGATCGCCGCGCAGGAAGCGCAGCCGCGCCGGGGTGGCGGCGAAGAGATCGAGCACCTCGACGCTGGTTCCGCGAGGGCCACCCCATCCCCCCTCCTCCACCGTCTCGCCGTGGCGGACCCGCAGGCGCGCACCGCTGCCGGCGGTTGCGCTGCGTGAGCAGACGGTGACGTCGGCCACCGCGGCGATGCTCGCCAGCGCCTCGCCGCGAAAGCCCAGGGTGGCCACCGTCTCGAGGTCAGCGGCCGCGGCGATCTTGGAGGTGGCATGGCGGGCCAGCGCCAGGCCGAGCTGGTCGGCCGCGATGCCGGCGCCGTCGTCGACGACGCGGATGCGCACCGTGCCGGCGCCATCGACGACCACGGCGATGGTGGTGGCGCCGGCGTCGACGGCGTTCTCGCAGAGCTCCTTGACCACCGAGGCCGGCCGCTCCACGACCTCACCGGCGGCGATCGCGTCGGCCACCGATTGCGGCAGGCGGCGGATCGGAGCCGAGCTCGCGGTGGCGGCGGCGCTCACGGCGCGGCGCGCTCGTGCAGCTCGGCGAGCTTGTTGAGCGCGGCGAGCGGGGTCAGCCCCTCGATGTCGAGCTGGGCAAGCTCGGCGACCACGGGGTGCTCCGGGGCGGCGATGCTCAGGCTGAGCTGGTCGGGCACGCCGCCTCCCGACCCGGCCACCGGCCTGGTGCGCTCCAGCTCGGCGAGCAGCTGGCGAGCGCGCACCAGGACGGAGGCGGGCACGCCCGCCAGCCGGGCGACGTGGATGCCATAGGAGCGATCGGCACCGCCGGGAACGATGCGGTGCAGGAAGGTCACCGAGTCGCCCTCCTCGAGAACGTCGACGCGGGCGTTGCGGACGCGCGCCAGCCGGTCGGCGAGGACGGTCAGCTCGTGGTAGTGGGTGGCGAACAGGGTGCGGCAGTTGAGATGAGGGGCCTCGTGGATGTGCTCCAGCACCGCCTCCGCGATCGACATGCCGTCGTACGTGGATGTGCCCCGGCCGATCTCGTCCAGGATGACCAGGCTGCGAGCGCTCGCCTGGCGCAGGATCGCCGCTGTTTCGGCCATCTCCACCATGAACGTCGAGAGTCCTCCGCTGAGATCGTCCTGCGCGCCGATGCGCGTGAAGATGCGATCGCAGACGCCGATCCGGGCCCGCTCCGCGGGGACGAAGCTGCCCACCTGGGCGAGCAGGACGAGCAGCGCGGCCTGGCGCAGGTAGGTGGACTTGCCGGCCATGTTGGGGCCGGTCAGCACCACGATGCGCTCGGCGGCGTCGAGACGGCAGTCGTTGGGCACGAAGCGGCCCGCCCCGAGGGCCCGCTCGACCAGCGGATGGCGCCCCTGGTCGACATCGACCACCCCCGACGAGTCCACCAGCGGTCGCACCCAGCGCTCGTCGACCGCCACCGCTGCCAGCGAGCGGTGCACGTCGATGACGGCGACGGCCGCGGCGGCGTCGAGGAGGGCTGCGGCGTGGCCCGCGACCTCGCCGGTCAGCTCGGCGAGGAGCTGCAGCTCACGGCCCAGGGCGCGCTCTCGCGCTCCCAGCACCACGGTCTCGCGCTCCTTGAGCTCGGCGGTGAGGTAGCGCTCACCGGCGACCAGGGTCTGTTTGCGGACATAGTCGGCAGGAACGGAGTCGCGATGGGTGTTGGGGACCTCGATGTAGTAGCCGAAGACGCGGTTGTAGCCGACCTTCAGCGAGCCGATCCCGGTGCGCCGTCGCTCGCCGTCCTCGAGGCCGGCGATCCAGTTGCGCGCACCGGCCCCGGCGGCGACCAGCCCGTCGAGCTCGGCGTCGGCACCGGGCCGGATGCAGCCCCCCTCGCGCGCCGTGGCAGGGGGGTCGTCGACCAGCAGGTTGCGGAGGTGCACGCCGAGCCCCTCGGGCGCGAGGCACCGTGCCGCCGCCGCCACCAGCTCGCCGGACGGCACACCCGCAAGGATGTCCTGCACCGCGGGCAGCGCGGCGCACGCCTGGCGGATGGCGGCGAGGTCGCGCGGGCCGGCGTTGCGCTGCACGCAGCGAGCCACCAGGCGCTCGAGATCGCGCACCGCGGCGAGCGCTTCGCCGAGCGTGTCGCGCAGTCGTGGCGCCTCGACGAGAGCGGCCACGGCGTCGTGGCGGGCCAGGATCAGCAGCGGCTCGGTGAGCGGCTCGAGGAGGCGGGCACGCAGCAGGCGGGCGCCCATGGGCGTGCGGGTGCGGTCCAGCAGGCGCGCCAGCGACATCCCGCCGCGCCCCAGCGGCGCCACCAGCTCGAGGTTGCGGCGCGTCTGCGCATCGAGGCGCATGGCGGCGTTCTCGGTGCGGCGACGGACGTGGACGAATCCGGGGCTCAGGACCAGCCGCGCCCGCTCGCAGTAGGCGAGCACCGCGCCGGCAGCGCGCAGCGCAGGGTCGGCGCCATCGAGCCCGAGGCCGTCGATCGTCTGCGACGCCGTGACGGCGAGCAGGCGCTCGCGGGCACGGGAGGCGTCGAAGAACGCCGCAGGCAGGCGGGTGCGTGCCGCGTCGGGCAACAGGCCGGGCGGCACCTCGCCGCCATCGTCGGCGACGAGCAGCTCGGCGACGTCGAGGCGGTCGCACTCCTCGCGCAGCGCGGCGCTGTCCACGCCGCCCGCGACCTCGGCGAGCAGCAGCTCGCCGCCGGCGGCGTCGAAGGCGGCGATGCCGGTGCGGCCGTCGCTGCTGTGGACCGCGACGCAGCGCGCCACCCGGGTCTCGTCGAGGTACTCCGACTCGCTGACCGTGCCGGGGCTGAGCACGCGGGTGACCTGGCGCTCCACCAGCCGGCCGGCGACCACCTCGCCGACCTGGTCCCAGAGCGCGACCCGCCGGCCGGCGTCGAGCAGCCGCCTGATGTATGTCGGCGCGGCATGGTGCGGGACGCCGCACATGGGCAGGCGCCCCGCGGCACCGAAGCCGCGCCCGGTGAGCGCCACACCGAGGATCGGCGCCGCCTCCTGGGCGTCGGCTCCGAACATCTCGTAGAAGTCGCCCAGGCGGGCGAGCACCAGCGCGTCGGGGAACTGTGCCTTGACCGCCCGGTACTGCTGCAGGATCGGCGTGCTGCCGGCATCGTCGAGCTCGATCACCGCTCCGGCCCTGGGGGCGGGGACGCTCTGGTGGGGCGGCCGCCCCGGCCCCCGCCGGGTCACGCCGCCGCGCTCACCGCTTCGAGCTCGAGCTGCCAGTGGGTCACACCGGCCACCCTGCCGCTCCAGAGCTCGGCGGCGGTGGCGGTGCCCGGGGGCAGCCACGCCACCTTGCCCTGCCGGGTCCGTCCATAGCCGCGGCCGTCCTCGGCGACGCCCTCGACGAGCACCTCCACCTCGCTGCCGAGCAGCGCCCGGTTGCGCTCCAGGGCGATGCCGCGCTGGATGTCGAGCAGGTGGTTGAGGCGGCGCTTCTTCTCCGCCAGGGGGACGTCGTCGGGGCGCCGGGCCGCGGCGGTGCCCGGCCTCACCGAGTAGGCCTGGATGTGGACGACGTCGTAGCGCAGGTCGGAGAGCAGCTGCACTGTCCCCTCGAACTCGGCATCGGTCTCGCCGCTGAAGCCGACGATGATGTCGGTGGTCAGCGCCAGCCCGGGGACCGTGGCCACCGCGGTGGCGATCTTCTCCCGGTACTCGGCGACACTGTAGACGCGACGCATGCGCCGGAGCAGCTCGTCGTCGCCGGCCTGGACGGGGAGGTGGAGCTGCTCGCACACCGTGGGCAGGTCGCGCATGGCGTCGAAGAGCTGGGGCACGGCGTTGCGGGGATGCGAGGTGAGGAAGCGCAGCCGCCACAGACCGGGCACCGCGTCGACGGCGGCGAGCAGCTCCGGCAGACCGCTGCCCGTCTGGGGATCGCGGTAGCTGTTGACGTTCTGGCCGAGCAGGGTCACCTCGCGCACACCCCGGCAGACGAGCCGCTGCACGTCCTCGACGATCGCGGCCGAGGCGCGGCTGCTCTCCCGCCCGCGGACGAAGGGCACGATGCAGTACGTGCACATCTCATTGCACCCGCCCATCACCGGCACATAGGCGAGCAACCGGTCCGACGCCGGCATGGTGACCGGTGAGTCCACGTCGCCGCCGTAGAGGGACTGCAATCGCGCGAAGAATCCCTCCGGCTCGCGCACATCGAACATGTAGTCGAGGTCGTCCATGCGCTGCAGCAGCGCCGATCCGTGCTCGACCGCCATGCACCCGGTCAGGGCGATCGCCCGGCCGGGCCGCGCCCGCTTCCAGGGGATCAGCTCCTTGAACTTGCCGTACACCTTCTGCTCCGCGTTCGACCGCACCGCACAGCTGATCAGCACCGCGATGTCGGCGTCCTCCAGCGGCACATCGGGGATGAAGCCGATCTCGGCGAAGGACTCAGCCAGCCGCTCGTGGTCGGCGTCGTTCATCTGGCAGCCGATGTGCCACAGGTGCACCCGCGGCGGCCGCCCCAGCCTGGGGACGATGGGCTCGCGGCGGCGGCGGGGCTGGTCATCCCCGCCCCGCTGCGCAAGCGGAAGCGGCGTGAAATGCGCCGCGGACTGGCTCAGGGTGGGGAGGTACACGCTGCCGGCAAGACTAGCGATTGCGCATGAGCGGTGAGGCGGCCAGCCGATCACCCCGGCCACAGCCAGCAGCCGACGGCCGGGACCACGCACCGGCGAGGGAGTGCCTGACGCCGTCAGCGGCTCAGCGCGACTCCACCAGGAGCCTGATCCCCGTCCTCTCCTCGCCGTCGATGGAGATGTCGATGAACGATGGGATGCACACCAGGTCGATGCCACCCGCAGCGACGTAGCCGCGGGAGATGGCGATCGCCTTGACGGCCTGGTTGATCGCACCCGCACCGATGGCCTGCACCTCCACCCGGTGCGAGGTGCGCACCACGC
>JBOHUD010000094.1:0-17760 GCA_050734155.1 Candidatus Dormibacteria bacterium
TCGATGGCACCGGCATAGACAGTCGCCTGCGCCACCGTGCCGGTGGTGTAACCACCGATGAGGTACACCCAGCCGTTGGAGTAGACGGCGGCGTGCAGAGCCAGTGGCACCGGCAGCGCGGTCTGGACCGTCCACGCACCGAGGTTGCCGTTGGCGTCGACGCTCGCTGTCCAGACCGTGTTGTGGTAGACCGTGTTGTCGATTCCCCCTGTCACCACGACGTAATGCGGCGTGCAACAGGTGCCGGCGAATTGACGTACGTCGGGCAGCACCGGCGCGACGGCCCACGGCCCGACCGACTGATCGGCAGCCGTTGCGGTGTAGACGGTCGCCACCTTGACACCGGCCAGATCGCCACCGAGAGCGATGAGGGTGGTGCCCACCGCGGTGAGCGATGGAGTGCCGGCTGCCACGAAGACGCTCTGCTGCCGCCAGCTGGTCATCAGCTGTGCCCCGAAGGCCGCTGGTCCTCCCTGACTGGCCGCCACTGGCGCTGGAACGGCCAACGCCTCACGCGGCACCAGCACCTGGGCGATCGGCGGTCCAGCCGGCGAGCCGCCGGAGTCGGCGTACAACCCGACGGTGACGTCGGCGCCGATGCCGGAGGCGATCGACAGCGGCAGCACGACACGGTCGATGGTGCCGCCTGCCACAGACACCCCCTGCGACACAGCAACCGGCCCGCTCGCGCTGGCGAGTGGCTGGAAGCCGCCGAACTGCACCACTGACGGCGAGGCGATGGCGGTCGCGTTGTCCCAGCACGAGACGGTGCTGTGAGTCCCGAGCAGCTGGTTCAGGTCGTCCGGGGATTGACCGGCGGGGTTGTACGGTGCCCGCGCGACGGGGGTCTGACCCGACAGCGGTGACGGCGGAACCGGCTTGAAGGTGGCCACGCTGGCCACCCAGGCGTGAGCCCCGGAAAGCGTGCCGGCGAAGTCGAAGCTAGCCTGAGCGCTGACCACCTGGTAGCCGTTCTGACCGTTGACCGCGTTGCCGGTGCTGTTCACGTTGGTTGCGTCGACGGTGTAGCCGGCGGGACCGAGCCCGCTGATGGTCACCGCGGTCGCCCAGACGATCGAGGCGATGACGATCTCGCTCGCCTGGGTGGTGGTCGAGGTGGCGCCACTGTCCGGGGCCGTCGAGCTGGCCGTGGCGGTGCTGGTACGGTCGAGCGTCCAGATCACCGTCCCGGTCGCGGTCACCTCGTAGAAGCGCAGCACCATCGAGGCCGCCGACCCGACGGTGACCTGGATCGACGTCACCCCGGCGATCGCGTTGGGACAGAACCAGATCTCCGCCGACGTCTGGAGACCGGCCGGGTCGTTGACTACTGCCGGCTGCCAGGCATTCCCCTTGTTGTCGGTGACGGTGACCACGGTGGTGGACGGGGTGGTGGACAGGCGCATGCCGATGTCGGCCACGAGCAGCGAACCCGCTGCGGTGGCCGTGATCCCCGAGAAGGTCAGGCTGGTGCCGACCGCCCCGTTCTGGGTGGCGAGGTCCTGAGCGACGGTGATGGCCATCGCTCAGCGGCCGTGGATTACGACGAGTAGACCCACGCCTCCAGGACGCACATCAGCAAGGGACCGATGACGAGGGGTGCCAGAGACCACAGCCGTTCTCGACGAGGAAGGGAGCGGCTCGCCCCGACCCGCCACCACAGGAATGCCCCGATGGCGATGAAGCAGATCGCGGCCGTGACCACTGCAGCGGTGGCGTGGTGCCCCGCCTGCCGCTCGGTACCCGCCTGGTATTCGAGGAACATCAGCAGCACGCCCCCCGCGACCAATCGCCGCGCGACCAAGCCCATCGGGTCGCGGAGCACAGGGAGCGCCCTTGCCTTTGGCAGCCGCGCGTCCATCACTGTACCCTTCGCTTCGGGGGGCGCTTACCCCGCCCCCTACCCTGTCCAACAGTAGTCGCGCCCGGGGTTTTCCACAAGAGAACGCTTGTTCGCTTGCGAGAGGCGCACTGAATCGGTACCGTCCCTGCCGATGGGACTGTTCACCAAACCGCTGTCGCCGGAGCAAATTGCCAAGCGACGCGAGAAGGCGGCCGAGCGCAGTGTCGCCCGAGTGGCGTATCTGGCCAAGTCCAGAGCCAGCATTCGAGCGCTGGCCGAGCGCGAGTACCTGCGCTCGCGGATCAACCTCGGGGTGATCAAGCTCGACGAGCGCCAGACCCTCTACCTGGCGATGATCTTCCAGGAGCTGGCCACCATGAACGACCGCGCCGCCGCGCAGGCCGGGGAGGCGCCGCCCGACGACGTCGAGCCCGACTCCAACCTCGAGGCCGAGAACGACAACCTCGCCGCCAGCGCGTAGGGGCATCAGGCAGCTCCCACCAACTGCCCCGCGGTGTAGGAGAGAGTGCGCAGGGAGCGCGTGCAGCCCGCGCTGACGCCGCCGGCGAGCAGGGTGATCTCCTTGACCGTGGTGGGCGGCCCACTGGTCCCCGCACTTCCCAGCGCGTAATCCAGCCCGGTCCAGCGCTGCGGCACCGGGAATGACCCCGCGGCGTCCTCGAAGGTGTGGCGGAGCACCCCGTTGCTACCGCTGAAGACCCGGAAGAGCGTGGTCAAAGCGATCCCTGTCCAGGTGCCGCCGACGCCGGTCGGCGAGGTCTTCGCGGCGGTGCCGGTGGTGGCGCCGTCCTGGATGCTCAGGAAGTTCGTGGTCGACGTCGTTCCGGAGATCACCAGGTGGTAGAGGGTGGCCGCGCTCAGGCCCGAGACCGGGAAGGGAAAGCTGACGTAGGCAGCGCCGGCGGCGACGAAATCGAGCGGCAGGGTGACCACCGGCGAGCTGGCAACCTGGGCTCCGGGGTTGCCGCCGGAATCGGCGTACAAACCGACCGTGACATCGGCGCCGCTGCCGCCGAGCAACACCGAGAACTCGACCCGACTGATGCTGGTTTGGCCGCCGGCGGTGGTGAACGGCTGGGTGATGAACCGCGGTGCGCTGCCGGTGTTGGTGTTGACCGTGCCCGAACTCGAGCCCGGGCCGGCCACCTGCTGCGTCCCCTGATAGATGTAGGTGCAGGCGGGCGACACCAGCGCCTGGTCGACATCGCCAGCGCTGAAGGTTGTTCCCTGGGCGACGGAGTGGCGGACTGGGACGGTCATATGTTGCCGAAGCTCAGGGTCACGTTGAGAGTGGCCAGCTGGTTGGTGGCCTGCGACACGGTCGGGCTGATCAGCGCGTGGTCGAAGAGCTGACCGGTGTTCACCGCGGTGGTGCCGTTGAGGAAGACGCCGGCCTCGGCGATCACCGTGGTGCTCGCCGGCACGCCGAAGAGGAAGGACCAGGTCAGCAGGGCGTCGATGAGGTGTGACGCGGCGGTGGTGCCGACCGCCATCAGGGTGCTGCGCGCCGCCTCCGCGGTCAGCTGCGCATCGGTGTCGGCGACCGCGGTCGAGCCGGTGCCGATCGCCCCCCACAGCGGGGCCATGAAGGTCTGGATGAGCGGCGAGCCCATCGCCGCGTTCTGGTCCTCCGCCGACGACCACGCCAGCGCAGCCATCAGGTAGCTCAGTCCGGCGACGCACATGATGTTGTCAACCGTGGCCGATTCGTCGGGTTCGAGGTGGCTGATGCGCCGCCACACCTCGCGCCGCTGCAACTCGCTGAGCCAGGGCCGCATCGTGTATGTCGACACCGTGATCCGGCCGTGCCCCGCCGCGGTCTCGCGCACCTCAAGCTCCCCAGGCATTGGCGCCCCAATTGGAGCCATCGCCCCATGATCCATTGACCGCCACGGTGACCACGGCGGAGGCGGGCGCGGTGGTGTCGTGCACCCTGCAGGCCTCCTGCGTGGTGGCCAGCTGGGAGAAGGCGCTGTCGATGCTGAGGTCTACGCTGCCCGCCTGGTTGGCGTCGTCGTTGATGCCGGCCAGAACGTCCTGCAGGGTGATCGGGCGGGTGAAGGCCACTACGCGGTCCTCTGCGCCTGCAGGTCGTACGTCCGGTACCCGGACTGGCGGCCGCGGATGGTCACCGACAGGGCGATCATGGTGGCCGACAGCGGCACGGTGAAGCTGTTCTTGCTGTCGGGCACGATCAGCGACAGGAAGCTGAACTGGTCGCCGCCGCGGATGTGGCCGCCGAATCCCTCCGACGTCGTCAGGGTGACCCGCTCGGGGATCTGCGCGTACTGGGTCAGCTCGGCGATCGCCCGCTGCTGGGCGGCGGTGAGCGTGACCAGCGTCGAATCGGTGACGTGCATGGCGAAGACGCCGCGGTTGGGCAGGCTCGCGTACTGCGCCTGGAAGGCGAGAGCGTCGGCGCGAGCGACCACCGGGGCCTGGTACGGATAGCTGAGCGACAACCCTGCCCCGACCGGCGGCGCTGCCCGGCCGCCGTACACCTGCAGCACCCAGGGCCCGGCCTGCGACTGCACCAGCTGGTACCCCGCCGCTGGCTGCGTGCCGCTCGACACCTGGGCGATCCACAGTGGGGTGGGGACGCCGCCGACAGA
Source organism: Candidatus Dormibacteria bacterium (assembly GCA_050734155.1). Lineage (GTDB taxonomy): Bacteria > Chloroflexota > Dormibacteria > Aeolococcales > Aeolococcaceae > Aeolococcus. Next base: position 4,477 of record JBOHUD010000094.1, read on the forward strand.
GAGCGTCGGCGTTCCCCCGCCGGTGTTCAGCGGGAAGGAGAGCACCCACTGCGTGGTCGCACCGTCGCCGTGCCAGGTGTCGGTGCGGTTGCCCGGGTACGTGGAGCCGCGAACGATGCACGCCGAGCGCACGTTGGTGCCATCCCAGGCGTAGTCGAAGTTCGAGTAGCCGTAGCCACCGATGAGCGTGGTCGGCAGCGCGGTGAGCTGGTCGGTGAGCGTCGCCACCGGCGCTGCGGCCTGGGCCTCGCTGAAGAACTGCATGGCGAGGTTCTCGTCCACGAACCATCCGTAGTCGCTGGCCTGCGAGGCCAGGCGGGCGAGGTTCTTCGCCGCCGTCGACAGCTGCAGGTAGTTGACCTGGTAGCGGTTGATGGTCGGGGCGGCGTCGACGGTGCCGACGATGAGGCCCTGGGTCTGCTGGGTGATCAGGATCTTCAGGATCTGGTCAGCGGTGAGCCCGACGAAGTCGCCGGCGACCACGGTGGTGTCGGCGATGTATGTCCAGTCCCGGCAGTCGAGCTGCCAGTACGTTGCACTCGGCCCCAGCGTGCGCCGGATCCGCGGGGTCGTCACCAGGCCGTTGAAGAGCAGCCGGTTGAGGGTCAGGTCGCGCAGCGAGATGGTCTGCAGCGCCTGGGGGACGAACGTCGGCGTGTTGCCGTTGCGCTGGTCGACCAGATAGAAGGTCGCCGTCCCCCCTTGGCGCGAGAACTGTTGGGTGATCGACCAGGTGTGCTGCTCGAGGTTGGCGGTCAGGTCGACGCCGTTGATGAGCAGCTGGTACGTGGGCGGCAGGGGCAGCGAGCCGACCGGCGGCAGCGCGATCGGCATGGCTCAGCGATGGACCTGCAGGCCGGCGGCCGGCCCGACGAACTGGGCGATGCGGTTGCCGATGCGAGTGGTGAACTCGTCGAGCGCCGAATCCGAGAGCAGCGTCGCGCCAGAGGCGTCGATGATGATCTGGGTGGTGCCACCGCCGTTGCCGCCGGCGAGGTTGCCGATCACCCCGCCGCCCGCACCCTGACCGACCGCGCTGGACACCTGGGAGCGGTTGAAGATCGACAGCCCCGCGGTGCCGCCGTAGGCCAGTTCCGGACCCGCCTCGCCGACCAGCGCCCACTTGCCGGGATCGACCTGGCCGCCGCCGGCGAGGTGGCTGAAGAAGCCACCGATGCCGCCGACCACCCCGCCCACGGCGCCGACCACGCTGCCGATCGCACCCACCACCGCCTTGATCGGCCCGGTCACCCGGTCGACGAAACCGCCGATGGCGCCGAACACCGACCTGGCCACGTTCTCCAGGACCTGGAAAGCGGTCACCCAGAGGTTGATGAAGAAGAGGATCACGTCGCGGATCGGAGCGATGATCCAGGTGTTAAAGAAGCCGAACACGGCGGACAGCACGCTGCTCACCACGTTGCGCACCGTGTTGAAGGCGGCGGTGAAGGCACCGGTGACCCAGCCGACCGCGGTGCGGACCGGGGCCACCACCCACTGCTCGAAGAACTGCGCGATGTCGTGGAACACCGCCCCGGCGACCTGACTCACCTGCTTCCAGTGGGTGATCAGCAGCACGCCGATCGCGATCACCGCAGCGATGGCGGCGGCGATCAGCAGCATCGGGGCCAGCGCGAGGCCCTCGCTCGCAGCCAGCGCGTCGCCGGCGCCTGCGGCGGCCGTCTCGGCGCCGCCGAAGCCGAGCAGCCCGGCGGCTCCCTGCACCAGCGACGCGCCGAAGGCCCAGAGGTCCTTGACCAGCCCGGTGACCTTCATGGCCGCGAAGCCGGCGACGATGATGCCGAGCAGTGGCCCGAAGACGCTCATGTTCTGGGCGAGGAACTGGAAGGCGCCGCCGACGAAGGGCAGCGCCTTGGAGCCGACCTCGACGAGCGCGCCCTGGACCTTGCCCCACGCCTCCTTCATCTGCTGGCCGGCGTCCTGCTGCACCTGCGACCAGCCGTTGACGTCCTTGCCGGCGTTCTTCGAGGCGTCGCTGACGTTCTGGACGTTGGTCTGGAAGGTGGCCATGTTGTCGCCGGTCAACATCAGCGAGGTGTTCAGTCCGGTGGCCCCGCCGGTCATCTGGCTCAGCGCGGCGCTGAAGGTCTGCGCCGCCGGGCCGCCGTGCTTGAGCAGGTCGTTGAAGCCGGTCGCCGACTTCTCGGTGGTGGCGAACTGGCGGGCCAGGTTGGCCTGCTCGATGGGGATGTTCTTCATCTCCTTGCGCCACTCCGCGCTGGTCACCGTCCCGTTGACGAAGGCCTCGGCGACTCCCCGCACCGAGGCGGGCAGGTTCTGCAGCATCGTCTGGGCGTCGGCCGCCGCCGACTTCGACTGGTTGAAGGCGTTCTGCAGCACCAGCCCGGCCGGCCCCATGTGGCTGGTGATCGCGGAGACCAGCTCGCCGAGGGTGCCGGTCAACCCCTTGCTGCCGAGCTGCTGAGCCACGGTGGTGGCGTTCAGCCCCATCGCGGCCATCTCCTTGACGGCGACGGAGCTCGGGTTCTGCAGCGTGCGGATGGTGCCGGCGAGGTTCTGGGTCGCCTGCTGGGCCGACATGCCCTGCCCGGTCATGGTGGCGATCGCCCCGCCCACCTGGGCGAAGCTGATGTGCGCCGCCGCAGCGACGGGGAGCACAGCGCTGATCGAACTGGCCAGGTCCTGCATGTGCATCTTGCCGGAGGCGACGGTGGCCACCATCTCGTTGGTCACCGCCACCGCCTTGCTGGCCGGCTCGTGGTAGGCGTTCAGCGCGCTGGTCAGCGCGTTGGCCATGGTGGCGCCGTCGGTGGCGCCGACCCGCGCCCCCTCCTCAGCGGTCTTGAGGACCTGCAGCCCGGCGCTGGCGTGGAAGCCCGCCGATTCGATCGTGTAGAGACCCTGGGCCAGCTGGGTCGGCCCCTCGCCGACCGCACCGGCCATGTCGAGCAGGCCCTGGCGCACCATGCCGAGAGCGCTCTCGGACTCACCGGCGCCGGTGACCAACTGGGTCGTCGCCGACTGGAAGTCCATCGACATCTTCAGCACGGCGACGCCGGCACCGGCCGCGATCAGCGGCATGGCGCCGCTGACCACGCCGAGCGGCCCGGAGACGTCGCTCGAGAGTGTCTTGAACGACGAACCCATGCTCGAGCTGTGCGACTTGACGGAGGTCTCGGCCTCCTTCATCGACTTCTCGGTCTTGGTCGCCAGCGACCCCATCTCGGTCTCGGCGACGCCAGCCGCGCCACCGATGTCGGAGGCGACCGCCGCCTCGGCGCCGGTCTCCGCGCCGCTGACAGCGCCGGGGGTGCCCTCGTTGACCGTGCGGGTGGTGACGGTCATCACCCGGTCGCTCTTCTCGGCGAGGCTATTCCATTGGGCCTCGAAAGCGGCTAGTTTCTCCTCGCCCTGAACCAGCAGCTCGAGGGCGAAGACGAGGGTCTCATCGACCGCCAGGAAGGACCCTCGGGATCACCGCCAGGAACTACCTCGGCCGCGCCGCTGCATCCACCTGGCGCCGCTGCTCACGGGCGACCATGTCGAAGATCTGCTCATAGCGCTCGACCTCAAGCGCCGGGCGGGTCTCCCGCATCTCGCGGGTCACCCCAAGCATCTCCCACCACATCCGCTCCAACGAGAACTGCATCAGGATCGCCGGCGCGTTCCTCCCCGTCCTCACCGCCGACTCCAGCCTCAACAGGAAATCGGGTCTCCGGGGACACCCGGTCGCCCTCCTCGACGACGTCGGCCAGGGCCGGGTCGTCCTTGACCACGGCGAGGCCCTTGCGCGAGTTGAGCTCGTTGACCCGGCGGTAGATCTCGTTGAACACCACCTGCGGGAGCCGCTTGATGCTGACCAGCGACGCGCTGCCGAGGCTGCGGTCGAGCGCGTCCTTGACCGGGTGCTTGCCCAGCGGAAGCTCGGTGCCGTCCTCGTCGGTGAGGTTCCAGGAGATGATCGCGCGGCTCAGCAGCACCTGCTGGTACGCCTCGGTCTCGAGCGTCGCCTCCATGTCGGTCTCGACGTCCTTGACCGCCTCGCCGTTGGCGCTCGACGTTCCTCGAGCACGCATCTTCGGCAGCATCAGCACCCGCTGTGCGACCGCGTAGTCCTCGCGGCTCAGGTACTTCTTGATCTCGACGACGTACTCGGTGCCGTTGTCCGGGTCGGTGCCGACCGGGATCGTCTCCGTGCCCGCGTAGAGGCCGAGGAACCCTGCCATGGATCGCTCCTTCGTGGGTGGCGCTCGCTGACCTTACGGTAGCAGCGGAAGGTGGCCGGGCAGTTTGGATGCGGAACACAGAATTCGCGCCATGCCGCGCCGCCGTCATGCGCTCGATGAGAGCTTCTTCGAGCGCATCGACAGCGAGCCAAAGGCGTACTGGCTCGGCGTGCTCATCGGTGACGGCTGGGTCGGGCGCTACTCGTTCACCCTCGGCCTCGCCGACGAGGAGCATGTGCGCGCCTTCCGCGATACCGTCGCCCCAGAGGCACCGCTGCGCTGGCAGATGTCACAGAAATCACCGCGCCCGCAATGGTCGGTCACGGTCTGCTCGGTGCGTATGATCCGGGATCTCGCGCGCCACGGCTTCGTCCCTGGGAAGCCGAACCGCTGGGCCTGGCAGGGCCGGCTCGACCTGCAGCGCCACTTCTGGCGAGGCGTGGTGGATGCGGACGGGGCGCTGAGCGCAGGCCCGCAGTGGTGCCTCACGGTCAGCGGTCATGACCCGATCCTGCGCGCGTTCGCGGCCTTCGCTCACACGTTCACGCACACGCAGGCGGTCCCAAGCGAATGCGCGAGCCGCCACAGTTGGCAGATCCGCATCGGCGGCCGGCGCGTCACGCGCGCGATCGTCGAGCTGCTCTACAAGGGCGCCACGGTGGAGTTGACGCGCAAGGCTGCGCTCGCCGCAGCCATCATCGCCACACCAACCAGGCGCTACCGGCCCGGCGAGGCGACCAGCGTCAGTAGGGGGTGTTCTGCTGCGTGCTGAGCGAAGCGGTTATGCGCGAGCTTGACGAAAACTGGTAGCTTCCCTCGAAAGAGAGGTTCGTCATGATCGCGTCCTTGGTCTTCAGAACGTCTTTGTACTTCGTGAGATTTACCTGGGGGATGGTGATCGACATCGTCTCCTTCCCCCCGGCGCCGTGGGTGAGGGTCAGCGACAGAGCCCCCTGGACAGCGCCCACCGCGGTGTTGAAGTACCCCCAGTTGGGGTCATCGAACGAGGTCCACACCGCGGTCGCCTGACCGCTCACCTTGAAGCTAGCGGCGAGCAGGAAGTTGAGGAAGTGAGCCTGGTTGAAGGTGAAGATGTCCTTGAGGCCGTTGTCGATGTCGACCTGGATCGAATCGATCTGCGACGCCAGCTGGCCGTACAGCGAGACGCTCGCCTCGGCGAAGACCCACGGCGATGACTGGTCGATGGTGATCGCCGTGGGCGTCGGCAGCACCGTGAACGACTGACCGATCATGTCGGCGGTGTACTCGGCAGCCTTGTTGGTGGTGTCGAGCTTGAGGCTGAACTTGTTGACCCGGCAGCCGCGGTACTGGATCGACTCGAAGCCGCCGGTGTTCTTCTCGATGGTGAAGCTCGGCAGCGTGTTCTGGTAGCCGGCGTTGTGGAAGAACGGTGCCTGCACGTTCTGGGCGATGGCGCTGGCACCGACCGCGTAGGGGATCGGCGGGACGGTCAGGGTGTAGGGACCGGCGCCGGTGACGCTGGTGATCTTGATCACCTGGGAGACGCCGGGGATGAGCGCGGCCGCGCCGTAGGTGGTCAGCGCCGGACCGATCTGCAGGTAGTCATTGGCGACCGGGGCGACGCCGGCAACGAGCGTGTACGTCAGCGTGGTGGCGTTGGCTGCGGCCGCGGCGAGCGTGCCGTTCTTGTTGACACCGGGGGCTGTGCCCGACTGGCAGTTGTCGGTGCCGAGCGCCCCGATGAACAGCGGCGCGCCGGAGCTCGGGTACATCGGCCCGGCGATGTTGCCGGCGACCTTGACCTGACCCTGGAGCGCGTAGATGTTGAGGTCCCGCAGGCCCGTCATCACCTCGGGGTAGAAGATGCCGGGATCAGGCTCGATCGCCGACTCGGTCGCCGGAGCGAAGACCGAGGGGATCTGGATTGTGCCGAAGGTGGCTTCCTTGCCGACACCAACGGCAGACAGGCCGCCGGGATACGCGATGACGGGATTCGGCAGTAAGCCTCCTTAGGCGGTCGGCGTCTCGGGCGTTCCCGAACTCTGTGAGGATACCGCCGTCACGGCCGGGGCGGGCGATTGCACCGCTGCGCGCTTGGCTTTGGTGGCGCGCTTGCGCGGGGCCCGCGGTGTGGTCGGTGCCGCTGCTGGCGCGATCGCCTCCGGCGGCGACGCCGGTGCGGTCTCGGGCGTACCCTGCGCGCGGCTTCGCTCGTTGGGGTCGCCGTCATAGCCCTTCACCGTGAACAGGTGAGAGCGCACCAGCACCGCAGCATGGTCGTCGCTGACCTCGCGGGTCTCGCCCGGCTCCCAGCTGCCGGTGGGGTCGATGACCACGTTGACGTCGGCGTTGCTGGTCGCGGTCGGCATCAGGCGGCTCCTCGAAGTTCGACGACCACTGCTTCGCGCAGCGACGGTGCAATTATGGACGCCATCCGCGCGCGGGCCTTGAGGTCGTAGCGATTCGGTCGCGTGCCGGGGTGGCGGACGCTGCGCGTGAACACCTCACCGCTCTTGCCGGTGAAGTGCAGCGCCTTGGCGTTGACCGCGGTGATGGTGTGCGGTGGCGTGCCGCCGAGGATGAGCGGCACCAGAGGGCGCGGGCTGCGTCCCTCGGTCATCCGGTCGCTGCGCACCTCGATGGTCATGCGCCCCAGTGCAGTGCGCCGTACCGCGTACGTCCGCTCGGCGAGCTTGCCGGTCCTGCGCGGGGTAACCGCGCGCACGGCCTCGGTGACCAGCTCGCGCCCCGGGCGATCGAACCAGAGCGCGAGTGCGCCGCCCAGATCGAACGCCAACTTGCGACCCTTGGCCATCACTGCTTGCCCGTGTAGATCTGGAGTCCGAGCTTGCCGGCGGAGAGATGACGGCCTCCGGACGCGTGGCGACCGCCGCTGGAGTGGCGGTGGCCGACGGCGCGTGGCTTCTTCGGCTTGGCAGCCTTGTGATGGCCGGTCCTGCGTCCCATCAGCCGGCCACCAGAGCAGTGCGACGACGGCTCCGGGGTCGCCTACCCTGCTGGACTGCGTCTCGGCAGGTACGGCAGTGCCGCGCGCCGCGCCAGTGATAGGTGTTCGCCTCGTCGTACGGATGCCCCCGCGGACAATGCGTCGCGGCGGCAGCAATGGCGGACGGACTGACCCCGCGAAGCACGTTGATCTTCGGTGTCACCGCCTCCAAGTGGTCTGGCCGCACACAGCTGCGGTTGCGGCACAGGTGGTCTGGCTCCAACCCCTCGGGGATTGGACCGATCAGCAGTTCATATGCCCACCGATGAGCCTGGGTCATCCGCTCTCCGGTCCTGACGCGGAAACTGCCGTACCCGTGCTCCTTTCCGCCGATCCATTCCCAGCAGCCGTCGCCGACGAGCACCTTGCCCCAGAAACGCCGGTGGATCGGCACTCCCAACCGGCCATCAAAGCGCAGACCCTTACGGGAAGCGACGGTGATGTTCATCCGGTGCGGTCCTCCTCGCAGGTGACGATGATCTGGGCCTCGTATAGCCGATAGCTCTCGTTCTCGATGTCGGTCGGTCCGGGGTAGTCGACCTGGAACTCCTCGCCGACCTCCATCAGGTAGCTGGTGGTCAGCGTATCGGGGTCGACGATTGGCGTGTTGATTCCCGGTCCGGTGCGCAGCGTGGCCATGATCGTCTCCATCAGCAGCGGGAAGGCCACGTCCTCGCGCGGATCCCCTGCGGGGAACTGGGCCTTCAGCCACAGGTAGACGTCGTAGTCGACCTTCTTCTTCGCGCTGGGCCGTCCCAGGGTGCGGCGCGACTCACGGAATCTCGAGCCCCAGATGTAGAGCGCCGGGTTGTCGAGTGGCAACGACTGCGGCGGGGCGACCTCGACCTGGGTGGGACCGAAGTCGGGGCCGGCCGTGCCCGTCAACTGTCCCTTGAGCCACAGCTGGACAGCGGACAGGCTCACGGTCAGATGACCCGGCGGAAGGTTCCGAGCAGCAGCTCGGCCTCGTCCTTGAACAGCGCCATGCGCTCGGCGGTGTTGGTGCTCTTGCTCGGCTGCCCCTGCGCGGTCAGCGACATCGCACCGCGCTGCAGCGCCATGCCGGCGGCGAAGTTCATCACGCCCTCCTGACCGACCGCGGGCAGCGTGGTGCAGAGCTCGCCGGCGTTGTGCCCGTTGGCGAGGGTGCCAGCCAGGATGAGCGTGCCGGGCCCGGTGGTCGCGCTGGCGGACTGGATCTTGACCTGCTCGGCGAGCAGGCCGTCGCCGACGTACGGGGAGGTGCCGACCATGCCGGTGCACTCGTCGACGGCGAGCACGCCTGCGCCTGCGGCCGCGTTGGCCGTCAGGCCGGCGTGCGGCCAGCCGTTGATGTAGCCGCAGGTGACCAGGTAACCGCCGCGGCCGGCCAGCCAGTCGACCCAGCCGCCGGCGAACTCGATCGCGTAGGGGTAGGCCCCCGCTGCGCCCGGTGCGGCGGTGCCGTCCTCGCCGAGCAGCGGCGAGAGGATGCGCACCTGGTTGGCCGGCACGGGCACCAGCGAGCTGCCGACGAAATCGCTGGCCAGCTGCACGGTCAGGGACACCACCGAGAGCACCGGGAAACGCGACAGGATCATGCGCACGTTGCCGTTGGGGCGGATGGTGATGCGGAAGTCGGGCCCCTCCTCCTGCTCGGTGTTCAGGGTGGCGCGCAGGTCCTGCGAGCAGAAGCTGTCGGCCTCGCTGCTCGCCTGCCAGCACAGCGCGGTGATCACCGCGTCCTCGTCGGCACTCGAGCCCTGGTCGCCCAGCGACGACCAGGCGATCCCGTAGGGGCGGTTGCGCAGCATCGCCGGGGTGATGTACGGACTTGTCACCGGTTACGCCACCGCGGCGGTCTTGGCTTCCCTGCGGGCGCAGCGGCGGCACAGCCAGCGCCCGCCCGCGGCCACGATGTGCTTGACACAGAAGCGATCACCGCAGGCGGCGCAGTCCTCGGTGGTGTAGCGGGGCATGCTCCGACCGTTGGGGGCCGGGCAGAGCGGGCACCGTCTCCCCGCCTTGTTCAGGGAGCCTCCCTCAGCGGCGCGCCCCGCGGCGGGGGCGTCTGTCGGTCGAGGCAGCGGCAGGGCGCGGCTCGTGCACCGCGGAGCCGGTCAGCAGCGCTCGCTGCTCGGGGGTGAGCGAGTCGAGGAAGGCCTGCGGCAGCCCCTGGGATGCGCCGCTGCGCGCCTGGGCGACCGTCGAGACGGCGGCGTCGGCGAAGCTGCGCGCCATCTGCGAGGTGAGCACGTCGCCTTCCTCCTTCATGGCTTGGCGGGCCTCCTCCTCGTCGGGGGTCCAGCCGACCTTGCGGGGATCCACCGACCAGCCCGAGTCCATCAGCGCGGCGATCACCTTGGGGTCGTCGTGCTCGATGAGCGCCACGGTGCGATCGGGGTTCCAGGGCTGCGGGTGCTTGTGTCGCTTGGCGACGATCTCCTCACCCGCCACGCTTATGTGGTGGATGTCGGAGCGGCCGAAGAGCTTGACGCTGCTCGTGCTCACTGGGTCTCCTTGAGTGGTTCTCCGCACCGAGGACACGCGGATCCGGCCTGCCAGGCGAAGGCGGTGAAGCCGCAATCGCAGGTGATGCCCTCGGCGTCGCTGAAGATCGTCCTCGCTCGCTCGATGTAGCCCACGTCCAACGTCATCGAGGTCTCGATCTCGCGGACGTGGCGGGGCTCGGTGATCTCGACGTGACTGCCCTTCGCCGGGTAGTACGACCCGTCGCGCGTGTGCACGCCGTAGCAGTTGGGCTGCACTCGGAACGCCGTCACGGTACAATCACCGCATGCCACGGCTCGGCCCGCGCGTGCCTGCTTCGGTCATTCGCGAATTGCTCGCACAGGGGATGAGTCAGGCTGCAGTCGCACGAGCGGCTGGCGTCAGCGCCGTCACCGCCCACCGGATCGCCAGCGGCAAAACGGTGGGCTTGACTGCAGTCGAGCGGTTCAACCGTTACTTCATCAGAGGTGATGGATGTTGGGAATGGATTGGCGGATGCACGGCCAACGGTTACGGGAACTTCAAGGTCGACGGGCGGCAGGTCGGCGCGCATCGATTCGCTTGGGAACAGGTGCACGGGGAGCCCGTGCCGACGGGATTGGAAGTCTGTCACACCTGCGACAACCCCTCGTGCGTCCGCGGCGACCATCTCTTTCTCGGCACTACGCAGGACAACGCCGTCGACAGACAGGCGAAGGGTCGCAGGCGAAAGAGCCGAAGACAACGCGAGACTGCCTTCGCGTCGTAGGTGCACGGGTGAAGGTGGCCATGGCGGGTCGGTGTCTCCTGATGACGCCCACCGGGCGGCGCCCCCGCAAGGAACCGCCGCCGGTGGTGCGTGCGAGATCAGCTGTACGGGGTACTACTGTTGAGCTGGAGCCCTTGGAGCAGGCCGGAATATTGGGGCGCTTGGGCAACGAGCGCTCCCAACGCGAAGATCGAGAAGCGGAATGACATGTCGGTCACCGGCCACTTCACGCTCATCAGGTCCTGGACGAACACGTTCTCCCAGCACTGGCCGACGTTGGCGTTGGGATGCGGGAGCGTGTAGCTCATCAGCATCGCCGTCCCCTGCGAGAGGTAGGGGTGCACGAGGATGTTGAGCTTGCTCGAGGTGAGCGGGTTGACGATCGTCCGGACCGCACCGCCGGCCACGATGTTGTCGAGCTCGCTCTGCTGAATGAACAGCGAGAACGCGGTCGAGTGGCCGTTGGTGATGATGTCCTGCGAGAGGTTGGCGACGTCGCGGCCGCTGGCGACCAGCTCGCTCGGGTCGGCGCGGAAGCCGGAGCCTCCACCGACGCCGTCCCACAACGCCTGGAACGCGGTCTTCAGGACGTTGAGGTTGAGCGTGTCACCGACGTTCTGGTTGACGTAGCCGCCCTGGAACGCGGCCGGGTACACGGTGTTGGTCGCCGCCCAGCCCGAGAGCACCGAGAGGAAGCCCTCGTAGCGGGTCGACGCGGCCGTTCCGCTGTCCGCCGCCGGCGCGACCGCACCGGAGGTCGGGATGGCGCCCTGGATGGTGAGCTTGGTGCCCCCGACGATCGCGTAGAAGAAGGTGGCGGCGCGGCCGGGGTCGGCGGCGCCGGTGCCGACGTACACGCGGGTGTACTGCTGGCCGGGCGAGAGCGGGGCCAGGCGCAGGTCGGCGACCTGGTTGGCGGCGATCGCCGCGGAGATCACCGACGAGGTCGTCTCGCCGTACTCGTTGGCGGCGGTGACGCGCACCCAGACGTTGGTGGTGAAGCCGGTGATCGCGTTCTCGGTGGAGCCGGCCGCGCGGGCGGTCAGCGAGGTCGGCACCGCGGGTGCGGTCAGGGCCGTCCCCGTCGAGTAGAGCATCAGCCCTTCCTCGTTCAGGGTGAACTCCTGCATGAGGATCAGGTTGATCAGCGCCGCAGCGTCGTCGAAGCCCTGACCGGCGAACTGAGCCAGCCAGGAGAGAGCCTCGGTCTGGATGAACGCCTTGAACGGGATCGACTCGTCGACGGCGACCTGGGCGCCGAAGTTGGTGGTCGCGCCGGCGCCGGGGTTGACCGTGAAGTTGGTCAGCTCGCTGGTGGAGATGTCCTGGAAGTTGCCGGCGGAGCCGCCGGTGTGCGAGCCGGACACCCCGGTGATGAGCTTGAGCTTGCGGGCCAGGCCCTGCCCCTGCGCACGGCCGATCTTGTTGCGCATCGGCGTGTAGTAGGGGTAGATGAGCCGGGTCGGGGCGAGCAGGTCGTAGGGCACGAAGCCGGACGCCAGCGGCGACGCCGTGGTGATCGTCTTGCCCAGCACGGTCTGTGCGAGCTCGGCGAGGATCGCCTGGTTGCTGGCGTAGGCGCCGAACTCCTCCATGCCGACGCCGAAGAGCGCGAACTCCTTGGCGAAGACGGGGTTGATCCCCTTGACGGTGCTCGGGTTGTGGTGGCTGGTGTGGACGGTCTCGGTCAGCGCCTGAGCGAGCGAGGCCGCCTGGGTCGCGATCTCCTGCGGGTCGCGGCTCGGCTCGACGCCATCACCGACGTAGCCGTAGCCCTTGACCAGCGCGGGGGTGCGGTTGAAGATCTCCGCCTGGTACGCCGACGGGTGGTTGTCGAGGATCTCGTCGACATCCGGCCGGCGCTGCACCACTCCCTTGCGAGTGGGATCTTGGAACGTTGTTGCCAGGAATTCTCCTTGTGGGGATTGGGGGTCAGCCGGTCTTGGCGAGGCCGGCCTGGAGGGTGGCGAGCTGGGCCATCGCGCCCTTGCGCAGGGTCGGGTCGGAGGTGTTCGCGGCGAACCGCGTCAGGGCCAGGATGTCGCGTGCGGTCTCCGCGTCCTGCTGGACTTCTGCGGGGTCCCGATGCGCCACCTTGTTGACCGCACCTGCGAAGTTGCCCCTGAAGGGGGCCTGCCTCGGGTCCGGTTCCCTGCCCATCTCCTCGACCTGGGCTTCCAGCTCATGAACTCGCCGGTCGTAGGTGGCCGCCATCGCCTTGGTGACGTCGGCGGTCACCGTCTGCGTGATCTGCGCGACCAGGGCGGCGACGTCGATGTCGCTGGCGCTCTTGCCAACCGCGGCCACAACGCTCTTCTCCCCGGGTGCAGGACCCTGCACCTCCTCCTTCGGCGCGCTGCCGCCGTCGGGCGACGCCTCGCCGGTCACCGATGTGTCGAGAGCAGCTTCGGGCACGACGTCCTCCCTCGGGATCTGGTCGACGCGCCCCCTGCTCGGGGCCATCGGGCAGAGTTCGGGGAACACCGCGGTGATGTGGTCGTGGAGGTTCTCCATCACCGCGGCGGCGCTGGCGCGCTGCGCGTTGCTGTAGTAGATGCGGCCGCTCGAGCCGCTCGGCGCGACGGCGGCGTCGGCCTTGTCGGCGCTCTTGGCGACGCGCTGGTGTCCCTCGGTGATCAGGCCGCGGTCGATCGCCGCGGGGTCCGGGGTGTCGCCGTCGCTGTTGACCCTGGCCTGGTTGTCCTGGTGGGCCTCGTGGCCACCCTCGCGCGCGTGCCCGGATGTCAGGTATGGACGCTGGAAGCGCCCGGGCTCGGGAGGATCTGAGGGGGAGAGGCCGGGCATGTCGTCGGCGCCCTCGCCGAGCACGTTGATGACCTTGAAGAGCT
>JBOHUD010000095.1:0-13319 GCA_050734155.1 Candidatus Dormibacteria bacterium
GTGGGCGTCGGCGCCGTCGTCGGCCGCCGCCGCCGGGGCGGGCGGCTCGGGTTGGGGCTCGTCGCCGAGGCGCTCCGCGACCACCTCGTCGCGGCGCAGCGCCAGCGTCTCCCCCGGGAAGAGCGCGAAGCTCACCACGGTGGCGTCGTCGGGTGTGTCGACGCCCTCGCGGACCAGCTCGCGGCGGAGTGTGGGCAGCGCCGCCTCGAGGAGGTCGGCGGGACGGCAGGTGATCGGCTCCTCGCGTCCGTTGACGAGACGGCGCACCTCGGCGTCGATGGGGTACGGCGGCGAGCCGTAGAGGCCCAGACAGTAGTCCTTGACCTCCTGGCTGACGGTGGCGTAGCGGTCGCCGTCGCAGACGTTGTACACCGCCTGGGTGGCGACGATCTCGATGATCGGGGTGACCAGCGGGGGGTGACCGAGCTCCACGCGGACGCGCGCGGCCTCGGTCTCGACGGCGTCGAGCGCGTCCAGCTGGTCGCGGTCGCGCAGCTCGGCGAGCGCGTGGCCCATCGCCGCGGGCGGGAGCAGCCCGCGCAGGGCGGCGCTGTCGATGCGCAGGGCGGGGACGTCGACAACCCCCGTGTACACGCTGAGCTGGTGGTCGAGCACCGCCGAGGCGGCGGTGACCGGCTCCAGCGCGATGCCGGTGTCCAGCTCGGTGCCCCGAAGGGCGGCGATGACCCCCTCCGCGGAGGGCACCGAGGCACCCCCGGCGAGGGGCGCGAGGGCGACGTCGAGACGCGACGCCCCGGCCACGGCGGCGGCGTAGGCGGCGAACTCCGCCTGCCCGGTCTGGGTCGAGAGCGAGAGCGTCAGGGGCAGCTCGGTGGCCTCGACGAGGCGCTTGATCAGGTCGCCGACACGGGCCACGCCGAGCAGCCCGAGGGGATCGTGGACGCAGATCGCCTCGGCGCCGATGCCGGCCAGCTCCTCGGCGAGCGCCTCCAGGCGGTCGGGGTCGTGGCGCGGGGAATCGGCGTAGACGATCGCCGCCTCCACCTCGCGGCCGGCGGAGCGGGCCGCCTCCATGGCCCGGCGCAGGTTGCGCACGTCGTTGAGCGGGTCGTGGATGCGGAAGCGGTCGATGCCGGCGGCGGCGGCGACCTCGATGAAGGCGTCGACGACGTCGTCGCTGACCTGGCGGTGCCCGGTGAGCGCCTGGCCGCCGATCGAGGCCACCAGCGTCGTCGAGGGGGCGGCCTCGCGGATCTCGCGCAGGGTCGCGAACGGGTCCTCGCCGAGAAAGCGCAGTGACGCCTCGAAGGTGGAGCCACCGAAGACGTCGAGGGCGGCGAAGCCGCAGCCGTCGAGAGCGCGGGCCACGGGCACGGCGTGGCGGCGGCGCAGACGGCTCAGCAGCAGCGCCTGCTGACCGGCCCGCAGCGAGCACTCGACCAGCTCAAGACGCGGCATGTGTACCGATTGTAGGGTGGTCGGTGCGGGGGGCCCTTTGGGAGCGGCGGGGCTGTGGCTGTGGGGCGGGGGGCTGTGGGACTCGGCGGGGCTGCGGTTGTGGGGCGGGGGTGTGGGGCTGGTCAGCTGAGCGCGACGTAGCCGCTGGCGCCGACGTCGCTGGGTTGGTGGCGTTGGGCGCGCAGCGTCAGGTTGCGCTCTGTGGCTCCGAACGGGGCCAGGACGATGAGGAGGCCGCGCCAGCCCTCGCTGCCGGGGACGCGCCAGGCGCTCCAGCCCACCGCGTCGTCGGCGCCGCCGGCGGTGCGTGTCCAGCCGGCGTGCGCGAGCTGCATCGCGAAGTGCGCCTCCAACTCAGGGACCGATCGCTCCGTGTGCACCGTGGCGTCGGAGGACCAGTACCCGCCCCCCCCGCTGCCGCTCGCGCCGCGCATGACCACGCCGGGCGGCAGTCGGAGAGGGGGGAGCAGGCCGGCGCCGGGGGGGCCGGGGTGCGGCTGTTGCTGGGGTCGGCGGAAGGTCTCCCAGTCCACCTTGACACGCACATCCGACGGCTGGTCCTCCCGAGCGACCGCGGACACCATCAGCACAGGGCCTTCGGCACCCCGGCGCAGGGCACGCCCGTCGCCCCGGTCGCCGGAGATGAAGCCGCCCTGGGGTGGGCCGAAGCCCTCGAAGTCGTTCCAGCCGCCGGATTTCAGCTCGGCCTCGTAGGCGCCGAGGAGGGTGGCGGGATCGCCGTCCACGTCGAGGATGGCGTCGATCGTCGCGGGACGTCCGCCGAGGGTCTTCAGGAGGCTGCCCAGCAGCCGTCCGCCGTGGGGAAGTGGGAGGTCGGGCGGGAACGCGTCGGGGAGCTGCTCGACGAAGAGCTGCGCCGAGGTTGGGCCGCCAGGGTGGGGATGGTGCAGCAGGCGCTCGGACAGCTCCTGGAGAGGTGGCCTGCCGGAGCCGGGCTGCGCGGACATGGGTGGCCGGTATTGTGCGGCGGCGGCGCGGTGGGGTGGGGCGGGCGGTTTCGGGTGGCGGGTGGCTCGGGCGGGGGCGGTTTTGGGTGGCGGGGGCGCGGGGTGGCGCTGTGGGGCGGTGCGGTTTCGGGTGGTGCGGTTTCGGGTGGGCGGGCGGCGGGGCTGTCGTCGGGCCGCGATGGTTGCATCAGAGGGTCTCGATAGTCCGCCGAATGTCCGCGATCTGCCTTGCTGTACAAGGAGAATCGCCTTGCATTGCGAACGCATGTTCGCTACACTGGTCACTGTGCTCACCGGCAGAGAGTCGCCTGACCTCGTCGCCTTCCAGGCGGTCGTCGCCGCGTACTGCGAACGCGATCTCGCCACGGCGCCAGCCGGCGACGTGAGCGTCGACCTCGAGGTCAAGCGGGCGCTCATAAACCTGCTCGAGGTCGACTTCGCGCGTGATGCCGCGCGCTTTGCTGCCACCTACGACGAGGCGGTGTTCGGGAATCCGCATCCGGTGGCGTGGCTCCGCGAGTGCTGCCACATGACCAGCCACGCTGCCGCCACCGCCATCTGCGTCGGCGAGCAGGCCGGGCGGCTCGACCGGAGCGAGGCAGCCGTGGCCGACGGGCGTCTGGGCTTCGCCCACCTCGGCTTGATGGCCTCGACCGCGCAGGCTCTCGACGAGGCCGGAGCCTCGGTGAGGTTCAACGAGGAGCGGCTCATCGCCAGGGCCCAGGTGCTGTCGGTGAAACGCTTCCGCACTCTCTGTGCCCACGTCCGCCACGAGGCTGACCGGGAGGCGTTCCTGGCTGCCTCGCTCGCCAGGCGAGAATGGCGCACCCTCGAGCTGACGCCGTGCGGCGAGGACGGCGTGTCCATCTCGGGCTTCCTCGACCCGGAGGGTGGCGCGCTCCTCCGCGCCGCCCTGGAGCCACTCGCCGTCAAGGGCGGTGCGGAGGACGTGCGCCCGCGTGAGCAGCGCTGCGCTGATGCGCTCGTCGAGCTGTGCGCTCATGCGCTCGACAGCGGCGCCGTTCCCCAGCGCGCCAGCCAGCGCGCGCACGTGCAGGTGACCACGTCGCTGGAGACCCTCCTCGACCTGGTTGGAGCCCCGGCCGGAGAGATGGAGTTCGCGGGAACCATCGCCGGAGCCACCGTGCAGCGCATCGCCTGCGACTCCACGATCACGCGCGTGCTGCTCGACCCGGCCTCGCAGGCGGTCGACCTGGGCCGCTCGGAGCGGGTCGTCAGCGGAGCCACGCGGCGCGCGCTGAACATCCGCGACGCAGGCTGCCGTTGGCCCGGATGCGAGCGACCGTCCTCGTGGACGGCAGCGCACCACGTCGTGCACTGGACACATGGCGGACCGACGAACCTGGACAACCTCGTGCTGCTGTGCCGCCGGCATCACTGGTCGGTGCACGAGGGTGGGTGGCGGCTGGTGCGTGCGCGTGACGGCGCCCTGCTGGTGGCGCCGCCGGGTGGAGGTCCGGTCCATCACACCCGAGCGCCCGATCCATGTGTGGCGGCGTGAGCAGACGGCGGCGTGCCACGTCGAGGCGCGGCGGCGGGGGCGGCGGCGCGCGTGCGTGCAGCGGCGGCGCGCGTGTGTCGGCGCTGGCCGGCCGCGTCAGAGCTCGGCTTCGGCCTCGATCTCCACCTTCCAGCGTGGGTCGAGCAGGGCTCGCACCACGACCATGGTCGCTGCCGGGCGCACCTCGCCGAACACCTCGCCGTGAACACGTCCAACCGAGTCCGCGTCGGCCGTGTCGACGATGTACATGCGGGTGCGCACCACGTGCGCGATGGCGAAGCCGGCGTCGTCGAGAGCTGCGCTGATGATCTCCAGGCAGCGGCGGGTCTGCACCGCGGCGTCGGGGTCGCAGCCGCCGTCCGGCCACACCGGTCCGGTGCCGGAGACCAGGATGCGCCCGTCGACGGCCAGGGCGCGGCTGAAACCGATCCGTGGTTCATACGGCGATCCCGAGGAGATGCGCCGGCGCTCCTTCACGGGGTGAAGCCCTGCGGCGGCCGGGCGGTGTCGCGCATGCGGGCGCGGTGGTCGGTGAGCTGGGCGGCGACCTCGTCGTCGCCGAGCGCGATGATCTGCGCCGCCAGGTGACCGGCGTTGCGCGCGCCCATGTCGCCGACCGCGACTGTGGCCACGGGGATCCCGGGGGGCATCTGCACGATGCTGAGCAGGGCGTCGAAGCCGCTGAGCGGGGTGGCGGCCAGCGGCACCCCGATGACGGGAAGAGTGGTCAGCGATGCCAGCACCCCGGGCAGGTGCGCGGCTGCGCCGGCGCCGGCGACGAGCACGCGCAACCCCCTCTCGTGGGCCTGCTGCGCGTAGCTGCGCACGATGTCCCCGGCGCGGTGCGCCGACATCACTCCGATCTCCCAGCCCACGCCGTAGGTGTCGAGCACCTCGCCGCACTTGGTCATCACCGCCAGGTCGGACTCGCTGCCGACCACGATGCCCACTCTCAGGGTTGCGCTCATGTGTCTCCCGTGGGTGCCGCACCGATGTCGGTGCGGTGCTGCATGGACTCGAAGTGGACCGCGGGCAGCGACGCGTAGACGTGCCGGCGCGCCGCCTCCAGCGACCTGCCGCGGGCCACCAGTGTGAGCACGCGGCCGCCGTCCGTGCGCAGCGTGCCGTCGAGGTCGCACCTGGTGCCGCCGTGGAAGGCGAGGACGGCGGGGTCGAGCGCGTCCAGCCCGCTGATCACGTCGCCGCGGCGGGGGGTTCCCGGGTACCCGGCCGCGGCCAGCACGACCCCGGCCGCGCAGCCGTCGGCGGCGCGGCGCGCCGACCCGGGCGAGAGCGTGCCCGCGGCGCAGTCGGTGAGCAGGCCCAGCACATCCTCGTCGAGCACGGGGAGCAGCACCTGGGTCTCGGGGTCGCCGAAGCGGGCGTTGAACTCGAGCACGCGCAGCCCGTTCGCGGTGAGCATGAGCCCCGCGTACAGGCAGCCCGCGAACGGCGTCCCCCGCTCGGCCAGCGCATCGACGCAGGGGCGGAGGACCTCACGCTCGACGCGCTGGAGAAGGGCGTCGTCGATGCCCTGGGGCGGGGTGACCGCGCCCATCCCACCGGTGTTGGGGCCGCTGTCGCCGTCACCGATCCGCTTGTGGTCGCGGGCGGGGGGCAGGAGGCGGATGCTGGTCGCGTCGGTGAGCGCGAACACGCTCAGCTCCGCGCCCTCGAGCCGCTCCTCGACCAGCACCGGGGTGCCGGCGCTGCCGAAGGCTCCCTCGTCCAGGCAGGCGGCGACGGCCCGGCGGGCGGTGGCGGCGTCGTCGCACACCACCACCCCCTTGCCCAGGGCCAGGCCGTCGGCCTTGACCACGCAGCGGCCACCGAGCTCGTCGATCATGGCGAGCAGCGCGCTGCGGTCGCCGGCGGTGCCGCTGCACCAGCGGGCGGTGGGGATGCCGGCAGCGTCCATCAGGCTCTTGGCGAAGCTCTTCGAGCTCTCGATGCGGGCCGCCGCCGCGCTGGGGCCGAACACCGCGATGCCGGCGGCACGGCAGGCGTCGGCGACGCCCGCGGCGACGGCGGCGTCGGGGCCGACCACGACCAGCCGGGCTTCGCAGTCGCGCGCCGCGCCGACCACCCCGGCGGGGTCGTCCGCGGCGACGGCGAGGTTGCGGGCGAAGGCCGCGGTGCCACCGTTGCCGGGCGCGCACACCACCTCCACCTCGGGATGCCCCTGGGTGCAGGCCCAGGCCAGGGCGTGCTCGCGGCCACCCGAGCCGGCGATGAGCACGCGCATCGCCTCGCGGCCTACTCCCACTCGATCGTCGACGGGGGCTTGCTGGAGATGTCGTAGACGACGCGGTTGACGCCCGTCACCTCGTTGACGATGCGCCGGCTGATGGTGGCGAGCACGTCGTAGGGGATCTTGGCCCAGTCCGCGGTCATGCCGTCGTCGGACTCGACGATGCGGATGGCCACGACGTTGGCGTAGGTGCGGTTGTCGCCCATCACCCCCACCGACGAGATCGGGGTGAGGATGGCGAAGCTCTGCCAAACCTGGCGGTACAGGCCGCTGCGCTTGATCTCGTCGATGACCACCCAGTCGGCGGCGCGGAGCGTGTCGAGGCGTTCGGCGGTGACCTCGCCGATGATGCGAATGGCGAGCCCGGGTCCGGGGAAGGGCTGGCGCCACACCATGTCCTCGGGCAGGCCGAGCGCCAGACCCACCTGGCGCACCTCATCCTTGAACAGGTAGCGCAGCGGCTCCACCAGCTGGAAGCGGAGGTCCTCAGGGAGGCCGCCAACGTTGTGGTGGGTCTTGATCTTCTGGGCGTTGTGGGTGTCGTGCGAGGTCGACTCGATGACATCGGGGTAGAGCGTGCCCTGGGCGAGGAAGCCGATGTCGCCGAGCCTGCGGGCCTCGCTGTCGAAGACCTCGATGAAGGTGCGCCCGATGGCGCGGCGCTTCTCCTCGG
Organism: Candidatus Dormibacteria bacterium; assembly: GCA_050734155.1. Lineage (GTDB taxonomy): Bacteria > Chloroflexota > Dormibacteria > Aeolococcales > Aeolococcaceae > Aeolococcus. The sequence goes on from JBOHUD010000095.1 coordinate 6,834, forward strand.
GGTCGGTGATGCCGGCCAGCGCGATGAGGAAGCGCTCGCTGGCGTCGACGTGGACCAGGTCGATGTGGCGCTGGTGGCTCATGATCTCGACGACGCGCTCGCCCTCGGCGCGGCGCAGCAGCCCGTTGTCGACGAAGACGCAGGTGAGCTGGTCGCCGATCGCCCGGTGCACCAGGGTGGCGGCCACCGCGGAGTCGACGCCGCCGCTGAGCGCGCAGAGCACCCGCCCGCTGCCGACGCGCGAGCGGATGTCGCCAACCGCCATGTCGATGAACGACGACGGCTCCCAGGTGCCCGCGCAGCCGCAGACGTCGATCAGGAAGTTGCGCAGGATCTCGCGCCCCAGCGGGGTGTGCACCACCTCGGGATGGAACTGGATGCCGTAGCGCCCCTGGGGACCGCTGATGGCGGCGCACGGGGAGTTCAGCGAGTGCGCCACCGAGCGGAAGCCGGCAGGGATCTCGGTGATGACGTCGGCGTGCGACATCCAGACGTCGATCTCTCTGGGCAGCCGTTCGAAGATGCCGCTGCGCTCGTCGATGCTGATCGACGCATGGCCGTACTCACGGCGCGTGGCCGGTTTGACCGCGCCGCCGAGCTGATGGGCGAGCAGCTGCATCCCGTAGCAGACCCCGAGGATGGGCAGGTCGAGGTCGTACAGCGCGGCGTCGGCCAGCGGGGCACCCGCGTCGTACACCGAGGCGGGTCCGCCACCGAAGATGAGCCCGCGGGGAGCGCGGCGGCGCACCTCTTCGGCGCTGATCGTCCCGGGGACGAGCTCGCAGTACACCCTGGCCTCGCGCACCCGGCGCGCGATCAGCTGCGAGTACTGGGAGCCGAAGTCGAGGACCAGCACGGTGTCCTGGGCCACGGCGGGGTCCACCGGGGCGATCGCGTCCGGCTTGGGGATGACGGCCATCCCGCCGCTCACACCCCCATGCCGACGCGCTGCTCGCGCTGCTGCGCGATCCTCACTTTGGTCACACCCCCATGGCGACGCGCTGCTCGCGCTGCTGCGCGATCCTCACTTTGGTCACACCCCCATGCCGACGCGCTGCTCGCGCTGCTGCACCTTGCCCTCGGTCTTGATGGATGGGGCGATGACCATCTCGGTGCGCTGGAAGTCCTGGATGGTGCGCGCGCCGCACACCCCCATCGAGCTCTTCAGCGCGCCGACCAGGTTCATGCTGCCGTCGTCGACGTGGGCGGGGCCGAAGAGGATCTCGGCGAGGTGCCCCCTCACGCCGGTGCGGATGCGCGTGCCCCGGGGGAGGTTGGGATCGGGGGTGGCCATCCCCCAGTGGTTGCCACCGCCGGCCGCCTCGCTGGCCGAGGCGAAGATGGAACCGATCATCACCGCGTCGGCGCCGCTGGCGAACGCCTTGGCGACGTCGCCGCCGAGGCGCATGCCCCCGTCGGTGATGATGGCCACGCGCTCGCCGCTGCGGCGCAGGTGGTCGTCGCGAGCGGCGGCGCAGTCGGCGGTGGCGGTCACCTGGGGGACGCCGACGCCGAGCACGCCGCGGGTGGTGCAGGCGGCCCCGGGACCGACCCCGACGAGCAGTCCCCGCACCCCGGTGTCCATCAGCTCCAGCGCGGTGGCGTAGTCGACGCAGTTGCCGGCGACGACGGGGATGTCCAGCGCGGCGGTGAGGTCCTTGAAGGAGAGGTGCTTGTAGCTCTTGCTGACGTGGCGGGCGGTGAGGACTGTGCCCTGCACCACCAGGACGTCGGCTCCCGCCTCCTGCACGATGGGGGCGCGGCGCTCGGCCCCCGCCGGGGTGGTCGAGACCGCGCAGGGGACGCCGGCCGACCTGATCTCCTCGATGCGCTGGCCGATGAGCCCGTCCTGCACGGGAGCGGTGTAGATCTTCTGGAGGAGCACGTTGATGTCCTGCGGGCTGGACTCGGCGATGCTGTGGAGCACCTCGCGAGGATCCTCGTAGCGGGTCTGCACCCCGTCGAGGTTGAGCACCGCGAGGCCGCCGAGCCGGCCCATCTCCACGGCGAAGCCGACGTCGACGACGCCGTCCATGGCCGCCGCCAGGAAGGGGATGGCGAACGTCGAGCCGTCGAGGGCGAAGCTGACATCGATCTCGTCGGGATTGATGGTGACCCGTCCGGGCACCAGCGCCACCTCGTCGAAGCCGTAGGCGCGGCGGGCCATCTTTCCCCTACCGAGCTCGATCTCCATGCGGCCTCCCGATGACAGCCCCGACCAGACAGAAAAACCCAGCCCGGCGCGCTGCTGGCTGGGTGATCGACGAAGCGGGCAGTGGCAACCCCACCATCAAGGCAGTGTAGCAGAGCCCGGGAGGCGGCCGGCGCCGGGCAGCGCAGCATCTTGTGGCTGGAGGGAGTTGGGGCACCACATGTGGTGTTGGCGCCGCCTGCTCATGACGACGACGGGTTCACGACGACGGGGTCATGACGACGGGTCATGACGGCGGGTTCATGACGACAGGGGTCGTGACGCCGGGGTCATGACGACGGGGTCAACCGCGGAAGACGCGCTGGCGGCGCATCAGGTCCTCGACCACTCCCTGCTGGATGGTGCGACGGATGGAGTCGGCTGCCTCCATGACCAGAGCCGGCTCGGGGTCGTCGTCGGGCGAGCCGGCGGTGACCGGCGGGTGGAAGGTGATCCGCCATTTGCTGGGCAGCGGCAGCAACCCCAGCGGCCCGAGCAGCGGCCAGGTCGGGGTGATCGGGAAGTAGGGCATGCCCAGCAGCCTGGCCAGCGGCTGCACGTCGGCGATCATCGGGTAGGTCTCCTCGGAGCCGATCACCGACACCGGGATGATGGGCACGCCGGCGCGCATGGCCACCTCCGCGAAGCCGCCGCGGCCGAAGCGGCGCAGGCGGTAGCGCTCGTTCCAGAGTTTGCCGGTGCCGCGGATGCCCTCGGGGAACACCAGCACCAGCTCGCCGCCGCGCAGCAGGCGCAGGGTGTCGTCGGGATGTCCCTGGGTCTGGCCGCTGCGGCGCAGGAACCACGACGCCACCGGCAGTGAGCCGAACCAGCCGGCGACGAGCGCGCGCGAATGACGGTCGACGGCGTCGTACACCGCCGTGGTGATCATGGCGCCGTCCCAGGGCAGCACGCCCGCGTGGTTGGCGACGAGCAGCGCACCGCCGCTGCGGGGCAGGTTGTCGAGCCCGCTCGTCTCCACTCGCCAGTAGCGCCGCGAGACGACGCGGAAGATCGGCATCAGCGCCTCGGTCCACTCCTGGTCGAAGCCGAAGTCGTCGATGTCGAACTCGCCGCGCCGGTGCTGCTCGTGCACGGCGGCGGCGCGGTAGTAGACGCTGATCAGCTCCTGGAGCGATTCCAGGTCGATGAGGTCGCGTCCGGTGAGCTCACGCAGGCGCAGCGCCAGCATCCCGGTCGCCGCCATGGCGGAGGCGGGCAGGTCGCGACGCAGCGCGGCCAGGCGCGTTGGGGAGAGCAGCGCTGGGATCGAGGTCAGCGCACGCAGCGATGCGGATGCCAGCGGGAGACGCGGCGGACCTGGAGGCGGCGCGCCGGCGGCCCGCGGCCGGGGGCTGCGCCTGGGGGTGGCGACGGGGGTGAGCCCGGCGGTGCGGCCCGCTGGCAGGGGGCGGTGGCCGTTGGCGGATGCGCGCCGGCTGCTTCGCGGCGTCGAGGTGGCCCGGGTCACGGGCCGGCGTCCTCAGCCGGCGGTGCGGCGGCGGCACGGGGACGCGGGCCGCGGCGGCGGCGCACCGTTGCCGCTGCCCCGGGGGCGGCGCTGCGGCGCCGTCTGCCGGGCGCGCTGCCGTTGCCGGCGGCGGCGGCCGGGGTGTCGACGTCGCGGCGGCCGCGGCTGCGCAGGAACTCCTCGAGGTCGGCCTCGTAGCGGTACGGCGCCGCCTCGTCGACGAGTCCGCGGACACGCCGGCGGCGCCCGTGCTCCATCACCGTGTCCATGGTGCTGCGCTGCGGGACGAAGCCGAGCTCGCTGTGGAGACGGCCGGTGTCCACCACCCGGCCGTACTGCAGCAGGCGCACGAACTCGGGAGGGAAGTCGACCAACCCGAGACGCTCGAGCAGGCGGAGCATGGCGGTGCCGCCGACGAAGGGGATCACCGGCACGTTGAGCTTGCCCAGCAGCGCGATCGCCTGGCTGAGCACCACCACGCCCGCCCCGGCGACGTTGTAGATGCCGCGGCAATCCTGCTGGGTGGCGTGCGCCAGCGCGGCGACGGCGTCGTCCTCGTCGAGGAACTGCAGACGCGGATCGAAGCCGAGGACGGTGGGGATGGCCGGGAGCTCGAAGAGACGCGCGAACGGGGAGTCGTGCACCTCGCCGAGCACGTTGCCGAAGCGCAGCGTGGTCACGGCCACGGCGGGGTGGCGCACCTCGTAGTCGCGCACGTAGGACTCGACCTCGTCGAGGTCGCGGGTGAAGCCGTCGGGAGCGGCGCCGCGCCGGCTCATGCCCTCGCTCCAGAAGGAGGGATCGTCGGGCTCGCTCCCGTAGACGGCGGTGCTCGACTTGACCACCAGGCGGCGCACCGGGGTGTCGGCCCCGCTGCACGCCGCCAGCAGGTTCATGGTGCCGATGACGTTGGTCTCGTGCACGGTCCGCGCCGAGGCCTGCTGGGGATCGACGATCAGGCCGGCGTGGACCACGGTGTCGATGCCCAGGCCGCGCACCAGCTTGCCGACCAGGGTGTGGCGGATGTCGGCACGCACGAAGTCGGTGCGAGCCAGCTGCCGCGCCGGACCCTCGGTATCGACGGCGACGATCTGCTCGACGTCGGGGTCCGCCTCCAGGCGTCGAGCCAGCTCGGCTCCCCAGAAACGGGAGCCACCGGTCACGAGGATGCGCCTGCCCTGGGCCACGATCGAAGTCCTCCGTCGCTCAGCCCGATGATGGTAGCTGAGCCGTGTGCGAGCACCGGCGGCGCGGAGTCGCGCCGAGGAGTGGGGCGAGCGTGGGCGACGTGCCAACGTCGGCCGCGCTCAGGGGGCGAGGATCTGCCTCGCCCCGGTCAGGACGGGCGCGCCACCGGCGTCCCGCGAGCGCACTGGAAACCGCGCCCCGCTACGGATAGATGCCCCGCACCTCGGTTGCCTCGGCCACCTTGGTGACCGCGATCTGGTACGCGGATTCGCGCAGCGAGAGCTTGTCGGCGTGGGCCCGGGCGCTGACGGCCTCGTAGCCGCGCACCATCACCTCGCGCAGCCGGTGGTTCACCTCGCCCGCCGCCCAGAAGAATGCCTGGAGATCCTGCACCCACTCGAAGTACGAGACCACCACCCCGCCGGCGTTGGCGAGGATGTCGGGGACGATCAGCACGTCGCGATCGGCGAGCACCTCGTCGCCCTCCGGGTCCACCGCGGCGTTGGCACCCTCGGCGATGACCCGGGCGCGCACCTGTGCCGCGTTGGCCGCGGTGATCTGCGCCTCCATGGCGCAGGGGGCGAGCAGGTCGACGTCGAGGGTGAGCAGCTCGTCGTTGGTCAGCGTGTCGGCGCCGCCGTAGTCGCGGAGCGCGCCGCCCTCCTCCTTGAGGGCGGTGAGCGCGTCGATGTCCAGACCGGCGTCGCTGTGCACCCCGCCGCGGCTGTCCGACACCGCCACCACACGGACGCCCGCCGCAGCGAGCCGCTGCGCCGTCGCCGATCCCACCTGCCCGAAGCCCTGCACCGCCGCGGTCGCCCCGGTGGGATCGATGCCGGAGTCGCGCAGCGCCTGCACGGAGACGGTGGCGATGCCGCGCCCCGTGGACGCATGACGGCCCTCGGATCCACCGATGACGACGGGCTTGCCGGTCACCGACGCGGGCACCGAGAAGCCGGCATGCATGGAGAGCGTGTCCATGATCCAGGCCATCTCCTGCGGACCGGTGCCGATGTCGGGGGCGGGGATGTCACGGTCGGGACCGAGGAGCAGCGAGATCTCGGTGGTGAAGCGGCGGGTGAGCCGCTCGCGTTCGGTGAGGCTCAGCGTCTTGGGATCGACGACCACGCCGCCCTTGGCGCCACCGAAGGGGAGGCCGACGACGGCGGCCTTCCAGGTCATGAACATGGCCAGCGCGCGGGCGTCGGCGAGCGTCATGGCGGGGTGGAAGCGCAGGCCTCCCTTGGCCGGTCCGCGGGCGATGTTGTGCTGGACGCGGAAGCCGGTGTACACCCGGAAGCTGCCGTCATCCATCTCCACTGGGAAGTGCACGATCAGCTCACGCTTGATCTGGCGCAGGACGGATGTCAGCGAGGGATCGAGATCGAGACGGGCGGCGGCGGCATCGAAGTGGTGCTCGGCGATGGCCAGTGTCGCGCTGCCCTGCACGGTTGCGGTCACGGACACACCTTATCTCGTTGTCCGGTGGTACGGCGCCTTCGTGGACCGCGCGCGACGGCGTCTCGGTGGAGCCGGCACTACCGCGCCCGGGGCGGATGGTGGCGTCTCGATGGGCAGTGCGGACATCCCCTCGACGTGGTTCGCGGAGCCACGCGGATGGCGCCATCGCGCTCAC
>JBOHUD010000096.1:0-7837 GCA_050734155.1 Candidatus Dormibacteria bacterium
CTACCCCCCCGCGTGTGGTGGGTCATGGCGAGTTCAGGTCCGACAGGCTGCGGGCGCTGGACCCAAGGCCCCGGCGAGGCGACGCCGGGGCCCCGGTTGCAACGGGGTTTGCGGGGGCATGGGCATCACCTCCTTGCGCTGAGGCGATTGGTTACTGAGGTTTGTGCCACCGGCTCACCCGCTGTGTGTCCGGCGCAATCGACCAGGTGGGCCCACCACGCCCCGAGCCTGATCGCCGTCCCGCCTCAGAGGGATCGCCGGCCGACGAAGGCCCGCGCCACCGTCACCTCGTCGGCATATTGCAGGTCGGCGCCGGCCGGCAACCCGTGGGCCAGCCTGGACACCGCGATCCCGCGCGACGCCAGGCGATCCCCGAGATAGTGGGCGGTGGCCTCGCCCTCGACGTCCGGGTCGGTGGCGATCACCACCTCGCGCACCTCACCCTCGTCGAGGCGACGCTCCAGCGAGTCGATGTGGAGCTGGTCGGGCCCCACCCCGTCGATGGGTGACAGAGCGCCGCCGAGCACGTGATACACCCCGCCGAACTCTCCACTTCGCTCGACCGCGAGCACGTCGAGCGGATCCTCCACGACACAGAGCACGCTCCGGTCGCGACTGGGGTTGGCACAGACGGCGCAGAGGTCGCCGGCCGCGATGAAGAAACACCGGCTGCAGGGGCCCACCCCATCGTGCAGGTCGGTCAGCGCCGCCGCCAGTCGGGCCGTGGTCTCGGCGGTCGCGCCCATGCAGTGGAATGTCAGCCGCTGGGCGGTCTTGGGTCCGATGCCGGGCAGGCGGCCGAACTCTGCGGCGAGCCGCTCGACGGCGGCCGGGATCAGGCCCATCGCGTCAGATCAGGCCCGGCGGCAGGCCCAATCCCGCGGTGAGCTGGCCCATGTGCTGCGCGGCGTTCTCCTTCGCCCTGTCGAGGGCGTCGTTGGTGGCCGCCAGGACCATGTCGGCGAGCAGCTCCGCGCCCTCCTCGAGGGTCTCAGGCTCGATGCTGACGGAGAGCACCTTCTGGTGCCCGTTCGCGGTGACCGTCACCGCCCCCCCGCCGGCCGTGCCGGTCACGGTGATGTCCCCGAGCTCGTCCTGCAGCTTGGCCATGCGTGTCTGCATCTGCTGCAGCTGCTTCATCATGTTGCTGTTCACCGAGATCTCCCTGGGCTGTGTGGGTCAGTCTACGCAGCACTGCCGCCGGACGGGCGCTGGGCGTCGTCGCGAAGGCGAGTTGACGTGACCCGGCTGCCGGCGAAGGCGTCGAGCACCGCCTGGGTGGTCTCGCCGGTGATGCCGGGGCGGCGCGAGGGGGTGGATTCCTGCCCGACGAAGCACGTGTCCACCGACCGCGCCGAACCGGCAACCTCGGCGGCGGCCTCGACGAGCGCCGTGGCGCGGTTGCGCTCGCGCAGCTTCTCGAGGTGGAAGTTGTACGGCGCGCCGATCGTCAGGGAGGTGGCGTCGGCCGTCACCACCCGGCAGTCCCGGAGCACGCCCGCCAGGGCGCGGTCGCGGCGATTCACCGCTTCGAGCAGGCTCCCCCAGTGCTCCTGCCAGGAACTGACGGTGGCGAACGATGCGTCCACGGCGGCTGCGGGTCGAGTGGTGGACGGCAACGGCTCCTCAGCGGCGCGTGATTGTCCCCGGGCCGCGGGCAACGGCCGGGGAGCGGCCGTGTCCACCATCGCGGTGTCCGACCTGTCCGATCGAGGTTCGGTGCGTGAAGCTGTGACAGTGCGTGGATCCCGAGCCGGGGCCGCCGCCTCGGGCCGACCGGGTGCCCGCGGCGCCTCCGCTTCAAGACGTGCCACGCGCGCCTCCAGGGCGGCGAGTTCCGCCTGCCCGATGGTGGTCTCGCGAACCAGGCGCATCACGCAGTACTCCACCTGGAGCCGCGCATCCACGGGCTGCCGCAGCTCCAGCTCGGTCGCCTGCAGCAGCTCCAGGGCCCGGAGCCAGAAGCCCGGCGGCGCCACCCGCGCCAGCGTACCCGCCAGATCCGCCTCGTCGTCCGCGACGTCCGCGCCACCAGCGTGGCCGAGGGCGGCGAACTCGGCGGCTCGGGCGAGCCGTGAGCTTTCGTGAAGAAGCTGGCGGGGATCAGCCCCCGCCTCGAAGGCGGCCGCCACGGCTCGGAGCGCCCCGGCGCCGTCGCCGCCGGCGAGTGCCTCGAGCAACCCCTGGAGGGTGGCGGGATCGGCGAGCCCAAGGGCCCGCCTGACGTTGCCGGCGGTGAGCGGGCGCTCCCCACCGGCCATGGCCTGGTCGAGCATGGAGAGGGCGTCGCGCATGCTCCCCTGGCCGGCGCGCGCCAGCAGGGCGATGGCCTCGGGTTCGGCGACGACCTCCTCCGCCGTGAGGATGCGGGCCAGGTGGGCGGTGGTGTCAGACATCGAGACGCGGCGGAAATCGAAGCGCTGCACCCGGGACCTGACGGTTTCGGGCACCTTGTGCGGCTCGGTGGTGGCGAGCACGAAGAGGACATGCGCCGGCGGCTCCTCGAGGGTCTTGAGAAAAGCGTTCCAAGCCTCGGCGGTGAGCATGTGAGCCTCGTCGATGATGTACACCTTGCAGCGCAGGGCGGCGGGCAGGTACTTGACCTTCTCGCGCAGGTCGCGCATCTCGTCGATGCCGCGGTTGCTGGCCGCGTCGATCTCCAGCACGTCGACCGAGCTCCCGTCGAGGATCTCGCGGCAGGCGGCGCACCGGTTGCAGGGCTCGCCGTCCTGGGGGTCGAGGCAGTTGACCGCCCGCGCCAGGATGCGCGCCGTCGAAGTCTTGCCCGTGCCGCGGATCCCCGTGAAGAGGTAGGCGTGCGCCAGCGAGCCGGCGCGGACCTCGTTGCGCAGCGTGGTGGCGATCACGTCCTGGCCGACCAGGTCGGTGAAACGCGCCGACCGGTACCGCCGATAGAGGGCCGTGGACACCGAGCCAGAGTAGCGTGGCCGCGGCCTCACCTGCCCGGCAGATGGAAGGACAGTCGCGCACCCCACGTCGTTGGCGCGACGCCGGCGCTCACCCGATCGTCCAGCTCGGACCAGGTTGGCTACGGCACCCCCGGGGGACCGCTTACCGCTGCTTCCTTCCGGACCTGACGGGGTTCACAGACCCGGGCTGCGTAGGACCCGATCGTCAACGCCGAGGCGCTCGGAGCAGACCCAACGCCACGCCCCCTCGGTGGGGAATTCGACCCCGCTGTAGCGGATTGCGGGTACAGGGCACCGCTAACGCCCCGTCTAGCGCGACCGAGATCATTGTACGGGCACCACGGGTCGGGCAGGCTGCTCGTCGGAGGGCCGGCCGCCCTGCTCCTCGGCTGCGGCGCGCGCCTCACCCGCCGCCACCACCGGTGAGGCCGGCCAGAGCAGGATCACCCGCGTCCCCTTTCCCTCCACGCTCTCCACCTCGACGGTCGCCCCGTGCGCCGCCACCATCCGCTTCACCAGGGCCAGGCCCATGCCGGTGCCCCCGTACCTTCGGGTGGCGGTGTTGTCGACCTGGTAGAAGCGGTCGAAGATGCGGGGAAGATCCGCTGCGGGGATGCCCACACCCTGGTCGGCGATCTCGATCCGCACCCCGCGATTGCCGCCCACCGGTGCGATGGACACCGTCACCCGCCCCTGTTGATCGCTGAACTTCACAGCATTGTCGATCACCGCCCTGAGAACCTGGACGAGCCGTTCGGCGTCGGCAAACGCCGCGAGGTGTTCGTCGCCGAGCACCTCGATCGGCACCGGTATCCCATCCTTGTAGCGCTCGCCGACCTGGTCCAGGGCTGCGTCGACCGCCGCCCGCAGAGGCACTAGCGTGGGATTGAGCCCGAGCTGCACGTCCTCCATGACCGAGTAGTCGATGACCGTTTCGACGATCTCGTGGAGGTTCTTGGCGGCGACCTGGATGTCACGCACCGCCTCCAGCTTGGGCCCCTCGCCCCAAACTCCCCAGCACATCTCGAGCAGGTCGGCGAGCCCGAGGACGGCGGTGAGCGGGGTGCGCAGCTCATGCTGAACGGTGGCCAGGAAATCTCCCTTGAGCGCGTCCAGCTCGCGGAGCCGCCGGACTGTCTCGCGCTCCTGCTCGAAGAGGCGGGCATTCTCCATGGCGATGGCGGCGCTGTTGGCCAGGACCGCGAGAACGTCGACGTCGGGGTCCCCGACCGGCGGTCCGCCTCCCGGGCTGACGATGGCCAGCGTGCCCACCACCCGGTCCTGGTAGTACATGGGCACGGCGACCAGGCTGCCGTGGACGGGATGGTCGAGCCGGACAGTCTGCCCGGTCAGCACGGTCCCCACCCCATCCCATTCCGAGAGCGGCGCTGTCTCCCCCTCCACGGCGGCGACCGCCAGCGTGTCGCCGTCGCGCATGGCCAGGACCGAGGCGCGCGGCCCTCCCCCGATCGACGCCGCGGTGCGCACCACCGCCTGCTGGAGGGTGGCCACGCCCGCCGTGGTGGTGGTCAGGGCGCGGGAGACACCACTGACCTGCTCCAGGGCGTTGTCAAGTCGTGCTCGACCGTCCTCCACCTGGCGCACATAACCGGCGATCGAATCACGCATGCGGTTGACATGAGTGGCCAGCCGGCCCAGCTCGTCGCGCGAGCGCACCCGGATGTCGGTCGCGTAGTCGCCGTCCGCGATGCGCGCCACACCACGCTCCAGTCGGGCGATCGGGCGCTTGACAAATCGCTCCACGAAGGCGACCACCGCCACGGTCACAAGCAGCAGCACGAACACGGCGATCAGCGCCACCACCAGCATGTCGGTGCGCTCGTCCCCGGCGAACTGCGCGAGCGGCACCTCGACACCGATGTAGCCGGTGAGATGACCCGACGAGTCGTACACGGGAAGGAAGCTCCCCGCCACCGGCCCGGTGGAGCCGCCTCCAACGGGCCCGTTGTAGATGGCCCGGTACGCCCCGGCAGGATGAGCCAGGGCGGCGCGCAGCGCCGGGTCGGCGCTGGCCGTTCCGCCCACGGTTGGCCGAAACTCGACGTCCGTCCGCTGCGCGGAGATGAAGGCGGTGGGGAAGTTGAAGAGAGCCTGGAACCGGCTCAGCTGGAAGGCGAGCGGGGCCACGTACGCCACCGCGCCGAGCACAGCCGCGCTGCTGGTCACCGGCTGGGCGACCACGTACGCAGGCGAGCCATCACCGAGAAGCTCCACACCGCACCCCCCGGCGACAGCGCCCTGGCCACCGCGTGTGCACTGTCCACCGCTGAGCGCGCTGTGCACCGCCGCTGGGCTGGCCGGGATGGACACCCCGGCCACGCTCGGCGAGGTGTGGCTGTAGAGGATGCTGCCCACGCTGTCGGTGATCACCAGCACCTCGCCCTCGAGGTCGAGCGGTGAGCTGGCGGCGAAGAGCCCGGCCAGCGCGGATCCCGGGTCGCGTGCGGAGAGCGCTGCGCGCAGAGCGGGCTGCCCGGCCAGGCTCGACGCCGCGCTCAGCGACTGCACACCTGTGAAGCGGTTGAGCACCTGGGCCATGACCCCGACGCGGTTGTCGGCGTTGCTCTGGGCCGCCGCCTGCGTCTGCTGGGCGCGGCTGTAGATCAGGTAGCTGGCCACCCCGCCGACCACCAGCAGGGCGAGGATGGAGCCGCCGGCGATCAGCTTGGCCGCGAAGGACCGGCGCAGTGGCCTGATCACGCCGCGCAATCCGGCGACGCGGTCAGTCCGCGCCCGGCGTCGTCGACAGGGTCCTGCGCAGCACCGCGAACGCCACGGCGGCGGCGATCAGGTCGAGCCCGAGGAAGAGCGGCCACAGGAAGGGGGCCTGGCCGAAGGAGATCCCGGCGATGGGGGTGAGCTGCTCCACCGCCGGCGGGGGGCTCAGCGACAGCTCGGCCAGCTGCGGCGGGGCGAGGCTGCTGGTCGCCGCCGAGCCGGCGGCGGAGAAGCCGGCGAACCCCGGCGTCGTCGAGCCGGTCGCTCCGTTCCCGGCCAGGGGCGTGCCGTTGCCGCTGGTGGGCCCGGTGAGGGTGCTCCCGGGACCGATCGTTCCGGGGGGCCCCGGTGGGGGCCCGGAGCCGTTGCCCGGAACCACGGGCGCAGGGATCACCGGGGTCGGGGTCGGCCCCAGCAATGAGGGCAGCGTGGGCAACGGCGGCAGCGACACGGGAAGGGGCGGCAGGGTGAGCGTCGGGGTCGGCGTGGGATGCGGCAGCAACGGCGGCAGGGACAGGGAGGGCAGGTTGATGGTGGGCAGCGGCGGGAGGTTGATCTGCAGTCCTGAGCTGGAGAGCAGCGGGGCTGTCGCCGTCAGCCCATCCCTGCTCACCCCTCCGGGCCCGACGCTGACCCCGACCCCCGCCGCCGAGACCGCCGTGACCACCGCCGCGGCGCCGCAAACGGCCAGCACGGCCGCGGCCACGAGCCGTCGAACCGAACCGGTGAGGCGATGCGGGCGGCGGCGACGCATGACGCGATCATACCCGGGGTGATCTCGTCGCCACGTCGGTCCGGCGGTGACGGGGCGGCAACGACCGCCCTCAACGACCCCGCCGTGACAGGTTGACGCGCGGCTCGAGGCCCCGCGCCAGGCGGCGCAGGTTGTCCGAGTGCCGGATCGCCACCAGCGCGCTGGCGAGGCCCGCGAATACCAGCGGCTCCCGGCTGCCTCCGCGGGCGACGGATATGCCGGCACCGACGGTGGCGGACGCCGCCGCCGCCAGCGACCCCACCGACACGGTTCGGGTCGCGGCCAGGGCGCTGAGGCCACCGGCGAGCGCGTACGTGGACACCTCGGGAGAGATGGCCAGCAGCACCCCGAAGGCGGTGGCCACGCTCTTGCCGCCCCGGAAGCCGGCAAACATCGGCCAGGAGTGCCCGACCATCGCACCCAGACCCGCTCCCACCTGTCCCGTGGCCCCGGCACCGAGCGCGCGGGCACAGAACACCGCCGCGGTGCCCTTGCCGACGTCGAGGGCGAAGGTGGCTCCCGCGGCGGCCGGTCCGGCAACACGCAGGACATTGGTGGAGCCCATGCTGCGGCTGCCCACGTCGCGAACGTCCAGGCCCCTGGTGGCGCGGCCGAGCAGGAGCCCGAACGGGATCGAGCCGATCGCATACCCGGCGGCCCCGGCGCCAGCGTCGGTGAGGAGCCCGCTCATGCGGCGCGAAGTCTACGGCCGCGCCGGCGATCCGCGAGGCGCAAGAGGCGCTCAGCGCTCATCGGTGTAGATCTGGTTGAAGGGGTACCACTGCTCGGGGAGGCGATGCACGTCGGGCTCGAGGACGTCGGCCACCCTTTGCATGACGGCCTGGTCGCCCTCACCGGGCGCCGGGTGGAAGGGCGGGTAGACGTGCACGGTGTAGCGGGCACCCTCGCGCCAGCAGCTCACCGGCAGCAGCGGCGCCCCGCTGACCCGGGCCAGGAACGCCGGGCCGGTGCTGAAGTTGACGGGACCGTTGCAGAAGCGCACCTCGGTGGTGGGTCCGCCCTCGGGGAGGTCCACGAGCAGGGCCACAAGGCGGCCCCGGCGGAGCGCTCGGAGCAGGCCGCGGGCGGCCGCCGCCGGCGCGTAGAGCTCCATGTTCTTGGCCCTGCGCGACCAGGCCAGCAGGGCGGTGATCGTGGGCGTGCCCACCGGCGCCATCACGCTGCTGACCGAATGGCCCGCGGCCAGAGCCATGCTCGCCCCCAGGTCCCAGCTGCCCAGGTGCACCAGGACGAGCAGGCCACCGCGACCGGCGTCGCGCGCCTGGTCCATCCACTCGACGCCCTCGATCGCACCGTGCTCGAGCACCTCATCCGGCCGGACGGCGTGGATCCAGATGGTGTCGATGATCATCCGCGCGTAGGCGCGATAGCTGGCCCGGGCGCGGCGCCGCGC
>JBOHUD010000097.1:0-20454 GCA_050734155.1 Candidatus Dormibacteria bacterium
CGGCCATGCTAGTCAGCGCAGCGTGGTGCCGGTGGCGCTGCTCCCTACAATGCGCGCGTCCTTCAGCCGCTCACCGCCGGAGACTGCCACCGTGCGCTTCAAGATCACCGTCGTCGGTGCCGGCAACGTGGGCGCCACGCTGGCCCAGCGTCTCGCCGAGCGCAATTACGCGGACATCGTCCTGGTCGACATCGTGGAGGGGCTGCCCCAGGGCAAGGCGCTCGACATGCTCGAGGCGGGCCCCATCGTCGGGTACGACTCGCTGATCACCGGGACCAATGGCTACGAGGAGACGGCCGGCTCCGACGTGGTGCTGATCACCAGCGGCGTGGCCCGCAAGCCGGGCATGTCCCGCGACGACCTGGTCATGACCAATGCCGCGATCGTGGCAAGCGTCGCCGGCCAGGTGGCCAGGAGATCGCCCCACTCGGTGATCGTGGTGGTGAGCAATCCACTCGATGCCATGGCGCAGGTCGCCAGGGCGGTCAGCGGCTTCCCGCGGGAACGGGTCATCGGCATGGCCGGGGTGCTCGACACCGCCCGGTTCCGCACCTTCGTGGCCCAGGAGCTCGGCGCCTCGGTGGCGGACGTCGCCGCCTACGTGCTCGGCGGCCACGGGGACACCATGGTGCCCCTCACCACACTGACCACGGTGGCGGGTGTCCCCGTGGCCGATCTCATCGCCGGCGACCGGCTCGACAGCATCGTGCAGCGCGCCCGCGACGGCGGCGCCGAGATCGTCGGCCTGCTCAAGACCGGAAGCGCCTACTACGCGCCCTCGGCGGCAGCGGCGCAGATGACTGACGCCATCCTCCTCGACACCCGCCAGGTGCTGCCCTGCGCGGTGTACCTGGAGGGCGAGTACGGCATCAGCGGGCTCTACACGGGTGTGCCCGCGCGGCTGGGTGGCGGCGGCCTGGTCGAAGTCATCGAGGTGTCGCTCTCGGACGCGGACCGCGCCGCGCTCCATCGCTCGGCGGCATCCGTCCGGCAACTGGTGGAGCTGGTGGATTCGCGTCGGGCCGACATCGACCCATCCATGCCCGCGCTCGGCGAGGCGGTGACGGTGGGCTGAGCCGGGGCCGGCCCGTCAGCCCGGCGGCGCCTCCCCGGGTTCGTCCCCGGGCCGGGCTGCAGCGGTGGCGGGGTCGAGATCCTCCGGGGCCGGCGCCGCCGCCACCGGGACCTCGACACGCGGCGGCCTGTAGCGCACCCCAAAGAAGGGTCCAACCGTCATCAGGATCCCGATGAAGGCATCGCGCAGGTCGGAGTCCGCCCGGCCTCCATGGGGCGGCTGGGCGCGGCGTCCCAGCGCCCACACCACGAGCGTCATCAGCACCAGCGCCGCGATCACGATCGCCGCGGTCATGGCATGGGCACCGGCCTAACCGGCAGCCTCCCCCGCCGGTGGCCCGGCCTGGGGGTCACGGCTGCCGAACATCCTGCGGCCCACCCAGCGGACCGGGTCCCAGTGCCTGTCGGCGACCCGCTCCTTGAGCGGGATGATGGCGTTGTCGGTGATGTGGATGTGCTCCGGGCACACCTCGGTGCAGCACTTGGTGATGTTGCAATAGCCGAGGCCGCCCTCATCGCGGGTCTGCTCGGTGCGATCGAGCACGTCCTTGGGGTGCATCTCCAGGCCGGCGACGCGGACGAAGAAGCGCGGCCCGTAGAAGCGGTCCGAGAGGCCGTGGGTGCGGTTGATGTGGCAAACGTCCTGGCACAGGTAGCACTCGATGCACTTGCGGAACTCGAACAACCGGTCGATGTCGGCCTGCTGGATGCGCCACGGCGTGCCGTCGTCGGGAGCTGCCGTGAATGGTGGAATCTGCGCGTTGATCTCGTAGTTGCGCGACACGTCGGTGACCAGGTCCTTGATCAGCGGGAAAGCCTTCATCGGCCGCACCGTGATCGGTCCCGCCCGCAGCTCGTCGATGCGCGTCTTGCACATCAACCTCGGCTGGCCGTTGATCTCTGCGCTGCACGACCCGCACTTGGCTGCCTTGCAGTTCCAGCGCGCCGCCAGGTCGGTGTCCAGGTTGTGCTGGATGTGGTGGATGGCATCGAGCACCACCATGCCGGTGACACTGGGCACCTGGTAGGCGACGTCCCCCTGCTCGTCGTCGGGGGTGCCGCGGAAGACGCTGACTGTGATCATCTCGCCGGTGAGGCCGGGATCCGGCACGCTCACCGCGACAGCTTCGCCGGCCTCGTGCGGAGTGGGGGTCGGGCGTGTCTCGAGCGTGGTCACGAGACGCTCTCCGCGGCCACGGCGGCGGCCCTGGCCTCGGGACGGAGCTGTCCCTTGGGAAGCTTGGCGGGATCATAGAACCGGCTCCGGCTGAGCAGCTGCACCAGGTTGTCGGGCATGGGCGCCAGCGGCACCGCCTCCACCCTCATCCGGTCACCTTCGCGACGGCACACGTAGTTGATCTTGCCCTGCTCGGCATCCTGCTCGAGAAAGTCGAAGCGCCATTGCGACCCGCGGCTCTCCTGGCGGCGCAGCGCGCTGCGCACGATGGCCTCGCTGACCGTGAGCATGAAGGTGACGTCTCTGCACGTTTGCCAGCCCGGGTTGAGGACGCGGCGACCGACGACACGCAGCCGGGAGCTGCGTTCGCGCAGCTCCATGATGGCGGAGAGCGCGCGCTGCAGGGATTGCTCGCTGCGCCCGATGCCAGCGTCGTCCTGCATCGCCGCCTGCAGGGCGGCATGGAGGTGGTAGGGGTTCTCACGGCCCGTCCATCCATGGCGGCTGTCCAGCGGGTCGAAGAGGGCCGCCTGCTCCCTCTCCACCTCCCGCTCGTCGACGTCGCGTTTGGCCCCGCTGCTGCGGGCGTATTCCGCCGCGGCTACCCCGGCGCGCCGGCCGAACACCAGGATGTCTCCCAGCGAGTTGCCGCCCAGCCGGTTGGCCCCGTGCAGGCCACCCGCCACCTCCCCCGCCGCATAGAGACCGGGGACGGTGGTCGCCGCCGTCTCCGCGTCGACGCGCACCCCACCCATGGTGTAGTGGATCGTCGGGCCCACCTCCATCCGTTCCTTGGTGATGTCCACCGAGGCCAGCGCATGGAACTGCTCGTACATCGAGGGCAGCTTGCGCAGGATGTAGGCGGCGCCGCGGTGGGTGATGTCGAGAAAGGCGCCGCCGTGCGGCGAACCGCGGCCCGCCTTGACCTCCTTGTAGATGGACCGCGACACCACGTCGCGGGAGCTCAGCTCCTTCTTGACCGGGTCGTATTCCAGCATGAAGCGCTTGCCCTCACTGTTGAAGAGCAGACCTCCCTCGCCGCGGACCGCCTCGGTGACCAGGATGCCGCGGGCCCCCGGCGGCCAGATCATGCCGGTGGGATGGAACTGCACGAACTCCATGTCGAGCAGCTCGGCGCCCGCCTCGTACGCCATGGCGGCCCCGTCACCGGTCCCCTCCCAGCTGTTGCTGGTGTAGCGATACATCCGCCCCCAGCCACCGCTGGCGATGACGGTGGCACCCGCCTTGATGACCACGAACCTGCCGTCGTTGCGGTTGTAGCCCATGGCTCCGATCACGCGGTCGCCGTTCTTGAGCAGGCGGGTCAGCGTGTACTCCATGAAGCACTGCGTCCCGGGCGTGTGGACCATCCTGTCCTGGCAGGTGCGGATCAGCTCCAGCCCGGTGCGGTCGCCCACGTGTGCCAGTCGTCGATGGCTGTGCGCGCCGAAGGCCCGCTGCATGATCCGGCCGTCGTCGGTGCGGTCGAACAGGCCGCCCCAGCGCTCCAGCTCGTAGACGCGGTCGATCACCTCGTGCGCGTAGATCTCCACCATGCGCCAGTTGTTGAGCAGCTGGCCGCCCAGCATGGTGTCGGCGAAGTGCACCTCCCAGCTGTCCTCGCTCTCCACGTTGCCCAGACCCGCGGCGATCCCACCCTCAGCCATGACCGTGTGGGCCTTGCCGAGCAGCGACTTGGTGACCACGATCGTGCTGCATCCCGCTTCGGCGGCGGCGACGGCGGCGCGCATGCCCGCCCCCCCGGCGCCGATCACCAGCACGTCGCACTCGTGGGTCAGGTAGCTCTCCGATGGCACGGTCAGAAACCCATGTGAGGGTCGACGAACCACCCGGCCTGGAGCATGCGGATGTACACGTCGGCGAGGAGCACCGAGAAGAGGCTCACCCAGGCCCACATGGGATGACGGACGTTCAACGCTGTCAACCAGCGCCAGGCGCGGTGGCGAGCGTTGCCCAGGCGGGCCGTCGAGTAGCAGTCCAGACCGCCGCCGGCGAGGTGGCGAAGTGAGTGGCAGCTGAACGTGTACCCGCTGAGCAGGACGACGTTGACCAGCAGGATCGCCGTGCCCAGCCCCAATCCCCAGCGGCCGTCGGCTGGATTGTTGAAGGCGATCAGGGCGTCGTACCACAGGAATCCGAGGATCACCACAGCGACATACAGTGTGAAGCGGTGCAGGTTGTTGAGCGCCATCGGCAGCTTGGCTTCGCCGCGGTACCTGCGATGGCGCAGCTCGCCGAGCGCGCAGGCGGGCGGGTCCAGGAAGAAGGAGCGGTAGTACGCCTTGCGGTAGTAGTAGCAGCTGCCCCGGAAGGCCAGCGGGCTGAGCAGGATGAAGGCGGCGCCGGGAAACGGCCCAAAGAGCTTGCCGTTGTCACCGATCTTCGGGGACCAGAAGGGGGAGAGGTAGGGACCGATCTCGCCGGGGCGGAAGACGAAGACCGACACCAGGGCGTACAGCCCGAAGCCGCCCAGCACGGTCACCACGCTGAGCGGCAGCAGCCACCATGGCTGGTCACGCCGGAAACGCTGCAGCAGCGTCGGTCCCGGGTGACCGGCGTCCTGCGCCACCGAGCTGGCGGTGATCTGGGCCATCTCTCCCCTGGCGCCGGCGGCTCGGCGCATCGGTGCAGAACAAGCGCGAACTGGACTTGATCGTAGCGAATGTGGCATCGATCCTGAGCGAGAGCGCCCGGACATCGCCGCGAACGCGTCAACCTTGGGACTTGATCGCGCAACCAAACCCTGTCAAGCTGCCATGGCATCGAACGGATGAGCGCCCCACCGCCGACCGACCGCGATCTGCGCGACCCGCGGTTCGAGCGCGATGGGTGCGGAGTCGCCTTCGTGGCCACCACGGCCGGGCGCGCCGAGCACCACATTGTCGCCTCGGCACTGCGCGCGCTGGTGAACCTGGGGCATCGCGGAGCCACCGGCGCCGATCCCGACACCGGCGACGGTGCCGGCATCCTCCTCCAGGTCCCGCACGAGTTTCTGCGCTCGGCCTCCGCCGTCCAGCTTCCCGCCGCCGGCGAGTACGGGGTGGGCATGGTGTTCCTGCCCCGCGCGGCGGCAGCCCGCAGCCTGGCGGAGACCCTGATCGCCGGCTGCTGCGCCGCGGAGGGTGTACGCCTGCTCGGCTGGCGCGATGTGCCGGTTGACCCCGATGTTCCGGGGACCACCGCGCGGGCAGGCATGCCCCGCATCCGCCAGTTCTTCGTCGCCGCCGTGGGGTTGCACGGCGACGCGCTCGAGCGCCGGCTCTACGTGCTTCGCCGGGTCATCGAGACGCGGGCTCGGCTGGCCGGGATGAATCGGCATGCCCTGCACATCGCCAGCCTGAGCAGCCGTACGGTTGTCTACAAGGGGATGCTGACCGCCGAACAGCTGGGGCGCTTCTATGCCGACCTGGGCGACGCCGCGGTGGTGTCGGCGCTGGCCCTGGTCCACGCGCGCTTCTCCACCAACGTGCTTCCCCGCTGGGACCTGGCCCAGCCGGCCCGGCTCTGTGCCCACAACGGCGAGATAAACACCCTGCGGGGCAACGCCGCCTGGATGCGCGCGCGCCAGTCGAAGTTCCAGAGCGCGCTCTTCGGCGACGACGTCGCCAAGATCCGCGATGTCCTCGACAGCGACGGCTCGGACTCCACCCAGTTCGACAACGCGCTGGAGCTCCTCACCATGTCCGGCCGCTCCGTCGAGCACGCCATGATGATGATGATTCCCGAGGCGTGGCACGGCAACGAGCTGCTCGACCCCGAGCGGCGCGCCTTCTACGAGTTCCATGCCAGTTTGCTCGAGCCCTGGGACGGCCCGGCGGCGATCGCCTTCACCGACGGCCGGCTGGTGGGTGCGTGCCTCGACCGCAACGGCCTCCGACCGGCTCGGTACCTGGTCACCGAAGACGGCCTGGTGGTGATGGCCTCAGAGGCGGGCGTGCTCGACATCCCCGACGAGCGGATCGTCAAGAAGTGGCGTCTCGATCCCGGCCGTCTCCTGCTCGTCGACACCGAGGCGGGCGCCATCCTCGACGACGGGGCCTGCAAGCGGCAGCTCGCCGGTCGCCATCCCTACGCGCAGTGGATCCGCGCCGGCACGGTGCGCCTCGACGAGCTCCCACCCGCCGTCGACCAGCAGGAGCCGGACTCGGGCACGCTGCGCATCCGCCAGCACCTCTTCGGCTGGACCGACGAGGACGTGCGCCTGCTGGTGGCCCCGATGGCGGCGCAGGGCGAGGAGCCCATCGGCTCGATGGGCAACGATGCGCCGCTGGCGGTGCTGAGCAAGCGTCCCCAACCGCTGTTCGCCTACTTCAAGCAGCTCTTCGCGCAGGTCACCAACCCGCCCATCGACCCCATCAGAGAGGCGTCGGTGATGTCGTTGGTGACCTCCCTGGGAGCCGGGGGGAACCTGCTCGAGCAGGGACCCGCCCAGGCCGCCCGCCTGGAGCTGCCCCATCCCATCCTCTGCGCCGCCGACCTGGCCACCATCCGCCACGTCACCCAGCGCCAGTTCCCGGCCGAGACGATCACCACCGTCTTCCACCGCGGCCAGGGCGTCCGCGGCCTCGAGGAGGGTCTGGAGCGTCTCTGCCGGCTCTCGTCGGAGGCTGTCGCCGCCGGGCGAACCATCCTGATCCTCAGCGACCGCGGGGCTGATGCCACGCATGTCCCGATCCCGTCGCTCCTGGCCACGGCCGCAGTGCATCATCACCTCCTCCGCGAGCGCACCCGCACCGGCATCGGGCTGGTGGTGGAGAGCGGAGAGCCGCGGGAGGTGGCCCACCTGGCGCTGCTCATCGGCTTCGGCGCCGAGGCGGTCAATCCCCACCTGCTGCTCGACACCGCAATCGAGCTGGCGATCAGCGGGGCGGTCGAGAACCTCGACGGCGCGGCCGCGCAGCGCAACGTCATCACCGCGCTGCGCAAGGGATTGCTCAAGACCATCGCCAAGATGGGCATCTCGACTGTCCTCTCCTACTGCGGAGCCCAGCTCTTCGAGGCGATCGGCCTCTGCGAGGAGCTCGTCGAGCGCCACTTCACGGGCACGCCGACGCGCATCGGCGGCACCGGGCTGGAACGCATCGCGGCCGATGCGCTGCGCCGCCACGCCCGCGCCTTCCCCAGCAGCGGCGCTCCCCCCGCCGCGCTCGAGGGCGGCGGCAACTACCAGTGGCGCCGCGACGGCGAGAAGCGGGCGTGGAACCCCGAGGTGATCGGGGCTCTGCAGCACGCGGTCCGCTCCGAGTCCGAGGAGCACTTCGCTCACTACGTGGCTCTCGCCGACCGCGAATCGGCCGAACGCCGCACCCTGCGAGGATTGCTCGCGCTGCGCGAGGCGGACGCGCCTGTACCGCTCGGAGAGGTGGAGGGCGCGGAGACCCTGGTGCGCCGCTTCGCCACCGGGGCCATGTCGCTGGGGTCGATCTCGCCCGAGATGCACGAGACGCTGGCGATCGCGATGAATCGCATCGGCGGCCGCTCCAACACCGGCGAGGGCGGCGAGGACGGGGCGAGATACGTGCGCGAGGGCCCGGATTCGAAGCGCAGCGCCATCAAGCAGGTGGCCTCCGCCCGTTTCGGCGTCACCGCGCACTTTCTCGTCAACGCCGACGAGATCCAGATCAAGGTGGCCCAGGGAGCCAAGCCTGGCGAAGGTGGTCAACTGCCCGGCGACAAGGTCGACGTCACCATCGCCCAGCTGCGCCACGCCACCCCGGGGGTGGGGCTCATCTCTCCCCCACCCCACCACGACGTCTACTCCGTCGAGGACCTCGCCCAGCTGATCCACGACCTGCGCTCGGTCAATCCCGCGGCAAGGATCAGCGTCAAGCTGGTGGCCGAGATGGGCGTCGGGCCGATCGCGGCGGCGGTTGCCAAGGCGCGCGCCGACCACATCGTGGTCAGCGGTTACGAGGGCGGCACCGGGGCTGCGCCCCTCTCCTCGATCACCCATGCCGGCGCGCCCTGGGAGCTGGGCCTCGCCGAGGCCCAGCAGACACTCGTAGCCAACGGGCTTCGCGATCGTGTGGTGCTCCAGAGCGACGGGCTGATGCGCACCGGCCGCGATGTCGTGGTCGCGGCCCTCCTGGGCGCGGAGGAGTTCGCCTTTGCCACCGCGCCGCTGGTCGCGGCCGGGTGCGTGATGATGCGCGTCTGTCACCTCAACACCTGCCCTGTGGGCATCGCCACCCAGGATCCCCGGCTCCGCCAGCGCTACACCGGGCGGGCAGAGCACATCGTCACCTTCATGCGCTTTCTTGCAGAGGACGTGCGCCGCTGGATGTCGCGACTGGGGATGCGACGCTTCGATGAGCTGGTGGGGCGCGTCGACCTGCTCGAGCAGGTGGATCGGAGCGGAGCGCTCGACCTGTCGCGGTTGCTGGCATCCCCCGGCACACCGCGCCACTCGCTGCCACGTGCTCCCCATCTCTGTGCCGGCGACATCGACGAGCGTGTCATCGCCTGTGCCGGTGACGCCTTCGAACGGGCCACCCCGCTGCAGTTGCAGATGCGCGTTGGCAACGGCGATCGCAGCGTCGGAGCGCGGCTCAGCGGCGAGATGGCATCGCGCCATGGCGCCGCCGGCCTCCCCCACGACACCATCCGCCTCGATCTGCGCGGAAGCGCGGGACAGTCGCTGGGAGCCTGGCTGGCCGCCGGCATCACCATCACCGTCCGCGGCGAGGTCAACGACGGCTGCGGCAAGGGATTGAGCGGTGGGCGGATCGTGGTCATGCCCCCCGCCCACTCCCGGCGCCGGGCCGATGACAACGTCATCGCCGGCAACGTGCTGCTCTACGGCGCCACCTCCGGCGAGCTGTTCGTGCGCGGTGTCGCCGGAGAGCGATTCGCGGTTCGCAACAGCGGTGCGCGCGCCGTGGTCGAGGGCACCGGCGACCACGCGCTCGAGTACATGACCGGAGGGGTTGTGGTGATCCTCGGCCGCACCGGGCGAAACGTCGCCGCGGGGATGAGCGGCGGCCTGGCCTACGTGCTCGATGTCGACGGAAGGTTCGCGCAGCGCTGCAACACCGGCATGGTGCGCCTGGTCGAGCCGGACGAGGTGACCGACTCGCAGACTGTGCGCGAGCTCCTCGAGCATCACCGCGCCTACACCAAGAGCCCGCTCGCCGCGGAGCTTCTCGAGATCTGGCCAATGGCGCTGGCCCGCTTCGTCAAGGTGCTTCCGATCGACTACGAACGCGCCCTTGCGGCACAGCGGATTGCGCTCGAGGAGGCGGTGTGACCGGCCGTCGCGACTTCCTGGAGATCCCCCGGCGCACCTCGCCGTACCGCGCTGTGGCCGAGCGTGTCAGAGACCACAGCGAGCTGATCCATCCGCTCCCGCTGGCCACTGTCGAGGCGCAGGCGGCGCGCTGCATGGATTGCGGAGTGCCGTTCTGCCACAGCGCCTGCCCGCTCGGCAACCTGATCCCGGAGTGGAACGGGCTGGCCCGCAGCGGTGAGTGGCGCAGCGCGGTGGAGAACCTGGAGAGCACCAACAACTTTCCCGAGTTCACAGGACGGCTCTGTCCCGCCCCCTGCGAGCCGGCGTGCGTGCTCGCCATCGGCGCCGACCCGGTCACCATCAAGGAGATCGAGCGCACCGCCATCGACACCGCGTTCGCCAACGGCTGGATCAGGCCGCGGCCCCCCGCCCACCGCAGCGGTCGCACCGTTGCGGTCGTCGGCTCCGGGCCGGCCGGGCTTGCGGCCGCCCAGCAGCTCAACCGTGCTGGCCATCGCGTGGTGGTCTATGAGCGCGCCGACGCACCCGGTGGCCTGCTCCGCTACGGCATTCCCGACTTCAAGATGGACAAGGCGGTGCTCGATCGCCGCCTCGACCTGCTCAGCGCCGAGGGTGTCAGCTTCGAGTGCAACTACGACTGCGGCGTCGACATCGGCGGCGAGGAGCTGCGGCGCCGCCACGATGCGGTCGTCCTGGCGGTGGGTGCGGAGCAGGCGCGCGACGTCGACCTCCCCGGCCGTCGCCTCGAGGGCATCCACCTGGCCATGGAGTACCTCACCGGCCAGAATCGCCGCGTCGCCGGCGACCAGGTCGAGGTGGTCAGCGCCCGGGATCGCCACGTGGCCATCATCGGCGGCGGCGACACCGCCGCCGACTGCCTGGGCGATTCCCATCGCGAGGCGTGCGCGTCGGTGCAGCAGCTGGTCATCTATCCGGAGCCGCCGCGGAGCCGGCCGGCGTCGAACCCCTGGCCGCAGTGGCCGCTGGTGCTGCGCAGCCACGCGGCCCATGAGGAGGGCGGCGTCCGCGCCTTCGGCATCGAGGTCCTCGGATTCGAGGGCGACGCCAAGGGCCGGGTGCGCGGCATCACCGTGGTGGACGTGGACCGCGACGGCGGCGCCGGGAGCCGCGGCCTGGTCCGCCGCGACGACACCCGGCGCCGCATCGACACCGATCTCGTGCTCCTGGCAATCGGTTTCGCCGGGGTGCGACCGTCGCCGCTGTTCTCCCAGCTTGGAGTCGATCTCCGCGACGAGGACCGCATCGCCGTCGACGAGGGCCTGCGGGCCGGCCCCTTCGTGGTCGCGGCCGGGGACGCCGTGCTCGGTGCGGCGCTGGTGGTGGATGCCATCGCCGCCGGCCGCAGGGCGGCCGCCACCTGCGACCTGCTGCTCCTGGAGGAGGGAGAGGCCGCCGCCGTCTGACGACCGAGCCCGTGGTCGACGCGCTAGCCTGCCCGCATGCGCCTGCGCGCGTTCCTCGACCATCCGGTTCCCATCGCCATCGCCCACCGCGGTGGTGCCGAGGAGCTGCCGGAGAACACCCTGCCGGCCTTCGATGCGGCGGTGGAGCTGGGCTACCGCCACCTCGAGACCGACGCCCACCTCAGCGGCGACGGCGTGGTCTTCTCCTTCCACGACCACGTGCTCGACCGGGTCACCGATCGCAGCGGCCACCTCGCCAGGGTGAGCTCGGCCGAGATCGCGGAGGCTGACGCCGCCTATCACTTCAGCCCGGATGGCCGTACCCACCCGCTGCGGGGGGCGGGGATCGGCGTGCCCACCATGGAGGAGGTCCTGACGCGCTGGCCGGGCGTTTTCGTCAACATCGACGTCAAGTCGGACGCCGTGGTGGCGCCGCTCATCGAGTTGATCCGCCGTCTCGACGCCTTCGACAGGGTCTGCATCGGTTCCTTCTCGGATGATCGTCTCCGCCGCGTCCGCCGCCTTGCCGGTGACCGCATCTGCACGTCGATGGGCCCGGGGGGGATCACCACCGCGTGGCTGGCCTCTCGAACCCGCCGGATGCCACGCCTGCAGGCGGACTGCCTCCAGGTTCCGGTGCGCGCCCGCCGCCTCGTGGTGGTCGACCGGCGATTCATCGATGCGGCGCACCGCGCCGGCCTGCAGGTGCACGTGTGGACCATCGACGACAGCGCCGAGATGAGCACCCTGCTCGACCTCGGTGTCGACGCCATCATGACCGACCGTCCCCGTCTGCTCCGCGACGTCCTCACAGCGCGCGGCCAGTGGCACGGCGCGGCGCTGGTGCCGGCGTAACCTGAACTCATGCTCCCCAGCGATCCCGGCAGCCAGCACATCCCCTCGCCACAACCGGCGGACTGGTACAGCGCCGATGAGCACCTGGGCTGGCTGCTCCGTGGCAGCGTCGGTGAGGCGGTGTGGCCGGTCGCGCATGCCGCGCTCGAAGAGCTCGGCGTGCTGGTCGGACAGCGCGTCGAGGCACTGGCACGCGACGCCGATCGCCACCCGCCCGTCCTCCACCAGTACGATGCCCGCGGAGCTCGCATCGATGAGATCGAGTTCCATCCCGCCTACCACGAGCTCATCGACACGGTGTTGCGCTTCGGCACGGTTCGCTGCGCGCATGTGCCCGGCTGGCGCGGTCTGCGGGGGGTGGCTCCGCGGCCGCTGACCAGCGCCGTCTCCTACATGTTCCTCCAGGCTGACCAGGCGATCACCGGCTGCCCGGTGGGGATGATGGATGCCATGGCGCGCTGTCTGGCGCGCAACGATGGCACCCTCGCCGCGCGCTTCGTGCCCCGCATCGCCGACGACCAGGGCGGGCACGCCACCTCGGCGATGTTCCTCACCGAGAAGGCGGGGGGCTCAGACGTCGGTGCCAATGAGACAGTGGCCGTGCGCGACGACGACGGCAGCTGGCGCCTCCACGGCGAGAAGTGGTTCGCCAGCTGCCCGCAGTCGGACCTGGTGCTGGTGATGGCACGCCCTCAGGGAGCTGTGCCGGGGCCGGCCGGGCTCGGGCTCTTCCTCATGCCCCACCGGCTCGAGGATGGCTCACGCAACGCCATCCTCATCCACCGCCTCAAGGACAAGTTCGGCACCCGGGCGATGGCCTCCGCCGAGGTCGGCCTGCGGGGCGCGTTCGCCTGGCAGGTGGGAGAGCTCGACAGGGGCATGCGCCAGATGATGGACATGGTCTCGCTGACGCGGGTCGGCATCGTCGCTGCCACCGCGGGGGCGATGCGCCGCAACACCGTCGAGGCGCTCGCCCACACGGCGCGGCGCAGCACCTTCGGCGGTCTTCTGCAGGCCCACCCCCTGATGCGGGACAGCCTCGCCGAGCTGGTGGTCGACTCCACCGCCGCGCTCACCGCGACCATCGCGCTCAGCGAGCTGCTCGACCTGGCCGACTCGGGCGACGCCGAGGCCTCGGGGGCACTGCGTCTGCTCACCCCGCTGTTCAAGGGGTACTTCACCGAGCGCGCCCGGATCTGCGGTGGCGACGCCATGGAGATCAGAGGCGGCAACGGCTTCATCGAGGACTGGCCCGACGCGAGGATGCTTCGCGACGTGTCAGTGCACGCCATCTGGGAGGGGTCGGGCAACGTCATCGCGCTCGACGTCCTGCGCGCGTTGCATCGGGACTCCGGTCCCCACTTCCTCGGCGACCTCGAGCGCCGGGCCGAGATGGTTGGCGAGCGCGGTCCGGCATCCGCCCTGGCCGCCCCCTTGCTCGGCGAGATTCACGCTCTCGCCGCCACCCTCGACCAGCTCAGCGCTGCCGACGGGCAGGCGCAGCAGCTGCCCATCCGTCGCCACGCCCGCCACATGGCCATCCTGGCCGCGGGCACCCGCCTCGCCGCCGAGGGCAATCGCTTCGCGGCCGACACGGGCAGTGGCCGGCTCGCCTGGATCGCGGCGCGCTTCGTGGCGCGCCTCGGCGGTGACCCGCTGCTCGACAGGGTGGCGTCGGACACGGGCTGGCTGGCCCACGCCGACTCGCTGCTCAACGGCGGCCCGGTGCCGGTGGACATCGCCGCCGCCACCGCGGACGCCGTCGCCCACGGGCTGGTGCGGGCTACGGCGACCTCTGGGGTGGCTAGAGGGATTTGAACCCTCGACCTCCAGGGCCACAACCTGGCACTCTAACCAGCTGAGCTATAGCCACCCCGGAAGCTCAGCGATTATATGGGGCACACTGGCCGTGCCCCCGTAGCTCAGCGGATAGAGCAGCCGCCTTCTAAGCGGTTGGTCGTAGGTTCGATTCCTACCGGGGGCGCCAAATCTGAAATTGAGATCAGATGCAGCGACTGCCAGTGCTCTTCAGAGCCGTTTACTATGGGTTGAATTTCAGGTAGCAGTCGCTTCAAAATAGTCCTGACACGGAACAAAGCGCTCTGCCATATACGGCGCTCCATCTGAGTTCGGAGGTGCGTGTTGTGCCAAGGAAGCACGTGGGCAGTTGGGTGGCTCCCGAGGAGACCGCGTTCTCCCGGCTGGTCGCCGATTACCTCCAAGATCGGCGCGCGGGTGGCGCGTCCGCCAAAACGGTGGCCATCTACGCCCGACGCGCTCAAGAGCGTGCTCCTCCCGTTCTGCGCCGCTCGCGAGGTTTCCGACCCGGCCCAGCTCAACAATCGCCTCCTCAACGACCTTGGCGCCGGCCTTTTGGAGGGCAGCCTGTCGCGGACAGGTCGGCCCCTCTCCAAGGCCACCGTGCACAGCTACATGCGAGCCGTGAACACGTTCGTCGCCTGGGCGAACACACAGGCTGGCGAGTCGATCACCGCCAAGGCGAAGCTGCCGACCATGGCCCGGCAGGTACTCGACGTACTCAGCCGAGACGAGGCCGTGGCCATGGAGGACGCCGCGACGACGGAGCGCGACAAGCTGATCGTCCGCCTGCTGTTCGAGACCGGCATCCGCCTCGGCGAGCTCCTGGCGCTGACCGGCGACGATCTCCAGACGACGGCGGGACGATCGGTGCTCGTGGTGCGCCACGGCAAGGGCGATCGCGGCCGCCTGGTGCCGGTGACGCCCGCGCTGGCGCGGCGACTGCGTCGCTTCGCCGACCGCGGGCGCCGCGGCGCTCACAGCGACCGTCTTTTCCTCGGCCTCAAGCGTCGCGCCTCGACCGGCGAGTACGAGCCCCTGACCAAGTCCGGCGCCGAGCAGATGATCCGCAACCTTGCCGTATCCGCCGGCATCAGCAAACGCGTCTACCCGCACCTGCTGCGCCACAGCATGGCCACTGACTACCTGCGCCGCGCTGGTAACCCGATCCTCTTGCAGCAGATTCTCGGCCACACATCGCTGACGATGATCACGCAGACCTACCAGCATCTGACCTTCGGCGATGCCCATGACGAGCTGATGCGAGTGCTCCTCGGTGACGCGCGCCGCTGACCTATACCCGGGCATCAGTCCATCGCGATCCGCAGCTGTCCGGCTCCACCCGTCGTCCGTCGCTGCCTGGGGAACCGGTTCGGGGGTTTCTTGGCGCCCGCTAATGGCGGCCCAAGACTTGACGGGGATGGAACGGGCGCCGAGTTGCTCGGGCTCAGACCCACCTCGAAAGGCTGAGGACGCTCGACCCACTCGAGAAGCTCTGGGACGATCGGGCGGCCCGCAACTGCGCGGGCAACTCGGAGCGCGGTTGTCACGTTGACCGGCCGCCCGTTCGCGGCAGAAGAAGCGGTGGCGGTCGCGACACCGGCGATAGCCGCTACGTCGCTGAGCGACAGGCCGCGCACGTGCATGGCGTAGCGCAGTTCGGCGCCGAAGGTGATGCGACCGTTCACGCCCTACAGGACCCCTCCATGGCCCCTATTTCGGACACGGGTCGAGGCGCAGTGATGTCGACGATGCGCTGCTCACCCGTGGCGCCAGGCATGCGTGGGCAGGCCCATCGACGTCGCGCGTGAGGATCTCAGCGCGGAGGCGGAGGGGATTGAGGCGATGTCTGATCATTTGCGTTTGTGCTCGGGTACGAGGGCGGCGCTCTGCGCGCTTGCCTCTACCCCTCTGAACCCGTCGAACGGCAGGTGAATCGGACATACCGCCTGCATCTGGCGTCCGGAAGTCGGCGCTCACATGCCGACCCCGCGATCTCGGGCGTGCGCCTGGTGGGGCCCCGTGTCGTGGTCATGGTGGGGGTGGTGCTCGAGGCGGCGCCGTCTCCGAGCCTCGTCGGCCTGCCGGCCCAGCTCCTTCTCGGCCGAGCTCGGTCGCGCGCGCCGCTGCCGATCCAAGACGCCGGACCGCGAGTCGCGGATGGAACTCCGCCCGGAGCTAGCGGCGACATCCTGCATTGCCATCGTAACGGCCGTCCCGGCCTCATCCGGCGGCGCCCCGCCTTTGGTCAGCCATCGCCGGGCGCTCTCACCAGCGGGGTTGCCAAAGAGACGGTCGACGACCAGCGAGGCGTGAATCCACGTGGCGGCCGGCGGGAGGTCCTCCAGCAACCCGTTCAGGCGGAGCAGCTCCATCTGTCGCTTTGTCGGCGCCACCCCGCGGCTTTCTGTCGGGTCTGACGTGGCAGGCGTGTCGACAAGCTGGCGGTCATATGCAGCGGGGTAGTCGAGGGTGCTCGGCTTGGCGTCATCCCGTTCCAGGGAGGCGATGAGTCGCTCATCTGTCCCTGACGGGTTCACCGGCAGTCCATGGTGAACGCCCTCAGTGTCCTTGCTCTGAGGCGCGACGTCGTAGTAGGCGGCGCGCAGCCGGTGCCGGCTCAGCGCGACGTACTGCCAGTGTCGGTCGGCGGCGTCGGCGCCGTGGACGAGGGTGATGTCGGCGGTTGCGCCCTGGGCGCGGTGGGCGGTAAACGCGTAGCCGTGCGCCACCCCCGCGTAATCCGGCGGGACGGTGAGTCGTTGCTGCTCGGCCGTCTGCAAGGTCAGAGTGCCATCCGCCGCCGTCTCGACCACGGTGCCGCGCAGCCCCTTGATCAGCCCGCGCTGGCGTTGGGTCCTGCCGACGAGGAGGACGCGGTCGCCGACGGCGAACTCCAGCTCGCCGAGCGGCAAGTTCTTGTGGCCGACGTGGTCCATGGACACGCGGCGGACGCCCGTTCGCGCCACCAGCCCGGCGTCGACCGCAGCCTCGCGGGTGACCGCGTTCAGCTCGGCGACCGCGGCGCGCTCCCGGGCCACAGTGATGACGTCGTGGCCCTCCTTGGTCGCGGCCACCCAGTCCGCTGCAATGGTGGCCACGCGGCCTGACTCGTCCGGGCACTTGTGCACCCTCCCCTCCTTGAGGTAGCGGCGCACCAGCGGGGCTGCGTCGCCGGCGCGCAGGGCCATCAGCACCTCGCGGTCCCAGTGCTCGCGCTGCCGGACCACATCGGTCAGCGAGATCCGCCCCAGCGCGTCTCCGAGCGATCGGAACAACGCTCCGCCGTCGATGGGTTGCAGCTGGGCGCTGTCGCCGATCAGCACCAGCTTGGCGCCGTCCTGCTCGGCGCGGATCACCAGCTCGGCGAGGTCGGGCCCGAGCATCGAGCACTCGTCGGCAATGACCAGGCCGTCGCGGGCGAGATGCTCGCCGTCGCGGAGGCGATGCAGCAATGAGGCGGTGGTCACGGTGGGGATGCCCGCCTCCGCCTCCAGCGTGACTGCGGCACGGTTGGACGGTGCGCAGCCGAGGACGGAGATCCCAAGACCGGCATGGATCTCGCGGATCAGCCCGACCGCGGTGGTCTTGCCCGTCCCTGCCGCACCCTCGACCACCACAACCCCGGCCGGTGAGGTGCAGACGTCGAGCACCATCGCCCGCTGGTCGGTGGTGAGCCTTATGCCACTGGCCGCGATGGTCGCCCGCACGTGGTCGCCGTCGGTTACTAACGTTCGCTCCTGGCTGCGGAGAAACGCGGAGCGGAGCATGCGCCGCTCCAGGGCCACCACCTCGGGTGTTGAGTAGTGCAGCTCCATGCCGCGGTCGCACCAGCGCTGCATCGCCTCCAGCGCGGTCTCGCCGTCGAGCTGTGCCGGGACCATCGGCGTGGTCACCGTGGGGTCGCTGAGGATGGCGTCGGCAAGCTCCTCGATCTGCTCGCGGCGCATCCCCAGCGGCGTGTGTGCCGCCAGCGTGCGGATGAGCTCGCGCCGGCTGAACACGGATGCCTGGGCGGTGAGGCCGTTCTCAGCGCGCCCGATCACCGCCTGGGCGGTGTCGATGTCGAACCAGCGCGCCTCGCGCACCTGTTCCTGGTCGAGGAGGTCACTGACACCGCGCGGCGTCAACCCGAGGGGTGCGGCGCGGTCTCGCCACTGCTCGAAGTGGTTTGTTCCCGGCTCGATGGCGCTCTTGGATTCGCGGCTGGCGAGCACGGCGACCTTCTGGCCCGCGTAGCTGGTGACCCCGGCTGCCTGTGCCGCCGCCATCGCCTGCTGATGGCGCTGGGAGAACTCGGCGAGCTGTTCTCCGGTGAACCCCTCCAGCTCGAAGGTGCCGTTCGGGGTGGTCCGCACCCGCACCCCCAGCTCGCGGACGAGGACGTCACGCGTCGCCGCCTGGCCGATCGCCCCCGCCGCGGCGGCGTGGGCGTACAGCGGCTGGCCGTGGAGCTGACTCCAAGTCCCGTTGGCCCGCTTGGCGAAGGACGCAACGACGAGATGGGTGTGCAGTTGCGGATCCACGGTGACCCCGCCGTCCGGCCGGGTCACCGGTCGGGCGGTGCGGTGAACAAACACGGCCGTCACCATCTGAGCCCGGACGCGCTCGATCCCATGCGTCTGCGGGTTGGCGACCCGGCCCCAGGCGGCGTGCTCCTCGAGGTATTCGTGGGCAGCGGTCGTCCCGGCGTCGAGGGCGCGCAGTACAGCATGCTGGACGCGGTCATCGCCGAGCGCATAGAGCAGCGACACGCTCTTGGGCAGCGAGAAGGTGACGTCGAACGCGACGTTCTTCCGGGTCGCGTGGTGGCGCCCGAGTTCGTCACCGGTCGCCGGGTGCCGTCCGTCGAGGACTCGGATGAAGTCGTCGCGCTGCACCGGGCCGGCAAGACCCAGCTCCACGGCCGCTCGCCCGCGCCACACCCCCGCGGCCTCGCCACGGGCGGCGTAGTATTCGGCGGGGCTCGCGGTGACGGCCTCTTGAAAGTACCGGGCTCCGTCCTGCACCGACACCACGTTGCCGATGCTGATCATGCCTGCAGTGGGCCGGCTGCGATCTTCTTCACGCATTACAACACCCGGATTTGCAGGCCCGAATCGGACATAAGAGTTCATGGACACACCATGCGGTGGAACTGTGTGGCACTACGTGGCACTACGTCGGGCGCGACCAAGGAACCGATGAAAAGGGCCGGAAGGCTGCGGGGCGGCGGGCGCGGCTGTGTGGCCCGACGGGTGAGGCGACCGTGCATACGACGTCCTCCGTGCCTGTGTGACGCCATACATCCAAGCAGCCGCAGCGTCCTCCTCCCGTACTCATCGCGTACCCGGCGGACCGCCTGCTTGCTCAGCGGTCACCGGGCACCAGCGAGGCGCGGTCAGGTGACGCTTCACGTCCGTCTGGTGGTACGGGAGGGCACACGACACCTCGGTCGCCGCGTATCCCGGCTCGGAGTAGCTGTGGGAAAGGGTCCGGTAGACACTGCTGCAGCGAACGCGAACCAGAGCGCGGGCGAGGGAACGGCGAGAGGGGAGCGTCGGGCGGCGCAGTGGATGATGATGCGCGGTCAGGTGGGACGGAGTACGCGCGGAAGGCGTCGTCGGCGTACGCCGATGGGGTTAGCGAAGTGGTTGGTGGCGAGCGTCGACGGGAGCAGCGCTGCCATGATCCCCCGCGTCGGGCTCGCTGCCACAGCGCTCGCCGTCGGCGATCCTGCGTTCCCGGCGATCGCCGAACCGCTCGCTGTCGAGCAGCTGGACGCCCAGCTCGGCCGCCGCGAAGAACACCGCCGCGCCGGACTTGAGGTCCGGCTCGCTGGGGCCGATGACCACACCACGCCGGCGGAGCGCTCCAGCGTGCCATCCGGCGGGCCGGAGAGGCTCGGAACGGCTAGCCTCGACCCGGGACATGGCGCAGACCGCCGCGACCCTGCTGTGCCGCCACATGCCGTGAATCGAGGCTCGTGACCTCCTCGCGCTCCTGGCTGCTCTGCCTCGGGCTTCCGCTGGTCCCCGCATCTCCTCGCCGTGGTTTCGCGTTCGCTGCGGCAGTGCCACCCCGAACCCATTCTTACACTGCGTTTCGACGCGTTTAGAGCCGTGAAGTACGCCGCGGGTACGCAGCGAATGACCCGTACTCCTTCCCCGTCACGGAAATGGACGGAGTGATTCGGGCGTCGCACAATGAGGTCGCCGCGTCGCCGGGTCACGAGGTCCGCGGTGGTCGCGAGGGCCTTCGGGGAACGAGGTGCGGATGAGGCGATGACACCAGCGAGGGCCGCCGGATGGGCACTCGTGACCGCCGTCTTAGGTACCGGCTTGGTGGGATGTGACGCCAGCAGTGGCTACGGCGGCGCGGCCCACTGCGTCCGGTCGATTGAACTCCACGCCTCCAACTTGCAACCGACCGTCCTCGTTTCGCAAGCTGGCGCGTACGAGTACTCGGTGACACAGGGCGGGTGTGAACTGCGCCTGACCGACGTCAATCACGCCGGCAAGGTAAGTGACCTCGGGACGGCTGCCATCGTCGATTTGACGAAGGGCATCTGGCGGGTCAGCGCAGGTCAGCTCGTCGCGGCGTCATCAGGCCCGCTCATCACGGGCAGGCAGTTACCTTCGCCATTGTTCTCTCCCGCCACATGTACGCGGACCCTCACGCTCACCGCTCTCTGGAGTAGCGCGGCAGGGCAGTGAGGGAAGCTCGCTCCCTAGCAGGGCGTTGATCTTCGACCCGAAAGGGTCCAGCGCCAGGTGGTGATCCGACGTCGGCGCGAAGTGGGCGGCTTCTTCGGCGGGTTTCTGGACGGAACGAGCGGTCCCGCCCGACGTCACCCC
>JBOHUD010000098.1:0-3341 GCA_050734155.1 Candidatus Dormibacteria bacterium
GCCCCCGCTGCCGCCGCTGCCGCCGCTGCCCACGCCCCCGCTGCCCGGCCACACACCGCCGCCGAGCGCAGCGCCGACGTTCACGATCCCGCCGCTGCCCACGCCGACCCTGTTGCTCGGGCCGGGCGGAGCCTCGCTCGCCGGTGACCAGCTGATCAACCTGATCAGCGGATGGGGGTGGCTGTGAGACAGAGGCCCCGCGTCCGGCCCCTGTGGAGCGGCCTGGTCACCGCCGTGGTCCTGCTGGTCGCCATGGTGGCGGTGGTCATCGGCGGCATCCCCGGCGGCCCGGGCATCTCCCTGCCGTGGAACCACACCATGGTGCTGCACGTGCAGCTGGCCAACGCCGACGGCCTGGCGCCGCATGCCAGCGTCGACGTCGCCGGGGTGAAGGTCGGCGAGGTGCACGACGTCGTCGCCCAGGGCAACATGTCGGTGGCCACGCTCGACATCGATCCTCAGGACTTTGACATCCACAGCGACGCGCAGGTGCTGCTCCGTCCCCACGGGCTCTTCGGTCCCAAGTACATCGAGATCACAGAGGGGAGCAACTCCGGCAAGCTGCTCGGCAACGGCGACACCATCAGCGTCGTCAACTCGGTGCAGCCGGTCGACCTGGACCAGGTCCTCCAGGCGCTCCAGGCTCCCGAGGCGCAGAACCTGCGCACCGCCATCGTCGAGCTTGGCAAGGCCGCGGCGGGCCAGGGCGACGACGTCAACCATCTGCTCGGCGCCGCCACCACGCTGACCAGCACGCTGCAGGCGCCGCTGCAGACGCTCGACAGGGTGTCGCCCAACGTCAGCGACCTCCTCATCCAGAACGAGGCCTTCAACGCCAGCTTTGCGCAGACGCCGCTCGACAAGCTGGTGGCGGCCAGCAACACCACGCTCGCCGCCTTCGCGGCCAACTCCGCGCAGCTGGGCTCGCTGCTCGACCATGCCGACAGCACCCTCACCCAGCTGGACACCGCTCTCAACGGGGAGGGGACCAACATCAGGCAGTCGATCGAGCTTCTCGGCAAGCCCGGCGGCACCATCGACAAGCTGACCACCTTCAACGGCTTGGTCGGTCTGTTCGCGGCCAACCTCACCGGCAAGGAAGCTGCGCCCGGCAAGAGGCCCAGCGACGTCACCGCCGGCATCATCGATGCCATCGAGAACGTCAAGTCCGCGTTCTCCTCGTACGACTGCTCGGTGGCGACCAGCCCGTGCCCGCAGCAGGACCGTGAGTACTACCTGCGCGTGCAGGTCTTCAACCTGGGCGGCAGCGGACAGTTGACCCAGCAGCTGCAGAACGCCGTGTGCGGGTTGCCGATCCCGCAGCTGCCGGTGCCGCAGCGTCCCTGGTGCACGCTCCCGGCCAGCTACGGGAGCAGCCGGCCCGGTCCCGACCTGATCTCCAGCGAGTACACCCACCTGGTCTCGTTGTTGGGATCCTGACCCCCGCCGTCGAGGCGCGCCCGCACGGCTGACCACGGCACAAACCCGCAGTCCCAGTACATCATGGCCGGGTCGGTGCTCGATCGGCGGCGGCCGGCCACGACAGTTGCGCGTTGAACGGAGGCAGAGTGCTGCGACGACTTGCCGGCCCGATGGCGCGCCGCCCCCTGCTGGTGCTCATCGTCGCGCTGCTCGCCTCTGCCGGCCTGGCGACCGGCTTCCTGCGCTTCAGCGTCGATGCCGGTCAGTCCCTGCTCGTGGGCAGCGGCTCGGCGGCGGGCCAGGCCAACCGCAGCTTCACCAGCAGCTTCGGCACAGATCCCATCGTGGTCGTCCTCTCGGCGGGCGACGCCGGTGCCCCGGGCAACCCCACCGCCCCCTACCTCGAGAAGAACCTGCAGCGCCTGGCCGCCCTCGAGCAGGACCTCGCCCACGACCCGCGGGTGGCCCAGGTGCTGGGCCCGGGAACGGTCGCCCAGGCGGCGCTGGCGGCGACCACCGCCGAGGTCACCAAGACCCTCGGTGACGCCCAGCACATCGGCGAATACCCCTACTTCATCGCCGAGACCGACTACCTGGTGGCGCGACAGAAGGGCGAGACCAACGCCACCAAGCTGCAGACCCAGTTCAACAACGACCTGAGCACCTACCAGCAATTGCTCGCCCTGTACGTCGCCAGGGCGGCCAACGACGCCCACCATGCGCGCCAGGCGTATGCGCGGAAGCCGATCCCGGCGTCGGACCGGATCCTCGATGGCCAGGAGCGCGCAGCCGACGCCGCGGTCACCGCCGACCCCATGCCCCCGCTCTTCGCCGAATATCTCTCCGGTCCGGCCAACCCGGTGGACCAGAACGCGGCCAGGGCTTTCTTCGACCGCGTCACCGGCGCCTTCGGCGATTGCGACGGCGAGATCGCGCAGCTGCTGCAGATCACCCCCACCTGCCAGTACTACCTGGATCGCATCCTTCTCGACCTCGTCCACTGTCCCACCCAGGCGCAGACCCAGGCCGCGTCTGCCAAGGGCCAGGAGGCGTTCTGCTCGCCCAAGAGCGAGTGGACCGCGGTGCTGCCGCAACCCGCGGTGGTGGGCACTGGCAGGCTGCTTGCCCGTGAGGTGATCACCGTGCGCCTGACCGCGGCGGCCGCCGCCGATCGTGGAGCGGTGCTCGCCGTCAGGCAGAAGATCTCCGACGAGCTGTCCAGGGGAATCGCCGTCGACGCCTACACCAACGGGCTGACGGCGGCTCAGCGGCAGCAGCTGCATGGGCTCGGGCCGCTGGATCCGACCGAGTGCGCGGGCGCGGGCCAGAAGAACAGCCCCAGCTGCTACGCGAGCTTCAACGACCGTCCCTTCGAGTCGGTGATCGCGGGCGCTCCGCTGCTGACCTACGGGGTGGTGGACTCGATGAGCCAGACCCTGGTCATCCTCTTCCCGGTGGTCATGGTGCTCATGGCCATCCTGCTGGTGGTGGCCTTCCGGGTGCGCGGCCGGTTGTGGCCACTCCTGGCAGCATTGGGAGCCGCCGCGGCAACAGTGGGGCTGTCGCTGTGGCTGGGGATCGCGGTCACGCCGGCCGTCCTCGCCGGCATCCCGGTTCTGGTCGGGCTCGCCGTCGACTACGCGGTGCAGGTGGTGGCCCGCTACGACGAGGCGCGCGGGCGTGGCGACGACCGCCAGGCGGCCATCCTCGAGGCCGCTCTGCGCAGCGGCCCGGCCACGCTCACCGCCGCGGTGGCCACGCTGGCCGGCTTCGGAACCCTGATGGTGTTCGCCGGCGTCGACGCCGGACCGCTGGTGGCCATCCCCCTGGTGGCTGAGTTCGCGCTGGTGCTGTTCGCCGGGGTCGTCCTCTCCTGGCTGGCGGCGATGTTCATCGCCCTGCCCGCCGCAGCCCTCGCC
>JBOHUD010000099.1:0-15042 GCA_050734155.1 Candidatus Dormibacteria bacterium
GGCCGCCCTGGCCCGCTCGCTGCGCGCCGCCGGGCAGCCCGCCCGGCTGGTCAGCGCCGCGGGGAGGCCGGCGGCGGTGGCGCTGATGCGACGCACCGTGGACCGCCGCCTGGCCGGCACGGCGGGACCCTTCCCCCTCTGGGTGGACCGGCAGCTGGGCGCCGTGTCCGCCTGGTACGAGCTCTTCCCGCGCTCCGAGGGCGCCACCAGGCACCGCTCCGGGACGCTGCGCAGCGCCCAGGCGCGGCTGCCCGGGATCGCGGAGATGGGCTTCGACGTCGTCTACCTCCCCCCCATCCACCCCATCGGGGTCACCCATCGCAAGGGCGCCAACAACAGCCTCACCGCCGGCCCCGACGACCCCGGCAGCCCCTGGGCCATCGGGGCCAGGGAGGGAGGCCACACCGCCGTCCACCCCGACCTCGGCAGCCTCACCGACTTCGACTCCTTCGTGGCCGCGGCCCAGCGCGCCGGCCTGGAGGTGGCCCTCGACTACGCGCTGCAGTGCAGCCCCGACCATCCCTGGATCACCGAGCACCCGGAGTGGTTCCGCCACCGCCCCGACGGCAGCATCCGCCACGCCGAGAATCCCCCCAAGCGCTACCAGGACATCTTCCCCCTCGACTTCGACACCGACGACCGGGTGGGGCTGTGGGAGGCGCTGCGCGACGTCATGCTCTTCTGGATCCTCCACGGGGTGCGTGTCTTCCGTGTCGACAATCCCCACACCAAGCCGATGGCGTTCTGGGAATGGCTGATCGCCCAGGTGCGCGCTCGCCACCCCGACACAGTCTTCCTGGCCGAGGCGTTCACGCGCCCGGCGGTGATGAAGCGGCTGGCCAAGCTCGGCTTCACCCAGTCGTACACCTACTTCACCTGGCGCAACACCAAGCACGAGCT
The DNA here is from genome assembly GCA_050734155.1 of Candidatus Dormibacteria bacterium. Classification (GTDB taxonomy): domain Bacteria; phylum Chloroflexota; class Dormibacteria; order Aeolococcales; family Aeolococcaceae; genus Aeolococcus. The sequence continues at coordinate 901 of JBOHUD010000099.1, forward strand.
CACCGAGTACCTCACCGAGCTGTCCTCGACCGCCATGGTCGACTACTTCCGCCCCAACTTCTGGGTCAACACCCCCGACATCCTCCACGCCTTCCTGCAGCGCGGCGGCCCCGCGGCCTTCCGGCTGCGCCTGGTGCTGGCCGCGCTCACCGCGCCATCGTGGGGGATGTACAGCGGCTACGAGCTCATGGAGGGCACCGCGGTGCGCGAGGGCAGCGAGGAGTACCTCAACAGCGAGAAGTACCAGTGGCGGCCCCGCGACTGGAGCGACCCGCGCTCGCTCCGGCCGCTGATCGCGCAGCTCAACGGCATCCGCCGCCGCCACCGGGAGGCGATCGCGCTGCTGCGCACCCAGCGGGTGCATCACATCGACTCCGAGCACATGCTCTGCGTCTCGCGGATCAGCGACGATGGCGACGACGTGCTCCTGGTCATCGTCAACCTCGATCCCCACTCCGCCCACGAGGGCACCACCTGGCTCGACCTCGAGGCGATCGGCATCGCCGCCGACGCCCCCTTCGCCGCCCACGACGAGCTCAGCGGCGCCACCCACCAGTGGTGGGGACCCGCCAACTACGTGCGCCTCGATCCCACAGTCCAGCCGGCCCACGTGCTCCACCTTCGAGCCCTGCCGTGACCGCGGTGAGCCGCCGCGGCCGGGCCCTGCCCGCGGCGCAGACGCCCGAGCCCGACCCCATCCCCGCCGCCACCGCCGAGGTGCGTCCGCTGCCCGCCTCCGACCGGCTGTGGTTCAAGCGCGCTGTGTACTACGAATTGCTGGTGCGCGCCTTCGCCGACAGCAACGGCGACGGGGTCGGTGACTTCCGCGGGCTGATCGGCCAGCTCGACTACCTGGCCTGGCTGGGCGTCGACTGCATCTGGCTGCTGCCCTTCAACCAGAGCCCGCTGCGCGACGGTGGCTACGACATCAGCGACTACTACGACGTGCACCCCGACTACGGCAGCGTCGAGGACGTGCGCGAGCTGGTGGCCAAGGCCCACGAGCGCGGCATGCGGGTGATCATGGACCTGGTCATCAACCACACCAGCGACCAGCACCCCTGGTTCGTGGAGGCGCGCTCCTCCCCCGACAACCCCCACCGCGACTGGTACATGTGGTCGGACAGCAAGCAGCGCTACATGGACGCGCGGATCATCTTCGTCGACACCGAGACGTCCAACTGGACCTGGGACGACCGGGCGGGCGCCTACTACTGGCACCGCTTCTTCAGCCACCAGCCCGACCTCAACTACGACAACCCGGCGGTGCGCGCGGAGATCGTCAACGTGATGCGCTTCTGGCTGGACCTGGGCATGGACGGCTTCAGGCTCGACGCAGTTCCCTACCTGTTCGCGCGCGAGGGCACCAACTGCGAGAACCTCCCCGAGACGCACGCCTTCCTGGCCGAGGTGCGCGCCACCGTCGACCGCGAGTACCAGGACAAGGTGCTGCTCGCCGAGGCCAACCAGTGGCCCGAGGACGTCATCGACTACTTCGGCAGCGCCGAGGACCCGGAGTGCCACATGTGCTTCCACTTCCCGCTGATGCCGCGCATGTTCATGGCCCTGCGCCGCGAGCAGCGCTACCCCATCACCGAGATCCTGGAGCGCACCCCCCACGTGATCACCACCGCGCAGTGGGGGATCTTCCTGCGCAACCACGACGAGCTTACCCTGGAGATGGTCACCGACGACGAGCGCGACTACATGTGGGGCGAGTACGCCAGCGACCCGCGCATGAAGCTCAACCTGGGCATCCGCCGCCGCCTCGCCCCGCTGCTCAACAACGGGCGCCGCCAGATGGAGCTGTTCTGTGGCCTGCTGCTCTCGCTGCCGGGCTCGCCCATCCTCTACTACGGCGACGAGATCGGCATGGGCGACAACATCTATCTCGGCGACCGCGACGGGGTGCGCACCCCCATGCAGTGGAACGGCGACCGCAACGGCGGCTTCAGCCGCAGCGACTTCGCCCAGCTCTACCTGCCCCCGCTGATGGACCCCGTGTACGGCTTCTCCGCGGTCAACGTGGAGGCGCAGATGCGCAACGAGTCGTCGCTGCTGCACTGGATGCGCCGCTTCATCGGGGTGCGCAAGCGCTGGGCGGTGTTCGGCGAGGGGACCTTCGAGGCGCTCGACGCCGCCAACCCCTCGATCTTCGCGTTCCTGCGCACCCTCGACGACCACGTGGTGCTGTGCGTCAACAACCTCTCGCGCTTCGCCCAGCCGGTCGAGCTCGACCTGCGCCGCTTCGAGGGCCGCACCCCAGTCGAGATGCTCGGCCACGTCCACTTCCCCAGGATCGGCGAGCTCCCCTACCTGCTCACCCTGGCGCCGCACAGCTTCTACTGGTTCACCGTCGAGGAGGACCAGGAGTGAGCACGGGCATCGACGTCGTCGAGGCGGCGCGCGCCGCCCTCGAGGAGGCGCTGACCCTGTGGTTGCCGCGACAGCGCTGGTACGACTCGGCCCGGGCGATCCGCGGCGTGCACCTCGAGGAGCTGGCGCCGGTCGACGTCAGTGACGTGGTCGTGGCGGTGTGCATCGCCCGTGTCGAGCACGAGGACGGCGACGCCGCCACCTACAACCTGCCCGTCGCGGTGGGCTCCCCGCGCGGGCTCCGCCCCAGCGACCCCGCCGCGGTCATCCACGAGGACGACCGCCTGCTCATCTTCGCCGCGCTGGCGGACGCGCGCACCGCGGCGCCGCTGTGGCGGATCATCGCCGGCGGCGAGACGGTGCAGCTCCAGGCCGGCCGCCTCTCCGCAGGCGGCGGCGGCCTCGACGCGTCGCTCACCGACATCGGCCCGCTGGCGCGCGAGCAGTCCAACACCTCGCTGGTGGTGGGAGCCCAGCACCTGCTCAAGGTGATGCGCAGGGTGGTGTTCGAACCCTCGGTGGAGCTGGAGATGACCAGGGCGCTGGTCGACGCCGGCTTCGAGCACCTCGCCCCCCCCGAGGCGTGGCTGCACTACGAGCGCCCCAACGAGCAGCACGGCGCGCTGCTCGCGCTGGCCCAGTCCTACCTCCACAACGGCACCGAGGGATGGACGCTGGCGCAGACCTCGCTGCGCGACCTCTACGCCGACGCCGAGGAGCTGCATCCCGGCGACGCCGCCGCGCGCGCCCGGGCCGTCGAGGAGGCGGGCGGCAGCTTCACCCCCGAGGCCGCCCGCCTCGGCGACATCACCGCCCAGATGCACCTGGCGCTGGCCTCGGCCGGCGGCGCCGAGGTGGCCGCCCAGCCGATCAGCCGCGCCCTGCTCGAGGCCTGGGCGGACGAGATGCTGGCCGACCTCGACTCGCTGATCGCCAGCGGCGCCGCGCCGCTCGCCGGGCTGCGCGACCGCCGCGGCGCGCTCCAGCAGCGGATCCTGGCGATCCGCACGCTGGAGGCTCCCGGGCTGGCCATCCGCATCCATGGCGACTACCACCTCGGCCAGGTGCTGCGCACCGACTCGGGGTGGACGGTGCTCGACTTCGAGGGCGAGCCGCGCCGCAGAGTCGAGCACCGCCGCCGCCGCCACTCCCCGCTGCGCGACGTCGCCGGGATGCTGCGCTCCTTCGACTACGCCGCCGCGGTGGCGCTGCTGGAGCGCATCCAGCCCGACGATCCCGCCTGGCCGCACATGTCCGCGCACGGGCGGAGCTGGGCGACGGCCAACCGGGAGGCGTTCTGGGCCACGTACGTGGAGCGCACCGCGGGCACCCGGCTGCTCCCCGACGCCGGCGCCGAGCTGATGCTGCGCCGTGCCTTCGAGATCCAGAAGGCGGTGTACGAGGTCGGCTACGAGCTGGCCCACCGGCCCCAGTGGGTGTCGGTGCCGCTCACCTTCCTGCTGGAGGCGACCCCATGAGCGCGCTGTCCGGCGTGGCCGCGGAGCGCGCCCTCGAGATGCGCAGCCTGGCCCAGGGGGTGCATCGCGATCCCCACCGGCTCCTCGGCGTGCACCCCGAGGGGAGCGTGACCCTGGTGCGCGCCTTCCATCCCGACGCCGTGGCCGTGTCGGTGGCCCACCCCGGCGGGGTGGTGCCGATGCGGCGGATCGACCCCGTCGGCGTCTTCGAGGCGGAGGTGGGCGCCACCGAGCTGCCCGGCTACCGGCTGCGCTACCGCACCGGCGACCACGAGTGGGAGGTGGACGACCCCTACAGGTTCCTGCCCACCATCGGCGACCTCGACCTCCACCTCATCGGCGAGGGCACCCACCGCCGCCTCTGGGAGAGGCTGGGGGCGCGGGTCATCGACCATCAGGGGGTGCGGGGCACCGCCTTCGCGGTCTGGGCGCCCAACGCCCGCGGGGTCTCGCTGGCCAGCGACACCAACGGCTGGGACGAGCGCACCCTGCCGATGCGCTCGCTCGGTGCCAGCGGGGTGTGGGAGATCTTCATCCCCAACGTCGGCGCCGGGCTGCGCTACAAGTTCCGCATCATCGGCGCCGGCGGCGCGGTGGTGCTCAAGGCCGACCCGCTGGCGCGCGCCGCCGAGGCCCCCCCGGCGACCGCCAGCGTGGTCACCGAGGCCGCCCACGCCTGGGGCGACGGCGAGTGGATCGGCCGTCGCGGCGGCGGCGATCCCACCAACTCACCTCTCTCCATCTACGAGGTGCACCTGGGCTCCTGGCGGCGCGGGGAGGACGGCGACGTGCTCGGCTACCGCGAGCTGGCAGGGCAGCTGGCCGACCACTGCCTGCGCCTGGGCTTCACCCACGTCGAGCTGCTGCCCGTGGCCGAGCATCCCTTCGGCGGATCCTGGGGGTACCAGGTGAGCAGCTACTACGCCCCCACCTCGCGCCATGGCACTCCCGACGACCTGCGCTGGTTCGTCGATCACCTCCACCAGCGCGGCATCGGGGTCATCGTCGACTGGGTGCCCGCCCACTTCCCCCGCGACGACTGGGCGCTGGCCCGCTTCGACGGCACCGCCCTCTACGAGCACGCCGACCCGCGCCTCGGCGCCCATCCCGACTGGGGGACGCTGGTGTTCAACTTCGGCCGCAACGAGGTGCGCAACTTCCTCGTCGCCAACGCGCTCTTCTGGATCGAGGAGTTCCACGTCGACGGTCTGCGCGTCGACGCGGTGGCCTCGATGCTCTACCTCGACTACTCGCGCAAGCCGGGGGAATGGGTGCCCAACGTCCACGGCGGCCGCGAGAACCTGGAGGCGATCGCCTTCCTGCGCGAGTTCAACGAGCAGGTGCACGCCCGCCATCCCGGGGTGATGACCATCGCCGAGGAGTCGACCGCCTGGCCGGCGGTGTCGCGGCCGGTGGCCAGCGGCGGGCTGGGCTTCACCTTCAAGTGGAACATGGGCTGGATGCACGACACCCTCGACTACATCAGCAAGGACACCATCTTCCGGCGCTACCACCAGCAGCAGCTCACCTTCGGGGTGTGGTACGCGTGGGCGGAGAGCTTCATCCTGCCGCTCTCCCACGACGAGGTGGTGCACCTCAAGGGATCGCTGCTCGGCAAGACTCCCGGCGACCGCTGGCAGCGCTTCGCCAACCTGCGCGCTCTGTACGGCTGGATGTGGGCGCATCCCGGCAAGAAGCTGCTCTTCATGGGCGGCGAGCTGGCGCAGTGGGCGGAGTGGGACCACGATCGCTCGCTCGACTGGCACCTGCTCGAGCAGCCGGAGCACGCCGGCATGCAGCGCCTGGTCGCCGACCTCTGCCACAGCTACGCGCGCATCCCCGCGCTCTGGCAGGTGGACGGCGGCAGCGAGGGATTCCACTGGATCGACGCCGGCAACGTCGACCAGAGCGTGGTCAGCTTCGTGCGCAGGGATGCGACCGGCCATCCCGGGATCGCCTGCATCGCCAACTTCTCGGCGGCGGTGTACCACGGGTTCCGCGTCGGCCTGCCCGCCCCCGGGGTGTGGAGCGAGCTGATCAACACCGATGCGGCAGACTATGGTGGCAGCGGCCAGGGCAACCTGGGCAGGGTCGAGACCGAGCCCCGGGGCTGGCACGGCTTCGAGCAGTCGGCGCTGATGACGGTGCCGCCGCTGGGAGTGGTGTGGCTGGCCCCGGCGGGGTAGTTGCGCCGCGCACGCGCCCGATCAGGTCGGGGCTGCCACCGGTTCGAAGCTGGCCAGCATCGCCTCCAAAGCCTTCTGATCGGGACCGACGAACGGGTCGGCAGTGGGCGCGTCGGCGAGCATCGCGGTCAGCTGCGTGTTGAGGTCGATGGCCGGCGGTAGGTGGGTGCTGAGGACCCTGGCGGCGTCCATGACGGGCATCGAGCGCACCGACTCCATGAAACGGCCGGTGTCGACGTCGTGTACCCACGGGCTGTCGATGCCGGCCCACAACAGCTGAGCACCACGCAACTGTTCGGCCGGGACCTCACGCACGTCGGGGGCGGCGGCCAGCTCCGCTGTCGCCAGCGGCGCACCGAAGCAGTCCGAGCTGAAGCACGTGCGCGACCTGTCATCGAAGAGCCCGACAGTTGCCGGGTTGTCGAACAGAGCAGGACGAAATGCGTGCAGGATGCGGTCGCCGATGTCCAGGGGCTGTCCCGGGTTGAGCAGGTACAGACGGTCGAGCGGCAGAGGCCGCTCCGTCGACATGATCCCGGCTGCGATGAAGGTGGTCACCAGGCGAGCCTGGGGAGCTGCCTCGAGGAGCTTGAAGAGGCCGCCCGTGTGGTCGCGATCGGGGTGGGTCAACCAGATCCAGCGCACCGTGGTGGGATCGATGACCTCGCTGAGCGTGGACAGGAAGTCTCGATCCGGCAGGCTGACCCCGGTGTCGACGACCAGGGGCTCGCGGGCATGGAGCACGTAGGCGTTGATGGGAAGGAACCCGATGCCGGGCACTTCCAGGGCATCGTTGAGCACGGTGACGTCGTTGCCGACTCGGAATGTGTGCATGGCCTGGTCCCCCTCGTCTGGTGGCTGATGAGTCAGAAGATCACGCGGGTGGCGAGCAGTCCCGTGGCCCGCTCGCGCCCGGAGATGGTCCGGCAGAACTCGACGGCGTCGAGATGGAAATCGTCGCCATCGTGGCCGGCGATGAACGCGCCACCGGCGGGGCCGGAGAGCGTCAGCATGAACGGCTGGTGGTGGTGGCGTGCCCAGTCCGCGACCACGTCGGCGACGATGCGCCCGTCGTGGTCGGAGGAGAGGTCCGGCGCGCTGCCGATCGCACGGCAGATGTCGATGCGGTGGATCCATGGGTCACGGGTGAGGATGACGTCGAAGAGATAGCCGACAGTCCACCCGGATTCACCGGGCAGCTGGGCATCGTACGGTGCGTCGCGCATCGGCTGGGTGGTGCCGCGGCGCGCCCCAAGCCCGCGCGGCGTCATCTCATGTAGCGCCCGCTTCAACTGGTCCGTGGTCAGGCCCCTGTGCTCGCTCACCTGCAGCGCGGTCAACGCGTCGATGCGCAGGCCACCCGTCTGGGCGGCGACCCTCGCAGCCGCGGTCATCTGGCGCATCCGCTCGTCGGGGTCTGCCTGCAGCTCGAGCGCTCCGAGGATGTGACCGAGCACTGCTCTGACGTCCCATTCTGTGCAGTCGGTGGGCCGTGACCAGTCGTCATCGCGAAGCTCGTCGACCACGGCCAGCAGCCTGTCGTACTCCACGGTGGCGAGGCGCATGGCCAGCTCGTGTCCAAGTGGGGTTATGGCCTCGATCGCGGTGGCGCTGTTGATCATGGTGTCCTCCTGCCTGTGGCCGGCCGATGGTGGGCGAAATACATGTCGGCGACGTCGTCCGCGAGACGGACCCAGCGATCACCGCCCGGTTGGTTGGAGTTCTGCTGCGCCGCAAGGCCGGCGGTGAGCGCGGTCCAGGTGTCGAACGCCCGGTCGCTGCTGATGCCGCAGTCACGCATCGCCGTGCGGCCGATGTCGAGGATGCGCAGGGCCGGCGCAAACGCCTCCTGGCTCGGTTCGAACTTCGGGATGGAGCGCTGGAAGAGCAGCTGATAGCGGACCGGGTCCTCGACGGCGAAATCGAGGAACACCCGAGAGATGAGGCGCACCCGATGGACGGGGTCGTTGGTGGCCGGGATGGCGGTGACCCGATTCAGGAGCTCGACGTTGGACTCGGCGAACATGGCGTCGTAGATCGCGTCCTTCGACGTGAAGTACACGTAGATGGACTGCGCGCGCATGCCCACGCGTGCGCCAAGGTCGCGCATGGCCAGCGAGGCGAGGCCGCCGACGCGCACCAGCTCCCAGGCGGCGTCGAGGATCTCCCGGCGCGTGGCTGCGTACCTCTCCGCGCGGCGATCCCGCAACGGCTGTGCGACTGACATTGTCAGGGAGTATGAACAGCGTCAGGTACTCTGTCAACGGCCGCTACAGTCGGCGCCGGAGCGGGGGCTCTGGCTGCGCAAGTTGCGCGCGGCTGGCGCAGCGCAGACAATGTGGCGCCGCCGCCGCAGTCCATCCCAGGGAGAGACCATGAACGAAGCAGAGGCGCGCCAGCGGCTCATCGCAGAACGCGACCGCCTCATCCAGGTCCGTGACGCCGCCACCCGGCTGAGCACGTCGGCGACCGAGGCGGCCCAGCACGAGCTGTCCAGCGCCGACCAGCATCCCGCCGAGCAGGCCACCGAGACCCTGGAGCGCGAGCTCGACCTGGGGGTGCTGCAGAGCGTGGAGAGCGAGCTCCACGAGCTGGAGGCGGCCCTGCGGCGCCTCGACGCCGGGACCTACGGCACCTGCGAGATCTGCGCCAAGCCCATCGCCGAGGGGCGGCTGGAGGCCAAGCCGGCGACGCGCCACTGCGTCGAGGACCAGGCCAAGGCGGAGCGCGCCCAGGCCCGGGGGTAGGCCGGCCCGGCTCTACCAGCCCTGGGGCGTGGGGGTGGACCAGTCGGAGTCGTGGGCGTCGGGGTAGCGCATCCGCTCCGGCACCATGGCGTCGAAGAGCGTCTCCTGCCAGTCGAGCAGGGCGGCGTGGAGCCGCACGGTGTTGCGGGCGCGCACCGCCTTGCGGGGCAGGGGCACCCCCACCTCGTGCTCGAGGCGGTAGAGGCGCTGGCGGAGGATGCGGTCGAAGCTGCGCTCGCCGGTGAGGTGGCGCTCCTCCAGGAGGTTGATCAGCGAGTCGATTGCCGTGATGCGGTGGCGGATCCTGGAGGTGTCGAGGCGGTTGCGCAGCGCGGCCATCCTCCTCTCCCAGATCTCACGGCCGGCCTGGGCAAGCAGATCGGTGTCTCGCGGCGCGGCCAGCTGGGCGGACATGTGGCTATCCCCGTGTCAGGTTGGCTCCTGCCCCGTTGCGCTGGGGTCGCTCGTTGATACGCAGCGGGGACTGTGATGGAGCATGCGGCGAGCACCTTTCCTGAACATGACGCCCGGGGGTACGGGCGACTCGGGGCGTGGCCCGGGCCCTCACCGGGCGGCGCGGGCTGTGCCTGGGTTGCACCTCGTGGCCTGGACCGGTGATCACCAGCCTGGGGAGGCGCCGGCGGCGAGCCACGGCGCGGGGCCGTCTGCCGGGCGCGTACATTTGCGCCATGAGCGCAGCCGACACCACCCCGGCCAGGCACGCGCAGGTGGCGGTCCGCCTGGACTTCGACAGCCACGCCGCAGGCTTCCTTCGAGCGATGCGGCAGCTCGACAAGGCGGCCACCGAGGAGCTCGACTCGGTCGACCTCGACCCCCGGCTGCGCGAGCTGGTGCGCATCCGCGCCTCGCAGATCAACGGCTGCGCCTACTGCATCGACAAGCACAGCAAGGATGCCCGCGCCATCGGTGAGACCGAGCAGCGCATCTACGCCCTGCCCGCCTGGAGGGAGACGCCCTTCTTCACGGCCAGGGAAACCGCCGCGCTGGCGCTGACTGAAGCGGTCACGCTGCTGGCGGTGGACCATGTCCCCCGGGAGGTGTACAACGCCGCGGCCGAGCTGTTCAGCGACGATGAGATGGGAGCGCTGATCAGCCTGATCGTCACCATCAACGCCTGGAACGCCATCGCGGTGAGCACGCGGACTCGGGTGCCCGGCTCGTACCAGCGGTGACCGGGCTGAGCGGCAGGGCAGACACGTTCCTGGCGCTGCACGTGCCGGGGCGACCGCTGCTCATGCCCAACCCGTGGGACGCGGGGACGGCGAGGCTGCTCGCCTCGCTCGGCTTCCAGGCGCTGGCGACCACCAGCGGCGGGCACGCGGCCACGCTCGGCCGGCTGGACGGCACTGTGGACAGAGAAGAGGCGATCGCCCACGCGGCCGCCATCGTCGCCGCGGTGGACGTGCCCGTGTCCGCCGACCTGGAGAGCTGCTTCGCGGCCGACCCTGCCGGGGTGTTCACCACCGTCAGGGCCGCCGCCAGCGCAGGTCTGGCCGGTTGCTCGATCGAGGACTACACGGGGACGGCCGAGGACCGGATCTACGAGGTGGGCCTGGCGGCTGAGCGCGTCGCCGCCGCGGTGGAGGCGGCCCACACGGAGCCGGGGCTGGTGCTGACCGCCCGCGCCGAGAACTTCATCCGCGACCACCCCGACCTCGACGACACCATCACCCGCCTGCAGGCCTACCAGGATGCCGGCGCCGATGTGCTCTATGCCCCGGGGTTGAGCCGCCTGGAGGACATCCGCCGGGTGGTCGGGGCGATCGACCGGCCCTTGAACGTGCTCGTGCGTCCCGGGCTGGCATCGGTGGCCGAGCTGGCCGGGGCAGGGGTGGCACGCATCTCGGTGGGCGGAGCCTTCGCCCACCTGGCCCTGGCGGCCCTGGCACGGGCGGGTCGTGAGCTGCTCGACCAGGGCACCTACGGGTTCACCGAGCTGGCCGCCGAGGGTCGCGCGCGGGCGGCGGTGGCCTTCGCCGAGGTCTGAGCCGGCCGGAGTGGCGGCGGTGCGGTCGCCGCCGCGGGCTGAGCGTGGCTCAGTGGCGGAAGTGGCGCTCCCCGGCGTGGACCAAGGCCATGCCGAGCGCGTCGGCGGCGGCGATGACCTCGGGGTCCTTCTTGGAGCCGCCCGGCTGGATGACCGCGGTCACCCCGGCGCGACCCAGCGTCTCCAGCCCGTCGGGCATGGGGAAGAAGGCGTCGGAGGCGGCGACGGCGCCGGCGACGCGCCCGGCGCCGCGCTGCACGGCGAGGCCGGCCGCCTCGACACGCGACATCTGGCCGGCGCCGACGCCCACCGCCATGCCGTCATGGACGATGACGATGGCGTTGGACTTGACGTGCCGGCACACCCGCCAGGCCACCAGCAGGTCGCGCCACTGGGCGTCGTCGGGGCGTTGCCGGGTGGGGACGTGCATGGCGGCGCGGTCGGTGGCGACGCGGTCGATCGTCTGCACCAGCAGGCCCGAGTCGATGCTGCGCACGTCGAGCTGGGCGGCGCAGGAGGGGCGCTCGACGACCAGCACGCGCAGGCGCTGCTTGCGGGCGAGCCGTGCTGCTGCCGCATCGCTGATGGCCGGCACCACCAGGGCTTCGAGGAAGGTGGCGGCGATCTCCTCGGCGGTGGTGGCGTCGAGGGGGCGGTTGATCGAGACGATGCCGCCGAAGGCCGAGCGCGGGTCGCACGCGAAGGCGCGCGAGTAGGCGTCGGCGGCGTCGCTGCCCACCGCGAAGCCGCAGGGGTTGGTGTGCTTGATGACGCAGGCGGCGGGCTCGTCGAACTCGCCGACCAGGCGCCGCGCGGCGTCGACGTCGAGCCAGTTGGTGAAGCTCAGCGCCGACCCCTGGAGCTGGCGCGCGTGGGCGATGCCGCCGGGAGCGCCGGGGATGGCATAGAGCGCGCCGCGCTGGTGGGGGTTCTCGCCGTAGCGCAGCGCGCTGATGAGCGCGCCCCCGGTGGTGTACTCGGGTGGCGCGGGCTGGTCGCCCTCGAGCTCGGCCCCGAGGTGGGCGGCGACGGCGGTGTCGTAGGCGGCGGTGTGCGCGAAGGCACGCGCGGCGAGGCGATCGCGGGTGGCCTGCGCCAGGGCGCCGTGCTCGCGCAGCTCGGTGAGCACGGCGCCGTACTGGTCGGGGGAGACGAGCACGGCGACCGACGCGCTGTTCTTGGCGGCTGCGCGAATCATGGTGGGGCCACCGATGTCGATGTTCTCGATCACGGCCTCGCGGTCGGCGCCGCGCGCCACGGTGTCGCCGAAGGGGTAGAGGCTGATGACCACGATGTCGATCGTGGCGAAGCCGTGGGCGTCGAGCTCGGCCAGGTGCTGGGGGCGATCGCGGCGGGCGAGGATGCCCGCCTGCACCGCGGGGTGGAGCGTCTTGACGCGGCCGTCGAGCATCTCCGGGAAGCCGGTGACGGCGCTGACCGCCTCCGCCTCGATGCCCGCCTCCGCCAGGGCGCGGCGGGTGCCGTCGGTGGCGATCAGCTCCACGCCGCACTCGCGCAGGCCGCGCGCCAGGTCGACGATCCCGGTGCGGTCGGCGACACCGAGCAGCGCGCGCATCAGCCCACCCCCTCGGGGATGCGGGGGGGCGGGAGGATGCGCACCCTGGAGCCGTCGGTCCGGAGGCGCCCGGTCGCCCAGAGCGCGATCGCCTCGGGCAGCAGGCGCCACTCCTGCTCGTGGATGCGCGCGTGGAGGGAGTGCACGTCGTCGTCCTGCTCCACCGCCACGGCGGCCTGGAGCACGATGGGTCCGCGGTCGACGGCGCCGGCGGCGAGCAGGTGCACGGTGCAGCCGGTGACCTTGACGCCCGCCGCCAGCGCGTCCTCGACGGCGTGCATGCCCCCCCCGAAGGCGGGGAGAAGCGAGGGATGGATGTTGAGGATGGCGTTGGGGAAGGCGGCGAGGAACTCGTCGCTGAGCACGCGGTCGTAGCCGGCGCAGACCACGAGCTCGATCGCGGCGGCGCCCAGAGCATCGAGCATGGCCCGGTCGCGGAGGGTGGCGTCGCCGCCGAAATCGGCCACGGGCATGGACGTCGCGGCCACCCCGCGGGCGCGGGCGATGGCGAGCGCGCCACAGCGGCGGCGGTTGCTGAGCACCAGCACCACCGTGGCGGGGTGGCCGGGTGCGTCGCAGGCGTCGAGAACGGCCCTGAGGTTGCTGCCCGCGCCGGACGCCAGCACGGCGACGCGGCGGGGCGCGCTCATCCCAGGCGCACGCGCTCAGCGCCCGCCGACTCGACGACCTCGCCGATGCGCCAGACGGGCAGGCCGGCGGCGTTGGAGACAGTTCTGGCCTGATCTCGGGGCACCGCCAGCACCATGCCCACGCCCATGTTGAAGGTGCGCCACATCTCCTCGGGCATGACCCCGCCGGCGCGCTCGATCGCGGTGAACAGGGGCGGCACCTGCCAGGAGGAGCGATCGATGACCGCGCTCAGCCCGGCGGGGAGCACCCGGGGCACGTTCTCGATGAGGCCGCCGCCGGTGATGTGGGCCATGGCGCGGACCTCGAGGGAGGTGCGCAGCTCGTTGACGGCGTGCAGGTAGCAGCGATGGGGTTCGAGGAGCAGGTCGGCGAGCGGTTGCTGGGTTTCGGGAAGGGGATCGGTCCACTCCAGCTCGCGTTCCAGGACGATGTGGCGGACCAGGGAGTAGCCGTTGGTGTGCAGGCCGCTGCTGGGCAGGGCGAGGAGGGCGTCGCCCGCCTCCACACGGGACCCGTCGACGATGGCGTCGCGCTCCACGGCGCCGACGATGAAGCCGGCGATGTCGTAGTCGGCGAGCGCGTAGACGCCGGGCATCTCGGCGGTCTAGCCGCCCACCAGGGCGCACCCCGAGTCGCGGCAGGCCGCGGCCACGCCGTCGACGACCTCGGCGAGGTGCTCGGGCACCAGCCTGCCGGTGGCGTAGTAGTCGAGGAAGAAGAGCGGCTGCGCGCCGCAGCAGAGGATGTCGTTGACGCAGTGGTTGACCAGGTCGACACCGATGCCGCGGTGGCGGTTGGTGGCGATGGCGACCTTGACCTTGGTGCCGACCGAGTCGGTGCTCGACACCAGCACCGGTCGCTTCCAGCGGGTGACGTCGAGCTCGAAGAGGCCGCTGAAGGCGCCCAGGCCGCCGATGACGGCGGGGGTGTGGGTGCTGCTCACCGCCCGGCGGATGAGGTCGATCGCGCGATTGCCCGCATTGATGTCGACCCCGGCGTCGGCGTAGCGCAGGTCACCCATCTGCGTGCGAGTCTATCGGGCGGCGGCTGGGTGGGGCCGGCTGGCGGCGGGGGCGGCGGTGGCGCGGCGCGGGGGGGCGGCGGGGGGGCGGTGGGGCGG
>JBOHUD010000100.1:0-88888 GCA_050734155.1 Candidatus Dormibacteria bacterium
CCTTGATGTCACCTTCACGGACACTGGTCAGAAGTTCCCGTATGTGGGGGCCTTGTTTTCCTCCTCGGAGGGGACATTCTGGTATATGGGCGACCGGGGTGATACGCTTGCCGTTGAACGGATCGTAAGAACGGTCGAGCAGGCAGACGGCATCGATGTGCTCGTGCATAGCCACCCCTCGGACTTTCACAGTTTCCTTCTACATTCAACGTGGGATGGTGGTGCCGAGGAAGGTGAATCGCACCCTGCCTGGGTAGCTCGGACGCTTGAGACGGTGATCCGAATCAAGCCTACTTTGGCTCTTCCGCAGACGACGAGCTATCGGTACCTGGGCGCAGCGGCGTGGATGAATAGGTATTTGTTCCCCATGCGGCCCGAGGAGTTCAACCGATTGGTCGACCGGGTCGCGCCGGGGATCGCAACAGACCTCCTCACACCGGGTGACGCCGTCCAGCTATCGCGCAGAACGCCGACGGTGCACCGCGGCGCCCTCCCATTCGTGCGGAGGGTTGATAATCCTGATCCACGGGGCCTGGACCCGACTGTTCCACCACCGCCCGTGCGTGATCCTGACCCAGAGCTTCTAGGGGATGATGAGTTGCTCCGGCGGGTTCGCGTCTACCTCAGTGGAACACTACTGCCGTGGCTGAACTCTGGCGGCGGCCAGTACCGGGAGATGGTACGTATGTGCAGCGCGCTAGGAGCTAATTACCGCCTCAGTTGTGTATTGCCCAGTGATCGCGTTGCTGTCTTTAACATCCACGCACGGGACGGGGTATTTTCGCTTTATGAGGACGACGGGGCTCCCCCACGTCATGGGGAGCTGCATACTCGCATAGCTTCGTCGACTCTCGACCGTTGGATTCGTGACGTCATTCCGTACTTCGTCGCCGCGGCGGATTGCCGTCGCGCTGGCGAGATGTATGACATTGCCGCCACAGCGACGGGTGCCGTCACTGTGAAGCCTGTTAGCAGCCGCTGCCTTGTAAGTGCCCACCTCATGTCTGAGCGCGAGCGGCTTGAACGTTGGCTTGGTTCAGAGGTCGACCGGCTCCTGCCCTCGGATTGCGAGTCGCCAGTCGAGGGCGGTTAGCGTGACTGACGAGGTCCGGACCAAGGACGGGATGTCGCTCCTACTGACGCGTGAGGGTATGCGATTGCGCGACCACCTGAGGCGTCGAGAACTCAGCGTTCCTTCAGGAGAGCTCGCGGACCTCACGACGGTCCTCGCTGCAGGGTACAACTGGATGTCCGTCTCGAATTGGGTGTCGTCGGTGGCCGACTTGTGCGATCTGCCCCCGGACGGGGCGGTGCAAGCGCTCCAGGATCTCATCCGTGCTGGCGTCGTCGAATGCCGCAGCTCGACGACCCCAGTACGGGGCAAAGGCGATGGGTATACCTTCAGCGATAGCGCCAAATGGGATGCTCACCGGTGGTCCGAGGCCTTCGCCTTTCACCGGGCGGTGCGGGCCATCCCTCCGCCAGACTGGAGCGTGGCTGAGACCACGATAGCGGACATCGAAACCATGAAGCGTTTTGTTGCCGCTGAGCCGCCGCCCCGTCCTTGGCTCGAGCGAACGGGAGGGCGTCGAGTTCATCTGCCTACTGTCGACCGCGGAGCTGGTTCCGACAGTCGGATTCGTGACACGCTAGTCTCGGGCCACGGTCCCGATCTATCTGTGCCGTCCCTAGGCCGGCTACTTTGGCTGGCGTTCGGGCAAACCGGAAGCCGCCGACTCCCGGTTACGGGCCATCACCCCCGGCGTACGTCGCCGAGCGGTGGGAGTAGACATCCAACCGAAGCTTATGTGCTCGTCTTCAACGTGGCCGGGGTACGCCCGGGCGGCTACCACTACTCGGTCCCACACCACGCCTTGGACGAGGTCGTTCCAGGCGATCCTGCTGACTTCTTCAACTCGGATGTCGTGATGCTCAAGGGGCGGATAGCGTTCGCTCCGCGCGTTGCCATTGTGCTCACCTCGGTCGTTGAGCGGAGCATGTTCCGGTATCGCGACTCGCGCTCTTACCGAGTTCTGTATCTCGACGTGGGCCACTTACTGCAAAACCTCGCATATCTAGCCGCTGCTGCGGGCCGGCCAAGCTATCGCGGATATGCCATGAGGGTCAGTGCCGTTGCCCGATACTTTCGACTCGAACCTCTCACAGAGGTACCGATTGCGTTTGGAGTACTCGGATGAAGCAGACGGAGTGCCCAGGCACCAAGGTTGACGACGTCCTCAGGCTCAATCCGTTGGTGCGCATCCGGTTTGACGGGGACGTACGTATCGACCTTCCTCTGCAGCGACGAGAGTTTCGGTTGGATGACGTGGATCTTCTTGCGGCTCTGCCCGCGATCGTGGATGGCGGAACAGTGTCGGAGTCCGTATCGGCTCTTCTGGGCGCCGACCTGGCCGATACCGAGCTGTCTGCCGTCCACTTGATCGAACAACTGATCTCTGCTGAACTGGTCACACGGAGTGAAAGCGTGCCAGATGGCTGGGACGCAGCACAACACTGGATCGACCGGGGTTGGCTAGACGCGTTACTTTTCCACGCCGCCTGCGAAACGGACTACTTCGTCGGCGACGGCGCGGATGACCCCGACGACCTCCACGACGAGTTGCTCCGTAAGGACGTGTCGCACGGTTTGCCCACAGTCTGGACCCGGTACGACCAGCGCCCCATTATCGACCTGCCAACTGGGCGAGCCTTCGACGACCTCCCTCCGCTTGAAACCGTCCTCCTTAACCGGCGCTCCAATCAGCGCTGGCGTTCTCCCTCCGGTCCTCCATTCGCTGACATTGCAACGGTGTTGCGGCTGGCGAGTGAGGAGACGGTTGCAGTGCGCCGTCGTATGGAGAAGGACATTGGGAAACACCCGTCAGCACTGCTCCATTCCGCATACACGGCACTGGAGCTGTACTTGGTCGTGCATCAGGTGCCTGGAATGGATCCCGGTCTCTACCATTACGAACCCGACATGGAACGTCTACGTCAGCTCCGTAAAGGTCCCCTCCGAAAAGAAATGCAACGCATGTGTGTCGGCCAGAGGCGGGCGGCGACTGCTGGCGCCCTGTTCGTGATCACGGCGACCTGGGATAGGTACATGCGTCGCTATCCACAGCCGTCCGGATACCGAACCCTAATGGTAAACGTCGGCGAGTTGGCACATAAGCTTGTTGTCCTGTCGACGGCCGTGGGACTGAGCACGTTCATCACGCCAGCGCTCGACGACGCATACGCGGATTCTTTATTTGATATGAATCCTGAAATTGAATCACCGATCGAGGTGATCGGTGTCGGCTGATCCGGATTTCGTCAGCGACACAACTACCAGCGCGTCCGAGCTATACCACACGCTGTCGAGCTTCGGCTGGTTTGATGAGCCCGAAGCGGACCAGGACCGGCAGCCGACGGCCGCCTCCCAGCCCTTGTACGACAGCTCCGCCAGCAGAGATTCGCAAGCGCCAAGTCACTTGGAGGTGCTGCTCTGGCGTCGGTTTAGTGTCAGGGCGTTTGCGGGACGAATCCTGTCGCGCGAGAAGGTCGAATTCCTGCTTCGCTGCGCGTATGGAGTCATCCCCGGTCCCATCGAAAGGCGGACAGTCCCTTCTGCTGGCGGACTATTTCCTTTGACGCTAGTTGTCGCCGCTCACCGCGTCCAGAACACTCCTGCGGGTTGGTACCGCTGGGTACCTGCGCGCGCGGCACTCGAAAAACTACCGATCACAGCGGATAGCGATACCACCACCCTATTCCGAACGCGTCACGTCGCCCTCGGAGATGCCGCCGCTGTGATCTTCATATTCGGTGAAATGGCGCCAGGACAGCGGCGCTACGGCGAGCGTGGTTACCGGTACCTATTGCTCGAAGCCGGACATTCCGCGCAGAATCTCCTTTTGGCGGCGGCAGCTATCGGAGCAGCCGCTGTGCCACTAGGCGGGTTTGATGACGATCGCGTCAACGCGCTAGTGAGGGCACATTTGCCCGAGCCAGTGGCTCTTTACTCCGTGGTTCTGGGCGAAATGCCCGTGCCCGGATGATCCCTGTCAGCTGGCCCAGTCGGGCGGTCCTCCCCGAAGGGGCGATCGATCGGTCGTCGTGGTGTGACGGCTGCAACTGGCGAGTCGTGAAGGGTGAGGAAGGCGGGGTGCCCCACCCCACGTGCGATGCGCATCTCGACGGCGTCGCTGAAGGCTCGGAGTTGCCAGTACCTATCGGGGTCCGAATGCCTATCACCGCGATCCGGTGGTTGACATCGGAGCCCCCGTACGTGGTCTGCGCTAAAGGTAACGCATTGAGCGCGCAGGGCGACCTGATCCCAGTATTTGGCACTGGAGTCGACGTGACTGAGGAGACGGCGACCCGTATGGCGATCTCCGAGGTACTCGAACGCCAGTCCCTATATGCCTCGCCCGTAGGAGTGATCCGCTATGCGACGAGCGCTGAACTGACACCGACCGCTGGCGCTCGGGACCCGAAACATCGATGGTGGATCGGAGCGCAGAGACTTGGCCGGCGTGCGGAAGACCAATGCTGGATTCCCCTCTCCTGGATCCAGTTGGCAGCCGCGCGAAGGCGACGCGACCAAAGTGGAGGTCGAATCGATTCGACGGGCACGGCGGCACGCGCCGATGTCCCCGCCGCAGTTCAGAGCGGGCTGATGGAATGGACGGAACGCCAGGTAGTACGGCAGTTGCGCGCTCGTGGTGATTGTGGTACTCGGTTGAACGGCGTCAACCTCGCAACCCCCGAGGGCCTCCTTCCGTACATTAGGAAACTCACAAGCGTAAAAGCCAGGATACGAGTCTTCGTTCTTCACGAGCAACCCGCCGTCGCTTTCGCCCTGGTCGTTGGTTCGTCGGGACGTGCCATCGCCGGCGCCGCTGCTGCGCCTCATGAACGTCAAGCGGTTGTCCGAGCCGTCGCCGAAGCTTACGGCAAGGCTTTTGGTGCAGGAATCCTCAGCGCGCCAAGCGAAACCACCGTGACAGCCAGTTGGTTGCCGGTGGCTGAAGCGGAGGCGGCGCTGGCAGCTGTGGGCCTCGGCCGGATTACATCAGCCGAATTGGAACTACGTCGCGCACTGTTGCCAGACATTCGTCGGCGCAGACACGAACACTTCGTGGTCGATCGGACCAATTCCAGACTTGGTCGGTTCGGCATTGCGGTAGTCCAAGTGGTGGCGGCAAACCTAGAATCACCGCCCGGGGACGGAGGAGGGCACGGTGCCGCACTTCACCGAATACTTGCCTAAGCGAAGCGGCCTAGCCTCAGGTACTACCGTTTGGCGCACGCGACCCTTTCTAGATGTGCTGTTTGTTGCTGGTCAACTCCAGGTGGTGGCCGGGCCTGAACGCACCCTCTTAAGGGTTGACGGTTTATCACTGTTCGCCCAAGCTCTCCTCCGCGCTCTGGCCGCGGCCAGCTCGGGCGCCTCTACTGCCGATCTGATCGCCGCCAATCGCGCGCTCGGCTCAGAAGCCGCGTCGGACTTGTTGTTACAGGCGGTCGATGCCGGCTTGCTCGTGCCGGAGTCCGCATCTAATATGGGATCGGAGCTCGTGACGGCCGGTGTGGATACTCGCGTGCAGCGTCAGCAACAGCTCCGCCGCGCCCGGCAGTACGCCAACTATGGAGCACGGACCGTGTACCGAGATGATGCAGAGCGCATGCGTGTCTTAGCGGCCAGCGATCCGCCTCCGTCGGTCGAATCGCGGCCGCTCGGTCCAGTTATGCGCTTGCCCCATCCGTCAATAGCTGAGCCGCGATCGCTGCTTGCTCTGCTAGGGCACCTTCTGTTTTACGGGTTCGGCCTCCTGCGTCCCGCGACATTCCTGGGCACCCTTGAAGTTCAACTGCGGCCTGTTCCGTCATTCGGCGCACGGCATCCGTTCGACGCAGCAATACTCATCTCTAGCTGCTGCAGTGAGATGCCTGCCGGCAGATACCTGTACGTGCCTTCGCTTCACGGCCTCGTGCGCACCGGCGAGGGACAGAAGATTGAACGATGGCCAATCCTTCAGATACGTGCCGTCTATGAACGCGTGCAATGGCGTTATCGCTACGCGCTGGCTTACGAAATGGTCTTGTTGGACCTCGGTCACATCAAGCAACAACTGAGGCTATGCGCCACGTCATTGGGCCTTACGCTCGCTGAGGTCGCGAGCGAGAAGGACTCACTGCAGCTGACGAATGGCGTCCTTTCCACATTCGAGATAGGAGGTCCCGATGTCCGATAGTCCTCCACGGCAGCGGCTTCAATGGTCGCAACGCCCCATCTCAACGGGTCTTCGACAGCTTGCTGACCGCGTTGAACGTGGCGGCTCTCCGGCAGACTGGGAACCGATCGATGCCCTCGATGTCTGCGGCGGCCGTGCGCTCAAACCGCTTGTACGGTTAGCCGGATCGACTGGCGAGTGGGACGACGCCGTAGCGCACTTCGGTAGCGGCGTCGGCGAGCGGGATCTTGTGTACCTAGGCTTGATGAGAAGCCACGACCAAGGAGGGATCGGTGCCGGCCTGCTAGTGGGGACGAGAGACCCCATAGGAGCTGAGGCGTTCGAGGCGGTGTCTGCAGCCGCTCCGCTGCTGGGTGAGAGGCTATTCGGGAGGCCGTGCGAATTTCACGGTAGGATCGTCGAGTTTTACGACGTGGACTTAGTCGCCGGCCCGCTACGCAGCGCACGCCCCGCGCCCATTGCGCTGTTTTCGCCCTTTTACCTTGCCGGCTGGACCGACCGTGAGCGACAGTTCAAGACGCGTCGCACGATCATGTTCAGCAACGTTGTGGCGACCCGATTCATGAGAGCTACCCGACCAGCCGCTGCGTCGAGCGGCATCTTGATTGATGGACAGCCTCCCGCGATCCTTGATGCCACGGACGTCGAGCTGAAGCAAGCAATAGGTCAATGGCTCAGCCTGCACGAGTTGATGCACGGTTCCGGCCCGGCGCCCTTCTTCGCCAAGTGGACGGGCAAATCTCGGTTAGGCAAAGAGTACGGGGTCATCGAGGAGATGCGAGTAGAGATGACGTCCTTCGTGGCCGCTGGGCTTCTGGATATCCATCAAGGACGAATCGTGCAGGAGATGATCCTCATGGAGCGGCTGTTCCGGTGCGCCCGGCGGGGGTTAGGTCGACGACGCCGGGGCGAGGCGGTTGAACTCGATGACGCTCACGGCCTGGCCTGGCTCGGTGCCTTGTCTGATGTTGCGATCCGAGCCGACTCGGGAAAGATTCGCGTTGATATGGCGGGCGTTGAACGGACCATCGGTCAAGTATTGGCGACCGTCTACGCAATAGAACAGGAGGCGGCCACTGCCGATGATGCAGCATCTGTACTATCTGAGCACGGCCGTCGGTTGCAATCCGAACTCCTGCCTGGAGCCAGGTCAGCGACCCGACTTGTGGTTGCAATTGCAGCGCTCGACCATCCGGATGCGATTAGCCTGGAGGGGGTCGAAGCCTGACCGACGCGATCACGTTCGTGAGGCAGGGATTGATCGCCTCGCCTAATCGACATCCTGACAAGGCTCAGGAAGCGGCTTGGTCCCGTGTTAGGTGGCGGCGGTACTGCACCTCGCGCGGTTGACCAGGAAATCGGTTGTCGGCCTTGTACATACTTGTCTCAAGCCATCCGGCATGTCGGTAGAGGCGGCGGGCGCGGGCGTTGCCTTCAAGGACCCAGAGATATGCCTCTGAGTAGCCCAGGGCGTGTATCTCGTGCTCACATGCGGCGAGCAAGGCGCGCCCTACGCCGCAACCCCAGGACGCGGGAGCAACGTTGAGCATGCGCAATTCGCCAAAGCGACTTGCCACCCCCTCATCACGCGGGCTCCCACCGCCGCTGATACCAAGAACCGCTCCGACTGCGTCCTCTGCGACCAAGTACCTAACCAGTGTTTCATCCGCAGTCCTTAGCATTCCGTCCCATCTCTGCTCGGATTCTTCGATACTTAGTCCGTCAAGGACACTGTCGGGAAGCAGCCCGCGGTAGGCGGCTCTCCACGCAGATATGTGCACCACTGCCATTGCACGGGCATCCGACAGGACAGCGGCACGGATGATGAACGAATGCGAGATGACTTCACGCATCGCCGCGCTCCAACCAGCAGGCAGGGCTAACCGCTTGCACCATGTAGCGACGCACACAGTAGCCGTGTGATTGCCAGGAGATTGCCGAGGCTTTGGCTGTTACCGAATCGAACCGGCCCATAGCCAGTTGGGCCGAAGTTCAGCGTCGCGCCAGGCCCGGCCGGATTCCTTGCGTCTAAAGGATCTGTCCGAAGCGGGTGGCGCTCGGATTGCTGCCATGGCAGCGAAAGGTAGAGGATAGATGGGGCAGGACCCCCCCCACTTCCAGCGACCCGTAGGCCGGTAGGAGGTAACAAGCGGTGAGTCAACGTACGGCTTCGTGGGGAAGCGTAGGCGCCCGTGAAGGCGGTCGTCCAGGGAAGCAAGGCCAGGTCCTCCCGGAGTCAACAGACTCACGTGGCCCCCAACGTTACCAGGCTTCGTGAGGGCGAAGGGCCGGGGCTCGGGGTCGCCCGTCAGCCTCGCAGAATCAGACAACGGGCCCCTCGGTACCCGGTCCCTGCCGTCGTACCGGACCAACTACCTGGGCGACGCGGCCCCTACGTTTATATATGGCCGGTCCGGGCACCCTCGCCTCTCAGCAGCCGACCTACAGTGTCGTAGGCTTATGGGATGTCCGGCGAGGATTCTGCCCTTACGGCACCCACGTCCTCGCCGTGAGCGGGATTGAGTCGGTCCGCCAACCGGCAATCCGAACGGCGGACTTGACTAAGGTGTATGCCGCTGGGGTGAAGGCGGTCGACCGCGTCAACCTGTTGGTTGATCATGGGGAGGTCTTCGGGCTTCTCGGCCCAAACGGGGCGGGAAAGACGACCACCGCCGGCATCTTGACAACCCGCGTGCTCCCAACCTCCGGTCAGGCGTTTGTCGGCGATGTAGATGTCGTCAAACATCCAACGGTTGCGAAGCAGTTGATCGGCGTCGTCCCGCAGAACAACACACTAGATCGCTCACTGACGGTCTGGGAGAACCTATACTTTCACGGCCGGTACTTCGGGATGAATGCCAAAGAGTCTCGGATCGCCGCTCAGGACGTGCTGGCCAAATTCCGGTTGACTGAGCGCGTCCAAGCCCCGGTCATGTCGCTCTCAGGAGGCCTGGCGCAACGACTCATGATCGCCCGCGCCGTGCTCCACCGACCCGCGATTCTGTTTCTGGACGAGCCGACGTCTGGCTTGGATCCGCAAGGACGCATCGCGATGTGGGAGCTAATTAGGGGTCTGGGTGGCGCCGGACAGACCGTGCTGCTCACGACACATAACATGGAGGAGGCAGACGTGCTCTGTGACCGCATCGGCATCATGGATCGCGGCACTATCCTGACGACAGGCACGCCGCAGGAGTTGAAGCGCGGTGTCGCTGACGCGACAGTCATCACGCTTTCGGCGCTGGGCGATCTTGAGGGCCTAGCGAAGCTCCTCCGTGAGCGCGTCGAAGGCGTGCAGTCCGCCGTGGTAGCAAATGACCGGGTGCACTTGCACGTGCGTGGCACAGAGGGTCTGCTCGTCAGGGCAATCGAATCGGCAGACGGCGGCGGATACCACGTCACAGACATTGCCGTGACTGAACCCACGCTGGAGACCGTGTTCATCAACCTAACCGGCAAGGACCTGCGGGACTGATGGCACCAATGCGCGCTTCGGTCGTAGCGGTCTCCGGTGGCCGGGATAACGTACCCCTCCACATCAAGCGACGGTCGGCCTTGGCATCGAGCCGAACCGCCTTTCTCGCGCTACTACTACGCGATCTCACCGTTCTGCGGAAGGGGCTTAGACAGTTCCTACCGCGTACCATCCTGCAACCTTTCATGTACGTGTTCGTGTTCACGTACGTTTTTCCGACGATCGGCCAGGGCATCGGCGGTTCGGGTGGCTCGCGCGGTGAGTCATCATTCGCGACGCTCTTGGTCGCCGGTGTGGTCGCATTTTCCATAATGACCCAGGGGATCCAAGCTGTGGCGCTACCCATGGTGAACGAGTTCGGCTACACGCGGGAAATCGAGGATCGAGTACTCGCTCCATTGCCCGTGAGCTTAGTCGCCTTAGAGAAGGTGGCTTTCGGCGCAGTTCAAGGCCTGTTCGCGGCCCTCCTCGTCTTTCCGATCGCGGCGGTTGTGCACGCGCCGCAGTTGACTGTGAATCTCAGCGTCCATTGGTTGATAGCCCTTACCGCGATCCCGCTCGCATGCGTCTGCTGCTCGGCGCTTGGGCTGACCTTCGGTACGTTCTTCGAGCCGCGCACGGTACCGTTGCTCTTTGGTCTTGCACTTGTCCCGCTAGCGTTTCTCGGCGGCACGTACTACTCATGGACGGCACTTTCACCGTTGCGGCTAGGTGGCGTGCCATGGCTACAGATTCTCGTGCTCGTGAATCCTCTCGTCTACATCAACGAGGGCCTCCGCGCGGCTGTAACCACGTCTGACCATATGTCTCTGTATGCTGTTTATCCGGTGCTGATCGGGTTCACCGCACTGTTTCTGTGGGTGGGGATACGCAGCTTTAGGAAGCGTGTCATCAGTTGACCGCTTCGGTTGGCAGAACCCTGTCAAGTTTGACCCTCACCGCGGCCGGGCGACTGTGGTTCGTGTTGCTGGGTCCGCGCTTTGGACAATCGCCGTCGCCGTTTAGATCGTCGGCGAGGCAGTGGAAGCTGTACTTACCCGTCCCCTAGCGCTCGAGTGACGGGTAGCGAGAGGGATCTACAGCTGGTGCGGCTAGATCTTCGTTGACGGCCGGATGCGAACGGCGAGCGTGTGTGTCGCGGAGGCGAGTCGGCCGCCGGCCGGTACGGCTGAGGCTCCCCGAACACCGCGGGGAAGCGGTCGCGGAGCGCGCACTGAGCCGCCGGCGGTAGTGAACGCTGTCCATAGATCCGCTGATAGAGCTCGCCGGGCCTTCGGCTCCCACGGCGCCCGTGCGCCAAGGCCAAGTTGTCGAAGACGGAGCAGTTTATCCGGGCCCAGTGCAATCTCGACCTGGACCGCGACGATGTCCAGGTCGAGTCTCTCGAAGAAGGCAAGTTCGGCAGCGAGGTGTCGATCTCCATGCCGCACAGGAAGCCGGGGGTGGTCTCACACTCGGGAGTCGCCGTGAGCCGGCGGCCGCTTCGACATCGCGTGCCAAGCTACCTTCGTAGTAGCCGTCTGCGTCCTCCCAGGCTCGGTGCGACTCGCCGTATTCCGTCAGGTTGGCGAGCAGTACCTTCTGCTCCGCCCATCGCCCGCGGTCAAGACCTCTGGCCTGACAGGTGCCGGTCGAACGCCTACGCCTAGCCTCCCTTACGGCTCCAGGCGGTAGGAAAACTCGACTCCAGAACTCTTGGCACTCCCGCGGGAGACCCCCGTCTCCCGCTGTCAGTTCATCAAACGTCCATGCCGACGCGCCGAAAAGAAGGTCGCGCTCCTTCTCCTCTGGCACGATAGCCGGCCAGTCATGCAAGCGCTGGAGAACACGTGGCCAAGCTGATCTACATCGCCAACACCTCCCTGGATGGCTACATCCAGGACCCTCAGGGCAGTTTCGACTGGGGTGTGCCGAGCGAGGATTTACACCGATTGTTCAACGACCTGGAACGGCCGATCGGCACTTACCTTTACGGCCGGCGACTCTATGAAACGATGGTCTCCTGGGATTCCCCTGCGGCCGTCGACAACCAGCCACTCTACATCCGGGATTTCGCCGCGATCTGGCGCGGTGCCGACAAGATCGTCTACTCCACGACGCTGAAGGCGGCATCAACCGGCCGGACGCGGATCGAACGCGAGTTCGATGCAGACACCGTCCGGGCCATGAAAACGGCAGAGACACGCGATATGACTGTCGGCGGCGCCGCCCTCGCCAGCCAGGCGATGAGAGCCGGCCTGGTGGACGAGCTCAGCCTGGTTGTATGGCCCAGGATCCTCGGCGGTGGCAAACCAGCACTTCCCAAGGACATCCAGTGGGAGCTTGAACTGCTCGATGAACGCCGTTTTCCAGATGGTGTGGTGTATCTCCAGTACCGCACCGCGAGCTGAGACGCCATTGGCGAGCGGGACGGGCGCCGCCCGCCGCTCCGCGGGGGGTGCAGGACCGGCTGCGGCTGAACGACATCGAGTGGAGCACGACTTTGCGTCCAATCCGGTTCTGGCGGCGTACCGTGAACCGGAGGTGTAGCACCCCGTCGCCCGGGATGACCACGTGAGGATCTTCGAGCGGGTGCTGACCTTCGATGCTGCCAAAGTAGCGCTTGCCCGACCCGAAGACCACCGGCACCATGTCCACGGCCACTTCGTCAACGAGTCCGGCCGCGAAGATCTGGCCGCCTACTTCGCCGGCCTTCACAGCGACAGTTCGTTCCCCGGCGAGCTGCTGGGCCTTGTCGATCGCAGCCGTCACCCCGTCGATGAAATGGTACGACGCCTCGGGGTAC
Organism: Candidatus Dormibacteria bacterium; assembly: GCA_050734155.1. Taxonomy (GTDB): domain Bacteria; phylum Chloroflexota; class Dormibacteria; order Aeolococcales; family Aeolococcaceae; genus Aeolococcus. The sequence goes on from JBOHUD010000100.1 coordinate 12,503, forward strand.
CAGCCGTCGGGCTTGGGCCGGTGAGACACCACGACCACGTGGTCGCCGGTGGCCACGTTGTGGATGATTACCGTGCCCACAGGCTCTCCTCCAGTGCCCTACGAAAGCGGCTTCGATCTTGTGACTCCCCTGGGGCGACCGACCTGTGATGCCAGACCGCGTCGATCGGTGCCCATCGGTCGAGCAGCTCGGTCGCCGGCATGACGACGAACGGCGAGAACCCCCAAGGCTTGAAAGTGCACCCCCACGAGAGCCGGCCTCTCTGTTTGTGGCTGCACGCCCCTTCTGGCCACGGCCTCCCGCGCAGCGGAACGTCAGCGGCCCCCTAGCCTGACCCTGCCGTCAAGGAGCTCCCTTGCGATGTCCAGATGCCCGATATGACGCGCCGTCTCCTCGCTCATGTGCAGCACGACCCATCGAACATTTGGCGGCTCCAAACCCGTCCAGCCCGTGTTTGCCGCGCGGAGACGCCGACAGTGAAGTTGTAGCCAGCACCAATTCGGACTGCGCACATTGGTCGCGGTAGAAGCTGGTGACGTCCTTGGATGGAGCGTCCGACGTGAACACTGTATGGGGTCGTACGCCGGCTGATCGTCGTCGACATCGCGCGGCCTCTCCGGCTGCTTGCCAGCCACGACGCCCCGGAACCAGTGCCACTCGGCGTTCCCCAGGTGCTCCAGCATCCCGGCCACCGACCAGCCTGTGGGTACCACCGAGTGGTGCCACGCTTCCTCGCCGAGGCCATCGACGATGGCCAGCACCGATCCTGACTGATGGGCTGGCTCAGAACCTCGGTGACCTCGTTCGCGTGCACGGTCCTCGCTGCCGTTGTCGGTCTCGAGCGCGGCCGATCATTCTGGCGGGCGCTGGGCGGCTGCGACCGGCCGTCAGGTGAGCTGCTCGGCCAGCCCAACGGTGATCTCGCAGCGCCTCCGGCGGACACTTCAACCGGTGCTGGTCGCCGCGCCGCGGCAATCAGCTGCTGATCGGGAAGTTCGGACGCGACGCGGCGTTCGGGCCCGAGCAACCTGCGCCCGCCGGCGCTCCCGCCGCCGACCGGCTGGCGGCGTTCCACGGACGGCGGCTGGACGACGGACACCGGAGGTATGAGGCCCGAAGACGGCGTCGAGCCCGGTCCTCGGCACGCGGCCCGGCAATTTTGATACCGTCAAGAACGTTGACAGTATCAAGCCCACCCAACGTCCGATCCGCCGCGCTGGCGCCCCCCCTCACCGCGCCGCTGCTGCTCCGCAGCGCCGGACTGCGTCCGACGGCGATCCGTCTCGCGGTGCTGGATGCGCTCCACACCATGCCGCACGCCGGCGTGCACGACATCGCCGTGGCGGTGCAGCTGGTGCTCGGCAGCGCATCTCGTCAGGCCGTGTACGACGCGCTGGATCAGCTTCACCTCGCGCAGCTGGTGCGCCGCATCGAGCCCGCCGGCTCGCCCAGCCGCTACGAGGTGCGCGTGGGCGACAACCATCACCATGTCGTCTGCCGTGCCTGCGGAAGGGTCGCCGACATCGACTGCGCGGTTGGCGAGGCGCCCTGCCTGGAGCCGTCGCAGACCCACGGATTCGACCTCGACGAAGCAGAGGTGACCTTCTGGGGTCTCTGTCCCCAATGTCACGACACGGAGGAGCACGATGACTGATACGCAGAGACCGCCCGCAACCACGGATATGGGAATGCCCGCGACGGACGCCGAGCCGTCTGGCACAAACGGCTCGAACGATGCACGCCCACTGCCACACGGGCCGATTCGGCGCAAGTCGAATCGCGACTGGTGGCCGAACTGGCTCGATCTGAACGCACTCCACCGGAACTCACCCCTGGCGAACCCGCTGGGCGACGATTTCAACTACGCGAAAGAGTTCGCGACGCTGGACGTCGATGCGCTGAAGCGCGACATCGCCGAGGTGATGACGACGTCTCAGGACTGGTGGCCGGCCGATTACGGCAACTACGGCCCGCTCTTCATCCGGATGGCCTGGCACAGCGCCGGCACGTACCGCATCGCCGATGGCCGCGGCGGTGGCGGCAGCGGCGCTCAGCGCTTCGCTCCCCTCAACAGCTGGCCGGACAACGCCAACCTCGACAAGGCACGCAGGCTGCTGTGGCCGGTCAAGCAGAAATACGGCCGGAAGATCTCGTGGGGCGACCTGATGATCCTCACCGGCAACGTCGCTCTGGAAGCGATGGGGTTCAAGACGTTCGGCTTCGGCGGCGGGCGGATCGACATCTGGGAACCCGACGAGGACACGTACTGGGGTTCGGAGGGCACCTGGCTCGGCGACGAGCGTTACAGCGGCGATCGGGAGCTCGGCAACCCGTTCGGGGCCGTGCAGATGGGCCTCATCTACGTGAACCCGGAGGGTCCGAATGGCAAGCCGGATCCTCTGGCTGCGGCCAGGGACATTCGAGAGACCTTCGCGCGCATGGCCATGAACGATGAGGAGACGGTTGCGCTCATCGCCGGTGGCCACACGTTCGGCAAGACGCACGGTGCTGTCAGCGCGGATTGCGTCGGGCCCGAGCCCGAGGGTGCCCCCATCGAAGACCAGGGCCTGGGCTGGAAGAACAGGTGTGGCACCGGTACGGGTGCTGACACGTTCACCAGCGGCTTGGAAGGCGCCTGGACCAGCGAGCCGGTGCGGTGGGACAGCGGGTACTTCGACAATCTCTTCGACTACGAGTGGGAGCTGACCGCGAGTCCGGCCGGCGCCAAGCAGTGGACTCCGAGGGACAGCTCGGCGCAGACCGCCGTGCCTGACTCGCACGATCGGTCCAAGCGCCACGCCCCGATGATGCTGACAACCGACCTCGCCCTGAAGCTGGACCCGGCCTATGGGCCGATCTCGAAGCGCTTTCACGAGCACCCTGAGCAGCTCGAAGACGCGTTCGCCAAAGCGTGGTTCAAGCTGACCCACCGCGACATGGGACCCCTCTCGCGGTACCTCGGGCCGCTGGTTCCCGCAGAGCCGCAGCTGTGGCAGGACCCCGTCCCAGCTGTCGATCACGAGCTGATCGGCGACGCGGACGCCACCGCGCTGGAGAGCAGGATCCTCGCCTCCGGACTGTCGACATCGCAGCTCGTCTCGACTGCATGGGCGGCTGCGGCAACCTTCCGTGGCACCGACAAGCGCGGCGGGGCCAACGGGGCGCGGATCCGCCTGGCACCGCAGAGGGAGTGGGAGGTCAACCGGCCGAAGGAGCTGGCCCAGGCGCTGGCCACCCTCGAGGCGATCCAGCTGGAGTTCAACGGCTCGCAGTCCGGCGCCAAGCGGGTCTCGCTTGCAGACCTGATCGTCCTGGGCGGCTGCGCCGCCATCGGCGCGGCGGCAAGGAAGGCCGGCCGTGACGTCACGGTCCCCTTCACGCCGGGGCGCACCGACGCGTCGCAGGAACAGACGGACGTGGAGTCGTTTGCCGTGCTGGAACCCACCTTTGATGGGTTCCGCAACTACCTCCACAGTGCGCAGACGCTGCCGGCGGAGCGACTCCTGGTCGAGCGTGCCGACCTGCTGACCCTGACCGCTCCCCAGATGACCGTTCTCGTCGGTGGCATGCGCGTCCTGGATGCCAACTTCGACCACTCTGCACACGGTGTTCTAACTGAGCGGGCCACAGCCTTGACCAACGATTTCTTCGTCAACCTGCTGGACATGGGCACGGAGTGGAAGAAGAGCGCCTCATCCGAGGGAGTGTTCGAGGGTTGCGACCGCGCAACGGGCCAGGTCAGGTGGACCGCCACCGCCGTCGACCTGGTGTTCGGCTCTCATTCCGAGCTGCGCGCCATCTCGGAGGTGTACGCGTGCGACGATGCGGGCGGGAAGTTCGTGCACGATTTTGTGGCCGCTTGGGTAAAGGTCATGAACCTCGATCGGTTCGATGCCGCTGATCGGCCTTAGCTGAGCGACACCAGACTGGTACCCGGAAGCGCGGCGACCAGCGCCGTGAGACGCGTTCGCCTGGTCTCGGCAGGGGATCGGTCGGCAGCCAGCGCTTGTGCGATGAGCTGCCTCCCGGTCCCGCCGGTCGCGCCCAAAATGGTCAGCTGCACGGTGGCGTCAGTTGTCCTCAGTGAGGACCTCGCGCAGCTTGCGCGCGAAGGCTTCTGGCTTGCCGGCGTACGGGGAGTCGCCGCCCACGAAGCCGCCGTGATGGCTGGGGAAGACAGTCGCCTGCTGGCCAAGTCGCTCGGCCGTGGCCACCGACGTGCGTCCGGTGAAGGTCCCGACGGACTCTTCGCCAACAGCGATCACGATTCGGCTCGGTGCCGCGGCCAGGGAGTCGAAGTCTGGGAGATAGCCGGTGACCGCCGAGGAACGGTCGGAGAGCAGGGGGTCGTCACGGGAACCATCGTCCTCGGCCGGCATCCCGAACTGGGCGGGATCCGGCGTCGGCTGCGCGAAGTATTTCTCTGTGAACTCTCCCTGCCACGACGTCATGGCGATGAAGGCCGCCATGCCGGCACCCCGCCCCCTGGCCGCGTACGTGTCCCGAAAGCCGGCCACTGCGCGACCGGTTGCCTCCGCGTCGGGGAGCACCCGCACCAGAGGCGGCTCGTGCGCCACCAGGACGGTGACGTCGCCGGGGTGGGCCGCCACCAGGGCGAGTGCGGTGACCGCGCCGCCGCTGCTCGCGAACATCTCGACCGAGCCGACGCCCAGAGCCCCGATGACGGCGTGCACATCGCCCGCCTGAACCGCGGGAACGCTGTCCACCAGACCGTCCTTGCGGACGCTGCGGCCGAGACCGCGTGGGTCATAGGTGATCACGGTGCGGTCGGGGAAGTACGACGCCAAGGCACGAAAGCCGCTGGCGTCCATCGGTTGCCCGATCATGAATAGTGGTGGACGACCGTCCGCGGTGGGCAGCGAGCCCTCGACGTCGTAGACGATGTCGGCATCAGCAGTTTCACGCGTGTATGTCTTCATCCCAGTCCCTCCTCCTTCAGGCTGCGAGAAGCTGCTCGAGCTTGTCGAGCTGCTCGGACCAGCCCTGCTCGGCACCGCTCATCGCCTCAGCGGGGGGCATCGGCTCGAAATAGGACTGGCGCATGGTGAGCGCGGTGCCGCCATCGCGGGCCTCAAAGGTCACCTCAATCAGGGTGGCGAAGAGTTCGCCCTGCTCGTCGTTGACAGCGCGGCCGCTCATCACCAGGCGATGCGGACGATCGATCTCATAGTACTCACCACCCATGTGGTGGGAGAACCGGGCCTCGGCCGGGATGGAGCCCGGCCACTCCATGGCGAGCCGGTATGTCCCGCCGACCCGAAGGTCCACCTCCGCGGCCGGGCAGGTGAAGCCGTTTGGCCACCACCACTTCTCGAGCTGGTCCGGGTCGGTGAATGCGTCGAAGACCCGCTCCGGTGAGGCATGTATGGTGCGCTCGATGACCAGCTGCTTGATCGGGGTTGCCGACCGAACGTTCACGACGGTACGGATCTCAGGCATCGGGGTTCTCCTCTTTCGTGATGGCGTCTGATTGCGGTGCGAGATGTATCTCCAGACGGTCGATGCGGTCGGACCACTCGGCGTGAGCGCGGCGGAGCCAGTTGTCCACTGGAAGCAGGCCCTCGAGTTGAAGCCGCGCCGGGCGACGCTGGCCGTCGCGGGCTCGACCGACGAGACCAGCCCGCTCCAGCACCTTGAGGTGCTTGGTGATCGCCGGCTGGGTCAGGGTTGACGCCTGTGCGAGCTCCCCGACGCCGGCTTCGCCAGTGGCGAGGCGCGCGAGGATCGCCCGGCGGGTGGGGTCGGCAAGGGCCGCGAAGGCTCGGCTCACGGGATCGTCAGTAAGCATTACCATTAGGTTATATAACCCATCGGTAAAAGTCAACCGCCAGGCCGGGCCTGACATTGCCGGGAGAGACCCGCGATGAGCAGATTCGAAGAAGCGAACCGGGCGCCAGGGGCGTCAGTCGAGACGGCTCGCGCGCTCGACCGCATTGCCTTCCTGCTCGAGCGCGAGTCCGAGCCCACCCACCGCGTTCGGGCTTTTCGCAACGCCGCCGCCGTGGTGCGCAGCCTCAGTCCCGACGACCTGGCAAGGCTCGTGCGCGCGGACACGCTGCGCAGCCTCCCGGGCATCGGTGTGGTCACCGCCGGTGTGATCGCGGAGGCGCACGCCGGCCGGGTGCCCGAGTACCTGCGGCGGCTCGAAGCCCTCGAGGGAGAGACCGTCCCCGAGGCGGCCCGCGCCCTGCGGGCGGCGCTTCGCGGCGACTGCCACACGCACTCGGACTGGTCCGACGGGGGCAGTCCCATCGAGGAGATGGCGATCGCCGCCGGCGCCATCGGGCACGAGTACATGGTGCTCACCGACCACTCGCCTCGGCTCACCATCGCCCGTGGGCTCTCTGAGGAACGGCTGCGTCGCCAACTCGAGGTGGTCGCCGCGCTCAACGTCAGCCTGGCGCCGTTTCGCATCCTCACCGGCATCGAGGTCGACATCCTCGAGGACGGTGCCCTCGATCAGACCCCGGAGCTGCTCGGCGAGCTCGACCTCGTGGTGGCGAGCGTTCATTCGAAGCTGCGCATGGCGGCGCCGGAGATGACGCGACGCATGCTCGCCGCAGTCGCCAATCCGCACACCGACGTGCTGGGTCACTGCACCGGGAGGATCGTCGTCGGCAGGGGTCGCCCGGAGTCGACGTTCGACTGCAACGCCGTGTTCAGCGCGTGTCGCGAGCACGGTGTCGCGGTCGAGGTCAACTCGCGCCCCGAGCGGCTCGATCCGCCGAGGCGGCTCCTGCGCACGGCGGTCGAGCTCGGCTGCCGGGTGGCGATCGACACCGACGCGCACGCACCCGGTCAGCTGGAATGGCAGATGAATGGGTGCGTGCGTGCTGCGGAGTGCGGGGTCACGCCGTCCTCGGTGGTCAACATCATGAGCGCGCAAGAGCTGATCGAGTGGACACGAGGATGAGCGGGCCACGACCTGGACGACCGCGGGAGTGAGACATCGCCGTCGCCTTCGGTAGGTCATCACACCGTTGAGCCGGCGGCGCGGGCCGCGGACAGCACCTCCTCACAGACCGCGGGGATCCCGTTTTGGTCGGCGGCGCGCTGGGTCAGCACCACCACGGTGAGATCCTGCGATGGCACGTTCGTCCACGCCGTGCCGAACCCGCCTGCCCATGTGTAGCTCCCGTCGTCGAGCACGGCCAGCCCGTATCCCCAGCCGTGGTCGTCCAGGAAGCTGAAACCGGGCCAGACGTTGGTTCGCTGGGCTGCGGTCAGCTGGTCGCGGGTCATCTCTGTGACGGTTGTCGACCTCAGCACGGGGCTGCCCCCGCGCATCAGCATCCGCCCGAAGGCGACCACATCGTCGACGGTCGACAGCAATCCGCCGCTGCCGTCGTGGAACAGCGGTGGCCGCGACCACTGACCATCCGGCGGGTCGCTGACCACGAGCTGCCCATCACGATTCTCGTAGGCGGTGGCGAGCCGGTGGGTCTGTGGCGTATGGAACCACGTGTCATCCATGCCCAGCGGGCCGAGCACCCGGTCGCGCAGGACATCCTCAAACGGGGCTCCGGCAGCGCGAGCGACCAGCACACCGAGCACCTGCGATGCTGACGAGTAGAGCCACCGCTCGCCCGGCTGGGCCAGCAGGGGCAGCTCACCGAGCCGCGCCATCCAGGTGTCCGGGTCGGGCATGGTGGCGGGCTGGGGAGGCCCGAAGGTCGACAGCTCCCGTTCCATCGCCGCGCTGAGGATCGGCCACGGCTCAGCCGCCATGAACATGGCCCCCTGCATCCCGAAGCCCCAGGTGAACGTGAGCAGGTCGCGCACCGTGATCGAGCGCCGCGCCGGGACGGTGTCGTCGAGGGCCCCGTGCGGGCTGCGCAGCACCCGCCGGCGGGCCAGCTCGGGAAGCAGCTCATCGACCGCCGCGTCGAGGTGCAGCACCCCCTCATCGACAAGCGAGAGCACGGCAGCCGCTGTCATCGGCTTGGTGTTCGACGACAACCGGAACAGCGTGTCGCGCCGCATCGGTGAACCGTCGACCGCCATCCCGCCCGCCACCGTGACGTGCACGCTCTCACCGCGGGCCACCGCGGCCACGACCCCCGGCGCCTGACCTTCGTCCACGGCACGCTGCACGATCTCATCGACCCGCGCGAGCATGGCGCCGTCGAGCTCTTTTTGGGCGCCGCCGTCCATGAGGGCCCACACTAGCCGATGCCGGAGCGCCGATACACTGGGCGGCTTGACCGACAGCTACGACCTGGTCGTGATCGGCGCCGGGCCGGCCGGTGAGAAGGCGGCCACGCACGCCGCGTATTTCGGGGCACGCACCGCCATCGTCGAGCGCTCCCGGCGCGTCGGTGGCACTGCGGTCAGCCGCGGCGGCATTCCCAGCAAGACGCTGCGCGAGACGGCGCTGTACATCACCGGCTTTCGCCGCCGCGAGCTGTACGGGGTCAGCGCCTCGCTGGACCCGACGATCGCCCTCGACGTTCTCCGCCACCGCGCCACCGGCGTGGTCGAGGGCATGACGCGGCTGGTGGAGCTCAACCTGGGACGCCATGGCATCGACGTTGTTCATGGCCTCGCGCAGATCGTCGCCGGTCCCGCGGTGCGCATCGCCGGCGCCGATGGCTCGGCCCGCACCCTGCACGCTGGGGCCATCCTGGTCGCCACCGGCAGCCGCCCGTTCCATCCCCCAGGCATCCCCTTCGACGATCCCGACGTGCACGACTCCGATGATCTGCTCGCCATCCGCCAGCCGTTCGGCAGCATCTTGGTCATCGGCGGGAGTGCCGTCGGCGCGGAGTACGCGTCCATCTTCACCGCGCTGGGGCTGCGCGTGACCCTGGTGGACGTCTGCCCGAGGCTGGTCCCGATGCTCGATTCCGAGATCTCCAGCCTGCTCGCTGCAGCCTTCACCGACATGGGGATGGATCTCCGCCTGGGCAGGACCGCCACGACCGTCGGCCGCTTCGGCGATCACCCGCAGGTGACCCTCGACGACGGCGACATCCTCGCCGCCGACAAGGTCCTGGTGGCAGCTGGACGCGCGGGCAACACCGAGGGCCTGGGCCTCGCGGAGGCGGGCGTGCAACTCGACGAGCGGGGCCGGATCGTCGTCGACGCCAACTACCACACCACCGCCGAGGGCGTCTGGGCGGCTGGGGACGTCATTGGGCCGCCCGCCCTGGCCTCCGTCGCGGTCGAGCAGGGGCGCCGCGCCGCATCACACGCTCTGCGCACGGCGTACCACACCGTGGAGCCGTCGCCGGCGCCGGCCGGCATCTACTCGATCCCCGAGGCAGCGATGATCGGGCTAACCGAGGATGAGGCGAAGGAGTCGGGGATCGACCACGTGGTCGGGCGCGGCTGGTTCCACAGCAATGCCCGTGCCACCATCGCGGGCAGCACCGATGGGCTCGTCAAGCTCCTGGTCGCGCCGCAGAGCGGACGGCTCCTCGGCGTCCACATCATCGGCGAGATTGCTTCCGAGCTCATCCACCAGGGGCAGGCGGTGCTCCACTTCGGGGGCACGGTGGAATACCTGGCGCACACCTCCTTCAACGTGCCCACGTGGGGGGAGGCGTACCGCTACGCGGCCTTCGACGCCCTCGACCGCATCGAGCGGCCGCCGCCGCGCTGACCTCGAGTTCGCCGGTGTGTGAGGATGCAAATTTCATAAGACAGGACTCTAGTCAATTTCCGGCCGCGCGAGCACGTGGCACCCATGCCTAGCCGGGCCTATCACTCGGCGCTGCGCGACAAGCAGGCGGCGAGGACACGGCAGCGCATCCTCGACTCGGCGCGGCGGCTGCTCCGCGAGAGGGGATACGCGGGGACGACCATCGAGGCCATCTCCGCGGGCGCACGTGTGGCTCCCCAGACCGTCTACTCAGTGTTCGGATCGAAGCGCGCGGTGCTTGCGGGCCTGCTCACCCAGGCGGCGTTCAATCCGCGGTATCGGAAGCTTCTGCAACGGCTCCTGGCGACCTCCAATTCCCAGGAGCAGCTGCGAATCGCAGCACAGATGATTCGCCGGGTGCACGAGTCGGAACGCGACGAGGTCGAGCTCCTGCGGGGAGCGGGGACAGTGGCCCCGGAGCTGGCCGCGCTGGAGCGGCGACGCGAGCAGGAGCGGCGCCAGAGGGAGACGCCCCTGATCGACGCCCTGGTCGGGCGGGGCCACCTGCGCGCCGGGCTGACACCGGCGCACGCCGGCGACGTGTTCTGGGCGCTGACCGGGCCGGAGCTGTACCGTCTGCTCGTCCTTCAGCAGGGGTGGCCGGCTGACGCCTACGAGGCTTGGCTGGCCGACCTGCTCGTGGTCTCTCTGCTCTCACCGGAGGCTGCGCAGCTGCCGCCCAGCTGATCGGCCATCACGCCTTGCCGATGCGGCGTCGAAAGCGCTCGACGGCGATGGCGACGGTCATGGCCTTCCGGGCCGCGAGGGGTTGGCGAACCCGACCACCCGGTTGGCGCACACCGCCACGTGCTCGCGGGCGAGGTGCCGGGCCTGGGCCCGCTCATGCCCCGGCGTCAGCCGGCCGCTGGCGTTGACGACGCGCCACCACGGCAGACCCTCGGAGTGCGCCAGGACCCAGCCAACCGCTCGCGCCGCACCGGGATGACCGGCGCGCAACGCCACCTCGGCGTAGGTGGCCACCTCGCCAACGTCCAGGGCGGCGACCACGTCGTGGACACGGGCGCTGAACCCGCCGGCTGCCGGCGATCCCGGCGGGGCGACCACGCAGATCTCTTCCACACCATCTCCACCATGAGGCTGGCGATGAGTATCAGCCCGAGCGCAACCCATCAGGGGCACCCGCCGCGATCGTCGTGCCAGGCCGTGGCCAGACCGCTCCTGGTGTAGATCACCTGTCCCAGGGCGCCGTAGACGCACGTCCACCCCGGCGTGTGCTGCAGCAGGGTGGGAAGAGCGCCGCCGCGAGCCTGCCAGACCGTCTGCACGTGTTCGGCGTCTAGGATCGACAGTGCGTCGGGGCGTGCGGCCACGGCGTCGAGATACTCCTGGAAGATCCGCGGGCCGATGGTGTACACGTCGCCCCAGATGAAGACCGGGTGGTACGTGCACGGTCGCGGCGCTCCGCGCACCATCTCGAACAGCAGCCACCCGGCGCTGCCGTAGGGCTCGAGCACGTTGGAGGCGGGGGTCGCGCACACGGCGTCCGCGACCGCGACAGGGTAGGCCGCGCCCCTGTCGTCGTTGAGCGGATCAGCGATGCGCTGGGCGATCAGCACGCCGCTGACCGCCGTGACCGCGGCCAGCACCAGCGCGCAGAAGGGCATCGCCAGCGCCGAGGCGCGGCGCCGCAGCAGACCGATCTCCGTGGCCCACGCGTCCAGCCCGTCGACCAGCAGCGGTGCGGTCAGCACCACCAGGAGCGACAGGTTGCGCACCGCGTACAGGGTCAGGACCAGCCCCGCCGCGGCCAGGAGGACGTCGGCCAGTGGCACCCGCCGAGCCCGCGAGCCTGCCAGCACCAAAAGGGCGACCAGGATGGCCAGCGGGAGGAAGGTGGGGTCGTGGAAGCTCGGCGAGCGCCATTCGTCGAGGTTGGCCTGGGCGACCGGGTTGGCGAGCAGCCCGCCCGCGTACAGCAGCACCGAGTAGCCGTTGGGGTTCAGGCCGATCGACGCCACCGATGCCGCCAGGACCAGCGCCAGGGACCGTGTGCGCGGCGGCCGCGGTGACCGCGCCGAACCCGCGCGGCGTTCGATGACCTCCGCCACGGTGACCACCAGGAAGAGGCCGAGCCCGACGCTGAACCCACCGTGCAGGTTGCTCCACACGCAGAACAGCGGCACGCACCACCAGATCACCCGGCCGCCGGCGCGGCGATGGCGATCGAGGATGAGGAGCAGCAGTGCGCTGAAGGTGAAGGTGAACATCTGCGAGCGCGGCCCGAAGGTGGAGACGGCCACCGCGAGCGCCAGCGCGCCCACCGCCGCCAGCACCGCCGGCGACCGCGTGTAGGCGCGCGCCCGGTGCAGGGCGATCCCCAGCCCCAGCACCGTGACCACGGCCATGAGGCAGATCACAGCCCCCATGCCGAGGTGCAGGAGCAGCGCGTAGATGACCTCGCTGCCCCACTCCTGGGTGATGAACGGATGCCCGGTCGCGGTGAAGGTGAAGGGATCCACGCGGGGGAAGCTGCCGTCCAGGATGCGGTCGCCGACCAGGACGTGCCACCAGAAGTCGGGATCGAACTGCGCCTGCACGGTGAAGCTCACCCCCAGCACCGCGACGCAGAGAAGTGCGAGCACGCCCGGCCGGCGCAAGAACGGGAGCCACTCGCAGGCCCTCCGGAACGCGGAGCCGGGGGGTGCCGGCGCCGAGCCGAGCGCGCCGGACGGCGTCGCTCCGTCCCCGCGGTTGGGGGCGGTGGGCGGTGCGACTGCACTCGTACGGGTCAGGGCCATCGAACGCACCCTATACGGGGTCGGAGCCCGCTGCCACCGGCTGGTACCGGTTCGTGTTCGATCTGCCACCGGCGTGCTCTTTCGGCGCGCCTGATCCGTTGATGGTTCGTTGACGCCCTCTGTCCCAGAGTTGGGCTGTGCCTCCGGATCACCCAGTCGGCGTCGACCCTGCCGCGCTCTTCGGACTCCGCGTGCTCTCATCGTCGGGCGCGGTGCTCGGCCGCATCACCGCGGTGATCCACCACGGGCGGGGATGCGACGCGCTCGTGGAACGCCGTCGGTGGTTGCGTGTGCGTGTTCTGCGGTTGGACCTCGACGAGCTGGCTGCGGAGGAGGGCGGGACGCTGCGCCACCGCCCGCGGCTGCGCCGCGTGGCGCCGCCGGCCGGCGGCCCCGGTGATGACGCCGTTGCCTGAGGACGCCGGCGCCGACCCGCCTCCCGAGACGGGGCGGACGGCATCCGATGGCCGGGGGCCGATGGCGTCGCTTCCGCCCGCCGAGGCGGAGGCGCTGCGCCAGGCCGGCAGGGCATGGGAGGCGCTGCCGGCGGCGACCGGCCCCCCCTCCATCTGGCCGATCTCCCCGGACCTGGGCGCCATCGAGCGCCGCAGCGGACCTCCGGATGCGCGCTACGTGCGCATCATCCGCTCCGAGAGGCTCGGCTTCGACCGCCTGGCACCGGGTCTGCTCCAGGCAACCCCGCAGTCCGCCGCCCAGACTCATGGGCTGGCGCATGTCCGGGCGCGGCTGCGCAACACACTCATCGGGGCTCCGCTGAGCACCAGCCAGTACACCCAGGAGCGGCTCACCAAGATCAAGGCGCTCGCCGTGCTGTCATCGGACGCGCTGTCGTCGGTGGCCTACGCGACCGAGCAGATCCTGGTCGTCCTCGCCCTCGCCGGCGCCGCCAGCCTGGGCGTGTCGCTGGAGGCGATGGCGGCAATCGTGATCCTGCTCGCGTTCGTCGTCCTCAGCTATCGCCAGACGATCCGCGCCTACCCCAAGGGCGGTGGTTCCTACATCGTCGCCAAGGACAACCTCGGTCCGATGTTCGGCCTCATCGCCGCCGCCGCGCTCATGACCGACTATGTGCTCACCGTTGCGGTGTCCGTGGCCAGCGGCGTCGACCAGATCCAGAGCGCGATCCCGGCAGCGGCCTCGCAGCGCGTGGGCATCTGCATCGGCCTGATCGCTGTGATCATGGTGGGCAACCTGCGCGGCATCCGCGAGTCCGGCTCGATCTTCGCCGCTCCCACCTACCTGTTCATCGGGGCGATGTTCCTCATGCTGATCACCCTGGTGGTGCGTGGCCTCACCGGATCGATGCTCCCGGCCAGCGCCACCGCGGCGATCCACGGCACCGAGAGCCTGACCATCTTCCTGGTGCTGCGGGCGTTCGCCTCCGGCTGCACGGCGCTCACCGGCGTGGAGGCGATCAGCGACGGGGTGCCGGCGTTCAAGCCACCGGAGTGGCGCAACGCGCGCATCACGCTCAGCGTCATGGGGGTGATCCTGGCGACCATGTTCATCGGCGTCACCATCGCCGCTCAGCAGCTCGGCCTGCGCCCCTTCGACGCCACGCATCCCCAGTGCGCCGCGGTGGCCTCGGGAGCGAGCTGCACGTACCAGAGCATCCTCGCCCAGCTGGCCACCCACGCCTTCGGCAGCGGATCCATCCTGTTCGTGGTCGTCGCCGTGGCCACCACCCTGATCCTCATCCTCGCCGCCAACACCTCGTTCTCGGACTTTCCCCGCCTGCTGTTCTTCCTGGCGCGGGACGACTACGCGCCACATCAGTTCCGGCGGATGGGTGACCGGCTCGCCTACAGCAACGGCATCGTGGTCCTGGGGCTGCTGGCGATGCTCCTCGAGGTGCTCTTCAGCGCCAATGTCGCCGCTCTCATCCCGCTCTACGCGGTGGGGGTGTTCCTCGCCTTCACCATGTCGCAGGCAGGCATGGTGGTGCGCTGGCTGAGACGGCGCGAACCCGGTTGGCGCCGCGGGCTGCCGCTCAACTTCATCGGCATGTGCCTGACCGGGCTCGTCTTCATGGTCTTCGGGGCCACCAAGCTCCTCGAGGGTGCCTGGGTGGTGATCCTCATCATCCCCACGCTGGTGGCGATCTTCCGCGCCATCCACCGTCACTATGTGGACGTGGCGGCGCACGTGGCCTCGGAGATCCCGGCCCGCCCCATCGCCGTGCAGGCCACCTTCATCGTGCCCATCACCAATCTCAACGCCATCGCCCTGGAGACGCTGACCATGGCGCGGACGTTCTCACCGACTGTCCTCGCCGTCCATGTCTGTGACAGCGAGGAGCACACAGCGGAGCTGCGGGCGCGCTGGGAGGCGTGGGGCAACCATGTTCCTCTGACGATCATCGACACGCCGTTCCGCTCCTACATCCGGCCGCTCCTGGCGTACCTCGACGCCATCGACCGGCAGCGCCCCGACGACACCCTGGTGGTCGTGGTGCCGGAGCTGGTGTCCAACCGCTGGTGGCACAACCTCCTGCACAACCAGACGGCGCTGCGCCTCAAGGCGGCGCTGCTGTTCCGTCACCGCACGGTGGTGATGAACGTGCCCTACCACATCTCCCACGCGCATCCCTCCGGCGAGGACGCCGATGCCCTCTGACCGAGGCGGGCGCCGCCAGGGCTTGGCGCGGCGGCTCAGTGGCGCAGGCGGGTCTGTTCGATGTCGGCGTGGCTCATGCCGAAGTAGTGGGCCACCTCGTGGAGCACGGTGTCGTGGACCTGGTCGACCAGCTCCTCGTGCGTCCTGGACCAGTGCTCGATGTGGCCCTGGAGCAACACGATCCTCTTCGGGTATGAGTAGCCGCTGAACACCGAGTCCTCGGCACCCTCGTAGAAGCCGAGGACGTGGATGTCGATGTCGTTCTCACGGTCGTCGTCGGTTGCGGCCGGCTGGACGGTGATGATCAGGTTGTCCGCGTCCATCCGCGCGCGCAGCGGGGCCGGGATGCTGTCGAGCGCATCCGCGGCGATGCGCTCGAACTCATCTGGGGGGACGCGGTACGGCACTGCCGATCACGCTCCCGCCGCGGCGCGGATCATGTGGCGACGCTGCCGGGTGAGGCCACCGGCTCCGGGGCCAGCCGGGGCTGGCGGCGGCCGACCAGCTCGGCCGGCTCTGGAACGGACGCGGGCCGCCGCAGCGCGGCGAGACCCGCCGGCCGGGTTGGCAGCGTCAGCAGGGCCTGGACGATGAAGAATCGACGGAGGTTCGCAAAGACGGACCAGAGCGGCAGGTAGACGACCTTGGCGGCCCTCCCGTAGACGGCGGCGAGCAGCGCCAGGACGTAGATCCCGGGCACCATCGTCAGCAGGACCACGATGAGAAGCGTCCCCAGGTTGGTCCGGTAGGCCGGAACCAGGACGGCGAGCTGGATGGCGTGGATCATGATGAGCAGCCGCAGCACCCCGGTGATGCGCGCCACGAACAGGCGCAGCATCGCGAACCAGGCGCGGGGGCCGGTGGCGCCGGCGCGAAAGGGGACGTGCCGCGCGAACATGTGCATCCCCGCACGATTCCAGCGGATCCGCTGCCGGCTCAGCGTTCGGACCGTCGAGGGGACGTCCTCGTAGATGCGCACCTTCACATCCAGGACGGTGCGGTAGCCGAGGCGGCCGAGGACCATGGTGAGGTCGGAGTCCTCCCCGTTGATCCCATCGGTGAAGCCCCCGAACCCGAGCACGGGCTCGCGCCGGAAGGCGGCGAACGTGCCGGGCACGCACTGGATGGCATCGACCACCTGGAGCGCACGCCGAGAGAGCCCGAAGCCCATCAGGCACTCGAACAGCCGCATCTGGTGGATCCAGGAGCGCCCCTCCGACGGCTGCACCAGAGCAGACACCTCGCCGACCGACGGATCGGTGAACCAGCGCTGCGCGTAGGTCAGCGCCTCATGGTCGATGGAGACGTCGGCGTCGATGCGCACCACGATCTCCGCGCGGGTCTGGGCCAGCGCGGCGTTGAGAGCGCGCACCTTGCCACCGTGCTCGACGTCGACGACCGTCCCGGTGGCGGCGCGGAATCGCTTGATCGTTCGCCTGGCGATGGCGGCGGTGCGATCGGTGGAGCCGTCGTTGCCGACGATCACGCGGACGGGGCCGCCGTAGGTCACGGCAGCCCCGTCGATGGAGGTCAGGCAGGCGGCGATCAGCTGGCCCTCGTTGTGCGCGGGCACGATCACATCGATGGCCGGGCGCTCCTCGGTGAGCGGCGGCGGGGGCGGACCCACCGCCTGGAGCACGAGCAGGACGCAGTAGATGACCGTGAGCACCAGCGACGGCAGCGCGTAGGACAGAACGATGGGGAGCAGGCCCTGCGCGTCCCACAGCGCCCGGCCGAAGGGCAGCGCCCACAGCAGTGCGACCGCGGCCACCAGAACCATGCTGATGATCACGGTGTTGCCGAGCCATCCCTGGTTGCGGCGGGGCAGGTCGACAGGCTTGGGGAGCATGAAGGTGAGGAACGTCAGCCGCATGAAGACGATGATCCCCACGACGTTCGCCAGCAGGTTTCCCTGCAGTCCGAAGGGCTGGATCGGCCACCCGGTGAGCGCTCCCAGCATGATCTGGGTGGCGTCGAGGCAGATCATGGCGGCGAGGTACCAGAGTGCCTGGGCGGCCACCATCGCACGGCGCAGTGGCGCGGCGCGCAGCGACACGGCCAGCCCGAGGATGTAGGCGACGAGCACGAACCGCGTACCCAGGTGCGCGTGCACGACATAGCCGGCGACGGTCGCGGAGTTGTGCACCGCGAGACGCGCGAGGCCGCCGACGAGCCCGCCGTAGAGGCGGTCGATGGAGTCGACGCCGGCGCCGATGTAGAGCAGGGAGAGCACGAAGAAGAACACGAAGAACCACGTGGTCCGCCACGGGGACGGGGCCGGCGGCGGCACGGGCAGAACCACGTGTGCCTTTCCGTCGCCGCGGTCGTCCCGGTAGGATCTGCGCAGAGGAGCCGCGATCAGGATGGCGAGCAGGGCCAGATCGGCGATCAGCAGGAGCGCGCCCGGCCCGTCGACGAGGGCGCTGCTCACCTCATCGGCCCGTGACTCGGGTGGTGACGCCATCGGTGTGGCCGCAGGACGAGAGGGGAGAGTGAAGCGGCATCCGGGGAGGGGGGCAGCGCAGTGCGCGATCGGAGCTCTGGCGCTCCTGGTCGGCGCCTCGGTTGTGGCGTGCAACGCGCCCAGTGGAGGTGCTTCCGCAACCCGGTCGAGCGCCACTCAGCCGACGCAGCCGGTGCCGGCGCCCGGCTCCAGCCGGCTCACCTGGCTCATCGCCGCGTCGGCGCTGACCCGCCTGCGCAGCCTCGACGCCCAGTCGCCGCTGGCGGCGCGGTTCTTCGACAACGCCGGCACCGATGTCCTGGTCGGCCCGCGGGCCGCGGGCATCCCGAGCGGCTGGCGAAGCGTTCCCACCGCGGGATTTCGCAGCTACGCGGACCTGGCCAGCGCCATCGCCGCGGGAACGCTCGATGCGTCGATCACCACTGTCCTCTACGACCCGGAAGCGTGGCAGTTCACACCCATCGCCGAGCAGCGCGATCCCGGACGGTACGCGCAGCTGGCCGCCGACCTGTGCCGCAGCCACCACCTGCGCCTCATCGTCACGCCTGCGGTCGATCTCACCCAGGTCCTCTCCCCGGGGGCGGCCGACGCGCGCTCCGCCTTTCTGTCGCTGGGGATCGCAGGACAGGCGGCTCGGGCCGGGGACACCGTGGTGATCCAGGCGCAGCGCTACGAGGCCGACACCGCCCAGTACCGCGCCTTCGTCGTCCAGGCCGCTGCGCAGGCGCGAGCCGCGAACCCCGGTGTCACCGTTCTTGCCGGTCTGAGCACGGGCCCGGGGGGGAAGCCCGTCAACGCCGGCGACCTCTACAGCGCGTACCAGGCGACGCGGGACTCTGTGCAGGGCTACTGGCTCAACATCCCCGCGCAGGGAGCCGACTGCCCGACCTGCACCCAGCCCAGGCCGGACGTCGCCGCCGGCTTCCTGCAGATGGTGTCGCGGTGAACGCACGGTCGGTCAGCTGTTGATGCTCACACTTGCCGTCATCCCGGGCAGCGCCTGTTTGGGTTTGGCGGCGAGGTGGAAGACGACGTCGTACTCCACCTGGCTCGAGCCCTGCACGGCCTGGGGGATGATCTGAGCCAGGGTGACGGTGGCGCCGGTGTCGGGCAGCGCGTTGAAGGTGGCCGTCGCCGCCTGCCCGACATGCAGCCGCGAGACGTCGGACTCGGCCACCTGGGCGAGCACCACCCAATTCCCATCGGCTGCCAGCCGGATGACCGGGGACAGCTGGTTGCCCTGCGTCGGCGGCACCGGCGCCGTCGGCGCGAACAGCTGCAATGGTGAGGAGTTGGTCACCAGCGACTGCGGTCCGGCGTACTTCTGCACTCCGGAGTCGCCGACGATCTCGCCGACGGAGCCGGCCACCTCGCTGATCACTCCCGACACCGGTGCCCTCAGGACCATGCTGTCGAGTGCCTGCTGGTCGATGGCGACCTGGGCCTGGGCTGTGGCCACGTTGGCCTGCGCCGCGGCGAGCTGGGCGCCCTGGTTCGCAGGCTGCGCCGCGGTGACAGGACTGCCCTGGGCCATGGCCAGGTCGAGCTGATAGAGGCTGACCTGGCGCTGGGATTGGTCGGCTGAGGCTCGAGCTGCGGCAAGTGCGTGCTGGTAGTCGGCGGTGCGCTGCGCGATCGCCTGGCGATCCTGGGCCACCTGGCGCGAGTTGGAGATGCATTCGGTCTGCTGAGGGCCTCCCGAGCAGAGCGATGCGGACGCCTGCTGGTCGCCGCCCAGGGTTGTCTGGGCGTCGCGGATCGATTGCTGTGCCTGGACGATGCTGAGGTTGTTGACGGACGCCATGTCCGCCGCCGCCTGCTGCGCGCCGGCCAGCTGCGCCTGGATGGCCTGCACGGTGAAGCCGAGCGCATTGGTCTGGGTGCCGCCCGCCTCCACGTACTGAAGGTTGGCCTGGGCTGCGGCCAGCTCGGCGCGGGCCCCGTCCAGCTGCAGCTGGGCTGCCGCTGCGTCCTGGGCGGCCAGGACCTGGCCGGCCACGACATGCTGACCGACGCTGACACTGATCTGCTCGAGCGCGCCGCGATCCTGGAAGCTCAGGGCCAGCTGTTCTGCCGGCTGGAGCACGGCGGCGAAGGTTCGACTGCCGGTGAAGTAGGCGGCATGGAGGGTGAAGGCGAGGGCGCCCAATGGGAGAAGGAGCAAGCCTGTGGCTGTGCCGAACTGCCGTCCATTGAGCATCGCGTCACCCCTCCGCAGCGGATCGTGAGTGTAGGAATGCTCAATCCCGACAGTCAAGAATTGTCCCGGTCCGCCTCCCTGATCGCATCCAGCGACCACGCCGCCTTCTGAGCGGCGGCCACGGCGGCGATCTGGGAGCTCACCCCCAGCTTGGACAGCACCCCGCGAACCTGGCTGCGCACCGTGGCCTCGGACACGAACCACCTGGCGGCGATGGTCTGCACCGAAAGGCCGTCGCACAGGGCGGCGAGAACCTTGGACTCGCGCGGCGTCAGGGCGCGGAAGGGTGCAAGCCGCTCGCGCACGCGCCGGCGATGGTCGCGCAGCTCACCGAGCAACCGCGACCGCTGCTGCTGGCTGATGATGGCGCGCAGGTTGGCGGCGTCGAGCACCACCCGGAGCAGCTCCTCGAACGGTCGCGTCTTGTCGACGATGCCGTGGGCGCCGAGCTCGATGCACCTGGCGTTCTGCATCTGGTTGGAGGAGCCGGTGACGATGATGACCCGGGCTCCGGTCGCGACCAGGGGCGCCACCAGGTCCTCGCCGCGGCCAAAGCCTCCCAGGTGGAGGTCGAGCAGGACGACATCGGCAGGGTCGGCGCGCAGCTGGCCGAGCACGCTCCGAGGGTTGGTGAGAACCGGCACGTCCACCTCGAGGCCCTCCGCGGTGAGCGCCGCACGGAGGGTTTGCGCCAGCAACTCGTGGTCGTCCACGATCGCGACCCGGGGCCGCACGGGCGGTACCTGAGGGTCGGTCACACGGAGGTGTCAACCCCAGCCGTGGCCGTCGGCGCCGCAGCGCGTTCGGGTTCCCGCCCCCAGTCCCGGGGAGCTGCGCCCGCCACGACGCCGATCTCGATTCCCCTGTTGCCGTCGCCTCGGGCCATTCCGGCGACGCTCTCCGCCGCCGGCAGCTCGACCACGAAGCAGGCGCCCCCTCCGCGGCTGTCGCGCACCTCGATCCTCCCGCCCATCTCGGCCAGCAGGCGAGCGCAGACGAACAGGCCGAGGCCACTGCCCCTGGTGGCCGCGCTGGTGCGACCGCGCTGGCCGCGGAGAAAGATCTGCGCCCGAGCCTCATGCGGGACCCCGGGGCCTTGATCCTCGACGGTGAGCACGACCCTGCCGGCCTCGAGGTGGCCGGTGACGATGATCGGGCTGCCCGGCGCGTGGCGGCGAGCGTTGACCAGAAGGTTGTGCACCACCGTGGCCACCTCGGAGGGCCGGCCCCGGGCCACCAGGTCGCCGACCAGGAAGGAGATGTCGGCGCCGTGGCTGCGCTCGGCGGCGATGAGCGGCGCCAGGACCTCCACCGGCCGGAAGTCGGTGGTTTCGCCAGTTTCCGCGGCCGCGGCGGGCGCCCGGATCAGGTCCTCGAGCCGCGACAGCTCACTGGTCAGCGCCGTCCCCAGCGTCTCGCGGGTGATCTCATCCAGGTCATCCTGGTGGCGGCGCAGGGTGAGGTCGGCGGCGCGGATGGTGGCCAGTGAGGAGCGCACATCGTGGAGGCGCTCCTCCAACCTGGCGGCCTCGGCCTCGCGGGCGCCGAGGCTGGCCCTGAGGTCGGTGGCGACACGGCGGTTGGCCTGGGTGTGGGCCCGCAGCACCCAGCGCGCCTCCGCCTCGCTGCCCAGCAGGGCGCCGGCAGCGGCCAGGACCAGCACGCAGGCCTCGACGAAGACGACGAGGTTGATCTGCTGTGCCGACGCCAGCGCGAGGGCGGCGACCACCACCTTGAGGAGGGCGTAGACGGCCAGCCACTGCGGAGTGGCCTGACGCGACCTCGCATACCAGGCAGCGGTGAGAGCGAGCAGCCCGCCCCAGACGACCAGGGACACCGAGAGGGCGGCGGTCGGATCGCTGTCCCAGGCGAGCACTCCGATCGCCACGGCCAGGAGCACCGAGCCGGCGGCGACGAGGCCGCTCTGGAGCAGGCTGCCCGCCGGCGCTGCCGGCGCCTCGCTCTGAGCGCGCCAGACCAGCACCGCGACAACCGCGACGACTGCAGACGTCACCATCGCGCCCCAGGCGGGGCTCAGGGAGATGTCGAAGAGCGGCTGGGGCTGGCGCAGCGGCACAGTGATGCCGAGCAGCAGCGCGGCAGACCCGGCATAGGCGGCCGAGCGGTCATGGACCAGCCGCCAGCGGAAGAGCGCGAACAGCCCGGCGCCGGCGAGCAGGAGCAGCTGAAGGATCTGCAGGACGCCGAGATCCTGCTCCCGCCCCAGTCCGAGCAGTGGGATCAACAGCACCCAGGCCAGGGAAGCAAAGATGCCGAGAAGAGCCAGGTGGATGAGCCGGCGAGCCGCCAGGGGAGGTGCCGACCACATCGCCGGGCGTCCACGTTCGATGTCCGCTGCTCCCTGGCCGCGGAGTGACGCCAACATCGCCTTCCTTCCCCTTCCCGAGTCAAACGCCCCGCGTCTGAGCGGAGTATAGCCTGCTCCGGGATCGACCGTCCGGCGGGGTCGGTTGCCCCTCCGCCCCTCGACCAACTCAGATTTCATCAATTCTGATGATGTGCCGGCCCCCAGTCGCTGCGCATGATCGCTTCAATCGGAACGGTGCCGCGGTGCACCGCTCACCGCGAGGGCGAGCAGGGGATGGGGGTTCTGCACAGCTGCGAGACGGCCTGTCGCAGGCTGGCCCGCGCACCCGCAAAGACGCGGAAGCGAAGGCGGTGAGCGCGTTGTGGAGCTTGCGAGGCGCGCAGGGGACCATCCGGGAGTCCAGTGGGGGCACCGGCGGGATCCCGGCAGAGGCGGCGGCGGCGGTCTCGGTGCTGGTTGTCGAGGACCACGAGATGCTGGCGGAGACGCTGGTGCTCGGTCTCTTTGCCAGGGGGTTCGACTGCACCGTGGCCCAGCTCACCGGCCCCGAGACGGTGCTGACCCAGGCGGCGCGGTTGCGTCCCGCCGTGGTGCTGCTGGACCTGCAGCTGGGCGACACCGACGGCCTGGATCTGATCCCGGGGCTGCGGGCGCTCGGCGCCAGGATCCTGGTGGTCACGGGATGCACCCATGAGCCCCGGGTGGCGGCGGCGCTGGCGCTGGGCGCCAGCGGGTGGGTGAGCAAGTCCGAGCCCTTTGAGCGCCTCCTCGAGGCCGCCGAATCCGTGGCACGCAACCGGCCGGTGCAGGACCGCGCGCGACACGAGGAGATGATCGAGCTGGGGGCGGATTGGCTGGAGACCACCCGCGAGGCGAGGCGGCGCATCGCGCAGCTCACCGCCCGCGAACGTGAGGTGCTCTGGGCGCTGTCCGAGGGGGAGAGCGCCGCGGACATCGCCAGGGCGCTGGTGGTGTCGCTGGGCACGGTGCGGTGCCACATCCAGGCGATCCTCGGCAAGCTCGACGTGTCCAGCCAGCTGGCGGCGGTTGCCTACGCCAGCTCGCTGCTCACCTCGGATGGGCCTCCACGTCGCGATGGGCGGCTCGGAGGGCAGCGATGACGGTGCTGAGCGCCGTCAGGCTGCTCACGCGCTCCACCCCGGACTCGTATGCCGGCCCCGACCGGCGCACGATCATCGCCAAGCTCGCCAGCGAGAACACCCCCAGGGTGGTGGGGGGGATGCTGGCGGGGGTGGTCGTGCTGCCGCTGGTCGGGGTGGGCCTGTTCAGCATCGCACCCGGCCTGTCCGTGGCCGCCGCCTCCGTCGGCGCTGCGGATGCGGCCCTGGTGGCATTCCTGGCCACGGCTGTGATCCTTCTGCTTCGCTGGCGCCTGGTTGGTGCCGCGGCCAGCGCCCTGCTGTCGGTGGCGATGCTGTTGACGGGGCTGCTGTTGGTGCCGGCGACCCACTTCGGCGCAGCCGCGCCCAGCTACGCTGTCGCGCTGCACCTGACCTCGGTGGCGTTCATCCTCGCTGCCTGCATCGGCGCCGTCGCCCTCCCCGTGGTGGTCGCGGGTCTCCGCCCGACCCTGCTCATCGTGGCCGCGCTCGGTGGTGCGATCGTCGCGGCGGTGCCGCTGGCGCTCCTTCCATTTGCCGGGGTGCGGGTCGGGGGCGACGGCATCACCGCGGCCTCGGCGATTGAGGGCCTCGGCTGTGCTGCGGTCGCGATCGCGCTGCTCAACGGTGGCGTTCGCAGCGGACGGGTGCTCCTCGCCGGGGCAGGTGTGGTGCTGCTGGCCATCGCGGGCGCCCACGCCACACCTCTGTCGTCGACCGGCGCGTGGAGCGCCCTGCCCTCACTGCTCCTGCTGGTCGGGGCTGTGGAGTTCCTGCTGCTCGCCGGCACCGACCTGAAGTCCACCCTCGATGTCGTGGTGCACCACGATGTGCGTGGCCGCCGCCGCTGGGTGGCCGCCGAGACCGAGCTGGATCGGGTTCGCCGGATCCACCGCGGCCGCAGTCACGACCTCACCAGCATGCTCGCCGCCATGGACGGGACGCTGCTCGTCCTCTCCCTCGAGCGCGGCACGCTCGACGCCGAGGAGCGCAGCCGGCTCATCGCTGCGGTTCGCGACCAGATCCAGCAGCTGCGCACCCTGCTGGCCGGGGACGGCGGCGCGGCGCGGCTCTATGACCTCGCCGACCTGCTCGGCGGCATCGTCGCCCTGCATGCGAACGGAGCTCAACGCGTGCACGCCGAGGTCGACCCGTCGCTGCCGATGCACGGCCACCCCGATCGGGTGATGCTGATCGTCAACAACCTTCTGGACAACACCACCGCCCATGCCCCGGGCGCCAGGGTCACCCTGCGCGCCGCCCGGGCGGCCAGCGCCGACGGCGACATGGTGGAGATCGCGGTCTCCGACGACGGCCCCGGGCTCGCAGACGCCGAGCTGGAGAGTGCCTTCGAGCCCGGCTGGCGGGGCAGCGCGGCCACCGCGGTGGCGGGGAGCGGGCTGGGGCTGGCGCAGTGCCGCGAGCTGGCCGAAGCCGAGGGAGGCCAGATAACCCTGGGCACCGCTGATCCCGCCGCCAGCCCAGGTCATCGGGGCTTGACGGCTCGGATCCTCATCCCGGTGGGGCCGGCCCGCCCGGCTCACGCGAAGATCGGCAATTTTGCCGATGCCCTGCTCTCCCGGGGCAACTACAACTGATCCATGTGCCGGTGCGGATGATTCCGTCCGGCTGAGGATATTTCCGCCCACCGGTCGGCAGGAAACCGAGACGGGGGCGGGCAAGAGAGGAGGTTCTCTATGAGAATCGGGATTCGCAAGCTGCTGCTGCTCGGAGGCAGTGCGGCAGTACTATCGACGGCCGGGTTTGCCTACATGGCAACCAACACCGTCACTCCGAGCAATGCTGGTGTGGGTTCCGGCGTCGTGTCAGGGTACAGCGTTGATGTCCTCTCATACGGCAACGATCCCGCCGGCTGCTACGATGGGTCCAATGCATACTGCACGGGCAGCCAAGATCTGGCGACCGCCACATCGGTGACCGTCAAGTTGACCACGCAAAGCCCCGGCCAGAATGTGGCCCCGACTACGGTGTATGCGTACGCCATCGGCCCCGGTACCCAGATGCATGTGGGACACAGCAACCAGTGCACACCGGCCAACACCTGGAACACCAGCACTGGCACGGGCGAGTTCACGTGCGTGTTCAACCCCGGGCTGGCGAAGGACCTGCTGGACCACGTCGCCATCGACGCTTCCCAGTAGGCGGATCAGTCGGATAGGATTTGTACGCGAGTTGCCGGGCACGAGCATGAGCACCTACCACGCTGATCTCGTGTCCCGGCGCTCGCGCGTCTCCCCCCGTCCGACGCGCCTCTTCTCGCTCGCCGCTCTGCGGCCGCGCCACTCCCGTATCCTCGCCGCGGTTGCAAGTGGCATCCTAGCCCTGGGCGCGTGGTCGCTCCTGGCGCCGCCCCAGCTTGGCGGTTCGACCTCGTTCGTCATAACGACGGGGATCAGCATGCTGCCGAACTTTCACGCCGGGGACGCCGTCCTGCTACGCGCAGAGCAGCGCTACAGCGTCGGTGAGGTCGCCGGGTATCACAACGGTAATCTGAACGTCATCGTCATGCACCGCATCGTCGCCGTGCGCGGCGATCGCTATGTCTTCAAAGGCGACAACAACAACTGGGTGGACGGCTACGACCCGACGGCGGACCAGATCGTCGGCGTTGAGTGGGCGCACATGCCGAACCTCGGCAGTGTCCTCCTCTCGCTACGCACCCCCGCGATCGCCGCCTTCATCCTTGGAGCGCTCTGGCTTTTCATGTTCTGGCCGCGGTCGAGGTCGCGACGCCAGCGTAGGAGGCGACGGCATGCCCGCTGATCAACAATTGGATCGACGGAGCTCTGGCAGAGCGCCCGGTGGCAGGCTCGACGTCGTCGTCGTCTGCGCGGTGTTGGCGATCTGCGCGGCCATCCTGGCGGGGGTCGCCTGGAGCCGCCCGACCACCGCGACCTCGAAGCTGACGTACACGCAGTCAGGGCAACTGGCATACAGTGCACCAGCGAGTCCGAAGTCTGTGTACGGGAGCGCCGGGGTGAGCACCGGCGAGCCGGTCTACGGCTCGGTGGTGCAGGCTCTCGCCCTCACCTATTCCTACCAACTCAGGGCCGATCTTCCAGCTGCTGTGAGCGGCACCGAGCAGCTGGTCGCCACCGTCAGCAACGGACAGGGACTGTCGCGCAGCATCCCGCT
Organism: Candidatus Dormibacteria bacterium; assembly: GCA_050734155.1. Classification (GTDB taxonomy): domain Bacteria; phylum Chloroflexota; class Dormibacteria; order Aeolococcales; family Aeolococcaceae; genus Aeolococcus. Next base: position 38,833 of record JBOHUD010000100.1, read on the forward strand.
CCAGGCGACCGTGACGCCTTTCACCGGCCCGGTTTTCGCGGCCACGGCCAGACTGGACATGGCCGTGCTACGAGGCGTGGCGGCAGCCTTCGATCAGGTCGGGGGCAATGCCGGCACGGGCATGTACTCGGTCGCGATCGCCCCGTCCGTGAACATCAGCGGTCGGATCGGGTCCGCACGAGTGAATGCGTCGTTCGACGCGCCCATCGACTTCACCTACACCGCGGGCGACCTCCTCCCCGGAAGGGCGGGCGCCGCGCCGGGCTCTCAGGCGCAACCGAGTCTGGCCGCCAGCTCGAACGGCTCGGTGACTGTGCCCGCGGGCCAGGTCGCCACGCTCCTCTTCGGGCTCTCGGTGAGTGAAGTCCGAATCGCCTCCCTGGTGCTACTGCTCGTCGCGGTCCTGCTCGGGGGGATCGCCGGCTGGCCGGTGCTGCGTCAGGCCACCTCCGATGATGAGCCCGCGCGCATCGCTGCCCGGTACGGTTCTCTGATCGTCGAAGCCGAGGCGGTGGCTGCGCATTCGGGGGTGGTTGTGGTGGAGCTGGACTCGTTCGACGATCTGCTCCGGGTCGCGCGCCGCCTCGAGTGTCCGATCCTGCACTGGGCGGAGGCGGGCGACATCTATGCCGTCGTCGACAGCGGCACGCTGTACCGCTCGCGGGATCGGCTACTCCCTGAGCCTGCGGTGCGCAGCCATCCCGCCAACCATTCCGGCGGGAACGGGAGTCAGGCCGGTCGGGACCACCTCTCGCGAATGTATCGTGAGGTACCGCGCCGCACGGCCAGGCGTCGGTGATGGCTGAAGGGGGTCGAGCGAGCATGGAGCACACTGCTGAGCCTCAGCAGAGCCGTCGACGACCTGGCGTGCTCGCCTGGGTCGCACTGGCCACCGGCGCGGCACTGGTCGCGGGGATGGCGCTCACCTCGATCCTGGGGGCCACGCCCGGGTATGCCGCGTCCTCGTGCGACTCCTCAGGATCACCGGTCACGGTACATTACGAGGCGGCTCCCGGAAGCTATCCCGGAGTCACCTTGGGCGTCGCGGTCTCCAGCGTCGACCTGTCGAACTTCCCAGCCGCGTGCAATGGCACGGCCGTCAAGCTCGAGGTGCGCGGCAACAGTGCCGGCGATCCGTCGATTGCACCGGCGGCCGATCGGTTGCTGAGCACCGCCGATTCGACTGTCAACCCCTGCACCCAGAAGCCGCTCCCCGCCCCGGGAGTGGTGACCAACGCCAGCATCTCTCTCTCGCTCTGTGCGTCAGGCGGGCCGGCCGGCTATTTCAGCGTGCACGACATCACGTTGCTGAGCCTGTTCCTTGCGCAGGCGAGTGGCGGCGTCGCCGTGACCACCACCCCGAGCCCGAGCCCCAGCGCCAGTCCCACCGGCGGGGTGGCTGGAGTAAGCGTTGTGACGCCATCCACCGGGGGCGCCCTGCCGGTCACCACCGACCTGCTCGGGGTTGGCGTCGCGCTGATGCTCGTCGGGGGATTTGCGGTCGCGGCCGCTTGGTACCGGCGCCGCGCGGAGTAGCGCCCAGGCTGCAGGGTCTGCTGTGGCGCATGGTGCCCGGCAGCAAGTGTCCTCGTCGCGACGGATGCATCCGCCCGACTGACACGGGCAGGCGTAGTCTGCTGATGTGCGATCCACCACCCGCGGTGTTGCGGTGTTGAGGACTTTGGGAGCAAAGCTCTTCGTATTTCACCGATTTTGATGATGTGACTGTCACGAGAAGGTGCGCATGATCGCTGCAATCAGAACGGCGCCGTGACGCGCCGCTCATCAGGAAGTGCAGCCGCAAGCGCGGCCATTGTCATGTAGGGGAGGAGACACTCGATGAATCACAAGATCCTGAAGGCCAGCCTGGCCGGGGGCGCCTTCATCGCCCTGGTCGCCGGCGGCACCACCTTCGCGGCCTTTTCCGACTTCGGCAGCATCAACAACAACACCGTCGGTGCGGGCTTCCTCAAGCTCGACCTGAACGCCGGTACCGGCTCGGTGCCGCTCGACTTCGGCAACCTGGCGCCCAACAACATCCACTCGCAGCGCACGATCTGGGTGGCGAGTAACGACGGCAACTCCGTTCCGCCGGCGAATCTCACCCTCACCTTCCAGCACCTGAAGGAGATCCCTGGCCCGTGCAACACCAGCATGGGCAAGGCAGTCGCCGAACAGAGCATCAACAACGGCTGCGCCGATCCAACCACCGGTAACCCGACGGTTGGCGTGCTCTCCAAGGTGCTGAACTTTCAGGTCGCGTACTACCCATCGATCACCGATCCACAGACCTGCCAGTCGTATCTCTCGGGCCACTACCCTGCGTACAACTCGATCTTCGCGGATGCGCCTGGCGACATGACCACCAGTGCCGCCGGCGCCGGTACCCCGCACGTGCTGTACCAGCAGGGCAGCACCACGGCACCGCTGGTTCTCCTGCCGGGCCAGGGCGTCTGCATCGGCATCGACACGTACTGGGGCAGCAATCAGGGCTTGGTCCCCGACAACGCGGCCCAGGGTGACTCGCTCACCTTCGATGCCCGTTTCGACCTGACCCAGGCTCCCTGAGTCCTGTACTGATCCGCAACAACGGGGCCGGCCAGATCGGCCGGCCCCGCCTTGCGATTCCACCGCATAGAGAAGAGGACGAGTGAGCAGATGACCCGGCGTCTCGTCAAGGCGGCGACAACTGTCGTGATGAGCCTCCTGCTCGCGGCCATCATCGCCTCGCTGGTGCTGCTCACCGTCGTCCCCAGGGTGATGAACGGCGCCGCGCTCAACGTCCTCACCGGCAGCATGCGGCCGGGCATCCCCCCGGGATCGATCGTCATCGACAGGGCGGTGGACACCCGCACCCTGCAGGTCGGCGACATCGTCACCTACCAGGTGGCACCCGGCCGGGCGGAGTACATCACCCACCGGATCGTCGCCATCAACACCAACACCACCCCGGTGACCTTCACCACCAAGGGTGATGCCAACCGCGGCGCCGACGTGAATCCGGTCCCGGCCACCGCCATCCGCGGCGAGGTGGCGTTCCACCTGCCCTTCCTGGGCGCCATTCGCGACAGCATCCAGTCGGCCGGCGCGCGATCCACCGCCTTCGTCGCGGTCCTGGTCGGGCTCGGCCTGTATGCCATCTTCCAGCTGCTCAGCGCCCTGCGTGACCGGCGCCGGGCCACTCGCACCGGCAGCGGCATCGCGCCCGCGGGGGACGGCGCCTGATGGCCTCCCAGCCCCGCAGAGCCGTGCTCACCCTGGCAACGGTCGTCTTCGCCGCCGCCGTGGTGGCGGTGCCGATCGCCCGGACCCATGCGGCGCTCTCGGACTTCGCCGTACTGCACTCGTCCGCGAGCGCTGCGGTGTGGGGACCGAAGGACAACGACTCGCAGGACAACGACTCGCAGGACAACGATGCGCAAGACAACGACGAGAACAGCGAGAGCGATCACCAGGGCATCCAGAACCAGCAGAGCACGATCCACAGCCCCCAGGCCGAGACCGCAGCGCCGTTGGTGCCGGTCGGCACCACCGCCGGAGGCCCTGGCGGGTCCGGCGACTGCCTCACGGTGCCCACCGGGCTCGCCTCCAGCGCCGCCGCGCCGCTGCAGAGCTGGCCGCTGACGCTGCTGGTGATGTATGCCGGCACCAACCCGCTGGCCACCAGCGGCTTCACCGGCTCCAACGGTGTGAAGGCCACCCCGCCGGCGCTCAGCGTCGATGGCACGGTGACCCCCGGCGCCCACCCCACCAGCCTCACCAGCAGCGCTGACCCGGCCCACAGCAACGGGCTGACGCTCTCGTACACGGTTCCCACCGCGCTCCACGACGGCAGGCTGCACGTGCTGACCATCACGGCCTTCGAGGACGACCACAGCACCCCGCAGGCCTGCACCGCCACCTTCTACGTGTCCTCGGTGGGGCCGTGACCCGCTCGTCCCGCAGGCTGCTCGCCGCCGTCGCCGGGCTGTTCCTGGTGGTCGGCCTCTCCGCCGGCCTGGCGACGCGGGTGAACGCCGTCGCCAGCAGCAGCGCTCTGCTCCTCCATGTGCCCGGCGATCCGGCGGGCTGGACGGCAGCCCCGACCCACCCCGTCCTCAACTTCTCCCGCCTGGCCCCGGGCGGCAGCGTATCGGGTGAGGTGGATGTGCAGAACACCAGCACCCAGGCGGCTTCGCTGCAACTGGGGGCGCTGGGCGTGCACAGCGACAAGAACTGCGTCGCCGGAGGGCCGGCCGGTGTCGGTCCATGCGGCGCCGGCAATGGGTCACTCGACCGGCTCCTGGTCTTCACCGTACGGCTCGCCTCGGCATCGACACCGCTGTGGACGGGCTCCATCCTCGACCTCGAGAAGGGAGTGCCGATCACCTCCTCCATGGCCGGGCCATCGGCGCTGGCGCTGGTCCTCGGAGCGTCGCTCCCGACCAATGTCGGCAACGTTGCCGAGGAGGACTCGCTCTCCTTCGGATTGCGCATGACCCTGACCGAGGCCGGCGGCGCCACCGCGACGGGTGTGCTGGGCATCACCACGCCGCCGGTGCCCTTCACCGGCGCGCTGCTGCTCCCGTCGATCCTCCTCGCCGTGGGGGTGATGTCCGCGGGGGCGCTGCTGATCCTGTTCGCAACCGAGCGCCGCGGCCGGCGCCAGACGGCGAGCCTCTGAGCTCAGCCGCCTATGATGGATCGCGTTGGCGCTCACGCGGACATGGAAGGGCACGGTGACCAAGCCGGATCAGCCAGACGATCCCATCGCTGAGGAGAGCAGGCGCGCCCGCCAGGACGCCGACCGGAGCCTGCTGCCCTCCAACGACGGGCTCGGACCGGGCGCAGGCGAGACCCCGGTGGCTGTGGTGACCGCGGGGCGATCCCGTCGCCAGCGCAAGGCCCCCGACGTCACCGCCACTCCGAGCCTGGGTGCACCCCCTCGCCGACCGGCTCGACCGGACTTCCGCTCCAGTCAGCTCGACGGTGCGCCGGACGAGACGGAGCCCGACCAGCCCGACCAGACGGACTGACCGGTCAGGCCTCGCCCTCGCGGCTGTCCTCGGGGCCCGTCGCGGCGGCGGCCGCTTTGGCGAAGCGCAGCGCCGCGGAGTTGATGCAGTAGCGCTGCCCGGTGGGGGCGGGGCCGTCGTCGAACACGTGGCCGAGGTGTCCACCGCAGCGGGCGCAGCGCACCTCGGTGCGCGGGATGATCATCTTGAAGTCGCGGTGCTCCTCGATGAGCTGGGGGTCGGCGGGAGCGGTGAAGCTGGGCCAGCCGCTGCCGGACTCGTACTTGGTCTCCGAGTCGAAGAGTTGAGCCCCGCAGCCGGCGCAGAGGTACTGGCCGGCAGCCTTGACGTGCGCGTACTGGCCGCTGTTGGCTCGCTCGGTCGCGCCGCGTCGGAGCACGGCGTACTGCTCGGGGGTGAGCAGCTCACGCCATTCCCGGTCTGACCTGGTGATTCGCTCGGGCATGATGACACCGTAGCCGATCGCGGCTCGCCACCGCCTCGTGGCGCGGCCTCAGGCGCCCGAGCCTCGCCACTGGGGGCGGCGCCAGGATTCGACGGCGAACGATGTCCGGACCGCCTCGCGGATCTCCGCCTCGACGATGACGTCGGCGCCGGTGAGGGCCAGCGCGGCCGCCCCGCGCAGCATCACTTCGTGCGCCGCCTCGGTGGCCGCCGCCTCGCGGAATTCATGAGTGTGGCAGGGCACCCCCTCCTCGGTGATCGCCACCTCGGGGTGGATCGTGGGGCAGGCGTATGAGAGATCCCCCACGTCGGTCGAGCCGACCCGCTCCCACGGCCCGGCCACCATCGGCGCCAGCCCCAGCGCCTCGAGGTGCCGGTGGCCGCGCTCGGCGAGGACGGCGTTGGAGCGCAGGTCCTTGTACGTCTCCTCCTTGACCAGCTCGACCGTGCAGCCGGTGGCGCTGGCGGCCGCCTCGAAGATGGCCCGGAAGCGAACGTTCATCAGGTCGAGGTAGGCGGCGTCGCGTGCCCGGGTGAGGAACTCGCCGCTGCTGCGCTCGGGGATGACGTTGGGCGCCGTCCCGCCCTCGGCGATGAAGCCGTGCACCCGGGCGCCGTCCTTCAACTGCTGGCGCCACAACGAGATGCCGGCGTAGGCGTGCACGAAGGCGTCGAGCGCGTTGAGCCCCTTGTCGGGATCGCCGGCAGCGTGGGAGGCGCGTCCTGTGAACGCCCACTTCCAGTGCGTGCAGGCCAGCGCCCACATCACCGCCATGGTCCTGTCGGTGGGATGGAGGATGAGCGCCGCGTCGCAGTCGTCGAAGACACCGTCGTTCACCAGCGGGATCTTGCCCCCGCCCCCCTCCTCCGCGGGGCTGCCCACCACGCGGACCTGTCCCGCGATGCTGGCATCGCGCAGTGCGTGCAACAGAGAGATCCCGGCGGCAGCGGACGCGGTGCCGATGAGGTTGTGGCCGCAGGCGTGGCCGAGACCGCGGAGCGCGTCGTACTCGCACACGAAGGCCACCCGCGGGCCATCCGCACCGCTGCCGGCGTCGGCGATGAACGCGGTGGGCATGCCGCAGACCTCGCGGCGCACCTCGAACCCCTGCGACTTGAGCAGGCCGCACAGGGTGGCGCAGGCGCGCGTCTCCTCGAACGCCGTCTCCGGATGCGAGTGGATGTCGAGGGAGACGTGGCGCAGCTCGGTGCGCTGCTCGCGGAGGATCTCCTGGATGCGGGTGGCGACCGAATCGGTGGCGACAGACATCTGACTACCTCCTGGGACGGCCGTATTGTGGCGCCGCGGCCGATCTCTTGGCTGCCCGCTGTGGGTAGCGCTGCGCACCGCGGCGCAGGGTGGCGGCGACGTGCTCGCGCAGCGACGGCGGAGCGATGACCTCGACGGATCCACCCCAGCCGAGCACCCATGGGCGCATCTCCACCTCGCTGGCGACGGCGATGCGCGCCTCGATGGTGCCGTCGTCGCGCTCGGTGATGGCGGCGCCGCGATGCCAGAGCGCCTCGCGCGCGCGCTCGGCGATGGCCGCGTCGAAGCGCAGCACCACGTCGTCCTGGCCGGGCGCCTGCCAGATCCCCCACGAGCCGCTGACCACGGCGTCGATGTCGAAGTCGTCGGGGACCGTGAACGACTGGGTGAGCAGCCGCGCCTCGCGCACCCGGTCGAGCCGGAAGGGGCGCACCTCCGAGGACAGCTCGTCGTGGGCGAAGATGTACAGGGTGCGGCTCTCGGCGCGCGGCTCCAGGAAATAGGGGCGGAGAACGCGGTTCGTCTGCCTGCCCTCGGCATCGCGGTAGGTGACCTGCACGCACTGCCGGCGCACGAAGCCGTCGACGATGGCGCGCTCCACATCGTGGCCACCGGCGCGCGCGGGGCGGCGCTCTGCGGCGGCGATCAGGCCCTGCAGATAGCGAGTCACCACCGGCACGCTGAGAGCGCGCGCCAGCTGCGCCAGCGCTCCGATCAACGCCGGTTCCTGCTCGGAGCGCATCTGTTGCATGGTCCGCACCGCGAGCAGCAGCTGGGTCGCCTGGTGGTGGTCCAGCTGCATGGCCGGCAGGCGGCTGCCCGAGCCGATGCGGAAGCGCCCCTCCACCTCCTCGATGTCGATGCCGGCGCTGTCGCGCAGCGTGCTGATGTAGCGCTGCACCGTGCGCGTGGTGACCTCGAGCTGGTCGGCGAGCTGGCGCGTGGTCACGCCCGCCTGGGTGTCGGAGAGACGCTGGAAGAGCTGGATGACGCGGAGGAACTTCTCACCGCTCTCGTAGCGCTGGCTCATGTGTGCCCGACCATACGTGACCCTGCGGCGACAGGCTGCTGTCGCCGCCGCCCCGCATGTTCCAGCGCATGGCCACGCCAGCATCGCCGCCGATCGACCGGCCTCCGCCCGGGCACTACCAGGGAAGGCTCTGCGCCGTGCTCCGCCGGATTCCCGCGGGGGACCTGCAGCCATCGTCGCCGTGGCGGACGCTGGTCGCGCCCCGCCGGCTGACGGCGCGGGTGCCGCGGCGCCGCACCGGTCAGCTCGCGCTCCCGCTCGGGCCCCAGGGCGCACGACGTTGACCGGGCTGCCCCATGGGTCGAGCCGGTCACACAGGCGGGTGCGGGATCATGTCGCCGTGGAGTCGCTGAGCCTCTTCTCACCAGCCGCGCGGCGGTGGTTCGGCGACGCCCTCGGCGAGCCCACCGAGGTGCAGACCCGGGGGTGGCCGGAGATCGCCGCCCGGCGCCACGCGCTGCTCTGCGCGCCCACCGGCAGCGGCAAGACCCTGGCGGCGTTCCTGTGGTTCGTGGACAGCCTGGGACACTCGGAGCCGCCGGAGGAGCGTGGGCGCTGCCGGGTGCTCTACATCTCGCCGCTCAAGGCGCTCACCGTGGACGTCGAGCGCAACCTGCGTGCCCCGCTGCGCGGCATCGCGCTGGAGGCGGAGCGCCGTGGCGAGCGGTTCCGCGAGGCGCGCACCGCGGTGCGCAGCGGGGACACGGCCTCGGCCGAGCGGCGGGACATGGTCCGCCACCCTCCCGACATCCTCATAACCACTCCGGAGTCGCTGTTCCTCCTGCTCACCAGCGCGGCCCGCGAGATCCTCCGGGGGGTGACCACCGTCATCGTCGACGAGATCCATGCGCTGGCCGGCACCAAGCGCGGCGCCCATCTCGCGCTCAGCCTGGAACGGCTCTGTGCCCTGACCGGCTCCGACCCGCAGCGGATTGGCCTCTCGGCGACGCAGCGCCCGCTCAGCGAGGTGGCCCGCTTCCTGGGCGGCGGTGGCCGCGAGGTGGCCATCGTCGACGCCGGCGTCCGCAAGCCCATGGAGCTGACAATCGAGGTGCCGGTCGACGACATGGCCGACCTCGACGCCGGCGCCGGGCGCGGTGGCGACGGGTCCACCCCGCACCTGCCCCGCCACAGCATCTGGCCGGCGATCGCCCCCCGGCTGCTGGAGCTGATCCGAGCCCACCGCTCCACCATCGTCTTCGTCAACTCGCGGCGCCTGGCGGAGCGACTCTGCGGGCAGATCAACGACCTCGCCGGCCTGGAGCTGGTGCGCGCCCACCACGGCTCCATCGCCCGCGAGCAGCGAACCGCCGCCGAGGAGATGCTCAAGGAGGGCCGCCTGCCCGCCATCGTGGCCACCTCGTCGCTGGAGCTGGGCATCGACATGGGCGCGGTCGACCTCGTCGTCCAGGTGGGCTCGCCGGGGACCGTGGCCTCCGGCCTGCAGCGCATCGGCCGCGCCGGGCACAGCGTCGGGGTGGCATCGCGCGGCACCATCTTCCCGACCCACCGCGGCGACCTCGTCGAGGCCGCGGCCATCGCCGAGCGGATGGCGGACGGGGCGATCGAGGAGACACGGGTGCCCCGCAACCCTCTCGACGTGCTCGCCCAGCAGATCGTCGCCATGGCCGCGCTCGACACCTGGGACGTGGCCGAGCTGCGCCGCACCGTGCAGCGCGCCCACCCCTTCGCAGACCTCGGCGAGCGCGCCTTCGAGGCCACTCTCGACATGCTCGACGGCCGCTACCCGTCCGAGCAGTTCGCCGAGCTCCGTGCCCGGATCGTCTGGGACAGGGTGGCGGGGAATGTGCGCGGCCGGGCCGGCGCCCAGCGGCTGGCGGTGACCAGCGGGGGCACCATCCCCGACCGTGGCCTGTACAGCGTCAACATCTTCGACGATGGCCGCCGCGTCGGCGAGCTCGACGAGGAGATGGTCTACGAGCTCCGTCCCGGGGAGGTGTTCATCCTCGGCGCCACCAGCTGGCGCTGCGTGGAGATCACCCCGCAGCAGGTGCTGGTGCTGCCGGCGCCGGGGGAACCCGGCAGGATCGCCTTCTGGCACGGGGACTCGGTGGGGCGCCCCTACGAGGTCGGGGTGGCGGTGGGGGCGATGGTCCGCGAGCTGGTGGGCAGCGCGCCGGCCGCCGCCATGGCCCGGCTGCGAACCCGTGCCGGCCTCGACGAACGGGCGGTGCGCAACCTCCTCGACCACCTCGCCGACCAGGCCCAGGCCACCGGGGCTGTGCCCGACGACCGCACCATCGTGGTGGAGCGATTCCGCGACCAGCTCGGCGACTGGCGCCTCTGCGTGCTCACCCCCTTCGGGGCCCGCGTGCACGCGCCCTGGTCGCTGGTGGCGGCGCAGCGGCTGCGTGACGAGGTGGGCTCGGACGTGCAGGCGATCCACAGCGATGACGGCTTCGCGCTGCGCATCGCCGACGTCGACTCACCGCCCGACAGCGCCGGCCTGTTCCTCGACCCCGACGCCGTCGTCGACGCGGTCACCGAGCAGCTCCTGGGCAGCTCGCTGTTCGCCTCGCGCTTCCGCGAGAACGCCGCCCGCGCGCTTCTGCTGCCCCGCCGCCGTCCCGGTCAGCGCACCCCCCTGTGGCAGCAGCGCCAGCGCAGCGCAGGCCTTCTCCAGGTGGTGTCACGCCATCCCTCGTTCCCGATCCTGGTGGAGACCTACCGCGAATGCCTGCGCGACGTCTTCGACCTCGACGCTGTGGCCGCGGTGATGCGTGCGGTGCGCGCCCGCCAGATCCGGGTCGTCGAGGTGGAGACCGCGCAACCGTCGCCGGTGGCCTCCTCGCTGCTCTTCGAGTACATCGCCCAGTACATGTACGACGGCGACACACCGCTCGCCGAGCGTCGCGCCCATGCGCTGAGCCTCGACCGCGAGCTGCTCGCCGAGCTGCTCGGCAGCGACGACCTGCGCGAGCTGCTCGACGCCGACGCCATCGACGCCACCGAGCTCGAGCTGCAGCGGCTCGACCCCGCCTTCCCTCCCCGTGACCCCGACTCGGCGCTCGACATCCTCCGCGGAGTCGGCGACCTGACGGCGGTGGAGGCGTCGGCTCGGGGGATCGCGCCCGAGTGGCTCGAGGAGCTGGCGATGGCGCGCCGGGTGCTGCGGGTTCGCCTCGCCGGCGAGGAGCGCTTCATCGCCGCCGACGACGCCGGCCGCTACCGCGATGCGTTCGGCGTGGCCCTGCCCGCCGGGCTGGCCGCGGCCCACGTGGCCGCCACCGGCGACGCCATGGCGGCGCTGCTGCGCCGCCATGCGCGCACCCACGTCCCCTTCGTCGCCGGGGACGTGGCGGCGCGCTGGGCCATCCCGGTGGCGCGCGTGGTCGAGGTGCTCACCTCGCTGGTGCGCGACGGGGACATCATCGCCGGCCACTTCCGTCCCGGCGGCGGCGACCGGGAGTACTGCCATCCCGAGGTGCTGCAACGGCTGCGCCGCCGCTCCCTGGCCGCGCTGCGTCGCGAGGTCGAGGCCGTCCCGGCGACCACCATGGCGCGCTTCCTGCCGATGTGGCACGGCGTCGGCCTGCCGGGGGGCGGCCACGGGCGCCTCGCCGGGGTGATCACCCAGCTGCAGGGGATGCCGGTCGCCCTCTCGGCCCTGGAGCGCGACCTCCTCCCGGCGAGGATGGCGTACGACCCGCGCCAGCTCGACGAGCTGATCGCCGCGGGTGAGGTGGTGTGGCAGGGCCGGGGCGCCATCGGCCGCGACGACGGCCGCATCGCGCTCTTCCTGCGCAGCGACGCCCCAAGGTTGCTGGCGGCGCCCGGCGACGCACCCCACTCCGACCTGCACCAGGCCATCCGCGAGCACCTGCGCACCCGGGGGGCGGCGTTCGTGCGCGACCTCCTCGACACCTGCGCCGGCGTCCCCCTCGACGAGGTCGTCGACTCCCTCTACGACCTGGTGTGGGCCGGTGAGGTGACCAACGACAGCCTGCAACCGCTTCGGTTTCTCGGCCCGGTGCGCCGCCATCCGCGCCGTCCGCTGATGCGCCTGGTGCCGCCGCGCGCCCAGGGGCGGTGGTCGCTGCTGGGCGGCGGGAGCGGTGCCGGCGCCACCGAGCGGGGGATCGCCCTCGCCCAGGTGCTGCTGCAGCGCCATGGGGTGCTCACCCGCGAGGCGGTGGCGGCCGAGTCACTCCCGGGCGGGTTCGCCGCGCTCTACCCGGTGCTGCGGGCCATGGAGGAGTCCGGCAGGATCCGCCGCGGCTACTTCGTCGAGGGGTGCGGCGCGGCCCAGTTCGCGCTGCCCGGTGCCGTCGACGCCCTGCGCTCGCAGCGCGTCGCGGTCGCGACCACGGTCCTGCTCGCCGCCGTCGACCCCGCCAACCCCTTCGGAGCGGTGCTGCCCTGGCCGGCGCTCGCCGGGCGCGTGGCGCGGGTCGCTGGCGCGTACACCGTGCTGCGCGGTGGCGAGCTGCGCTTCTTCGTAGAGCGCGGGGGGCGCTCCCTGGTGAGCAACGGAGACCCCGACGACGATGACGTCGCCGCGCTGGCCCGCGTGGCCCTGCGCAGCGGCCGCCTCGATCTGCACACGATCGACTCGGAGCCCGCGGCCGGGCATCCCCTGGCGGAGCGGCTGCGCGCGGCTGGGTTCATCCGCAGCCCGCGCGGCCTGGTGCTGTACCCGCCCCGCGCCGGGCAGGGGCCGGCGCACGTGGTCGCCCCGGCGACGGCGGCGCTCAGGGGATCGACCAGGTGAAGGCTCCATGCGTCGAGTTGATGGTCACTGTCAGGCTGCCGGAGCGACCGTGGGCGTCGCTGAAGGTGCAGCCGAACTTCTGACCGGGGGTCGACTCGATCGTGGCCGCCTGCGGGCAGGTGACGGTGACGGTGGCGTTGTTCTGCGCCTGGTACTGCTCCTCGATGATCGACACCAGGTGGGCGATGCTCACCTCCCCGGGACCCGGGGTGGTGCCCCCCTGCGCGACCACGTCGCTGACCATCCAGCTGGGCGCCTGGTAGAGCACGGTGATCGTATCGGTGGCCGTCTGAGTGGGGTTGGTGACGGTCACCGTCACGAAGGCGGACGAGGCGGTGAGGGCGGTGGTCGCCCCCACCGAGTACGTGCCGGACATGGGCACCGCGGCGCAGAGGCCGCCGCTGCTGCCTGAACGAGTGCGCAGGGGGTCGACTGTCAGCGCGTAGGCCGCAGGGCAGTTGCCGGCGTGGAGGTCGTTGAGGAACGCCTGGACCGCCTGGGCGGCGTCGCCACCGGCGGTCGGCGTGCTCCCCGCGGCGGTGGCGCCGGCGGTGCGAACCACACCCGGGATGTCGGTGGGCACGGTGGTGTCCGGGCCGCAGGCGGCGAGCACGCCGCCGCTGAGCAGCACCAGCCACGCCGCCAGGCCCCGCGCCAATGTCATCCCCCCGGCAACACCCAGTGCGTGATCGCGATCCACTGCAGCGCCGCGGCGGCGAGCACCATGGAGTGGAAGATCTCGTGGAAGCCGAAGGTCCGCGGCCAGGGGTTGGGACGCCGCCACGCATAGATGATCGCCCCAGAGATGTACACCGCCCCGCCCAGGGCCAGCAGGCCGGCGCCGACCGGTCCGAGGTTGGCCAGCAGACGGGGGATGAGCACGACGCCGAAGGCGCCCACCGCGACGTAGGGACCGACCTCGACCGCCACAGGTGCGTCGTTCCAGACCGTGTTGAGGATGCCGCCCAGCAGAGCCCCACCCCAGACCACGGCGAGGGTGGCCACGCTCAACCAGCCCGACAGCGCGATCACCGCGATGGGGGTGAAGGTGCCGGCGATGAGCAGGAAGATGGTGGCGTGGTCGAGCCGTCGCAGCCATCTGCGCACCGTCGTCGACCAGCTGCCCCGGTGGTACAGCGCGCTCACCCCCAGGCATGCGCTCAGGGTGGCCGCGTAGATTGCGGTCGCGGTGCGCGCGTTGCCCACGGGAGCGTGGACGATCGCCCAGGCGCCGGCGAGCAGCGACACCGGGAAGCCGATCTCGTGGAGCACGCCGCGCATGCGCGGTTTGACGAAGGCGACCGCGGCGCGGGCGGCGTCGGAGACCTCGTCGACTGCGATCGCCAGCGGCGGCGTGGGTTTCACGCTCACCACGATACCGTGCCCGTCCCTCGAGTTCCGTCCCCTGCCGGAAACATGCCGTCGACACCAACCCGATGAGCGCGGGATGCCGCGCGGTCACGTGGTGAGCGTTCCCACGCCAGACGACCCGGCGGAACCGATCCCAGGCCGGGGCGACACTCGGCGAGCGGCCACCAACGGCGGCTCGGCGGGGCTCCTGTGGAGATCCCTCGGGACAGCCTGATCGGATGTATTCTGTCCGGATACGGCGCGAGTTCGCTTGGGTGATGACCGACGATGGGCAGGCTAGGGTGCAAGTCGGGGAGGTCGGATTCGTCTTCCCGCCGACTCTGCGGACTGCCCGGGCTGCGGACACCACCTGGGAAGCGGCCATGTTGTCCGGCGATGGCACTGTGGAATTGGTGATGGCGCCAATGCCCGACGGAGCCCGACGGCCCCCTCGCGCAGTCGTCCTCGCCGTGGCCAAGCTCGGTGGGATCAGCGCCCGCTTGGTTGCAGCACTCGTCGTCACACGCGGCCCTCGCTCCGGGACAGCCGGCATCCCCGGTAGCCAGCATCGGCGAAGCATGTCCAATACCCTCGCTTCGGGCCGTGCTCGGTGGATGGCCGTGGTGGCTGCATCGCTCACCGTATCGGCTGGCCTTCTAAGTGTCACAGGGCCAATCACAGCCCATGCAGCCACTTGTGGGGGCGCTTCAAGCGGCTACTACTACACGGGTTTCATAACCTGCACGGGCGCGAGCACCGACTACGGCTTTGTTGGCCTGGAGACCCTAGTCAGCGATGGGGCTGTGGACCTCGCCAATGGCGGCGTTCACATCCTTGAGTATGTCGACTCGCTGATGAACCATGAACAACGGGGAATTCGTGAGTTACTTCAATAACAACAGAGGCAGTGGCAATGTTCTTCTCGGAATGTCATACCTCCCCGGCTTCGCCCGCGAGGATCTGACTGGCGAAGAATCGACCAACAATCAACTTCCATCGGTTGGACCGGTAACCTTTGCAAGCGCCCAGCTCGATGTCTCTCGGCCGGGAACGTGGACCCCTTGGACGACATCGGAGCCCGGCGAGGAAAACGTCAGCAGCACTCACTATGGGTTTTGGACCATCTCCGATTTCCTAGCCTTCAAGTACTCGGGACCGTGACGCCAGTGAGCGCCAGAGCGCTGCCCTCGCTTCGCGTCATGGCTGTGGGCATGGTTCTCACCGGGTGCGGCGGTTTGCAATTGGGTGCGAGCGGCGCGACGCAGCGGCCCTCAGTCGCGTCACCGCAATTCGTATACACGCTACCGAGTGACGATACCGTGCCTTCCTCTGTGGCTGGAGACCTCACGGGACATGGCGTTTGGTTCCTGTCGGGTACGGACATGACGACCTCGATCTTCTACGTGAGTCCCAATCGGAACGAGGATCGAAGCTATCCGCTCAATTCCCACTTCGTCCTGGGCGCTGCCAGTGGAATCGCGGCTGCCCGAGATGGGACCGTATGGGCGGGCGTTGACATGAGCCTGATCCACCTTGTACCAGGGACCGGAAGGGCGACGACGTACCGCGTCCCAAGTCCGACCGATAGCCTGGCTGCGGAGTCATACCGACCGCCATCCGTGCGTGGAACGCACGACATTGTGTCTGTGGCGGTGAGTGGCTCGGGCGAGGTGGCGCTGGCGATATCAGCAGCGGCAGAGGTGGTCGTGCTCAAAGATGGCGGATTCACAGCTCGGCCCCTGCCGGCCAATACAGACCCGGTGGACGTCGCATATCTGACTGACGGCACCCTGGGAGTCAACCTCCGCGACTACGACACCCACCATGTGGATGAGATCGCGACCTTCACATCCAACGGCGTGAGGACCGATAGCGCCGTGGTCTCAGCTCCTCATATGGTGGCCATCGCTAACAAGTTCGTGACAGTGAGCAACCAACTCACGACTCTGGATGGCCAGGCCCAGGTCAGCGCGTCAATCCCTCTGGGAGTGACCAGCAATTCGTTCCAACCGGTGACCGTGCGGCCGATTGCCGTCCTCTCCTCGGGGAATGTGGCACTAGCCAGCAGCGACGGCGTTCTGTTCGCAAATGTCTCCAGTGGGCAGACCATGGATCTCCGGCTTGCTTCGGTGTCGTGTTATCCATCGATGATTGCGTTACCTCCCGGGGTCACCCTGCTGCCGTCCCCAGCAACCTGTTTCGAAAGCCCCTTGCTGGTTGCCGCTGATGCTGCCGGCAATGTCTGGATCGTTGTGCCGGACCATACGAACGAGATCGGGTTGCTCCGGGGAATCACCTTCTAGTGCGCCGGAATCGCAGTTCCCTGAGCTGATGTCCGGCGGACGTGTCCACCCTGTCTGCGGTGACCTCGCCTACGATCGGCTGTCGTGAGTGCCGTCGAGGTGACCGGGGCGGCGCAGCGCCAGGCGTGGCGGGACGGCGTGCTTCCTGGAGTGGAGCAGGTCCGGCCGCAGCTGTGGTCGGTGCCGGTGCCCATCCCCGACAACCCGCTGCGCTACGTCATCGTGCACCTGCTCGAGCTGGACGACGGCGTGGCCGTGGTCGACACCGGGTGGAACACCGAGACCGCCTGGACGGCGCTGATCGACGGCCTCGCCGTCGCCGGCTACTCCGTCGCCGACGTGCGCGCGGCGCTGATCACCCACATCCATCCCGACCACTACGGCCTGGCCGGTCGCCTCCGCGAGGCGAGCGGCGCCTGGGTCGCCCTCCATCCCGCGGACGCGGCGCTGCTTCCCGGCCGCTACGGTGCGGGGATCAGCGCGGTGGTGGCACAGATGCGCGGGCTGCTCGGCGACTGCGGTGTCCCCGCCGGCGTGATCGCGGAGCTGAGTGAGGCGTCGATGGGGCTGCGCGAGTTCGTCAGCCAGGCGGAGCCGGACGTCCTCCTGGAGCACGGGCGCGCGGTGGAGTTGCGCGGCTGGGACCTGGTGCCGCTGCACACCCCCGGGCACTCGCCCGGCCATGTCTGCTTCCTCGACCGCGACCGGCGCCTGCTGCTCAGCGGCGACCACGTCCTGCCCCGGATCAGCCCCAACATCTCCGTGCATGCACAGCAACCGGGCAACCCGCTCGCCGATTTTCTGGACTCGCTGCGCGCCGTTCGCGACCTCGACGTCGACGAGGTCCTGCCTGCCCACGAGTGGCGCTTCGCCCCCCTGGCCGCCCGCGTCGACGAGCTGCTCGACCACCACGCGCATCGCCTCGGGGTGATCGCACATGACATCGACGAGCATCCCGGCGCCACCTGCTGGGAGGTGACCCGCCGGCTCCCCTGGTCGCGCTCCTGGGAGCAGATCCGCGGCCACATGCGCCGCGCCGCGGTCGGTGAGACGCTGGCGCACCTGGTGCTGCTGGAGAGCCGCGGACGGGTGCGCCGCGCGCCGGGCCGGCCCTGGCGCTGGACGGCCGCAGGGCTGGCTTGACGGGTGCGCCCGGCCGCCTCACCATGACCGGAGATTGGGGCATCGAGGAGGAGTCCGTGTTCCGACGACGCCCGCGGCCTGCCCCCGGAGACCCCTCGCTGACCCCGTCCGGCAGACAGAGATGTGCGGCCCGGGGATGCCGGCGTCGTGATGGCACGCAGTGCAGCTACATCGACAAGCGCTCGCGGCACTGCCCGACGGCGTGGTGCCCGGACCACCTCGTGGCGGTCGCCGGCATCGGCCTCTGCCGGCGCCACGCGTCGACCATGCGGGCGATCGAGGGGTCCGAGATGATCACCGGGATGCCCGACTTCGACGACCGCGCCCCCTCCCTGGTGGGATGGATCGGCGGCCAGCTCGACGCCCCCATCCGCGAGCTCCTCGCCCGCCTGGCGCCGAACCGGGGCGCGGCGCTGGCCGTCGATCCGGTGACCCTGGTGCTCACCGCAGAGGGCGGCCCGCGCCACTGGTCCAAGACCTGGAAGCTGCGCGACCCGAGCGGCGCGCTGCAGCGCGTCTCCATCGAGGTCGAGGAGGGGGGCGACGGCCACGTCGGGGCGCGCGTCGGCGGCGAGCTCATCGGCCAGGGGATGCCCCCGTGGATCGAGCGCCGCCGGACGGGACAGCGCGCCGATGCCGCCACCGACCTGGCGGAGCGGCGCGAGTTCTCCATGGCGATGGCGCGCTCCATCGAGCTGGTGATGACCGGCCGGGAGGTCGTGGCCGGCGATTGAGCGAGGTCGACATCGGCTGGAGCGAGGGGGCCATGGAGCGCGAGGACCGCGTGGACGTGGTCTGGGCCGCCTGGCGCGCCGCCTACCCACACATCTTCTCCCGGTCGGAGATCGACGGCATCTTCGAAGGCAGCCTCGAGGGCGAGGGCAGCTGGGTGGGGGCGAGGCTGGCCCCCGCGGGAACCCTGGCGGCACGGCGCGCCGGGCGCCTGGTGGGGCTGGCCGGCCTGGGACTGCTCCGCAACGGCGATGGCGAGCTTGCCGCCCTCTACGTGGTCCCCCAGCTGCAGGGACAGGGCATCGGCTCAGCCCTCTGGGATCGCTCGCTGGCCGAGCTCCAGGGGCGCGCCTGCCGTCGCCTGGAGGTGTGGACGCTGGCTCGGTCGCACGCCCGGCGCTTCTACGAGGCCCGCGGCTGCATCGCCTTCGCCGAGGGGAGCTTCACGGTGGCGGGCCACCGCGAGGTCGCCGTCGGCTACACCCGGGACATCTCCGAGAACGCGGCCGCCACCCTCTCGGAGTCGACGCCGACGCGATAGCCGATGCGCTGGATCTCCTTGGGTGCGAGAGGGTCGCCGGGGGCGTACCCCTCGAACAGGACGGCGGGGATGGTCAGCTGGAGAACCCGGCGCTCTGCCTGGGCGCGCTCGAAGCAGCGGCGCACATGGTCGAGGCGGAGCAGGACGGTGGCGGTGATGGCGCTGACCAGAGCCACCAACGCGACCCGGAGCCCGGCTGCGATGTAGAGGCCGCTGGCCGCGATCATCATTGACTCGACGAGCAGGATCACCCGGCGGCTGCCGATCCGGAGCCGTCCCAGGCGCAGCACCAGCGCCCCCTCGAAGATGGCCGCGGCGACGACCCACACCGCCAGCGCGCTCCAGGTGGCCGCTCCCGGCAGGGTGAGCTGCCCGACGCCGGGGATCACCAGGTTGGTCGGGATGGACAGGGTGGGGGCGGCGAGCACCAGCACGACCACGAACGCGATCCGGAAGAGCAGGCAGAGCTGGGCCACCCGGACCGCGGTGGGGGCGAGGAAGCGCCGGCGCGGCAGCCGGGGCACGCCGATGGGGCGCGAGGTCGGTGGGTGCGAACGCTTCACGGCGCTTGCAGCGTAGGCCGGCTGGAGGGCTCCGACGTGGCGGGAATGTGACGGCCGTTGCACGACTCGTCGCTGAACGGTCCGGATGTGATCGTTTTGTAACACGCGGCTGGCCTCGCCGGACCGCAGCCGGGCAGCCGTCACACCCCCTGAGTGTCTCCCGTGACGGCTCCCGGGCTGCTAGGTTGGCTTCACCATGGAGAGGCAGATGCACGCCGTCAACAGCGCGGGGTTTGCCTCGCCGGCCGGGCTGACCGCGCTGCCCGTGGTGCTGGCCCCGGTCGCCGGCCGGCTGCACGTCCTGCTGGTGCGGCGCGAGGAGCAGCCGCAGGGCGGCATGTGGTCGCTGCCCGGCGGCTTCATGAGCGGCGCCGAGCATCCCGAGGAGACGGCGCAGCGCAAGCTCACCGAGAAGACCGGCGTCGGCGCCGTGTACATGGAGCAGCTGCAGACCTACGGCGACCCCACCCGCGACCCGCGCGGATGGATCCCGTCGGTCGCGTACCTCGGTCTCATCGACGCCGCCGTGCTGCGCGAGGAGGAGTCGGCGGCGCGCTGGGTGCCGGTCGACGCCCTGCCCGCCCTGGCGTTCGACCACGCCGCCGTGATCGCCGACGCCGTCGATCGGCTGCGCGGCAAGGTGTGGTGGTCGAACATCGCTGTCGGCCTGCTTCCCGAGCGCTTCACCATGCCCCAGGCGCGCCGGGTGTTCGAGGCCATCAGCGGGGTCACCTACGAGCCCTCCAACTTCCGGCGCGGGCTCGAGCAGTCCGGGCTGGTCCGCGCCACCGGGCGGGTCGTCAAGAACGGGCCGGGACGCCCCGCTGCGCTCTACGAGTTCGTTGACCGGCAACCGGCGTGGAGCACGCGGCGGTCGAGGGTCCCGGCCACGGTGCGCACCGCTGCGCGCTGATCATGTGTTGGGGCGTTCGACCAGGGTGGCGTTGAGGGTGATCGTCCTGCCCGCGCGCCGCACCGTGCAGACGATGGTGTCGCCCACCTTGTGGGGCTGGATGAGCCCTCCCAGGGTGACCCCGTTGTCGATGGCCACGCCGTCGATGGCGACCAGGATGTCGCCGGCCGCGAGCCCGGCCTGGGCCGCCGGGGTCCCGGCGCGCACCGACTTGACGTAGACGCCGGGGCCGTCGAAGGCGGTGCCGTTCTCGATCGCGCTGATGCTGGTCAGGTAGTCGACGCCGAGGAAGGGGTGCTCCACCTTCCTGTGGCCGATCAGGCTCTCGGCGACGTAGCGGGCCAGGTCGGCGGGGATGCTGTAGCCGATGTTGGTGGCGTTGCCGGCGGTGGCCACGTTGACGCCGACCACAGTCCCGGCGGTGTCGGCCAGCGGGCCGCCGCTGTTGCCGGGGTTGATCGAGGCGTCGGTCTGGAGCACATCCTCCAGCGTCTCCGACGACGACCCGGCCTCGCCGCTCGCCTGGATGGTGCGGTGCAGCGCGCTGATCACCCCGACTGTGACCGAGCCCTGGTCGCCGAGCGGCGAGCCGATGGCGATGACCGCTTCCCCGACCGTGAGCTTCGACGATGTCCCGAACGTGGCCTGGGGCAGCGAGGTGGAGGGCACGCTGACCACGGCGATGTCGTCGAGCGGGTCGGTCCCCACCAACTTGGCCGCGAACTGATGTCCGTCGGGCATGACCACGTGCAGCGCGCTCGAGCCGGCGACGACGTGGTTGTTGGTGACCAGGTAGCTGAGCGACGCGTCCCTGGCGATCACGAAGCCGCTGCCCAGCGACGAGGAGCTCTTCAGCGTGGCGATGATGGTCCCCACCGCCGGCCCCAGCCGGTTGGCCACGTCGACGGCGGCGGTGGTGGGAGCCTTGGCGGGGCTGGCGTTGACATGCACCTCGGCGACGCCCGGCCCGGTCTGCGGGCGGGCCGCGGCGAAGACCACCAGCCCGCCGACCACCAGTCCCACCACCAGCATCGCCAGGCCGCCCCGCCAGCCCGGCCCGGGGCGACGCCGGCCTGTCTGCGGTGGCGCAGCGGGCGCCGCCGGCCGGTCGTGGAGCGCAGGTTGGTGGGGGCGCCAGCCCGGCGGAGTTGGCGGCGGGGGCGGGAAGGTTCCCTCAAGCTGGTCGATGGCACCTATTGTGGCCCGCGAATGCTGCGGAGCGACCTCTCGGCCGGCGCGTGGTGAGCCGGCTCACCTGCGCGCTGGGGCCGGATGCCGCGGGCACTCTGCTGCATCGCTTCATGGAATCGGCCGAGACCCGGCTCGACGTCGCCGTCTACGAGGCCGGACCCAGCTACGGCTGGCTCTTCCCACGCGCCGTCGAGCGCGGCGTGCGCGTCCGGCTGCTCCTCGACGGCCACGGCGGCGCCAACCAGGGCTGCTTCGAGGAGCTCCGCTCCGCCCGCCGCCGGGGCGTGGTGGTGCCCTGCCGGGTGCGCCGCCGCCACGGCCTCCGCGAGGCCCACTGGAAGCTGATCGTCGCCGACGGCGACCGTCTGGCCGTGGGCACCGGCAACCTCATCGCCCGTGACGCTCCCGCCGACAGGCACGGCCGGTTGCCCCCGGACGCGCCGCCGCTGGCGGGCACGCGGGAATGGTGGGCGTTCGTGGACGGCGCCCCCACGCTGGCGGCGGCGGCGCGGGCGCGGATCACCGCGGTGTGGCGGGAGGCGGCGCCCCCGCCGCCGGTGTGGGCGGTCGAGCGCGTCCTGGAAGCCCCCCCGGTGGGCTCTCCCAAGCCCGCTGTCCCGCCCCTCCAGGTGGAGGTGTCGCCGCGCCGCCTCCAGCTGGCCGGCGACGCGCGCGAGGTCCTCACCGTCATCGAGGCGATGCTCGAGGGCCCCACCCGGCGCTGCCTGGTCACCGTCCCCTACATCCACACCTGGGCGCACGAGGTCCGCCCCCTCCTGGAGCGGCTCGCCGAGCTCCGCCACGGCGGCGCCGACGTGCGCGTGCTGCTGGGCGCGATCCCGGCCGGCGGCGACGTGGCCACCCTCCGCGACCGCGGGGTGCCGGCCCGGGTCATGGACCCGTTGCGCTGCACCACCGGCCACGCCAAGGGCCTGGTGGTCGACCGCAGCGTCCTGGTGATGTCGTCGAACTGGAGCGCCGGAGGGCTGGGGGCGTCGCTGGAGGCCGGCCTGCGCATCGACCATGCCGCCGCCACCGCCTACTTCGCCGACGCGTTCGAGCGAGATTGGACGGTCGCCGAGCCCGCCTGGAACGGCCGCGGTTGAAGCAGGGGAGCCGGGGTATCCTCGCCCCATGACCGAGCTCCCCGCCGCCCCGCCGGACCAGTCCAACTCGGGCTCGGCCCGTCTCCCGGTGGTGCCGCTGCGCGACAACGTCGTCTTCCCCCACCAGCTGGCGCCGCTCGCCGCCGGGCGTCCCCGTTCGGTGGCCGGACTGCAGGCGGCGGCCAACGCCGACGGACGCGTCATCCTCGCCGTCCAGCGCGACGCCGAGCCGGACGACGTGGGCTTCCAAGATCTCCATGAGATCGCCGTGGTGGCCACCGTCGGCGCCCTGCGGCTGCTCCCCGGGGCCGGGGCGCACGCGCTGGTGGAGGGCCAGCAGCGAGTCCGCCTGCTCTCGTTCGAGAGCGACGGCGAGCACTGGTCGGCAGGGTTCGCCCCCATCGACGAGGGCGACGTCAGCGGCACCGAGGCCGATGCCCTGGCGGGCAGTGTCCGCCAGCTCTTCACCGAGTACGTCACCGCCGGCGGCCAGGTGCCCCCCGAGGTGGCGGCCGCCATGGCCCGGGCGAGTGGCCCCGGCCGGGTCGCCGACATCGCCTCGGCGGCGCCCGACCTCACCGTTGCAGAGCGCGTCGAGCTGCTCCAGGCGCTCGACGTCGTGGCCCGGCTGCGCCGGCTGGCGCCCCTGCTCGGCCGCCAGGTCGAGGTGGCCTCGATGCGCACCCGCATCCACGAGGACGTGCAGCGCACCATCAACAAGTCGCAGCGGGAGCACATCCTCCGCGAGCAGCTGAGGGCGGTGCGCAAGGAGCTCGCCGAGCTGGAGGGCGACGGCGAGGAGGGTGAGGACCTGGTCTCGCGCATCGAGGCGCTGGGGATGCCTCCCCCGGTCCGGGCGCGGGCGCTCAAGGAGGTGTCTCGTCTCGAGCAGATCCCGGGCGCCTCGCCCGAGATGGGCATGGTGCGCACCTGGATCGACTGGCTCATCGAGCTTCCCTGGGGTGAGCGTCCCGTGGAGCAGATCGACATCGACCGCGCCGCCGCCATCCTCGACGAGGACCACTACGGCCTCGACAAGGTGAAGGACCGCATCCTGGAGTGGATGGCGGTGCGCGATCGTGCCCAGCGCCGCGCTGCTGCGCTCGCCGCGACGGCAGCGCCGGCCCAGGAGGCCGAGACGCCCGATGAGCCGGCGGGGCCGCCGGTGGTGGGGGACGTGACCGACCCCATGGTCGACGCCACCACCCGCCCGCGGCGCGGCCTGCAGACACCCATCCTCTGCCTGGTGGGTCCGCCCGGGGTGGGCAAGACGTCGCTGGGGCGGAGCATCGCGCGGGCCATGGGACGCCGCTTCGTGCGCCTCTCGCTCGGCGGCATCCGCGACGAGGCGGAGATTCGCGGTCACCGCCGCACCTACATCGGCGCGCTTCCCGGCCGCATCATCCAGTCGATGAAGCAGGCGGGCACCGTCAATCCCGTCATCATGCTCGATGAAATTGACAAGGTTGGCACGGACTTCCGGGGTGACCCGTCGGCCGCTCTCCTCGAGGTGCTCGATCCCGAGCAGAACCGCGAGTTCAGCGACCACTACCTGGAGGTCGCCTACGACCTCAGCAATGTGCTCTTCATCACCACCGCCAACATGGTCGACACCATCAGCCCGGCACTTCGTGATCGCATGGAGCTGATCCGCATCAGCGGCTACACCGAGGCCGAGAAGCTGGGAATCGCCGAGAACCACCTGCTCCCCCGCCAGCTCGAGCAGCACGGCCTGGAGCACGGCGAGCTGCTCATCTCCCACGACACCCTGGTGGCCATCCTGCACGGCTACACCCGCGAGGCCGGGGTGCGCCAGCTGGATCGCACCATCGCCGAGATCGCCCGCAAGGTGCCGCGGCGGCTGGCCGGGGGCGCCGAGTCGGTGGTGGTTGAGCCCGCCCAGCTCAGCGAGTTCCTGGGGCCGCAGCGCTTCGATTACGGCGAGGCCCAGGATGACGACGAGGTCGGAGCGGTCACCGGCGTGGTGGTCAGCGAGGTGGGTGGCGACATCGTCACCGTCGAGGCCCTGGCCGTGGAGGCCAAGCCGGACCTCTCCCTGACGGGCCAGCTCGGCAGCGTCATGGAGGAGTCCGCACGGGCCGCGCTGACCTGGGCGCGCGTGCACGCCGTCGAGTACGGCGCGCCCGGCAACTTCTTCGAGACCCACGCGCTCCACGTGCACGTCCCGGCCGGTGCCATCCCCAAGGACGGTCCCTCCGCCGGGGTGACCATGGTCACCGCCATGGTCAGCCTGGCGTCGGGGCGCAGGGTGCGCCGCGACGTCGCCATGACCGGAGAGGTGACCCTGCGCGGCCGTGTGCTTCCCATCGGCGGGGTCAAGGACAAGCTGCTCGCGGCGCACCGCTCCGGGCTGACCACCTTCATCCTGCCCCGCAAGAACCTGCGCGACCTCGACGAGATCCCCAGCGAGGTCCTCGACGCGGTGGAGATCGTCCCCGTCGACAGCGTCGGAGAGGTGCTGCAGCGCGCCCTGGTCGACGCGCCTGCGCAGCCGCGCGAACGGCGCAGCGCGGGCTTCCTGCTGCCCCTGCGCACCGACGAGGGACCCCATCCCACCATCACCGCCTGAGCGTGGACACGCTCCGCGACCTGGTCGAGCTGACCGTCGTCGTCGACGCGGTGTACGACCAGAACTGCTACCTGCTGCACCGTCGCGACAGCGACTCCGCCATCGTCATCGACCCCGGGCTGCAGAGCGCCCAGGCTCTGCAGCTGCTCGAGCAGCGGGGCTGGCGCTGCGAGCGCATCCTGCTCACCCACGGACACGGCGACCACGTCAACGGGGTGCCCGCGCTGGTGGCCGCGCACGGGTGCCGGGTGGCCCTCCATCCCGGCGACCGCGAACAGCTGGTCACCATGCGCTTCCTCCCCGGCATCCCCGAGGACATCGCCGACGTGGTGGTCGACGACGACCTCAGCGATGGCCAGGTCATCGGCTGGCACGGCGTCGACATCGGGGTGATCCACACGCCCGGTCACACCCGGGGCTCGGTGTGCTTCCTGGCGGGGACCGACCTGCTCAGCGGCGACACGCTCTTCCGCCGGGGTGTGGGACGGGCCGACCTCCCCGGTGGCGACTGGCAGCAACTGCTGGTCAGCATCGAGCAGCGTGTCTATGCGCTGGCGCCCGACACCGTGGTGCATCCCGGTCACGGCCTGCGCACCACCATCGCCGAGGAGATGGTGTCCAACCCCTTCGTCGCGCACCCCCGCTACCGCTGACGTCAGCGTCGGGCCTCGTTCCGCGCGATCCGGGTGATCAGCTCGTGGAGGATCGCCGCGGTCACGCCCCAGATGACGTTCCCCTCCGCCTCGTAGTAGTGCACCTCCCGGGCGTCCCCCTCGCCGCCGAAGGTGCGGGTGGTGTGGGGCGCCTCCATCAGGGTGTGCAGGTCGACACGGAACAGCCGGGCCACCTCGAAGGGCTCCGGCCGCAGCTCGAAGTCGGAGGTCTGAAGAGCCAGCACCGGGGTGAGCCAGTTGTCGGATGTTGCCGTCAGGAATGGCGGCAACAGGCCGAGCACCTCCACCGCGGTGGCGGGCACGCCGGCCTCCTCACCGGCCTCGCGCAGAGCGGTGGCGACGATGGTGGCGTCGCCGGCCTCGCTGCCCCCACCCGGGAAACCGATCTGCCCGGCATGATGGCGGAGATGAGCGGTGCGCTCCAGGAAGAGCAGCGGCAAGCGCGCCTGGCTGCCGTCGAAGAGGAGCAGGACCGCGGCGCTGCGGCTCTGCGGGGGAGCCGCCAGGTGCGTGGTGTCGAGCGGGTCGACGACGCTGCGCAGGCGCTGCGCGAGGCTGCCCATCGCGACACTGTAGCGGCGCGGCGGCGCCCAGCCGTTCAGGCCGAGGCGGTGCTCCTCGCCGCTCCCGCGGTGCGCGAGTGACTGTCGAACCACTCCAGGACGCAGGCGTTGACCTGCTCGCGGTCGACGTCGACGCTCATCCCGTGGCCGCTGCGCGGGAACGACCGGTGGCGCACCGCCCGGCTGCAGACCAGCCGCCGGGCGATCTCCGCGGCGTTGGCGGGGTCGATGGTGCGGTCACGCCCACCATGGAGGACGAGCACGGGTGCGCGGATCGCCGGCAGCTGGTCGCGCACCTCGGCGAGGAGGCGGACGAACTCCTGGATGGAGCGCATCGGGCGCAGGCCGTGGGAGTGGAGCTCATCGATGGCGTCGAGGTCGTAGAGGTCGATGTCGTCACCGGGCCGCTGCCAGCGCATCACCCGGCGCGCCAGCGGCACCGCCCAGGTCGCCAGCCGGGACAGCCAGATGGGGGTGGCCAGCGTGGCCACCGCGGCGATGCGCAGGTCGGTGGCGGCGAGGTGGAGCGCGATGGTGCCGCCCATCGACTGCCCGGCGAGCATCACCTCGTCGCACTCGCCGGCCAGGGAATCGAGCTCGGCCTGCGCGGAGGCGGTCCAGTCGCGTCGCGTGGTCGCCTCCAGCGCCTCAGGGGTGCTGGCGTGGCCGGCCAGAGCCGGCCCGCGGCAGCGATACCCGTGGGCGGCGAGGTGCTCGCCGAGGCGGCGCAGCTCGGGCGGCGTCCCTGCGAAGCCGTGGAGCAGGAGGACGCCGCGCCGCCCCTCACCAAGCGTCCAGTCCCGCACCGCCGCGGGATCGAACGGCGTCAGCGTGCGCGCGGTCATGGGCGGCCGAGTATATGCGCGGCCCCTGGATGCTACCGTCGCCGCCACGTGACCGATGAGCTGATGCGCCATGCGCTGGAGAGGATCGTCGGCGGCGACTCGCTGGATGTCGCAGCCGCGCGCGCCGTCATGGACCTGATCATGGATGGCAGCGCCACCGACGCCCAGATCGGCGGCCTCCTCGCCGCTCTGCGCCTGCGTGGCGAGACCGTCGACGAGCTGACCGGCATGGTGATGTCGATGCGTGACCACGCCACCCCGGTGCTGCTCGAACCCGGGGCTGTGGACACCTGCGGCACCGGGGGCGACGCCAGCAACACCTTCAACATCTCCACCGCCGCGGCCCTGGTGGCGGCCGCCGCCGGCTGCCGCGTCGCCAAGCACGGCAACCGCGCGGCCTCGTCGCGCTGCGGCAGCGCCGACGTGCTCGAGCAGCTGGGGGTGCGGGTGGCGCTCGACGCGGCCGGGGTGCGCCGCTGCGTCGACGAGGTGGGCATGGGGTTCATCTTCGCTCCCTCCTTCCACCCCGCCATGCGCCACGCCGCCGCCGCCCGCGGACAGCTGGGCTTCCGCACCGTGTTCAACGTGCTCGGCCCGCTGGCCAGCCCGGCGCGGGTGCGCCACCAGGCACTGGGCGTGGCCGGCACCGTCTCCGTGGCGGTCATGGCCGCGGTCCTGCAGCAGCTCGGCCACCGCCATGCGCTGGTGTTCACCGGTCCCGGTGGGATGGACGAGCTCGGACTCGACTCGGTCACCTGCGGCTACGAGGTCACCGAGAGCGGCGTTGGCGAGATCGAGATCGACCCCCAGGCGCTGGGCCTCCGCGCCGCGCCCCGCCAGGCGCTGGCCGGTGGCGACCCGGTCCTCAACGCCGCCGCCCTCCTCGCTGTTCTCGACGGCACCGCCGGTCCGCCCCGCGACGTGGTGCTCCTCAACGCCGCCGCCGCGATGGTCGCCGCCGATGTCGCCGCGGGCATGGCCGAGGGCATCGAGCGCGCCAGGGCGGCGATCGACTCCGGGGCTGCCCGGCGGACCCTGAGCGGGCTGGTCGCGGTCTCGCAGGCGGCCGCGTGATCGCCCGGCGCACCAGCCCGGATGGCGGGGAGGCGCCGCGGTGAGCCGCGGCGGTGATCTGCTCCGCCTCCAGGAGATCGACAGCCGCCTGGCCGGGGACTCCGCCCGCCTCGCCGCGGTGGAGGCGCAGATCGCCAGAGACCCGGAGCTGGAGCGACGCAGGCGCGAGGCTCGCCGGCTGGGCCGCGAGCAGGCCACCGCCGGCGCCCGCCTGGCCGCCGCGGAAGAGGCGGTGGAGGGGCTGCGCCGGCGCGCCCTGGAGCTGAACCGCCACCTCTACGACGGTTCGGTGCACAACCCCCAGGAGCTGCTCGGCATGCAGCACGACCTGGAATCCCTGCGTGAGCGCATCGATGCCCAGGACGAGCCCCTGCTGGCTCTGATGGAACGCGCCGACCAGGCGGCGGTCGCGGATCGCGACGCCAACGCGGCCGTCGTCGACCGCGAGCGTGAACGCGCGGAGCGAGGCGGCGGGCTCCTCGAGCAGGCGGTGGCGTTTCGAGACGCGATCGAGCGTCATGCCCGCGACCGCAGCGAGCTGACCGCCGCGCTGGCCACCGCCGACGTGGCCCTCTACGACCGCCTGGCGCGACGGGTCGCTCCGGCGGTGGTGCGCATCCAGGGCGACAGCTGCGGGGGATGCCACCTCCCCTTCGCCAACTCCGAGGTTCGGCGCATTCGCGTTGCCGATGAGCCCGTGCAGTGCTCCGGCTGCGATCGCCTGGTGGTGCCATGACCGAGACGGTGGTGGCCTACACGGATGGTGCCTGCTCGGGCAACCCCGGTCCCGGGGCGTGGGCCTACCGGCTCGAATGGCCGGACGGGTCGCTCGAGGAGGCGGCCGGCGCGGAGGCGATGACCACCAACAATCGCGAGGAGCTCAAGGCGGTGCGCGAGGCACTGCGCGCGGTGCGGGCGCGCATCGGGGACGATCGCGGGTGGCGAATCGTGGTGCGCACCGACAGCCTAGGGGTAATCAACTGGCTGACCCGGACCTGGAAGCGCAGGGCCAACCTCGATCTCTACCCGGACATCGACCGCCAGGTCGATGACCGCGTCCAGTTCGAGCACGTGCGCGGCCACAGCGGTGTGCCCGGCAACGAGCGCGTCGACACCCTGGCGGTGGCGGCGGTGGCGCGACAGCTGGCGACCGGTCCCTCGCAGGCGGGCTAGCGGAAGGCCGCCTGGAGACTGTCGAGCTCGGCGGCGCCGGGGCACAGCTCGGCGTGGGGCAGCTGCACGAGGGGACGCTGCGAGGTGGCGTTGAGCGTGTGCAGGTCCTGCACGTCCTCGTTCACGTAGAGGAGGCCGGTGGCCACCTCACCGTCGCCATGTCTCTGCTGCAAATAGGCGCCGACCGAGACGCGGTCGGTGGGGTCGTAATCCTCGGGGACCGACCGGAAGCGGACCACGCTGCCGTCGTGCATGCGCACCATGCGAACGCCGTCCTTGGGGATGGCGGCGACGATCTCCTCCTCGGGGGGGACGAAATCGGCGACGCCGACCTTGACGGCATGCTCGCGGGTGAACAGGTAGCTCTTGCTCGAGCCCTCGTGGTCGTTGAAGGTGACGCATGGCGAGATCACGTCCACCAGCGCGAAGCCCTGGTGCACCACGGCGGCCTTGAGGATCGGCACCAGCTGCTGCTTGTCACCGGAGAAGCTGCGCGCCAGGAAGGTGGCTCCCAGGGACAGGCCGAGCATGATCGGGTCGATCGGAGACATCAGATTGGCAGCGCCCTTCTTGGGCCTGCTGCCGACGTCGGCGGAGGCCGAGAACTGCCCCTTGGTGAGCCCGTACACGCCGTTGTTCTCGATGACGTACACCAGGGCGACGTTGCGACGGATGGCGTGGGCAAGGTGCCCCAGGCCGATGGACAGTGAATCACCATCCCCGGAGATGCCGACGCAGAGCAGGTCGCGGTTGGCGGCCTTGGCGCCGGTGGCGATGGTGGCCATCCGTCCGTGGGCGCCGTTGAGACCATGGGCGCCGCCGACGAAGTACGCGGGGGTCTTGCCCGAGCAGCCGATGCCGCTCAGCTTGGCCAGCATGTGAGGTGGGGTGGACAGCTCCCAGAACGCGCGCACCAGCGCCGCTGTGACCGAGTCGTGGCCACAGCCCGCGCAGAGAGTCGACATCCCCCCCTCGTAGTCGCGGATGGTCAGCCCCAGCGAGTTGCGCTCCATCGAGGGGTGGCGGGCGACGGGTTTGGTGATCGAGGCCACGGCTAGCGGCCCACCTGCGCCGCCAGGGCGTCGATGACGGTGCTGGCGCTGAGCGGGAATCCACCGTAGGACAGAACCGAACGCAGCCTGTCCTTGGGGACTGTGGTCTCCAGGGTCAGCAGGGAGCGCAGCTGGGCGTCACGGTTCTGCTCCACCACGAAGACCACCTCGTGCTCGTCGAGGAAGTCGCCCACCTCCTCCGCGAAGGGGAACCCCCGGATGCGCATGAAGTCGGCAGCCGTGCCGCGCTCCTCGAGCACTTCCAGGGCCTCGCGGACGGCGAGGTCGCAACCCCCCACGGTGACCACGCCGATGCGCGCGCCGGGGCGCCGTTCCACGACCGGCTCGGGCAGGTGCCTGGCCGCGGCCGCGTGCTTGCGGGCCAGCCGATCGAGCACCTCCTGGTACTCGTCGGGGGTCTCGGTGTACCTGCCCTGGCGGTTGTGTCCCGAGCCGCGAGTGGTGAACGCTCCCGCGGCGCTGACCCCGGGAAGGGTTCGGGCGGACACGAAGTCGGCGTCCGGGTCGGCGTAGCGGGCGAACCGTCCGCTGCCCTCCAGCTGCTCGGCGCTGAGCACGCGTCCGCGGTCGGGCGCGTAGCCGTCGTCCCAGGTGAGCCGCGGCACCACCCAGTCGTTCATGCCGATGTCGAGATCGCTGAGCATGATCACGGGGCACTGGAAGCGCTCCGCCAGGTCGAAGCACCTGACCGCGAAGTCGAAGCACTCCACCGGGTCGGCGGGGAACAGGAGGATGTGCTTGGTGTCGCCGTGCGAGGCGAATGCGCAGCTCAGGATGTCCGCCTGCTGGGTGCGTGTGGGCATGCCGGTCGACGGGCCCACGCGCTGGACATCGATCACCACGGCGGGGATCTCGGCGTAGTACGCCAGACCGAGCAGCTCGGTCATCAGCGAGATCCCCGGGCCCGACGTCGAGGTGAAGGCGCGCGCCCCGGCCCACGAGGATCCCAGCACCATGCCGATCGCCGCCAGCTCGTCCTCCGCCTGGAGGATCAGGAAATTGTTCCTGCCGGTGGCGGGGTCGTGCCTGTACCTGGCGCAGAAGCCGGTGAACGCGTCCATGACTCCCGTGGACGGCGTGATCGGATACCAGGCGGCCACCGTGGCGCCCGCGTACAGGCAGCCCAGCGCCGTCGCCGTGTTGCCGTCGATGAGGATCCTGCCGGCGTTGGCGTCCATCGCCTCCACCCCGAACGGCAGCGGCGCGAAGGTCGCCAGCGCGTAGTCGTAGCCGAGGCGCAGTGCCCGCTGGTTGGACTCACGCAGCCTGTCCTTGCCCGCAAACCTCTCCGCCAGGAGCTGCGACACGATGTCGAGGTCGATGCCAAGAACGGCGACCAGGGCCCCTGCGTAGGCGACGTTCTTCATCAGGACGCGCTCACGGGGCTGGCGAAAGTTCTGGTTGCACATCTGCGCCAGCGGGACTCCGAGGAAGGTCACGTCGGCGCGCACCAGCTCGGGATCCAACGGCCACGACGAGTCGAGGAGCACGTAACCGCCGGAACGCACCTCCGCGATGTCGGCGGCGTAGGTGGAGTGGTTCATGGCCACCATCAGGTCGTAGTCCAGGGCGCGGGAGGTGTGGCCGGCGCCGTTGACGCGAATCTCATACCAGGTGGGCAGGCCCTGGATGTTGGAGGGGAAGAGATTCTTCCCCGAGACCGGGATACCCATCCGGAAGATGGCGTGGGTCAGCAGCCCATTCACGCTGGAGGAGCCGGTCCCGTTGACCGCCGCCAGCTTGAGCGCGAAATCGTTGACACGAACGGGGGCGGTGGCCACGGAGGTCATCGCGGTCACCGCGCCGCCCCCACCTGGAGCAGCGGGATCGGGGTGATGGCGTAGGGGATGACGATCTCCGACTTCTGCATGTCCCACGCCGCCGTCGGACAGCGCTCGGCGCAGAGCCCGCAGTGAACGCAGACATCCTCGTCCTTGAGCATCAGCCGGCCGGTCTGAGGAAGCGGGTCGGAGACGAACAGCGCCTGGCTGGGGTTGGTGGCCGGCGCCGACAGCGCTGACCGCACCTGGTCCTCGTCGCCGTCGGGCGCGATCGTCAGGCACTGGACGGGGCACACGTCGATGCAGGCGTCGCATTCGATGCACAGCGGTGCGTCGAAGACGGTCTGCATGTCGCAGTTCAGACAGCGCTGCACCTCGCGCGCCGTCTGCTCCGCGCTGAAGCCGAGCTCGACCTCGAGGTCGAGCTTGGCGAATCGCTCGGTCAACTCGACGTGGGTCATCTTCTGCCGGGAGGCGGGGTTGTAGTCGTTGTGGTAGCTCCACTCCGACAGACCCATCTTCTGGCTGACCAGGTTCAGGCCCAGTGGCAGACGCTGCGTGACCGCCATGTCCTGGCAGCGGTTGTGGATCGAGATGGCGGCCTCGTGGGCGTGGGCCACCGCCCAGATGATGTTCTTCGGCCCCCAGGCGGCGTCACCGCCGAAGAACACCCCGGGCAGCGTCGACTGCATGGTGGTCGCGTCCACCACGGGCATGCCTCCGTCGTCGAATTCCACGCCCAGGTCGCGCTCGATCCAGGGGAACGCGTTCTCCTGTCCGATGGCGAGGATGACATCGTCCGCGGGCAGGACCACGCTGTCGATGACATCCGAATGGCGTGCCTCGGAGTCCCAGGACAGGCGCAGGAACTCCATGCCGAGCAGACGGCCGTTCTCGACGATGAACCGCTCGGGCGCGTGGTTGACGAGGATGTCGATGCGCTCCTCCTCGGCATCGTCCAGCTCCCACGGAGACGCCTTGAAGAAGCCGCGCGGCCGCCTGGCCACGACCTTGATGTCGCGGCCACCGAGGCGCCGCGAGGAGCGGCAGCAGTCCATGGCGGTGTTGCCGACGCCGATGATCAGCACCCGCTCGCCGATCGAGTCGACGTGGCCGAAGGCGATCGACTCCAACCAGTCGATGCCGATGTGGATGCGGTCGGTCTGGTGGCGTCCCTCGATGTCGAGGTCCTTGCCGCGGGGGGCGCCACTGCCCACGAACACGGCGTCGAAGCCCTCCGCAAGCAGCGCTCGCAGCGACCCGACAGGAGTCCGGTAGCGGATGTCCACACCCATGTCGAGGATCGCCGAGACCTCCTCGTCGAGGACCTGCGCGGGCAGGCGGAAGGCCGGGATGTTGGTGCGCATCAGCCCGCCCGGCGCGGCGTGCTGCTCGAAGATCACGACCTCGTAGCCCAGCGGCAGGAGGTCGTTGGCCACCGTCAGCGAGGCGGGTCCGGCACCGACACAGGCGATGCGCCTTCCGTTCTTCTGCACCGGGATGACCGGCATGCGCTCGGCGATGTCGCCGCGGTGGTCGGCGGCCACCCGCTTCAGCCGGCAGATGGCCACGGGCCTCCCGTCCACCCGCTCGCGCCGGCAGGCCGGCTCGCAGGGGCGGTCGCAGGTGCGCCCCAGGATGGCCGGGAAGACGTTGGATTCGCGGTTCACCATGTAGGCGTCGGTGAAGCGCCCCTGGGCGATCAGGCGGATGTACTCGGGAACATCGGTGTGGGCAGGGCATGCCCACTGACAGTCGACCACCTTGTGGAAATAGGCGGGGTCCTGCACGTCGGTGGGCTTCACGGCAACTGTGAAGTATGAGATGGCCCCGGCACCGGGCGACTCGGCACAGCCCGGCAGCGGCTGGTGGTCAGCTCGCCACCAGCGTCCTGACCGCGGCGACGATCTCGCCGAGGCCCTGCTTGGCATCGGCGAAGAACATGCTCGTCTTGGGGTTGGTGTACAGCTCGTTGTCGATGCCCGCGTAGCCATGGGCCATGGACCGCTTGATGACGATGATGTTGCTGGCCTGGTCCACATCGAGGATGGGCATGCCCGAGAGCGGGGTGTTGGCGTGGCGGGCCGCCGGGTTGGTGACGTCGTTGGCCCCGACCACCAGGGCCACGTCGGTGGTGGGGAACTGGGGGTTGGCCTCGCCCATCTCCCGCAGCGAGGTGTAGGGCACGTTGGCCTCGGCCAGGAGCACGTTCATGTGCCCGGGCATGCGGCCGGCGACCGGGTGGATGGCGAAGGAGACGTCGGCCCCGCGGGACTCGAGCAGGTCGGCCAGCTGGCGGACCTCGTGCTGGGCCTGGGCGGCGGCCAGGCCGTAGCCGGGGACGATGACCACCTTGCCGGCGTAGGCCAGCTGGATGGCGGCGTCATCGGCGGAGACCCGGCGGACGTCGCCACCGGGGCCCCCCTCGGCTGGCGCGGGCGTGTCACCGGTGCCGAAGCCCCCGGCCACGATGTTGAGGATCGAGCGGTTCATGGCGTCGGCCATGAGCTTGGTGAGGATGCCGCCGGACGCGCCCACCAGGGCGCCGGCGATGATCAGGGCTGCGCTGTCGATCACGAAGCCGGCCATGGCCACCGCGATCCCGGTGAAGGCGTTGAGCAGCGAGATCACCACCGGCATGTCCGCGCCACCGATGGGCATGACCATGGTGACCCCGAACACCAGCGCGGCGAGGAGCACCACGATGAGCACCCAGATGGCGCCGGCGCCGGTGAGCAGGTAGGCGCTGCCCCCGACGGCCACGGCCGCCAGCACCATGGTGAGCACGCGCGTGCCCGCGAACACCACGGGCTCCCCGCGGATCCAGCCCTGCAGCTTGCCGGCGGCGACCAGCGACCCCGAGAAGGTGACCGCCCCGATGATGACGTCGAGGAGAGTCGCCACCGTGACGCTGGTGGAGACGTGGGAGCCGCCCGAGCGCACCGAGTCGGCGACCGCGATCAGGGCGGCCGCACCCCCGCCCACGGCGTTGAAGATGCTCACCAGCTGGGGGATGGCGGTCATCTGCACCCGGCGGGCCATGGTCACGCCCGCAATCGCTCCCACCGCGCTGCCGGCGCCCAGGACCGCCCAGCCGGTGGCGGTGATGGCGCCGTCGCCGACCACCTTGGCGAGGGTGACGGCCACGGCGACGACCATGCCCGCCGAGGACAGCTGGTTGCCGCGGCGCGCGCTGGCGGGGGAGTTCATGAGGTGGAGCCCGACCACGAAGCCGGCCGCGGCCAGCAGGTACGCCAGCGCCACCGCGGTGTTGATGGTGCTCATGCCCTCAACCCCGGTCCTCGGTGTGATCGCGGGGCCCGGGCGGGGCCGGGCGCTTGCGGAACATCTCGAGCATGCGGTCGGTGACCGTGTAGCCGCCGACCACGTTGGTGGCCGCGAACCCGGCGGCCACGAAGGCAAGCACGTAGCCGGGGGCGCTGTTGGCCTGGGCCGCGGTGACCATCACGCCGGCGAACACGATGCCGTGGATGGCGTTGGACGCGGACATCAGGGGCGTGTGCAGCATCGAGGGCACCTTGCTGATCACCTCGAAGCCCACCAGGAGCGCCAGCACGAAGATGCTGACCTCGGAGAGGAGCGAGGTGCTCATGAGCCGCGCGCCGCGGTGGGGTCTGCCTCGAGGAGCTTCAGCACGGCGGGATTGGTCACCTCCCCGTCGTGGGTCACCACCACCCCGGCCTGGATCTCGTCGTCGCGGTCGATCGCCAGGGCGCCGTCATGGACCAGGTGGAGCAGCAGGGCGGTGACGTTGTGCGAGAAGGCCACCGAGGCGGCGGTGGGCAGCTGGGCCGGCAGGTTGCCCGCCCCGATGATCGTCACCGCGTTGGCGGTGAGGATCGTCTGATCCGGGGCCGACCCCTCGACGTTGCCACCCAGGGCACTGGCGCCGAGGTCGACGATCACCGAGCCCGAGCGCATCCTCTCGATCGCGCCGGCGGTGACCAGCAGCGGTGGCCGCCGCCCCGGCACCTGAGCGGTGGTGATGACCACGTCGAAGCGGGCGACGTGGTGGTTGAGCTCCTCCTGCTGGGCGGTCTGTTCGCTCTCGGTGAGCGCCCTGGCGTAACCGCCCTCCCCGGAGGCCGGCCCGACCGACTCGAGGTCGAGGGGGCGGGCGCCCACCGACACGATCTGCTCGCGCGTCTCGGGGCGCACGTCGTAGCCGGTCACCACCGCGCCGAGCCGGCGGGCGGTGCCCATGGCCTGCAGCCCGGCGACCCCGGCCCCGAGGACGAGGACGTCGGCGGGCTTGGCGGTGCCCGAGGCTGTGATCATCAGCGGGAAGAACCGCCCGAACGCCGCGGCGGCGACCAGGACCGCCTTGTAGCCGGCCACGTTGGCCTGCGAGGTGAGCGCGTCCATGGACTGGGCCCGGGCCAGGGTGCGGGGCAGGCCGTCGAGGCTGATCGCGGTCACCCCCTGCTCGGCCAGCCGTCGCGCCAGGCCGGGATCCACCAGCGGGCTCAGCATCCCGACGACAGCCTGGCCGGGCCGCAGCCGGGCCGCCTTCTCGTCGGAGAGGGTGCCCACGGTCACGATCACGTCGGCGCCGGCGCTCAGCCGGTCGCCGTCGACGATGGACGCCCCCGCCTCGACATAGGCCTCGTCGGCAAAACGGGCCTCCGCCCCTGCCCCGACCTCCACCAGGACGTCGAGTCCCCCTGCGGCCAGGCGGCCGATGCTGTCGGGGGTGAGCGCCACCCGCCGCTCCCCGGGCTGGGTCTCCCTGACGGCGGCCACGGCCAGGCGGCTGGCGGGCTCCGTCGCGCCCTCGCGGGTCTGGCTCACGAGCAATCTCCTGTTCGTCTCACGGGTGTCGGGCCAGCCCGGCGTGTCACGACGGTCGTGGACACTGCCAGAAGCACCAGGCCGGCCGCATCGTGAGGGTGGTGGCGGCGGGCAGGAGCGGCGCTCCGCCGCCGCCGCGTGGATGGTGGGGAGCGTGCAAGCCGGCCTGTAAGCCGGGTTCTGTCCCCGCCGCTCCGTTGACGGCCCTCGGGCCGCCGCTCCCCGGCGGCGGGGGACGGCCATCCATCTACGACGCCGGTTGCCCGGCGCCTGCAGCGGCCCTACCCGGGACATGGGGCGAGCAACCCCTGGACGGCGAACCGTCCGTCCCTGTTCGGCCTTGCTCCGGGCGGGGTTTACCTGGCCGGCCGGTCACCCGACCGCCGGTGGGCTCTTGCCCCACCATTTCACCGTTGCCCCGGAATCGCCGCGGCTGTGTCCTTTCTGTGGCACTCTCCTTCGGGTTGCCCCGACTGGGCGTTACCCAGCGCCCTGCTCTGTGGAGCCCGGACTTTCCTCGGACGACTGGCGCCCGCGGCCGTCCGGCCGGCTTGCCGGGCAATTCTACGCGCGCTCCGCCAGGCCTCACCCATCCCGCCCCTGATCGACTGCGGCGTTCGCGGCGAGAGGCCCGGCTGGGGCTCGAGTGGGGAACGGCACATATGTTCGCATTGACGCGTTGAGTTGGGACTGCTACCTTTCCGCCCAGTCAGTGGGGCAGAGTGGTGAAAAGTGGGGCAGGACATGTGGGCAGGCGGCGCCAGCGACCCAGCGGTCGGAGCTGATCCGTGTTCTACGGGACGTTCCGTCATGCCGTCGACTCCAAGGGGAGGGTCGCCCTGCCCGCCCAGTTCCGCCGCGACCTCGGCGGCGCCGTCATCGCTCCCGGCTCGGAGAACCGCCTCGTGATCCGGCCCGCCGCCGAGTGGCAGGAGTACGAGCAGCACTTCCGGCTCACCGCCCAGAGCACCGCCGACGAACGCCTCTTCATCCGTCACCTCTACGCGGACGCCCGCGAGGTCGAGGTCGACGCCCAGGGCCGGATCCTGCTCAGCCCCGACCACCGGAGCTTCGCCCGCATCGCCGACCGGGCTGTCTTCGTCGGCGTCTCCAACGTGGTGGAGGTGGTCGGCGAGGAGGTGTGGGACAGCGAGAGCCGCGGCCTCGATCCCGAGACCTTCACCCAGCTCGGGGATCGCGTCGGCCGCCCCCGCTCAGCGAGCGCGGGCGAGCAGGCGTGACCACGGCTCCGCCCCCGCCAGCACGTCAAAAGGGCTTCCATGTCGATCGTGGCCGGCATGGACGACAGCAGCACCGCCACGCCCGGTGGTCCATCGCCTGACGCGACGGGACACCGGCCGGTCCTTCTACACCCGCTAATACAGAGCCTGCAGCCCCGTCCGGGGCAGACGTTCATCGACGGCACCCTCGGTGCCGGCGGCTACGTCACCGCGTTGCTCGAAGGCGTTGGTCCCGGCGGGCGCATCCTTGCCATCGATCGCGATCCCGCCGCGGTGGCGACAGCCCGGCGGCGCTTCGCGGACCACGGCGGCGTCATCGTCGAGCACGGCGACTTCGCCGACATGGAGTCGATCGCGACCGCCCACGGGATCAGCCCCGGCACCGTCGACGGCGTCACCCTCGACCTCGGCCTCTCCTCGGTCCAGCTCGACGATCCGACCCGGGGTTTCAGCTTCCGTCTCGACTCACCGCTGGACATGCGCATGGACCCCGGCGGGGGCATCTCGGCCGCGGACATCGTCAACCGCTGGCCCGAGGCCGACCTGACGGCCCTGATCCGCAGCTACGGCGATGAGCGCTTCGCACGCAGCATCGCCGCCGCCGTGGTGCGGCTGCGCAGCAACCAGGCGATCACCAGCACCGCGCAGCTGCGCGAGGTCGTCGAGCGCACCATCCCGCGGCGTTTCTGGCCGAAGCGCATCCACCCTGCGACACGCACCTTCCAGGCGCTGCGCATCGAGGTGAACCACGAGCTGGAGAGCCTCAAGGTGGGGCTGCAGGCGGCAATTCGCATTCTCCGGCCCGGTGGGCGTCTTGGGGTTGTCTCCTTCCACTCTCTCGAGGACACCATTGTCAAGAACACACTCCACGTCTCAGCACAGAACTGTCTATGTCCGCCCCAACAGACCCACTGCACCTGCGCTCACCGGGCCTCTCTCCTCCTTCTCAGCCGCAAGGCGATCAAGCCCGACGCCGCTGAGCTTGCCGGCAACCCGCGAGCCCGCTCCGCGCGGCTCCGAGTCGCCGAGAAGCTCGACGACGGGCGCTAGACACGCCGCTGCGCACCGCGACCCCTTTGCTTGCCTCTCCCTCCTCACGTCCCTGCTCACACGGAGATCCGGGCTGTGCCCAGAACGACCTCTCAACGACTCCCCGCCGATGACCTCACCCGTGTTCCGCTCGACGACGCACCCGCGCGTCGCACCCGGCTTCGTCGCGGCGGACCGCGCACGCCCCTGCCCCTGCTGCCGCTGATCGCGGCGCTGGCGGGGGTCGGCGTCGCCTACGTCAGCCAGAGCGCCCACTCCACCCAGGCCACCTACCAGGCCGCGGCGCTGTCCGACCAGAACGGCCAGCTCCGCGCCCAGGACTCGCAGCTGGGCGACGACCTGGCGCGGCTGGAGAGCGCGGAGCGCATCGTCGCCGCCGCCCAGCAGCTGGGGATGCGTCCCGCGGGGCACTGGTCGTACGTGGACGTGCGGCTGAAGCCGGTGGTCAGTGTCCCGGCACCGTTGCTGGCCGCGCGTCCCGGTTCGAGTGATCCGCTGCAGCAGTTCGTGGCCGCGATCGGAGGCGCCGTCGGCGTACACGGCAGCTCGGGCGCGGGGCCATGAGCCGGCATCGCGACGACGTCCGGTCGTCGCGTGTGCGCGGCTGGTTCGTCGCCGACGCTCCCGACTTTCGTCATCGCGGCACCTGGCTGGCGCTGGCCTTCGCCGCCATGGCGGCCACGCTCTCGGTGCGGCTGGTCGACGTGCAGCTGCTCCAGCACGCCACCCTCGCCGCCAGGGCCGCTGCCCTGCACCAGAAGTCGGTGACCGTCACGGCCACGCGCGGGCGCATCCTCGACAGCAGCGGCAGGGTGCTGGTCAGCAACCGCACCGTGTACGACGTCTACGCCGATCCCGGCCTGATCCCGGTGTCCACCCGCCTCGACGTGGCCCGCCGGCTGGCCCCGGTGCTGTCCATGGACACGACCGCGGTGGAGTCGCTGATCTCCAAGCCGACGCGCTTCGTCTACCTGGCCAAGTCAGTCTCGCAGCAGGTCAGTGACCAGCTCGCCGCACTCGGCCTCTCCGGCATCGTCGTCGAGCCCGCCCAGCAGCGCGTCTATGAACCGTCGCCGGTCACCGGCAACTCCTTTGCCGCCAACCTGCTCGGCTATGTCGACGGGGACGGCACCGGTCAGTACGGCCTCGAGGCGTACTACAACACGGTGCTGCGCGGCACCGACGGACACCAGTCGACGGTGCGCGATGTGACCGGAAACTCGATCACCCTGAGCAACGACCCTCAATCGCAGGCCCGCGATGGCCAGGACCTGCAGCTCGGCCTCGACTCGGAGGTGCAGTACTGGGCCGAGCAGGCGATCGCGCAGGGCGTGGCCAGGGCCCAGGCCGACTCGGGGACCCTGATCATGATGGACACCAAGACGGGGGCCATCCGCGCCTGGGCCCAGGCACCCGCGTACAACGCCAACTCGTACTGGACCGCCCCGATCGCCGATTTCCGCGACCTGGCGGTGGCCAATGTCTACGAGCCCGGCTCGGTGCAGAAGGTGGTCACCTTCGCGGGCGGCCTCAACGCCCACGCCATCACCCC
Organism: Candidatus Dormibacteria bacterium; assembly: GCA_050734155.1. GTDB lineage: Bacteria > Chloroflexota > Dormibacteria > Aeolococcales > Aeolococcaceae > Aeolococcus. Next base: position 79,594 of record JBOHUD010000100.1, read on the forward strand.
CGCGTACAGCTTCAAAGAGGGGCCGACGACGATCGATGGAGCCACCATTCAAGACTGGGATGGTCGCGCCCATGGCCTCATCACCATGCAGAAGGTGCTCGACGACTCGCTCAACAACGGCGCCATCAAGGTGGGGCAGCTGATGGGGGCGAACGCCTTCTACAGCAACATGCTGGCCTTCGGCATGGGCGCGCCCACCGGCGTCGATCTCGCCGGTGAGCAGAGCATCCCGCTGCAGCCGCAGAGCCAGTGGAGCGCTCTCGACCTGGCCGAGGCCGCCTTCGGGCAGCGCCTCCAGGTGACCCCGATCGAGGAGCTTGCCGCCATCAACGCGGTCGCCAACGGGGGGGTGTGGGTGCAGCCCCACGCGGTGCAGGCCGTCATCGATCCCACCACGGGCAGGTCGGCGGTGGTGGCCCCGACGACGCGGCGGGTCATCTCCGCCGACGCCGCGGCCACCCTGGCGCAGATGATGACGGGCGTGGTCGAGGATCGTGGGGCTGAGGGTTCGATGGCCAAGATCCCCGCATTCAAGGGCGAGGTGGCCGGCAAGACGGGCACCGCCAGCGTGGCCACCAACGGCCACTACGGCAGCGATGTGGTCGTCTCCTTCGCCGGCTTCCTGCCCGCCAAGAACCCCAGGTTCACCATGCTGGTGGTGCTCAACTATCCGCACGAGAAGGGCATCGTCCGCTTCGGGGCGACGCTGGCGGCCCCGGTCTGGAAGCAGGTGGCGCAGGTGGCGATCGATCAGTGGCGGATCACCCCATGAGACACGCGGCGGTGGTCGTCGTGCTCGCCTTCGGGGCCGGGCTGGCACTCTACCCGTGGCTCACCAGCCGGCTGGCGCGAAGCGGGGCGGGGCAGCGCGTGCAGTCCTTCAACCCGTCGTCGCACCTCGTCAAGATGGGCACGCCGACCATGGGCGGCGCTCTCTTCTGCGCCATCACCGTGGCCGCCTGGCTGATCTTCGACCGCACCCGCCTCGGCTTCGTGGTGGTGTTCGCGCTCTTTGCGGGAGCCCTGCTCGGGGTGCTCGACGACCGCGAGAACATCCGCGGCCGGGGCGCGTTCGGCCTTGGTGTCCACAGGAAGATCGCCTTCCAGGCGTTGATCGGCCTGCTGGTCGGCATCGGCCTGGCTGTCGCGGGAGCGACCCGACAGTACTTTCCCGGCCTGGGGCTGCCCGACCTCCGCGGCCCCGGCATCATCGTGGCCAGCGTCCTTGCGGTGATCGCGGTGAGCAACGCGGTCAACCTCACCGACGGTGTCGACGGGCTGGCGGCGAGCTGCACGGCGATCGTCTTCGCCGGGCTGCTGGCGGTGGCGGTGCACCAGCACGCGCTGCCCGTGGTCATCGTCTGCGCGGCGCTGGTGGGTGGGCTGGCAGCGTTCCTGGTCTTCAACTGGTTCCCGGCGCGGCTCTTCATGGGCGACACCGGGTCGCTCGCGCTGGGGTGCGCGCTGGTGCCTGCCGCCGCCGAGGTGCACCTGCTCTGGCTGCTGCCATTGATGGGCATCGTCTTCGTCGCCGAGACGCTCAGCGTCATCATCAACGTGACCGCCATCCGCCGCTTCCAGCACAGGATCCTGCGCGCCAGCCCGCTCCATCATCACTTCGAGGAGCTGGGGCTGCGCGAGCGGCGGCTGGTGCTGTACTTCGCGACGGCGGCGGCGATCGGCACGCTGCTGACCGTGCTGTACGCGCGCTCGCGCGGAGCGCTGGCATGAGCGGTCGCGCCGTGGTGATCGGGCTGGGACGGAGCGGGATGGCCTGCGCGCGCGTTCTGGCCGGCGACGGCTACGAGGTGCTCGTCGTGGACCGCGGCGACGATGTCCGGCTGCGCGAGGCGGCGACCGCGCTGCCCGGCGGCGTCCAGGTGCAGCTGGGCGACTACGAGGCTGAGGTGGTGCGTGGCGCCGCCCTGGTGTGTCCGTCGCCGGGGGTGGCCTGGACCGCACCCGAGCTGGAGCTGGCGCGCAGCCTGGGCATCCCGGTGCGAAGCGAGATGGCGCTGGTGTTCGAGCGCTGCCGCGGGCGCATCGTGGGCATCACCGGGACCAACGGCAAGACCACCACCACCAGCCTGTGCGCCGCGGTGATCGGGCGCGACGGCCGCCGCGTCCACCTCGGCGGCAACATCGGCGACACCATGCTCGACCGCCTCGAGCAGGTCCAGGGCGGCGACTGGGTGGTGCTCGAGCTGTCCTCGTTCCAGCTGGAATCCGTGGCACGGCCGGCGTGCGAGATCGCCGCGGTCCTCAACATCAGCCCCGACCACATCGACCGTCATGGCAGCCTGGCCGCGTACGTCGCCGCCAAACAGCGGGTGGTGGAGCACGCGCGTTCCTGCACCGTGCTGGGCTGGGACGACCCCGTGACCCGTGCCATGGCCGAGTCGAGCGCCGCCCCGGTGCGGTTCTTCGGTGCCGCCCTGCGCGACCTCGAGGGCGCCACCGTGGAGGGCGGTGAGGTGGTCATCCTGGAGGCGGGCGCGTCGCAGCCGGTGATGCCGGTGGCCGACATCCCGCTGCTGGGCGCGCACAACGTGCTCAACGTGCTTGCGGTGGCCGCGGTGGGCCGCGCCGCGGGAGTTGCCCCCGGCGACATCGCCGCCGCCGTGCGCGAGTTCACAGCCGTGCCCCATCGCCTCCAGGTCGTTGGCGATGACCGCGGCGTGCTCTGGGTCAACGACAGCAAGGCGACCAACGTCGACGCCGCAGCGCGCGCGCTGGAGTCCTTCGCGCGTCCGATCATCTGGATCGGGGGCGGCCACAGCAAGGGCGTGCCGGCTGCGGACCTCGCCGATGCGGTGGCCCGCCACGCCCGCCTCGCCATCCTCAACGGCGACACCGCTGCCGACCTCGACGCCGCCCTGGCGGAGCGCGGCTACGCCGAGAGGCTGGTGGTGCCGGACCAGGAGGCGGCGGTCAGAGCCGCGGCGCTGCGGGCAACTCCCGGCGACGTGGTCCTGCTGGCCCCGGGATACGCCAGCTTCGACCAGTTCGGCAGCTTCGAGGAACGCGGCGCCGCCTTCGCGGCGTCGGTGCGGGCGCTGCTCACGCGGGACGGCGGCTGATGGCTGCGCGCACCCGCCCCGCCATCCCCGCGCTGCGCCTGCGCGAGGCCCTCACCGGCGGCCGCACCCTCAGCCTCGGTGGTGTCGACGGCTGGTTGCTCACCGACATCGCAGCCCTGTGCGCGTTCGGGCTGGTGATGGTGTACAGCGCCAGCGAGGCGCTGGGGTTTCTCTGGTTCTCCAACGCCAACTACTTCTTCGAGCGACAGGTGGTGGGGATGGGGCTCGGGGTGGTGGCATTGGTCATCCTGGCGCGCACCGACTACCACCGTCTGCGCCGCCTCGCCCCGGTGCTGGCGCTGGTCCTTGTCGCGCTGTTGGTGCTGGTGCTGATGCCCCACTTCGGGTCCGAGGCCAACGGGGCTCGGCGCTGGTTCACCGTCGGACCGCTCTCCGTGCAGCCCTCGGCGATCGCCATCCTCGTCTCCGTGCTGTTCTTCTCGAGGTGGCTGGTGGACCGCGCTCCCGCGATTCGCACAGTCCGCGGTGTCCGCGACTACGGCCTTCTGGTCGGTGTGCTCCTCGGCCTGGTGCTTCTCGAGCGCGACCTCGGCAGCAGCATCATCATCGCCGGCACCGCGCTGGTGCTGCTGGCCCTGGGAGGCGTTCGCAAGCGGCACCTGCTGGTGCTGCTCGGCGTGGTCATGGTGGGTGGTTACCTGATGGTCATGCTGGTCGCGTATCGGTCGAGCCGTCTCACCACCTTCACGCACCCGTGCGACGATGCTCTGAACACCGGTTTCCAGGCCTGTCAGGCGCTCTACGCGCTGGGCAGCGGGGGTTTCGCCGGGGTCGGCCTGGGCAACTCCGTGCAGAAGTACCAGTGGTTGCCCGAAGCGCACACCGACTTCATCTTCGCCATCATCGGGGAGGAGCTCGGACTTGTCGGAACCGTTTCTGTGATCATGGCGTTCACACTGCTGCTGTGGCGTGGCGTGCGCGCATCACTGCGCGCGCCCGATTCCTATGGGGCGCTTCTCGCCGGAGGTATCACCGCGTGGATCGGAATCCAGGCATTCGTCAACATCGGCGCGGTGACCGGCGTGATCCCCACCACCGGCATCCCGCTTCCCTTCATCAGCTACGGTGGCACCTCGCTGGCGATGACGCTCGCCGGGGTCGGCATCCTCTGCAACGTGTCCGCCCAGGGTCGCAGACAGGGGGTGACATTGCGTGCGCACGTTGATCGCCGGCGGCGGGACAGGTGGACACCTGACCCCGGTGCTCGCCCTGGCCCAGGAGCTGCGTCGCGCTGATCCGCGCGGCGATGTGGTGGTGGTGGGCCGCCACGGCGGCGTGGCCGAGGGCCTGGTGACCGCTGCCGGAATCCGGCTCGAGACGGTGCGCGTGTCGGGCCTGGATGCGGGCAACGCGGTCAGCGTGCTTCGCTTCACCGCTCTGCTGCCCGCCGCGATGCGCACCGCGCGGAGGATCATCCGCAGCTTTGCTGCCGACGTGGTCGTGGGCGGGGCCGGGTACGTGAGCGTGCCGGTGGTGCTGGCGGCACGGTCGCTGCGCATCCCGGTTGTGCTGATGGAGCAGAACGCGGTGCCGGGCCGGGCCACGCGCCTGCTCGCCCGGCGCGGCACGCTGGTGGCGGCCGCGTTCGCGGAGACCGCGGCGGAACTCCCCCGGGCGCGGGTGGTGCACACCGGCAATCCCATCCGCGCCGGGGTGCTGGCCACACCGCGGCGCGCTCTCGGCGGGCGGTGCGATCACCTCCTGGTGATGGGCGGCTCCCAGGGCGCGCGCCAGATCAACCATGCGGTGGCGGGATGCGTGGAGGCCCTGCTGGGCCGGCATCCGGGCCTGCGCATCACCCATCAGACGGGCGCGCTCGACAGCGAGGAGATGGACGCCGCCGCCGGTGCGCTCCCTCCCGATGTGCGTGAGCGCTGGCACCTCCACCCGTTCATCGACGACGTCGGGGCGGCGATCGTCGCCGCCGACCTGGTGCTGATGCGGGCGGGGGGCTCCTCGCTCGCCGAGTGCGCCGCCCTGGAGAGGCCCATGCTCCTGGTCCCCTACCCGCACGCCGGCGACCATCAGCGCTTCAACGCCGCCCCCTACGTGGCCGCCGGGGCCGCCCGTCTCATCCCCGACGCGGAGTGCGACGCGGATCGCGTTGCCGCCGAGGTGGGGGCGCTGCTCGGCGATCCGTCCACCTGGCGGCGCATGGCCGCCACCAGCGGTCACCTGGGGCGGCTCGACGCGGCCGCGCGGATCGTCGAACTCCTCGGCGAGCTGACCGGCGCGGCGGCGAGAATCCCGGGGTGACCGGCCACGTGCACTTCCTCGGCATCTGCGGCTACGCCGTCAGCGGCGCGGCTGTGCTGGCGCGCCAGCAGGGATGGCGGGTGTCCGGGTCGGACGACCAGGCCTACCCGCCCACCACCGACATCCTCAGCGCCGCCGGCATCGACTGGGTGGATGGCAGCGACCCCGCCAACCTGGAGCGCTGGGGCGTCCCCGACCTGGTCGTGGTCGGCAACCAGACGCGGATGAGCAACCCCGAGTGGCTGGCCGCACGTGACCGCGGGCTGCCCACGTGCAGCGAGATCGAGTTCTACCTGCGCCTCACCGCCGATCGCCGCCGCATCGCCGTGTGCGGCACGCACGGCAAGACCACCACGGCCTCTCTTCTCGCCCACATGCTCGCCAGCTGTGGCCTGGACCCCGGCTTCAGGCTGGGCTCCACCTCCCTCGACCTCGGCGGCAGCGCCCGGCTGGGGACGGGGCCGTTCGTGTTCGAGGGCGACGAGTACACCACCGCCCCCTGGGATCCGCGCCCCAAGTTTCTGCACATCCGCCCGGAGGCGGCCTGCGTGACCCGCCTCGAACTCGACCATCCCGACATCTACCCCACCCTGGACGCGTACCGTGCGCCCTTCGTCGAGCTGGTGCGATCGATGCCGCCCGACGGGCGGCTCGTGCTCTGCGCCGACGACGCCGAGTGCGCCGGCCTGGCCGCCCAGGCGTCGTGCGGGGTGGTCACCTACGGGTGCGCGCCGGAGGCGGACTGGCGCGTGAAGCTCGGCGACGACGACGGTGCCAGGCAGAGCTTCAGCGTCGCTCACGACGGCACGATCGACGGGGTGTCGCTCACCTTCCCGGGCAGCCACAACGCGCTCAACGCCACCGCCGCGCTGCTGCTCGCCGGCGCTGCCGGCGCCCCGCTGCCACGATGCATCGCGGCGTGCGCCGACTTTCGCGGTCCGGCGCGCCGCTTCGAGGTCGTTGGCGACATCGGCGGGGTCATCGTCGTCGACGACTACGCTCATCATCCGACCGAGGTCGAGGTGACCATCGCCGCTGCGCGGCTTCGCTACCCGGGGCGGCGCCTGGTCGCCATCCACACCCCGCACACCTACTCGCGCACGCGCACCCTTCTCGACGACTACGGGCACAGCTTCAGCGGCGCGGACGTGGTGGTGCTCGGCCCCATCGAGATGGCCCGTGAGCGCGGCATGGCGGCAACGGTCAGCAGCCACGACGTCGCCGCGCGGGTGGGCGACGCGGTGCCCGTGCACGTGGTGAGCTCTCCGGCAGCGGCGCTCGACCTGCTGGCCAAGCTGGCCCGCACCGGCGACGTGCTCCTGGTGCTCTCGCTGGGTGGGTTCGACAGGATCGCCCACCGCCTGGTGACGGCGTTGGAGACGTCCGGTGTCCACTGAGTGGCTGGAACGCTGGCCGGGAGTGCGTCGTCACGAGCCGCTGGCGCGCCACAGCCAGTACGGCATCGGCGGTCCGGCCGACCTCTTCCTGCAGGTCGACGACCTCGCCCCGGTTGCCGAGCTGCTCTCGCGGTGCACGGAGAGCGGCGTGGCGGTGACCATCCTGGGCGCGGGAAGCAACGCGCTGATCCAGGACGGCGGCGTGCGCGGGCTGTCGCTGCGCCTGCTCAGCAGGCGGCTAAGCGTGGGCGACGGCGAGGTCACCCTCGACGCCGGCACCATGCTGCCCCGCGCTGCTCTCGACCTCGCCCGCGCCGGCATGGCCGGCATGGAGTGGGGCATCGGCGTGCCGGGCAGCTGCGGTGCCTCGATCTGGGGCAACGCGGGAGCCTTCGGCGGCGAGGTGGCCGGGAGCCTGGTCGGCTGCGAGGTCGCCGCCCCCGATGGCACCTCGCGATGGCTGACTGCAGCCGAGTGCGGGTTCGGCTACCGCGACTCCCGCTTCAAGAACGACCTGGCCGGTCACGTCGTGCTGCGCGGGCGCTTTGCGGTGACCGGCGACTCGGCTGCGGCGGTGCGCAGGCGCACCGACGCCGTCCAGGCGGAGCGCAAGCGCACCCAGCCGTACGGGGTGCGCAGCCTGGGCAGCACCTTCAAGAACCCTCCCGGTGATTTCGCGGGCCGGCTCATCGAGGCGGCGGCGCTGGGCGGGCGGAGGTGGGGGGGCGCGCAGATCTCACCCAAGCACGCCAACTTCATCCTCAACGTCGACCACGCCAGCGCGGCCGACGTGCTGGCGCTGGTGGAGATCGCCCGCGACGAGGTCGCCTCCCGCTTCGGCGTCATCCTGGAGCGCGAGATCGGGCTGCTCGGCGAGCCGGTGAGCGCCGCCGCCAGGGCGGGGAGCAGGTCGTGAGCACGGTCGCCGCCATCTTCGGGAGCCGCTCGGTGGAGCACGAGGTGTCGGTGATCACCGCGCATCAGGCGATGGCGGCGCTCTCCTCGCGGCACCGGGCGGTGCCGGTGTACATCGCCAAGGATGGCCGGTGGTACACGGGTGACCCGCTCACCCAGCTGAGCCGGTTCGCCGACCTCGACGACCTGCTCGCCCGCTGCCTGCCGGTGACGCCGGTCATCGACCCCTCGCGTGCGGGCCTCACCCTGCTGCCGGTGGCTGCCGAGCGGCGCGGCCGCTTCGGACGCGGTGCCGCCGCCACCGCGATCGACATCGACGTGGCCATGCCCCTGGTGCACGGCAGCTTCGGGGAGGACGGCAGCCTCCAGGGACTGCTGGAGATGGCCGGGATCCCGTACACCGGCAGCGGGGTTGCGGCGTCGGCGGTGTGCATGGACAAGCGGCTGGCCAAGACGGTGCTGCGGGCGGCCGGTCTGCCCGTCCTCGGCGATGTCGTCATCGAACGCCGGCGCTGGCGTGAAGCTTCCGACGACGCCGTGCGCGCCGCCGAAGCGCTGGCGCCATACCCGCTCTACGTCAAGCCGATCAGCCTGGGGTCGAGCATCGGAGTGACCCGTGCCACCGACGGCGCCGGGCTGCGCGCCGCCCTCGAGGTGGCCCTCACCTACGATCAGCGCTGTCTCGTCGAGGCCGCCCAGGAGAGCATCGTCGAGATCAACTCCGCCGTGCTAGGCGACGGCCGCTAGGTGCGCACCTCGCTCCTGCAACAGCCGATCAGCAGCGGCCTGCTCAGCTACGACGACAAGTACCGCGCCGGCGCGGTCAAGTCGTCGAGCGCGCCGCTGGGGATGAAGGGCGCGCGACGGATCATTCCGGCGCCCCTCGACGACCCGCTCGCGGGGCGTGTTCGTGACGCGGCGGAGGCGGTGTTCGCAGCGGTGGGAGCAGCCGGGGTGGCGCGAGTCGACTTCATGGTCGACACCGCCGCGCAGAGCTTTCTCGTCAACGAGGTCAATCCCATCCCCGGCTCCCTCTCCTTCTACCTCTTCGAGCCGGCCGGCCTCCCCTTCACGGACCTGCTCGACCTGCTCATCGAGATCGCGCTGCGGCGCCACGCCGAGCGCGCCGGCACGACCGCGGTGTTCGATCACTGGATGCTCGGCGGCGGGGGCGCCAAGACCAGCCGGTGATGGCCGCGACCGCGGAGGAGCCGGCCGCCGCGCTCCTCGACCGGGGCAGCGGGCCCGCCCTGCTCCTCCTCCACGGCTGGGGCGCGCACAAGGAGCTCATGGCCCCGATCGCGGAGCGCCTCTCCGGGTACCGCATCGTCGCTCCCGACCTTCCCGGCTTCGGCGCCACCCCCGCGCCACCCCGGGCGTGGGGCGTCGACGAGTACGCCGCCTGGCTCGTCGCCCTGCTCGACCGCCTCGGCGTGGAGCGCGCCCACGTCGTGGGCCACTCCAACGGTGGCCGCGTGGCCATCGCGCTGGCGGCGGCCCACCCCGACAGGGTGGGCCGCCTGGTTCTCACCGACAGCGCCGGGATCCGGCCCCGGCGGGGAGTGGTGCACCGCTGGCGGGTGGGCGCCTTCAAGGTCGCCAGGGCGGTCTCGGGGTGGCCATGGC
>JBOHUD010000101.1:0-21021 GCA_050734155.1 Candidatus Dormibacteria bacterium
GAGCCGTCCGGAGCCCTGGGCTGCGGCCGCAGGCGAGGCGGAGCCGGCGGCTGCCTACGGCGCCGCCACGTCGACGCTTCCCGCCCCCAGCTTCGGCAGCCCCACCCCGGCCGGCGGCGGCTACACCCCGCTGAGCGGGCAGCCGGCGCAAGCGACACACCCGGCGCAGGCGGCGTTCGCGCCCACCCACACCGTGCCGCCCCAGGGCATGCAGGCCTGGGCCGCACCTGACCCCAACGGCCAGGTGGTGGCCACCCTGGGCGGGGGACTGCCCATCCAGATCACCGAGGTGCGCGGCGCCTGGGCGCACGTCCTCTGCTCCAACGGCTGGACCGGCTGGGTGGACGGCCGCATCATCGGCGTCGCCCGCTGAGCGGCGCCTTCCTCAGAACGACACCGCCATGGAGCTGACCGACGTCCTCTACGAGACCGGTGCGGACGGGGTGGCGACGATCACGCTCAACCGGCCGGGGCAGCGCAACGCGCTCAACGCCGGGATGATCCGCGACCTGGTCGCCGCCCTGGAGACAGCGCGGGACGACGCGGCGACGCGGGCGGTGGTGCTCACCGGCGCGGGCGACAGGGCGTTCTGCGCGGGCGCCGACCTGGCCGGCTTCGCCGCCGACGCCAGCGAGGTGCAGCGCCACCTCGAGCGCGGTGGCTTCGTCGACCTCTTCCTCGCCTGCGAGCGGCTCGGCAAGCCTCTGATCGGCTGCATCAACGGCCACGCGCTCGCCGGCGGCCTGGGGTTGGCGCTGTGCTGCGACCTGCTCGTCTGCAGCGACGCCGCAACCTTCGGCACCCCGGAGATCAAGGTCGGCGTGTGGCCGATGATGATCATGTCCATCGTGGTCCGCAACCTGGGTCGCAAACGGGCCATGGAGCTGTTCATGACCGGCGCGCGCATCGACGCTGCGACAGCGTTGCAATGGGGCCTGGTCAACCGGGTGGCGCCCGCTGCGCAGGTGCGCGAGCACACCCGCGCGTGGGCGGCGGAGATCGCCGGCTGGAGCCCGCTGATCATGCACCTGGGCCGCGACGCCTTCTACGCCAGCGACTCCCTCGACTACCGGAGCGCGCTGCGCTACCTGCAGGCTCAGCTCACCGTGGTGTCGATGACCGAGGACTTCCGCGAGGGCGTCACCGCGTTCCTGGAGAAGCGGGCTCCCACCTTCCGCGGCCGCTGATGGCCGACCAAACCACCCAGGACGGCCTCGCCGCCGCGCTCCAGGAGCGCCGCGAGCGCGCCCGTGAGATGGGCGGGGCGGAGGCGATCGCCAAGCAGCACGGCCGCGGCAAGCTGACCGCTCGCGAGCGCATCGAGCTGCTCTTCGACGCCGGCACCTTCGTGGAGCTGGGCATGCTCGCCCATCAGCATTCGCTGCACGTCGCCGAGACCGACCCCGATCGCACCCCGGCGGACGGGGTCGTCACCGGCGAGGGCCTGGTCGATGGCCGTCGCACCTACTGCGCGGCCTACGACTTCACCGTCATGGCCGGGTCGATGGGCATGATCGGTGAGCAGAAGGTGGCCCGGCTGCGCGCCAAGGCGCTGCTCAACCGTCTGCCCATGATCTGGCTCCTCGACTCTGCGGGCGCCCGTATCCAGGAGGCCAGCGGCAGCACCTTCGCGGGCAGCGGGGCACTCTTCTACGAGCAGGTGCAGATGAGCGGGGTGGTGCCCCAGGTCGCGGCGATGCTCGGACCCTGCGCGGCCGGCACCGCGTACATCCCCGGGCTCGCCGACTTCGTCCCCATGGTGAAGGGGACAAGCAGCATGTCGCTGGGGGGCGCCCGCCTGGTGCGCGCCGCCACCGGCGAGCAGACCACCGACCATGACATGGGCGGCAGCCAGGTGCACTGCCACGTCAGCGGCGTCGGCGACCTAGAGGTGGACGACGACGCCGCCTGCATCGCCGCGGTGCGCGAGTTCCTGTCGTTCCTGCCGTCGCACAACCGCGAGCCCGCCCCGCGCATCCTCAACGACGATCCCCGCGACCGGCGCATCGATGACCTCGGCAAGCTGGTCCCGGTCTCGCCGCGCGCTGCCTACGACGTGCGCAAGGTGATCAGAAGGCTGGTCGACGGTGGCCACGTGTTCGAGATCAAGCCCACCTGGGCCAGGAACATCGTCACCGCGCTGGCCCGCTTCGACGGACGCAGCTGCGGCATCGTGGCCAGCCAGCCGATGCACAAGGGCGGCGCGCTCGACATCGACGCCGCCGACAAGGCGGCGCGCTTCATCACCCTCTGCGACGCCTTCAACATCCCGCTGCTCTTCCTCCAGGACGTTCCCGGCTTCATCGTCGGCACCGAGGTGGAGAAGCGGGGCATCATCCGCCACGGCGCCAAGATGCTCTACGCGGTCAGCGAGGCCACCGTCCCCAAGGTGACCGTGGTGCTGCGCAAGGCCTACGGGGCTGGGTACTACGTGATGTGCGGTCGCGGCTACGAGCCCGACACCCTGGTGGCGTGGCCTGGCGCGGAGATCTCCGTGATGGGCCCGGAGGGGGCTGTCGACATCATCTTCACCAAGCAGATCGCGGCGGCCGAGGACCCGGATTCAGAGCGCGCTCAGCTGGTGGAGACGGTGCGGCGAACGATCGATCCCTACGTCGCCGCGGGCTGGGCGATGGTCGACGACATCATCGATCCCGCGGAAACGCGCCTGGTCGTCTGCGACGCCCTCGACGCCGCCGCCACCAAGAATCGCGAGCGGGCCTGGCGAAAGCACGGGGTTCCGCCCGTCTAGGTGCGGGCCCGGCGGCGCCGCTGACGGCGGGGGGGGAGGGGTCGCCGTCGCGACCCCTCCCTCACTCCGCCGTGGTTCGGTCAGCGGACCTGTGTCGATCCCTCTATGGGCAGCTGCTGATGTCGTGTGGTCCGCTGTTGAAGTTGTTGATCCTGGTCTGGGTCGCACCATGGCCGCCGGCCACCCAGACTGTGTACGGGTAGAGAGGTCCGTATTCCGCCTTGGCACTGCCGCCGAAGTTGTTGCCGGTGCCGAAGTTGGCACCCTCGACAAAGCTGCAGTCGCTGAGCTGGGTGAAGTACGGGTAGAAGGCGTTGGTGCCGTCGTCGGTCTTGGGTGGATCGGTGCAGCCCTGGCCGATCCCCGGACCGAACCTGACGCAGTGGCCGCCGAGGTCGGATGCCTCGATGCGGGGCAGGTCAGTCTCGAAGGCGAACTGGTCGTACGGCGTTGAGTAGGTCGACCCCGTGAGAGGGGCTGTGAAGTGGATCGGGGTCGGCTTGGTCGACGGTGCGGTCAGGCTGCTGGCGTTGGGCCAGTGGCTGGCCTGGTACGAGACACCATCGAACCCCGGCGCGTTGCTGTTCGTGCACCCGGTCGCCGGGTATTTGAGGGACTCCACAGAGGCGAAGCAGAAGGCGTCGTCGCCGTCCGCCGGCTCCTGGTCAGAGGGGATGCCCTCCGTGCCGTTGCACGCCGCCACCGGCGAGTTGGCGTCGATGTGGCTGCAGAAGTCGAAGTGGCCGGTCTCGTCCGAGTAGGCGACGTTGTAGCTGTGCGCGGCCCACAGGACGCGGGTGTTGGGGCTGGTCGTCGAGTACATGGGATGGAAGGTGTAGTCCTTCTCGACGCAGCGCTTCCCGTTGGGTGCGTAGACGATGTGGCCGAAGTGGTTGGCGGCGCTGGCCGTCATGAACCCGACCTTTCCGGTGGTGGCGTCGGTGACCGCGGTCACCAGGCCGTTGGCCGTGTCGTGGAGGTTGACTGTGGCCCTGTCACCGGGGTTGAGGAAGAAGGTGTCCGGGTTCTGCGGGAAGCCCGACGTCGACGGGTTGAAGTCCAGCGGGTTGGGTGGGCCCAGCGGGGCGCCGTCCAGGGTCAGGAAGGCGAAGTTGACGTACTCGACCCCGCCCAGGATCTGTGCCTGACAGGTGGGGTTCAGCTTCCCACCGGTGAACGGATTCTCAGACAGGCTGTCGATGTTCAGCGCCACGCACCACCTGGTGGGGTCGCAGCTGGAGCCCGCGAACTGGGGGATCCAACCGGGTGGGTAGAACTGCAGCTCTTCGAACGCCACACCGGGTCCGAAGTCGTTCTTGGCGGGATCGACGATGTTCTGGTCGCTGTCGGGTGTGCAGCTCTTGTTGGTCTCCGGGTACGAGAAGGTGTCGCACATCGCCATCCCGAACCAGAAGGCGGGATGGAGCTCGAAGTCGTAGCCCTTGCCCCTGTTGAATGACCCTCCGGGCTGGGTGGGGATGGTCAGGTTGTACTGCATCCGGTTCCCTGACCCGGGAACGTTCGAGTAGAAGAGGGTGGAGGGCTCGTCGTGCCCGATGTATTTCGAACCGGTGCCGAAGGCGGTGCTCGGGTCCTGAACCTCGACACACATGAGGCGCGAGGCGGCACAGCTGGGCTTGGTCCCATAGCTCTCCGCACTCGCGCCGGCTGTGCCCAGGGTCGCGCCTGCCAGCCCTGCGATCGCCGAGGCGCTCAGCAACAACCGAAGTCGACTCAAGGTTTGCTCCTCCAACTGCCGCGCCGGCATCTGGTCGGTGCGGCATCCAATCAGCGCAGATTGCGCATCACCGTTGCGGAGTTGCAGGCAACCGGGGGACCGCGCTCTGGCCTGGCGCCGCCGGGAAGGGCCATACCAACGGGATGGGCCATGAGGTCTCTCCCTTGCCCCCATTGATGCGGGTGGCGACTATGCCACCCTCGCACCGCCAAATGCAATCCGGGGGCGGCGTGCCCGCGGCGGGTGGGGGCAGCGAGCCCGGGCCGAGACGGAGCGCTCCGGGTGACCCGAACCGAGCGGCAGCCCGCGGGCAGGTGGCTTGATCCGCGCGGAACGTCGGTGTTAGTGTCTGGCACTCACGTTAGGCACCAAGGAAGGGATAAGCTCGTGAAGAGACGAATCGCTGTCGTCGTGTTTCTGGCCGGTGCTCTGGCGGCCGGGTCGATGGCCCTGCGCACAGGGCCCATCCAGGCCCACGCCTCCGGGTTTCAGAACCTCACCACCATCCAGAAGCGCCTGGTGTCCAGCGCGCTGCTGGCCATCCTGGGGCCGTCGAACCGAGCCTCGGTCAAGGGTGGCAACGACAACGGGGGCGGCACGGATGGTGCGCCCAACGCCACTCCCGTCGGCTACGGCTCTCCCGGAGGAGGCTCAGGGTCGGCCAACAACTACTTCCCCGGACAATCCGGGCAGTGCGCGGCCCGCAAGGGCGACAACGTCAAGGTCAACGTCAACTGCCTGAACATCAGTGACGCCGACCTGCAGGGGCGGGGTCAGGCCAACAACGAGACGTCCATCGCGGCCAACCCTTTCCAGCCCAACCAGCTCGTCGCCAGCAACAACGACTATGTCCGCGGCGACGGAACCTGCGGCTCCTCCTACTCCGCCGATGGTGGCCGCAGCTGGAACAACTCCACAGTGCCCAACGGCTTCACCCGGGGCGCAGACTTCGGCGGCGTCGCCCGCCAGTACTGGCAGGGTGGTGGTGACACCTCGGTGGCCTGGGACAGCAGGGGCAACGCCTACATGGCGTGCCAGCTCTTCAATCGCGGCGGACCTCCGCTCACCAACAACCCCGACCAGTCGAGCACCTTCGTGGTCTTCCGGTCGACGGGCAACAACGGGGCGTCCTGGAACTTCCCCGGTCGCGAGGTGACGTTCGCGCACAACAGCTCGGGTCTGCCGTTCGAGGACAAGGAGCTGCTGACCGTCGACAGCAACGTGAGCAGCCCCTTCCGCGACCGTGTCTACGTGACCTGGACCGAGTTCGCCACCGATGGCAGCGCCTACATCTACGAGGCCCACTCCAAGGACTACGGGCAGACGTTCAGCCCCCGCGTCCTGGTCAGCGCCACCGCCCCGTACTGCACCAACGCGTACGGCATCAGCAACCCCAACGGGCCCTGCAACGAGAACCAGTTCTCCCAGCCCTTCGTGGGCAAGGACGGAGCGCTGTACGTCACCTTCAACAACTTCAACAACACCCCCAAGGGCAGCGACAACCGCAACCAGATCCTGCTGGCCAGGTCCGCCGACGGCGGCGCCAGCTTCACCGCGCCGGTCAAGGTCAGCGACTACTACGACCTGCCCGACTGCGACACCTACCAGGGCGCCGGGGCCGACTCGTTCCGCGCCTGCGTGCCGGAGAAGGGCAGCTCCACCAAGTCGGTGTTCCGGGCGACCAACTACTCCTCCGGCCAGGTGGATCCCACCAACCCCAGCCGGGTGGTGGTGACCCTCGGCTCCTACATCAACAGGGACTCCAACGAGAGCAATGGCTGCACCCCGGCGGGGACGGCCGCGGACGGCCAGGATCTGTACACCGGCGTCAAGACAGCGGGCGCCTGCAACAACAAGATCCTGCTCAGCGTCTCCAACGACGGCGGCCAGACCTTCAGCGGCGCAGCCACCGATCCGCGCACCGAGTCGCTGGTCACCCAGGGTGACAACCAGCGCGGCACCGACCAGTTCTGGCAGTGGACCGCCTTCACCAAGCGCGGCACCTTCGCCGTCGACTACTACGACCGCCAGTACGGCAACGACGAGACCACGGGCTCATCCGACTTCAGCCTCTCCACCAGCCGGGACCTGAGCAGCTTCGACCAGCAGCGGGTCACCAGCAGCTCGATGCCGGCTCCGACGCAGTTCTACGGCTCCAAGGGTGGCCAGTTCTACGGTGACTACACCGGCCTGAGCGCGGTGGACGACATCCATCCCATCTGGTCGGACACCCGCAACGTCGACCTCTTCTTCTGCCCCAACAGCGCCACCGGTCCGGGCAACCCACCGGCGCTCTGCACCGGGACCGAGGCCAACGGCCAGACCGCCAACGACGAGGAGATCTACACCGCCACGATCAACGGCAATGGCAATGGCAACGGCAACGGCAATGGCAACGGCAACGGCAACGGCAACGGCGGAGGCAATCGCCACTGACGGCTGAACCTCGCGGGGGAGCCGGACGCCGCTGCGTTCGCTCCCCCGCCCCGTCGCCCGGCCTACTCCACGACAGCCACGGTCTGCCCCTCTTGCACGACATCCCCCTCGCGCACCAGGATCTCGCGCACCGTCCCGGTGAGCGGTGAGGTGATGGGGATCTCCATCTTCATGGACTCGAGGATCATCAGCGTGTCGTCCTCCTCGACCTGCTGGCCGACCTCGGCGACGATCTTCCAGAGGTTGCCGACCAGCTCCGCCTTGACCTCGGCCATTCCCGCCTCCTGACGTCTCCTGCGATTCGACGGCCCGCATCGTACGCGTGGTGACGCGGACCCGTGGCGCAGCGGCAGCCGGCGGGGGCCTGTGCCACGATGACGTCGTGGGCACCAGCCAGCACGACGTGCTCCGGGTGAGCACCTCCGACAACGTCGGCATCGGCTACGACATCGCCGGGCTGGGCAGCCGCTTCATCGCGCAGCTGCTCGACTCGCTGATAGTCGGGGCGATCGCCCTCGTCGCCGTGATCGCCGTGAACAATGCGGTGAGCAGCTCCGATCCGCAGAACCTCGTGCTCGGCGGCCTCGCCGCCGCCGGGGTGGCGCTGTTCGTTTACGTCGGCTACTTCACCGTCTGCGAGGTGGCCACGGGGGGGCGCACGCCGGGCAAGTCGGCGGGCCAGCTGCGCGTGCTCGACACCTCCGGGGCCGCGCCCACCGCCGCCCAGCTCCTGCTCCGCAACGTGGCCCGCTTCGTCGACGTCCTGCTCGGCCTGGGCGTGGTGGTGATGTTCTGGAACAGCCAGTCGCGGCGCATCGGCGACCTCCTGGCGGGCACGGTGGTGGTCAGGGTGCGTCCCGCGGTGTCGTTCGCGGCCGCGGTCGCCCCGCCGCCGGTGCTGCTGCGCACCCCCGACGCGGGTCCCGTCATCGACGGTGTCGAGCGCCTCGGCGAACGCGAGCTCAGCGCCATCCGCACCCTCCTCGCCCGCCCCGGGCTCGAGCCCCCGCTGCGTGCCCGCCTCGCCCTCGACATGAGCTCGCGCCTGCTCGACCGCATGCAGCTTCCCGCCGCCGCCCCCGAGCGGCAGTGGCCGCCGGAGCTGTTCCTGGAGCGGCTGTACCTGCAGTTGCAGGGTCGCGCGCGGTGACGCTGCACGCCTTCGTCGCCGGTCGCAGGGACCGATGGGCGCAGCTCGAGGCGATGCTCCAGCGCGGCCGCCGCGGCCGGCTTCGCGACATCCCCGCATCCGAGCTGGAGCGCTTCGGCCGGCTCTACCGCGAGGCCGCCAGCGACCTCGCCATCGCGCGGCGCGACTTCCCCGACGAAGACATCGCCACCTACCTCAACGACCTCTGCGCACGCGCTCACCCGATGCTCTACAGGTCGAGGCCGGCGCGGCCCGGCCACCTGCTGCGCTGGTTCGCCCTGGGCATCCCGCGCGCCTTCCGGGAGCGCAGGGTGTACGTGCTGCTCAGCCTCGGCCTCCTCCTCGCGGGAGTGGTGGCCGGCTGGCTGGCCGTCGACCTGCGCCCCGACCTGCGCGCCTCGCTGGTCCCCCAATCGGGATTCGATCAGCTGGCGAGAGGCCAGGTCAGTGCCCTGCCCAGCGCTCCCCTGCTGGGCACGGTGATCATCACCAACAACATCAAGGTGGCCGCCGTCTGCTTCCTGGGGGGGGCGCTCCTGGGTGTTCCCACCGCGCTCATCCTCGCCGCCAACGGCTGGATGCTCGGCACCATCGCCGCCGCCGTGCACCAGGGCGGCTACGACCTCGCCTTCTGGTCGCTGATCGTCCCCCACGGCGTCCTGGAGCTGAGCATCATCGTCATCGCCGGCGCCACCGGGCTGTACGTCGGCGACGCCATCCTCCGCCCCGGCCTGCTCAGCCGGGGGGAGGCCTTCAGCAGGGCCGCGCTGGGCTCGCTGGGGCTGGCCGCGGGAACCGCCTCGCTGCTGATCGTCGCCGGGACCCTGGAGGCGTACGTCTCGCCCTCGGCGCTGCCCGCCCCCGTCAAGGTGCTCATCGGGGCGGTGGTCGGCGGCGGCCTCTACAGCTGGCTCCTGCTCGCCGGCAGGCGGCGAGCCCGGCCCACCCGCATCCAGCTGGACAGGGCGCGGGTCGGAGCCGCCGCGCCTCCGGCGTAGACTGGAGCGCGAGATGGAGGTTGTCCGCATCACCCCGCGGGGCTACTGCCACGGCGTCGTCGAGGCCATCCGCATCGCCAAGCGGGTGGGCAGCGAACGTGCCCAGGGCGAGAAGGTGACCATGCTCGGCTACCTCGTCCACAACGAGCACGTCACCCGCGAGCTCGAGGATCACGGGGTCTCCCTGGTCGACGCCCCCGACCGCCTCAAGGGCCTCGAGCAGATCGACTCGGGCACGGTGGTGTTCACCGCTCACGGCATCTCGCCTAAGGTCGTCGCCGAGGCTGAGCGCCGCGGTCTCAACGTGGTGGACGCAACCTGCAGCGACGTCACCCGAACCCACGACCTGGTGCGCCGGCTGACCGGCGAGGGCTACCACGTGGTGTACATCGGCAAGCGCGGCCACCCCGAGCCCGCCGGCGCGCTCGGCGTCGCCCCCGACGCCACCACCCTGGTGGAGCGCATCGAGGAGGTGGACGACCTGGAGTTCCCGCCCGGCACCCGCCTGGCGGTCACCTGCCAGACCACGCTTTCGATGTGGGACACCAAGGCGATCATCGACCGCCTGGTCGAGCGCTTCCCCGACATCGCCGTGCACAACGAGATCTGCCTGGCCACCCAGCAGCGCCAGGAGGCGGCGGTCCTGGCCGCCACCGACGTCGACTGCGTGGTCGTGGTCGGCAGCAGTCGCAGCAGCAACAGCCTGCGCCTGGTGCAGGTGGTCGAGGACCGGGGCCGCAAGCCGGCGTTCCTGGTCGACACCGCCGCCGACGTGCGCCCGGAGTGGTTCGCCGGCATGCACCGGATCGGGGTGACCGCGGGGGCGAGCACGCCCACCCAGCTTACCCGCGAGGTGATCGCCACCATCGAGGCGATCCCCGAGGCCGCGGCAACCGCCGTCTGACAAGTTGGTTTCGGGCCGTCGCCCTGCTCCGGTCGGGGCGTACGATCGGCTCGTGCCCTACAGCTTCTCGAGCTCGACTCTGCCCTTCACCATGCGGATGTGCCGCTCGCTGGTCTGGACCGAAGCCGCCTTCACCATGCTCGCCGGCTGCTTCGTGGTGCTGACGGCGACGCTGTTCGGGGGCAGCAGCGCCATCCCGTTCCATGGCGACACGCTGAGCGGCGGGGGCGCGATGCTGCTCGGCGTCGTCTACATCGTCGCCGGCCTGGCGCTGGCGTGGCTGGGGTTCGAGCTGGGACGGCTGGCGCCCTGGGCGCGGACGGTGATCGTCAGCCTGCAGGTCTTCCTGGCCGTGCTAGAGCTCTTCCGCTCCCTCGATCTGTCGGTGGCGCTGGTCATCAACGTGGTGCTGTACGTGGCCATCGTGGCGCTGCTCTTCGCACCCGGCACGCACCGCGCGCTCGAGGGTGCGGCCCCGGGCTGAGCCGACCTCGCGGCCCGCTCTCCTACACTCCCGCCGTGCACCCCGCAGTCCTCCCGGCCGGTCTGCGCACCACTCGGGTGATCGCCTACGTTCAGGGGGCGCTGGGCATGCTGAACGGTGCGCTGCTGGTCTTCGGCGGCCCCGCCTTCGCCACCGCGCTGGGCTGGCAGGGGATCGGTGGGACCGCCCTGATCGTCGCCCTCGGGGTGGTGGTCCTGGTTGCCTCGGCGCTGCTGATCTGGGCAGGGGTGCTGCTGGGGAGGCGGTCGCGGCGGGCGCGCACCGGTGTCCTCGCCTATGAATACGTCTCGGTGGTGCTCGGTCTGCTCTCGCTGGCCGACCCTCTCCAGGCCGGGCTGCGCGTCGTCCTCGCCGCGGTCGCCATCTACTATCTGCAGTTCGACGCAGAGACCAAGGCGGTCTTCGGGCGGCAGACCGCCTGACCTGGTCGCCACCCACCGGGAGACACCGTGGCCGCGCCCCCTCCGCCCTCATCCGGCTTGCCGCCGGGACCTTCACCCGGCTCCCCGCCGGGGCCCCCGGCCGTCCCCGGGCCACCCCCCGGCCACTTCCCCCCACCTCCACCCGGGCATCCGCAGGCACCGTACGGCGGTGCTCCCCCGTTTCCCCACCCGGGAGGTGGTCCTCCGCAGTGGTCCGGAGCTGCGATGCCCATGGTGCGGCCGGGGCCGGCCCCCGGCCTGGAGTACGGGGGCTTCTGGATCCGCTTGGTCGGCTACCTCATCGACGCCATCCCCATCGGCATCCTCTTCGGCTTCCTCAACCTCTGGACGGGCACTGGCTTCCACTGCACCAACCATGTCGGCGCCTACGTGTGCAGCGCGGGCACCGGGAACCTGGGAACCTGGCTGGGATTCCTTGCCCTGGGCGTGTACTGGGTGCTGACCTGGAGCCTCCTGGGCGCGTCGCTGGGGCAGAGGGCGCTGGGCCTGCGCGTGGTCAACGCGGCGACCGGCGGGCGCATCGACCTCGGCAGGGCGTTGCTCCGCTACGTCGGCTTCGTGATCTCGGCGATCCCCTTCACCCTGGGGCTGATCTGGGCGGCGTTCGACCCGCGCAAGCAGGGCTGGCACGACAAGATCGCCGGCACGTGCGTGGTCCGTTCGGTGCAGTGAGCCGCGCCGGCTGGGGTCAGAGCGCCGCCCGGCGCTTCAGCTCCAGGTAGCGGTTGACCAGCCGCGGCGAGAGGCTGCGGGCGTCGGCGTCGATGACGTCGACTCTGCCGGCGCGGAGCAGCCTGAGCGCGCCGGCGCGCTCCCTGTCGATGCCCGCGGCCACGGCGCGCGAGTACACCGCCTCGGCGTCGCCGGGACGCGCCCGGGCGATGTCCACCACCGCCGGGTCGCGGACTGTGATCACCACCGCCAGGTGGCGGCGGCGCAGCAGCGTGCACTGGGCGATCAGCGCAGCCGCCTGATCGCGGTCGACGACGTCGGTGAAGATGGCGATCAGCGCGCGACGCCGCTGGCGGCTGCGCACCTCGGCCAGCGCGGCGGCATAGTCGGATTCGATCTCTCCGGGATGCAGCGGGCCGATGGCGTCGAGCAGTCGGCGCAGCTGTGCCGACCCGCTGCGCGCCTCCACGGCGGCGGTCACGGTGTCGGCGAAGGCCACCAGTCCGGCGCGATCGCCGGTGCGCAGGGCGACATGGAGCAGCAGCAGAGCGGCGTTGACGGCGTGGTCGAACTTGGTCAGGGGGCCCGCGCCCACGCCCATCAACCGGCCCTGGTCGAGGCAGGCGATGACCGGCTGGTCGCGCTCAGGCGAGAGCTCGGTGGCCATCAGCCGACCCGTCCGCGCCGTCGCCCGCCAGTTGATGAAGCGCAGCGGGTCGTCGGGAACCGCCTCGCGGACACGCTCGAACTCCGTCCCCTCACCGTGGCGGCGCAGGGTTCGCACCCCGAGCTCCTCGAGCTGCCCGCGCCGTGCCAGCGCCTCGTAGACGCGCACCGCCGAGATGTCGGCGTCGACGCGCACGGTCGCCTCCCGCGCGCCGCTGAAGTCGCGGCTGCCGAGTCCCCATGGACCCAGCGAGCGCACCCGCACACGACCGAACGCGGCGTCGCCGCGCGCCCGCGGAGTCAGCGTGTACCGGGCCTCTCCGGGGCCGTGCAGGGGCACGAGCTGGGCGGAGGCGACCATGGCCATCGGGGCATCGTCGCGGAGCAGCAGCACCGCGCTCCGCGGCGCCCGCACCGACAGGGTCACCGGGTTGGCGACGCCCACCGAGAACAGCGGGTCGTTGCGGCGCTCCACAGTGATGCGGCCGGCCCCGGGAGCGCGCCGCGAGTCGATCAGCACCAGCGCCGCCGCGACCACGAAGAGCACCACGCCCGCCACCAGCAGGACGGGGGCCGCCGCGCCCAGCGCCATCACCACCAGGGTGGTGAGCAGCAGCGCCAGGGCGCGCCAGGTCACCGCGGCACAGCCACGGTGGCCAGGGCGCGCTCCACAGCCCCCACCTCGCCCACGCCCTGGAGCTCGGCCTCAGCGCGGCGCACCAGCCGATGGCGGAGCGCAGGCACGCAGATGTCCTTCACGTCCTCGGGGATCACGTAGTCGCGGCCCTGGATGCAGGCCATGGCCTTGGCCGCCCGGAGCAGGGCGATCGCCCCCCGCGGGCTCGCCCCCAGGCTCAGGTCGGGAGAGCTGCGGGTGGCGGCGACGATGGCGGTGATGTATCCGACCACCTCGTCACTGACGCGCACCGCCCCCACCTCGGAGCGAGCCGCGCCCAGGGCGGAGGAGTCGATGACGGGCGCGATGCCCGCCGCCACCAGGTCGTGGGCGTCGAAGCCGGCGTCGATGCGGCGCAGCATGGCCGCCTCGGTGGGCTGGTCGGGCGTGTCCACGAAGAGCTTGAGGAAGAAGCGGTCGAGCTGCGCTTCGGGCAGCGGGTAGGTGCCCTCGTACTCCACCGGGTTCTGGGTGGCCACCACCATGAAGCGATCACCCAGGGGACGGCTCTCACCGTCGGAGGTCACCTGGCGCTCCTCCATGGCCTCGAGCAGGGCCGCCTGCGTCTTGGCGGGCGCGCGGTTGATCTCGTCGGCGAGCAGCGTGTCGGTGAAGATGGGGCCGGGGCGGAACTCGAACTGGGCGCGGTCGGCGCGCCACACGCTGGTGCCGATGATGTCGGAGGGCAGCAGGTCGGGGGTGAACTGGACGCGGGTGAAGCGGGCATCCATGGCCGCGGCCGCGCAGCGGGCCATCAGCGTCTTGGCGGTTCCGGGGACCCCCTCGAGGAGCACATGGCCGCCCACCAGCACGGTCAGGAGCAGCCCGTCGATCGTCTGCTGCTGGCCCACGACGGCGCGGCCGACGGTGTCGTGGAAGCTCCTGCGCAGCTCGGCGGTCGTGGTCACTCGCGCCATTGTGCCGTGGCGGCCACCAGCGGCTGCGCCCAGCGCCGCTCCAGGTCGTCGACGTCGCGGGCCAGGGCCAGCAGCGCCGCCGCGTCCGGGGTGGCGGCGGCCAGCCCGCGCGCCCGCTGCAGCAGCAGGGTGACCTCGCCGGCGAGATCGGGGCGGGAGGCCTGGACAGTTGCGAGGAACGCGGGGTCACCTGCCGGTCCGGGGTCGCCGGCAAGCCCTCCGCTGAGGCGGTGCTTCAGCTCCTCCGCGTAGCGGGAGGCCACCGCGCCCCGGTCCCGGCTGCGCGCGTAGAGGCCGGCCATGGCGTCGATGTATGAGGCGGTGGTGGGGACCAGGGCGGGGTCGCCGCCGGGCAGGGGGCGACCCAGGCGGCGCCCGCTCAGCGCCAGGAAGAGCACCAGCGCCACCACCGCGAGCAGCAGGGCGAGGCCGAGCGGGCTCTCGAACACCGCGGCCGCGCCGTCTGAGCCGGCGTTGGCCTCCCCGTGGTGGAACTCGTCGAAGCCGATGGAGCCGCCGCGGGCGCGTTCCAGCAGGGAGATCACCAGGGTGGAGGAGTCGGCGTCGCGCAGGCCATCGTTGCTGAGCGGGAAGGGCGAGGCCAGCACGTACGCCCGGCCCGCCCCCCCCACCTGCTCGGCGACCGCGACCAGGCTCCCCGACTGGGTCAGCAGTGGCGTCAGGCGGGGCGAGGGCTCGATGGAGCTTCCCGCGCCCATGGGCACGTGGTGGACGCGGTTGCCGGCGTCGATGGGCTGGGCGGGGACCGAGGTGCCGGCGCTGCGCGCCCCGCTCAGGCGGACGTGCAGCCGCCTGAGCAGGGCGCCGGCCTCGACCTGGCTCTGCGGCGACACGGCCAGGAGCAGATCCGCGCCGTGGGCCAGCGAGCGCATCATCGCGGCCGCGTCGGCAGCGCTCACCGGGCTGCGGGGGTCGATGACGAGGATCGTGTCGCTCCCCGAGGTGTCGAACCTCCCGCTGATGCGATGGACCTGGAACCCGAGAACGCCGAGCCACCTGTAGAGGGCCAGCGTCCCCGCCTTGCCGGCGACACGCGAGGAGGGATCGTCGTTCTGGCTGGGCGGAGGGGTGCCCAGCACCAGCAGGATCAACGCCAGGATGAGCGCCGCGGCTGCCAGGACGTAGGGCGTCAGGGTGCGTCTCATCGCGCTGCCGCTCGGCTGCCACGGGCCAGCTGGCGCACCGTCGCGCAGCGCTGTTCGGCGCTTGTCCAGTCGTCCGCGCCCACCGCCACGCCCGCGTACCAGGCTCGTTCGAAGAGCGCCGCCGCTGCCGCCAGGGCGACGAGCACGCCGGCGTCGGCGTGGGAGCGCTGCAGCAGCTCGCGGGTGGTCCAGGTGGGATCGATGTCGAGCCGCCCGCGCGTCGCGACCTCGAGGAGCGCGGAACGGAAGGCGCGGCGCACCGCCTCGCGGTACTCACCGGCGGCGGCGGCCTGCTGCGCTGCCGTCCACTCGGCGTCGGGGTCGTCGCCGCCCGGGGCCGGCTCCTCGAAGCCGGCGCCGCGCAGGGCTGCCGAGCCCTGCCAGCGGCGCCACGCCAGGAGCAGCCCCAGCCCCACCACGACGATCGCCAGCAGCACCGCCCCCAGCGGTCCGAGGGCGCCGGCAGCGCGGCTGAGGAGGTCGCGGAGGAAGTTCAGGATGCCGGCCAGAAAGCCCGGCTGGGTGCTGTCGTCGAGATGCCTGAAGTCGGGCGAGCCGTACACGGCGTGGAGCGCGCCGCGGGCGGCGTCGGAGTTCTCGTTGCACACCGAACGCGGCGGGTAGGCGAGGGTCGCGCTCATCGAGTCCAGGCGCACCCGGGCGTCATCCAGGTGGGGCGGTGCGGCCGAGAGGTCGTCGAGCACCGGCTGCAGCGCCGCTGTGCTGATGGGCTCGGTCGCGACCAGCGCGCTGACCTGGCGCTGCGCTCCGGCGACGTCGGCGGGCGTGTGCTGGAGGGCGGCGGCGGCGGACCTCAGGGCCGCCTGGTAGTCGAGCGCGGCGCAGCCGGCGGC
The DNA here is from genome assembly GCA_050734155.1 of Candidatus Dormibacteria bacterium. GTDB lineage: Bacteria > Chloroflexota > Dormibacteria > Aeolococcales > Aeolococcaceae > Aeolococcus. Next base: position 15,878 of record JBOHUD010000101.1, read on the forward strand.
CTGCACCCGGGCCGCGGTGGCGACCAGCCCCATGGCGGCGACAGCCAGGAGCAGCGCCGCGGCCCCCGACCACCGGCCCCGCATCAGAGATTGGCCGCGAGCATCTCGATGTCGAAAGCCTCTCTGCGGATGCGCAGGTCGTAGTAGAGGAGCACGACCACGATGAAGCTGATCGGTTGGATGAGCACCGCCACGATCAGCGAGGCCAGCTGGCTGAGGATTAGCCGGACGCTCTCGTCGCCGAACTGCGTGACCACGCCGAGCAACGCCCCGACGATGGCGCTGAGGATGCCGGTGATCAGGCCCACCAGCAGGCTGATCCCGAAGACGCGCGGCGTGGATCCGCGCACCAGCTGCCAGCTGCGGCGCAGCGCCGCCACCGCCCCGGAGCGTTCCAGGATGACGATGGGCGCGGCGAAGAGCCAGCGCGTGTAGACGAGGATGACGATGAAGAGCGTCACCGGCACCACCACGATGAGCAGCGCAGCCCCGCCGGCTCCGAACGCGTACACGGATCCGATGACCAGCCCGAAGGCCGCGGCGAGGAGACCGACACCGGCGAGGAACAGCAGCATCGAGACCGCCACGACCGAGCCGATCCGCCGGCCGACCGCGCGATAGGCGCCGCCCACGGTGGCGGGATGGTCGAGGTACACGTCGCCGACGGCCCGGGTCATGGCGGCGGTGGCGATGGGCTGCACCACCAGCGCCTGGAGGAGCGCGATGCCGAAGACGACGGCGAGCACGGTGATCAGGGTGGAGCTGATGTCGAGGAACTGCTGGCGGGTGATGGTGCCGTTGGCGCCGAGCTGCTGCAGGCGGGTGGTCGCGCTGCCGATCCCGGTGAGCTGGTAGGCCAGGTAGCTGAACAGTGCCAGGGGCACCTGGACGACGGCGGTGATCGCCAGGATGAGCCGGAGGTTGCGCCGGTAGAGCGTGAAGGCGGAGTCGAGGAGCTCGCCAACCGCCTGGGCGCGAAAGCGGCCGGACCCGGGCAGGACCGGCTGGGGCTGCCATCCCCAGCCGGGCGGTGCCCCGGGGGCTGGGGGCGCTCCCCACCCCGGCGCCCCGCCCCAGGGGGGCGGTGGCGGCCCGGCTCCGGCACCCCACCCCGGGAGGCCCGGCCACCCGGCCGGCGGTGGCGGTGGCGGGGGAGGCGGGGGCGGGTGGGCGGTCATCTGCCGGTATTCTGCGGCCGAACCGCGTGCGCAGAGCTTATCTTTCACCTCCGTGACAGCCAACTCGCTGACCGTGCTCGACGGTGGCGACACGCCCATGCGTGCCCTGGTCCTCGACTCCGGGGCGGAGCGAAGGGGGGCAGGGGGGCGGCGTCTGCAGCTGCGCGACATCGCCCGCCCCGTCCCACCGGCGCCCGGTTGGGTGCTGGTTCGTCCTTCGCTGGCGGGCATCAACGCCCGCGACCTCGCGCTGCTGGCGGCCGGCCAGAGCCTGCCGCCGGTGGGGGCGCCCCGGCCGCTGCCGATGGTCCCGGGCTGCGAGGTGGTCGGGGTCGTCGAGGCGGTCAACAGGACCCGCTGGGCCCGCGAGGGACAGCGAGTCCTGGTCGAGCCCAACGCGGGCTGCATGATCCGCGGCTTTCCCACCTGCTCACGCTGCGCCGCCGGGGAGACGGAGCTGTGCGAGAACCGCGATCTTCCGAGCCTGGTGGGGTTGGGCGCCGACGGCGGCCTGGCGGGCGGGGGCGGATGGTCGGAGGGGGTGCTGGCGCACGAGGAGATGCTCATCCCGGCAGACGGCATCTCCGACCAGCGCGGGGTCCTGGGAGTCTCCCTGGCGTCGGCCATTCACGCGGTGCTGCGCTGGGGCCGCCGCGGCGAGCGGGTGGCGGTGATCGGCTCCGGCACCACCACCAGGTTGGTGGTGGCGGCGCTGCGCCGCCTCCATCCCTCTGTCGACATCACCGTCATGGTCGACGCGCGTGGCCCGCATCGACTGGGGCGGCGCCGGCGCAAGCTGCCCTCCCACCTGGCGATCGACGACCACGGCAGCGCCCTGGCTCTTGGCGAGCTGGGCGCGGCCCGGGTCTGGCGCGACAGCCCGGCGCAGCTGCTCGACCGCACGGCGGAGCTGGTGGGGGCGCGGCGGCGGCGGACCGCCGGCGACGACCTCCCCGTCCTCGACCGCGGGCTCGACGCCGTCTTCGACTGCCGGGGCACCGCTGCCAGCGTCACCCTGGGAATGCGCCTGCTCCGCTCGGGGGGGACCATGGTGGTGGCGGGACGGGCGGGGCGCGTCCACCTGGATTGGTCGGCGGTCTGGTCACGCGAGCTGACCATCGCCGGCAGCGGCGGTTTCGGCATTGAGCCTGCGGGCTGGCGCACCTTCGCCGCCGTGCGCGAATGGCTCACCGACCCGTCGTTCCCGGCCGACAGCCTGGTCACCCATCGGTACCCCCTGGACGCCTACGAGACGGCCATCGCCACCGCCGCGGCGGGAGAGGCGATGGGGGCGGTGAAGGTGGTGTTCGAGGACCCCATGTCGCCACTGCGCCAGCGGCGCCTCGCCATCGACACCGATCTCCCTGTCGACGACGGGGCGGCCCCGATGCTTCTCGGCGGCAGCGCGGCGCGGGGGCGGCGCTAGCGGGGCTGGGGCGGGGATTCGCCATCGCTCGAGCCGGCGGCACCCCTGGCGGCGGCCCGTCGCCGCGCCAGGGCCAGTGCGGTGCGCTTGATCCCCGCGTTGTCCACGACCATCCGCGTGGTGCGCTTGCGCTCGCGCGCGCGCAGGCGGGCGCGCTCGCGCGGGCTGAGCTCGTCGGGTGCCTCGCGGTCATCGGTGGTCATCGGGCAACCCTAGCGCAGGGTGGGGCGCCGCTCAGACCGGTGCGGGCTCGTGCCGGCGTGCGTGCAGCAGCGCCCAGCCGATCGCGGCAACCCCGAGGGTGAGCGCAGCGGCTCCCCCGACCAGCACCGGCGCACGACGTTGCGGGTGCAGCGCGCGCTGCCAGCCGCGGCGCTGCTCCTGCACCGCAGCCTCGAGCAGGGCCAGCGAACGCGCGTAGATGCGTTCCTGCTCGGCTCGGCTGAGCCGCACCGACGAGAGCGCCTCGGCGACCTCGCCGGCCATGCTGACCAGCGCCCGCACCGACGCGGGGACCCGCTTGGCCCCGCCGCTCTGCTCCAGGGCCCGGTCGAAGATGTCGGCTCGGTTCACTGCAGCCCCTCCATCGAGCGTTGCACAGATCGTTGCGCCGGCAGAGGGGCGCCGAGCTGCTTGCGCAGCGCTGTCATGGCACGGAACGTCAGCAACTTCACAGCCCCCTCGCTGCGGCCCATGATCTCGGCGACCTCGCGGTTGCGCAGGTCGCCACCGAAGCGGAGCAGCACCGCCTGGCGCTGGTCGTGAGGGAGCACGGCGACGGCGGCGCGGACCCAGGCGTCGCGGTCGCGCTGCTCGGCGATCAGCTCGGGCGAGGCGCCGTCGACGGCCGCGCGGGAGTCCAGCTCCACCCATGCGGGGCGCCGCGCCTGCCGCGCCACCAGGTTGGAGGCGACGCGATACAGCCACGCCGAATAGGGCACGCCGCGCCATTCGAAGCGGGGCAGGTCCTCGATCGCCTTGGCGAATGTGGATGCGGTCACGTCCTCGGCGAGCTCCCGGTTCCTGGTGAGGGTGTACGCGTACGCAAAGATCTGATCCACGTGGCGTTCGTAGAGCGGTGCGAACGCCTCCCGGTCGCGCTGGGCTGCCTCGATCAACAGGCGCTCCTCATCCAGCTCCGCGGCGCTGCGATGGGCCACCTCAGGGCTGCTCAGCCGTCGGAGGAGTCGGAGGACACAATCCGGGCCCAGGTTGTGGGTTACGCAACCGCGTGGCCGTCAGAGCAGACCGATGGCGCGACCGGACTCACCGAAGGCGGCCACGGCGAGGTCGAGCTGCTCGGTGGTGTGGGTGGCGGTGACGATGGTGCGCACTCGAGCTCGACCGCGTGCCACGGTGGGAAAGCCGATCCCCTGCGCGAAGACACCGCGCTCCAGCAGTGCATCGCTCAAGGCCATCGCCTGGGGGGCCTCGCCGCACATCACGGGAGTGATCGGGGTCTGGCTGCGGCCGGTGTCGAATCCCTGATCCGCCAAGCCCCTCTTGAGGTAGCGGGCGTTCTCCCAGAGCCGCTCGATCAGCTCGGGCTCCTGCTCGAGCACGTCGATGGCGGCGACGCACGCCATCACCACCGCCGGCGGATGCGAGGAAGAGAAGAGGAACGGCCGCGCCCTGTGGATGAGGTGATCGCGGACCGTCTGCGACGCCGCGACGTAGCCGCCCACCACTCCCACCGCCTTGCTGAGCGTGCCGATGTTGAGCGCGACCCGCCCGTGCAGGTCGAAGTGGTCGGTGCTGCCCCGGCCGTTGCGCCCCAGCACACCGGTGCCATGGGCGTCGTCGACCATCACCGCTGCGTCGTACCTCTCGGCGCGGTCGACCAGCTCGGGCAGCGGGGCGATGTCGCCGTCCATGCTGAACACCCCGTCGGTGATCAGCAGGACGCGGCGGTATCCCTTGTCCCGCGCCTCCTTCAGAGCGCGCTCCGCGTCGTCGACATCGACGTGTTCGTAGAGGATCCGATCGGCCTTGGTGAGCCGGATGCCGTCGATGATGCTGGCATGGTTGAGCTTGTCGCTGACCACGCAGTCGCCGGACTCGAGCATCGAGCCGATGACACCCACGTTGACGGTGTAGCCGCTCTGCAGGCACAGCGCCGCCTCGGTGTGCTTGAACGCGGCCAGCCGGGCCTCGAGCTCCTCGTGGATCGTCTGGGTGCCGGCGATGGTGCGCACGGCCCCGCTCCCGGCACCCCATTCATTGGCGGCCCTGGCGGCTGCCTCGATGAGCCTGGGGTGGGTGTTGAGCCCCAGGTAGTTGTTGGAGGAGAGGTTGACGAGGCGGCGGCCGCCGATGACCACCTCCGCCATCTGCGGCGACTCGAGCACGCGCAGCGGCCTGAAGAGGCCCTCGGCGCGGAGGCTGTCGAGGTCGCCCCGAAGGGAGGTGTCGAGGCGCTGAACCGCCGGCGAGGTGGTCGGGGATTCGATGGCCATGCCCTGACGATACGGGAACGGTCGGCGCCGGGACACCGGCACGGCCCCGCCGAGCACCCGCCGGCGACCGCCGTCGAGGAACAC
>JBOHUD010000102.1:0-2669 GCA_050734155.1 Candidatus Dormibacteria bacterium
GTGCTTGGCAGGGTGGCTCGGGGGTGCACGCTCGCGTACCACGCGAGGTTGGCCAGGACCGGGACCGAGACCACCGCCACCGCGTCACGCGGCCCGCGCCGGGCAACGGCGGCGACGGCGACGGCCCCGATCATGGGGATGCCGATCCCCGTGCTCATCGAGCCGGCCACCCCGAGCGCCCAGCCGGCCACCAGGCGGGACGGCGCCGGGATGTCGAGGTCTGCGACCAGCAACCAACCCAGGCCGCAGACCAGCGACAGCGAGAAGCCCATCTGGAACGCGGACACCATCTGCTCCCAGCCCACCCCGAGCAGGAGGAACAGGGCCGCGATCGACGTCGCGATCCAGGCGCTGGCACCGGCGCGCACCGCCAGGCGCCAGAGCAGATGAGCCGCCGCGAGGTGGAGAACGATGAGCACCAGGATGTACGGCAGGTAGCTGTGCAGGCCGAACACCGCGAAGAGCGCGCGATAGATGAGGATGGGGATCGTCGACCAGTGCTCGTTGTGAGGGACGAACAGTCCCAGCCGGTGTGGACCGGGGAGGTTGCGGGTGATGAACTCCCACTCGTCGGCGAAGAACCACTGGTGGCGTCCGTAGTAGACGAGAACGCCGAGGGTGCCGAGCAACGACAGCAGGTGGGCGATGAAAGCGGCATGCGCCGTGGTCAGCCTGCCGAACCCGCGGGCGGAGCCGGCATCGCCGTGGGCGGGCGGCGGCTCGCGCCGTTGGTGGGCGGCCGAGACCCGTGCTAGCATGGCCGCCTCCGCCAGCTGTCACGACCAGGTCGCGCCCTGCCGACGAATCGGTTGCCCGCAGCAATCATCTCTACCATCCCTGAGCCATGCACCTGAAGAACATGCCGGCGGTGCGCGCCGCCGTGCTCGGTCTCTGCCTGTTCGCAGCGGCCTCGAGTCTGCCGGCTGCGGCTCCCGTGTCGGCTGCCGCGCCTCCCCCAACCCCCAATCGCCCGCACCTGCCCTTCGATGACACCACCGGGCCACCGGCGACGGAAATCGTCCGCGGGGCCCCCGCCATCCCCCTGACCCATCCCAAGGTCTCCATGTCCCGGTCGCGCGCGGCGGCCGCCGCGGCGCTCCCCGGTTCCACCAGCGCGCCGCCCGACCCCGAGATCCTCGGCTTCGTGCAGGAAGGCGAGGTGCAGTCGGGATCCTGGAGGTCGGATCTGCACCTCAACCTGCTGTCCACGATCGCGTACTTCGCTGTCAACCTCAATTCCGACGGCACGCTGGTGACCGGTGACTCCGGGTATGCAACGTGGCGGAGCAGCCAGACGACCGACATGATCAACGCGGCGCACAACGCGGCGGACCGCGTGGTGCTCACCGTCAAGGCATTCAACGACGGCCTCATCGCCAGTGTCACCGGCTCGGAGGGGGCGCGCCAGACGCTCATCAACGGCATCGTCAATGAGGTCCAGAGCCGGCCGGCGGACGGCGTCAACGTCGATTTCGAGGGCGTCAGCTCCAGCCTGGCAGCCAATTTCACCACCTTCATCGCCGAGCTTCAGAACGCCCTCAACGCTCGCGCGGGCGGCCATTCGTACCTGACCGTGGACACGTATGCCAGCGCCGGGCAGGGGGGAACCATGTACGACCTCGCCTCGCTCTGGCATCACGTCGACGCCCTCGACCTGATGGGCTACGGCTTCGAGCCGTGCACCTCGGGAGATGCCGGTCCATCGGCGCCCATGGGGGGGTGCTGGTACAACGTCACCCAGGCCGTCAGCGATTACATGAACAACTTCGGCGTGCCCCGGAGCGAGCTCCTCCTCGGTGTGCCCTACTACGGCTACAAGTGGAATGTCAGCTGTCCCTCTTCCGGGTGCACCGGCCAGGACCACACCACGTCGGGTGGCTCGGCCGACACCTACTCGGCCGTCCTCTCGGACCTCGGCTGCGCAGAGCAGGTGAGGACCCATTGGGATGGCACGTTCCAGGGGCCCTGGGCCACCTGGTACAGCCCCCCGACCGGTGATCCCTGCGGGGGCAACCACAACTCCACTCGTGAGCTTTACTACGACAACGCCCAGTCGCTCGGCCTCAAGTACGACCTGGTCAACGGCCGCGGCCTGCGTGGCATCGCCATCTGGGCACTCGGCTACGACAGCGGCACCAACGACCTCTGGAACGAGATTGCGGCGAAGTTCACCGTCACCAAATACCCGAGCTTTCGCCCCGCCCAGGTGGGCGCCCCCAGCCTCACCACTGCTCCGGACGGCACCCAGCTCGTGTTCTGGCGGGGAGCCGGTGGTCACCTGTTCGAAGCGTGGTGGCACGGCAGGTGGAACGGGCCCGTCGACTGGACAGCGTCCAACGGCTGGGGATCTCCGCTGACCTCCGCGCCCAGCGTGAGCCTTGCCCCCGATGGCACCCAGCTGGTCTACTGGCAGGGAGCAGCCGGCCACCTCGATGAGGCGTGGTGGAACGGCCATTGGAACGGGCCCGTCGACTGGACAGCGTCCAACGGCTGGGGATCTCCGCTGACCTCCGCGCCCAGCGTGAGCCGTGCCCCCGATGGCACCCAGCTGGTCTTCTGGCAGGGCGCCGGCGGTCACCTCGTCGAAGCGTGGTGGCAGGGGGGCTGGAACGGCCCTGTCGACTGGACGGCGGCCAATCACTGGTCGGCCCCTGTGAGCTCGGCGCCAG
>JBOHUD010000103.1:0-32310 GCA_050734155.1 Candidatus Dormibacteria bacterium
ACCCCCGGCACCTGGGCGGCGCCGCGACGGCGCCGGCGACGGCGGCGGCGGGCGCCCTCCTCGCCCTCCTCGGCGGGAAGCGGCTGACCGTCGACGCCCACTCGGGGGCTGACCGCTCCGCCACCGCGACGGCGGTGCTGGGGCTTGCCCGGGCTGACGATGTCCAGCGCGCTCAGCCAGCCTCCGGTGGACCGGGCGGCCTCGACGAGCTCGCCGTACATCGATTCCTCGCCGGCGCGCAGCGTGGCGCTGTCGCCGATGCAGGCGACCAGGTGCTTGGCGCGCGAGATGGCCACGTTGAGGCGGTTGGGGACACGCAGGAATCCGATCCGGCCGCGCTCGTTGGAGCGCACCAGCGAGATCACCACCATGTCCTCCTCGCGGCCCTCGAAGGAGTCGACGGTGTCGATCTTCACGGGACGCTTGAAGCGGCGCCGCCCCAGCGCCTGGCGCAGTCGTTCGACCTGTTCGGCGTACATGGCGATGACCGCCATGCTCAACTCCCGCGGCGCGCGCTCGTCGAGAAGCCGCACCACCTGCGCGGCCACGCGCACCTCGGCCTCGTTGCGCAGCGCCCCGCCGGGTCCACGCCGTTCGCGGCCACCGCGCATGCCCTCGGTGTCGACGAAGTGCAGCGCCACCGGGAACGGTGTGCGCGTGACGTAGTCGTACGCCTGCACCTCGGGCGCGTCCTCGAGCTGGCCCTCGTAGCTGGCCTGGGACACGTAGGCCGCGATGTCGGGATGCATGCGATGCTGGATGGTCAGCAGGCAGCGCGCGGAGGGAGGCAGGCCGCCCTCCCACGCCTGCTCGAAAAGACTTCTGTTGACAAGGGTTTCCAGCGCCTCGTCGCTCTCCACGATGCCGTAGAGCGCGTCGTCCTCGACGGGAGGCAGCTGCTTGTGGTCGCCGACCAGCGCCAGCGCCGAGCCCAGGCGCAGGGCGGGCAGCGCCTCGTCGACGCGTGCCTTGTTGGCCTCGTCGAGGATGACGATGTCGAAGTTCATGTCGGTGATCGCGGAGGTGGCCGCGGTGGCGCAGGTGGCGAAGTAGCAGTTGGCCTCGAGCAGCCGGGGATCGTCCTCGTCGTCGCAGCGGAAGCGCTCCACTGAGGGGTGGACGCGCTCCGCACGGGCAACCCGCACAGCCCGCATCCCCGGTGTCCCGGCGAGCCGTTCGAGCGCGTTGTCGACGGCCAGGTTGCTGTGCGACGTCACCAGGATGCGCTCGTCGGGATTGGCGGCGAGACGGCGCTTGACGGCCTCGACGATGACCGTCGTCTTGCCGGTGCCCGGAGGCCCCTGGATGAACACCGCCTCACCGGCGGCGAGACGGCTGAGCAGGGCGACGGCGCGGTCCTGGGGTGGGTTGGCCAGCATCCCCTCGGTCAGCCACTGGCGCAGGTCCGCGTCCTCGACGAAGGCGGGGGCGGTGACCCACTGTGGCGACACCATCAACTGGGCGAGCAGGCCGACTCCGAAGTCGCGCGTGGCGATGGCCGCCAGGACGCTGCGCTTGGCCTGGTAGAGCGCCTTGTTGAACGATGGGGTGATCGTCCCCTCGCTGCCGGCGTGCTCGAAGGTGCGACAGGTGATCTCGACTGTGTGGCGGTGATGGTCGATGCGCGACACCCGACCCACGAAGTTGGGCTCGTCCTCGGGCTCGACGAGCACCGCCGCGTCGGCGGTGAGGTTGATCGGCTCGGTCGGCGGCACCACGAACTCCACCTTGCCCACCTCGGGCTGGCGGCGATCCGCCTCGGTGAACTCGTGCCCGCAGGACGGGCAGCGCTCGTGGTCGGCGGGTCGCCAGAGGGCACGGCAGCGCTTGCAGCGCCAGTACTCCCGGGCGGCGATGAAGTGGGTGCGCTGGGTGGCGGCGCGCTGGCGCTCGGCCTTCTCCAGGCTGTCGACCAGCTTGAGGGCGGCGTAGAGCTCGGCGGACTTGGCCGCGGCGGCGCTCGCCGCTCGCCAGTCGAGGAGCCGGCGGGTGTCGCTGGCCATGCCGTTGGCGGCGCTGACGATGGGCGTGCGCGCCGTGACGGTGAGCACCTTGCTGCCGTCCGGGTGATCCATGGCGGGACGCATCGAGACCACGCGGAGGGCGAGGTGGTCGGGGTCGTGGTCGGGTGACTCCTGGGGCACGCATTCCAGGGTCAGGTCGGGCAGCGCCAGGCGCAGCTGGGGCGGCTCCTCCTCTCCGAACGACACGGTGAGGTGACCAACCTCGCTGATCCGCTGCGCGAAGAGGTCGCGCGGATCCATGTCCTTCATGTCTCCGTCGGCGAGCGTGGTGAGCACCACCATGGCGTCACTGCCGTCGGGCACGATGAGATGGAGCGAGTCGAGAGCGAGGTCCGGGGATATCAGGCGGACGGTCAAACCTCGAACAGCGGGGGGTGCAGTCCCCGGCGCCATGCATCCGGTTCGGGATGGATTCGGGCATCAGCGCAAGCAGCGACGCTGCTCTGACGGAGTGGCGGCCACCTGGCCGCGCTGCGGTTCCCGAAGGCTCCCGCGTTCCCCGACTATAGCGCAGTGGACTGCTCTCGCAACACAGTCGGAGCCGGATGGACAGCGGCGATCAGGGCTGCGGAGCCACCGCCGGCCGGGCCGCCTCCGCCGCGAACCAGCGCGCCAGGGTCACGAAATGGTCGCGCAGGAGCAGCTGGTGCGCCCCGGGCATGACCTGCAGCTCCGCGCCGGGGAGGACCGCCTCCCAGCGGGTCCGGCTGTCCGCGGCGATGGTGGTGTCCTGGTCGGAGTAGAGGAGCAGCTGGCGGCGCCGGCCCAGGGCGGCGTCGAGGCCACCGAGCAGGTCCCCCACCGCCGGGTCCCAGATGAGAGCGTGCGAGGTGCTCTGGTAGCTCGCCACCGTGTGACGGAGATAGTCGGCGACCACCTCGCGCGGGAAGGTCGCGGAGCGGACCAGCGGCGAGACGATGGGGAGCAGCCGCTGGATGACGCCGTACGTGGCCAGGCGCACGCGACCGGTGGGCATGCGCGTGGGCCTGCGCTGCTCTCTGGGAAAGGGGGCCGCGACCAGCGCCAGGGACTCCACCGCCTCGGGGCGACGCAGCGCGAGCAGGGCGGCGAGGATCCCCCCCATGGAATGACCGGCGAGGCCCACCGCAACCTCGACCCGGAGCGCACCGAGCAGCGAGTCGAGCGTGTCGAGGTGGAAGTCGCGGGAGTAGTCGATTCGCGGTTTGTCGGAGCGGCCGAAACCGGCGAGGTCGGGGGCGATCAGCAGGTGGGTGCCGGCCAACGCCGGGGCCAGCCCGGCCCAGTAGCGGCCGCTGCCGCCGAGGCCGTGGAGCAGGAGCAGCGGCGGTCCGTCCCCGGCGAGGTGCACGCACATGCGGCCCCAGCCGAGCGGGATCCGGCGGTGCTTCCAGGACATCGACATGGGCCGATCGTGGCACAGCATGTCGGCGCCGGCCGCGCCCGGCAGCGCGGCGGATTGATCCAGCGGGGAGCCCGGAGGTGTATGCGCTGATGATGAGGATCGCGGTCGTCGGTGCTGGGGTCTCGGGGCTGGTCGCCGCCTACCTGCTCCACCGCGACCACAGCATCACCGTCTTCGAGGCGGCCGACTACGCGGGTGGGCACGTCAACACCATCCCAGTCGAGGTCGAGAGCGGCAGGTACGCGATCGACACCGGCTTCATCGTCTTCAACGAGCCCAACTACCCCAACTTCCGGCGCCTGCTCCGCCGCATCGGCATCGGAGAGCAGGCATCGGACATGAGCTTCAGCGTCAGCTCGCGCGAGGACGACTTCGAGTACGCCAGCCAGAGCGCCAACGCGCTGTTCGCGAAACGATCCCACCTGCTGCGCCCGCGCTTCTACCGCATGCTCGCCGACAAGGTGCGCTTCCACCGCGAGGCACGGCGCCTGCTCGAGCAGCTCGGCGATGGTCCCACGCTCGGCGAGTTCCTGGACGCGCGCCGCTACTCGCGCACCTTCATCGACCGCCTCATCCTGCCCCAGGTGGCGGCCGTGTGGTCGGCGCCGGAGGCGGAGGCGCGCGCCTTCCCCGTCAAGCACCTGGCCCGCTTCCTCGACAACCACGGGCTGCTCCAGGTGGGGGGACACCCCGCCTGGGCGACGGTTCCGGGTGGCTCGGCTCGCTACGTGGAGGCGCTGACACGGCCGTTCCGGCGGCACATCCGCCTGCGCTCACCGATCCAGTCGATCCGGCGTCACGACCAGTCCGTCGAGATCCGGCCCCGCAACGGCGAGGCCGAGTCATTCGACAGGGTGATCATCGCCACCCATTCCGACCAGGCGCTGCGCATGCTCAGCGATCCCACGCCGCGGGAGCGTGAGCTGCTCACCGCCTTCGAGTACCAGACCAACGAGGTGGCGCTGCACACCGACTCGCGGGTGCTGCCCAGACGCCGCCGCGCCTGGGCCAGCTGGAACTACCAGGTGCTCGAGCGCAGCAGCGGCAGCAGCGCGGTGACCTACCACATGAACCGTCTGCAGGCGATCAGCGCGCCCGAGCAGTTCTGCGTCACGCTCAACAATCTCGAGGGTGTCGACCAGAGCCGGATCGTCAAGAGGCTGAGCTACCAGCACCCCAGCTTCACCCACCGCAGCGTCAACGCGCAGGCTCGCCACCAGAGCGTGCTGGGCGCCAATCGCACCTACTTCTGCGGAGCCTACTGGGGCTACGGCTTCCACGAGGACGGCGTCGACTCGGCGCTGCGCGTGGCGGCGCATTTCGGCGCGGCACTGGCGTGACCCGGCAGAGCTGCGTGTACCAGGGCTCGGTGCGGCATCGGCGCCGCAGCCCCACCGAGCACTCCTTCCGCTACCGCGTGTTCATGCTCTACCTCGATCTCGCCGAGCTCGACTCCGTCTTCTCGGGGCGGCTGCTCTGGTCCACCAAGCGCCCTGCGCCGGCGCGCTGGCGGCGCAGCGACCATCCCGGCGATCCCTCGCAGCCGCTGGACCAGTGGGTGCGCGGCCTGGTCGCCGAACGCAGCGGGGTCCGGCCCGCGGGACCGATCCGGCTGCTCACCCATCTCCGCTACGCCGGCCTGGGCTTCAACCCCATCAGCGTGTACTACTGCTTCGCCGCCGACGGAGCCACCCTGCAGTGGGCGGTTCTGGAGGTGACCAGCACCCCTTGGCGTGAGCGCACCCACCACGTGCTCGACCTCCGCACCGGCCCGGGCCCCTGGTCGGGACGGATGCCCAAGCGGCTGCACGTGTCACCCTTCCTGCCCATGTCGCTGGACTACCGGTGGCGGCTCACCCGGCCCGGCGCCAGCGTGGCGGTGCGCATCGACGTGGTCAGCGGGGACGACGTCGTGCTGGAGACCGGCCTGGCCCTGCGCCGCCGCCGGCTCAGCGGGCCCACCCTCGCCCGGCTTCTGCTCAGCCACCCACCGATGTCCTGGCGCGTCCTCGGCGGCATCCACTGGCAGGCGTTGCGCCTGTGGGGCAAGCGAGTTCCCTACCATCCTCACCCTTCTCACGTCGCCGGCAGGGAGGGTGAAGCCGCATGACCGCAGCCGCCCCCAGCCTGCGTCCCGGCCCCGGGGTGCGCGACCTCCCCCGCCTCGATGCGGCGGTTCGCGCGGCCGCCCTCCGTGTCCTGGGGCACATCCGCCACGGCGAGCTGGAGATCATCGAGGACGGCGGCGGGCGCCTTCGCTTCGGCTCGGCGGCCGGCGCCCCGGTGCGGGCGGTGGTGCGCGTGCACCGGCCCAGCTTCTACCGCTCGCTGCTCCGCGGCAGCCTGGGCGGCGCGCTCAGCTACGCCGACGGCGCCTGGGACTGCGACGACCTGGTGGCGCTGGTGCGCCTGGCGATCCGCAACCTCGACACGGTGGAGCGGCTGCAGGCGGCGGTGGCCCCGGTGCTGCGCCCGCTGCGCAGCGCCGGCGAGTGGGTGCACCGCAACACCCGGCGGCGCAGCCGCGACAACATCGCGCAGCACTACGACATCGGCAACGACCTGTTCGAGCTGATGCTCGACTCGACAATGTCGTACTCCGCGGCCATCTTCGAGCCGGCGCAGGCCACCCTGGAGGTGGCGTCGATCGCCAAGATGGACCGGCTCTGCCGCAAGCTGCAGCTGGCGCCCTCGGACCACCTGGTCGAGATCGGCAGCGGCTGGGGCGCCCTGGCGGTGCACGCCGCCCAGACCTACGGATGCCGGGTGACCACCACCACCATCAGCGCAGAGCAGCATCGCCTGGCGCTGGAGCGAGTCCGCGAGCAGGGCCTCGAGGAGCGGGTCACCGTCCTGCTCCAGGACTACCGTGACCTCCGCGGCCGGTTCACCAGGCTGGTCTCGGTGGAGATGATCGAAGCCATCGGGGTGCGCTACTACGACACGTACTTCTCCACCTGCAGCCGGCTGCTCACCGACGACGGCCTGGCCGCCATCCAGGCGATCTGCCAGCCCCACCGTTCGCTGCTGGCCACGCGCGGGGTGTCGACCTTCATCAACACCCACATCTTCCCCGGGGGGTGCTGCCCGTCCGTGGAATCGATGATCAGCGCCGCCGAGGCCACCGGCGACCTCCGGCTGGTCAACCTCGAGGACATCACCGCCGGGTACCCGCCGACCCTGGCGGCGTGGCGGGCGAACCTGCTCCGCAACTCCGCCCGCCTCCATCCCCGCTTCGACGAGCGGTTCCGGCGCTCCTGGCTGCTGTACCTGTCGCTCTGCGAGGCAGGGTTCACCGAGCGGCGCATCACCGACGTGCAGCTGCTGTTCGCCAAGTCGAGGTTCCAGTCGGAGAGCCTGCCGCGCTGGACCGTCCCCGAGGACGGCGCCGCCGCCTCGGTCCTCGATCTCGACCACGCTCGCTCCCAACGGGCGGCGGCCACGGCCGGCGGCACGGCCTGAAGCGGAGCCGGCGGGGCTCCGGCGTGCCGGCGGCCGCGCATCGCTACGATCAACCCATGGCCGAAGAAGCAGGCGGCGTCGACCTCAGCGGGCTCCACCGCGAGCTCGACCGCCTCAAGAACCAGCTCTGCCGCTGCCAGCACCAGGGCACGTGCCTGGCGTGCCGGGGGTTCGAGATCCTCCGCGAGCAGTCACAGACGGTGATCGCCGCCTCCAGCCAGCCGGTGCTCATGCAGGTGGCCCAGGAGGCGGCGGTCAAGGACCTGATCGGCCAGCTCGGGGGCGTCCAGGAGAAGCTCGCCGGCGATCCCCAGATCCAGGAGCTGCTGATGCGCATGATGGACCGGGTGCAGGAGGACCTCGGGGGACCGGACGAGCTGGCCAAGCTCTTCAGCGGCCTCGGCTTCCCGGTGGGGCCGCCCGACGGCACCGGGGGGGGCGAGGTCCCCGGGTTCGGCAAGGCTGCGCCCTCCAACCCCGCCAGCGAGTCCTACGACGACCGGCCCCGGCCGCCGCAGCCCGACGGCCCGGCCGATCAGCCGCCGCCACAACCGCCCGAGGGCGACGACCCGTCGCCCTCCGGAGCCTGAGGACAGGACGTTGCCAGCGCGCCTCCGCCGCTCCGTGCTGGCCTGTCCGGGGAGCAGTCCGCGGATGATGGAGAAGGCCGCCGCCTCCGCCGCCGACGAGGTGTTCCTCGACCTCGAGGACGCCTGCGCACCCTCGGAGAAGCCGGGGGCGCGCGCCCGGATCGTCGAGGCGCTGCGCTCCCACGACTGGCGCGGCAAGGTGCGGGTGGTGCGCATCAACCAGGTCGGCAGCCAGTACGCGCTCGACGACCTTCGCGAGGTCGTGAGCGGGGCCGGGGAGGCGCTCGACTGCGTGATGGTCCCCAAGGTGCAGAACGCGGGCGACGTCGCCTTCGTCGACCGCGCGCTCGAAAGCCTCGAGCAGGCCCAGGGCCTGGAGCCGGGCAGGATCGGCATCGAGGCCCAGGTGGAGGACGCGCGCGGGCTCATGAACGCCGAGGAGATCGCCGTCGCCAGCGTGCGGCTGGAGACCATCACCTACGGCCCCGCCGACTTCTCGGCGGCCATGCAGTTCCCCAACCTGACCGTCGCCAACACCTACGACTACCCGGGCGACATCTTTCACTACGTGCTCTTCAAGCTGGCCGTGGCCGCCCGCGCAGCCGGCATCCAGGTCATCGACGGCCCCTACCTGCTGATCCGCGACCTCGAGGGCTTCCGCGCGGCCGCGGGACGCGCCGCGGCGCTGGGCTACGACGGCAAGTGGGTGCTCCATCCCGGACAGATCGAGCCGTGCAATGACGTCTTCACGCCCAGCCAGAAGGACTTCGACAGGGCGGTGCAGATCCTCGACGCCTATCGCCACGCCACCGAGGTGGAGGGGCGGGGGGCGGTGATGCTCGGTGACGAGATGATCGACGAGGCGTCGCGCAAGATGGCCACACAGTTCGAGATGCGCGGACGCGCCGCGGGGTTGACCCCGTCGCCGCGCGAGCCGGAGGCGGTGGAGGCGGTCTAGGCATTGGCGCGGGCGTGAGGCCGTGACGCCTTCCGCCGTCACCTGTGCGGCTGGCTCCGCACCGCTCGCGCCCAGCGCCGGTGCTGGCGCGAAGCCTCGGCCCGCAGCCGGGCATCGACCTGACGGTCTGCAAAGCGCTGCTCGCGCTCGAGCTTGCGCAGCGACGCGAGCCGAGCCGGGATCGACGCATCTTGGTGGGCCGCCTCGAGCACCGCGCAGCCGGGTTCGTGCTGGTGGCAGCAGTCATTGAACCGGCACCGTGACGCCAGCTCGACGATGTCCGCGAACACCGTGTCGATCCCTGCGTGAGCATCCCAGACGCCCATCTCGCGCATGCCCGGCGTGTCGATGAGCAATCCACCGCCGGGCAGTTCCACGAGCTCGCGGCGGGTGGTGGTGTGGCGGCCCCTGCCATCGTCGCGCACGGTGGCGGTGGCCAGGCGGGCGCGGCTGCACAACGCGTTGATCAGCGTCGACTTGCCCGCGCCGCTCGGACCGATGATCGCTCCCGTGGTCCGCGCGGCGAGTGCCAGGCGGACGGCGTCGAGCCCGCATCCGGTGTCGTCGACCGCGATCACCTCGACCCCTGCGGCCACCTTCAAGGCGGCGTCGACGTCGCCGGCCAGGTCGGAGCTGAGGTCCGCCTTGGTGAGCAGAACGATCGGCCGGGCGCCGCTCGACCACACCATGGCGAGGCTGCGCTCGAGCCGTCGCACCGCGACATCCAGGCCAAGCGGTACAGCGATGAACACGACGTCGACGTTGGCCGCCACCGCCTGGGCGACGGCCGCCGCTCCAGCCGCCCGGCGCAGCAGCGCGCTCCGGCGCGGCAGGACGCCGTGCACGGAGTCGGCGTCGACGGCGACCCAATCCCCGGTGGTGACACCGCCGGCAGGCGGCGAGGCGCGCACGCGAGAGGAGAGCACCACGTCGTACGCAGAGATGGCGGCGACGACCGTCACCGTGTGCGAGGCGACGACCACCACGCGCGCTGGGATGGTCCTCCCCAGGTTCAGGGCGTCGAAGGCTGCGGCAAACGAGTCATCCCACCCCAGGCGGGACAGCGAACCGGGCTGTTGGCGCACGAGAAGCTCCGAATGAAGGGACACCCGGTCTCGTGGCGAGATCAGCGAGACGGTCGCGAGACGGTCTGCGCGAAGCTAGGCGCAGGGACCGGGAACAACGGCGGTGGGGGGCGCCGGCGGCGCAATCGCTGCTGCCATCAGTCTGCCCTCCAATACCTCATGCTGCTCCTCGCGACGACTCTACCCCACCGCGCGCGCTCGCGCTGCTAGCGTTGCGCCCATGACCGCGCTGGAGGTGCCGATCGCGGCTCGGTGGCGCGTGGAGCAGGCCGACTGCCTGACCTCTCTCGGCTCGCTGCCGGATGGCTCGGTCGACGTGATCACCACAGATCCGGCCTACAGCGGCATGAACCAGCACATGTCCTTCGGGCGCGGGCGCATCGTGGGCCGGTACGCGGAGGCCGCCAACCAGCGCTGGTTCACGGAGTTCCGCGACGACCCGGCCACCTTCGTCGCCTTCCTCCGCGAGTGCCATCGGGTGCTCGTCGACGGCGGCCACATCTATGTCATGTTCGACAGCTTCTCGCTGCTCTCGCTGGGTCACCTCATGCGCGAGGTGTTCGCCGTCAAGAACCTCATCGTCTGGGACAAGGTCAACCTGGGGATGGGCCACTACTTCCGGCGCCGCCACGAGACCGTGGTGTTCGCCACCAAGGGCCACCGCCGCCTCTCCCGTCGCGACCTGCCCGATGTCTGGGCGATCAAGCGCATCCACCGCGGCGCCTACCCGACACAGAAGCCCGTGGAGCTGTTCTCGCGGATGCTCGCGGGCAGCGCCACGCCGGGGATGACGGTGTGCGACCCATTCGTCGGCAGTGGTTCGGCAGCGGTGGCGGCGCTGCGCGCCGGTTGCACGGTGGTGGCGGCCGACATCGACCCGCGCGCGGTGGAGCTGACCCGGCGGCGCTGCCGCGCCGTGGCCTGCGGTGCCAGCGACCCGGGCGAGCGGGCCGCGCCCGTAGAGTCGGCGTCATGAGTGTCGAGGTGCGCGCCGAGCAGCGCGAGATCGTGGCCATGGTGCGCGACTTCGTCGAGCGCGAGATCATCCCCTCCGCCCACCGCCTCGAGCACGACGACGAGTACCCGACACAGATCGTCGCCAAGATGAAGGAGCTGGGCTTCTTCGGCTTCGCCATCCCCGAGCAGCACGGCGGTTCCGGCCTCGACTACGAGACCTACGCGATGTGCTGCGAGGAGATCGCGCGGGGATGGATGTCGATCACCGGGGTGATCAACACCCACTTCATCGTCAGCTTCCTGATCGAGAAGTACGGCACCGACGAGCAGAAGCAGCGCTTCCTCCCGGCGATGGCCACGGGCGAGATTCACGGGGCCTTCTCGATGAGCGAGCCCAACTGCGGCAGTGACGTTCAGGCGATCGAGACGCGCGCTGTCCGCGATGGTGACGACTACGTCATCAACGGCACCAAGATGTGGGCCACCAACGGCGAGCACTCCACGGTGGTGGCCACCCTGGTGAAGACCGACTCGGACGCCAAGCCCGCCTGGAGCGGGATGTCGTGCATCCTCGCCGAGAAGGCGTACGACGGCTTTCGCGCCACCAAACACATCGAGAAGCTCGGCTACAGGGGGGTGGAGACGACCGAGCTGGTCTTCGAGAACAACCACCAGCCCGCCTCCAACCTGCTCGGTGGTGTCGAAGGCCAGGGTTTCAAGCAGATGATGGCGGCGATCGAGGTGGGGCGGGTCAATGTCGCCGCCCGCGGGGTGGGCGTGGCCCAGCGCGCCTTCGAGCTGGCCATCGCGTACGCGCAGCAGCGCCACGCCTTCGGCTCACCCATCGCCAAGCACCAGGCCATCCAGCTGAAGCTGGCGGACATGGCCACGGCGATCACCGCGGCGCGACTGATGACCCAGATGGCGGCGCGCAAGAAGGACGCCGGCGAGCGCGCCGACGTGGAGTGCGGGATGGCCAAGCTGTTCGCCACCGAGACCTGCTTCGAGTGCGTCAGCGAGGCGATGCGCATCCACGGGGGCTACGGCTTCTCCAAGGAGTACGAGGTGGAGCGGCTCTACCGGGACGCGCCGCTGCTGATCATCGGCGAGGGCACCAACGAGATCCAGAAGCTGATCATCGCCCGCGGACTGCTGGAGCGCTACAAGGTCTGACCGGCGTCCGGGTCAGGGGCGGAAACCTCAGTGTGGCACAGGGATTTCGCTTGACAAGCGAACATACGTTTGGTACACTCAGAGCTCTCATGGACGCCCCTCTCGATGACCAGATCGGTGTGCTGGCAGGACATCTCCACGCCGCCACCGCCCGGTTCATCGACCTGGCCACAGCCTTCGACGAGTCCCGGGGATGGGCGGGCGTGGGGATGCAGAGCTGCGCGCACTGGGTGACCATCGCCACCGGCATCGACCTGTGGAACGCGCGCGAGATGCTCCGCGTCGGTTGGGTGCTGCGCGGACTGCCCGGCATCACCGAGGCGTTCGCTGCCGGCCGCCTATCCTTCGACAAGGTGCGCGCCCTCAGCCGCGTCGCCACCGCCGCCGATGAGAGCATCTGGCTGGAGGTGGCACTGGAGGCCTCGGGCTCCCAGCTGGCCCGCATCTGCCGGCAGTTCCGCCGCTCCGTGGCGGTCGACGACCCCAGCCGGTCGGCCCTGCAGCGGGCCCGGCGACGGGTTGTGTCCTGGTGGCTCGACGACGACGGCATGCTCGCGCTCTACGCCACCCTGCCGCCGGAGGAGGGGCGGTTGGTGCTCAACGCCATCGAGTCGGCGGTGGTGGGAGCGGTCGCCATTGCTCCCGTTGATGAGCTCGACTGTGATGACGGAGAGCGAGCTGTCGACGATCCGTGCGCCGAGGATCCTGCCGAGCACCCTCACGGCGCCCGCCGGGCCGACGCCCTGGTGCGCATCTGCGCGCGCTGGCTCGACGACGCTGCCGCCGCTGCGCCCCCCGGCACCGCTCCCACCGAGCTCGTCGTCCATGTCGACGCCGCCACCCTGAGCGGCCTGGACCCCGGCGGACGCTGCCATCTCGAGGAGGGCCCGGCGATCGCCCTGGCGGCGGCCCGGCGCCTCGCCTGCGACGTCACCCTGGTCACCGTCGCCGAGCACGACGGCGTCCCCCTCGACGTCGGCCGCTCGCGGCGGGTGGTCTCGGGGCGGATGCGCCGCCTCCTGCAGCTCCGCGACCAGGGCTGCCGCTACCCGGGATGCGCTGTTCCCGCCGCCGCCACCGAGGGCCACCACCTCGTCCACTGGGTCGACGGCGGCCGCACCGACCTCGCCAACCTGGTCTCCCTCTGCCGCTTCCACCACCATCGCCACCACGAGGGCGCCTTCCGCATGGTGCCCGGCGACGACGGCGCCGGCCGTCGCGGCGGCCGCCTGCGCTTCGAGACCGCCGCGGGCCGCCCGATCGGGGTGCCCCGGCTGCGCAACACCGTCACCCTCGACAGCGCGGGGATCACTCCCAGAACCGCGGCCGCCGCTGACGGAGGCCGATCCCTCGACCTCGATCACACCATCCTCGTGCTGGCCGGTGCCGTCGCCAGCGCCGCCGGGCACGAACAGCCCTCGGGCCCCTGAGCGACAGGCGCGGGGCTGGCGTCCGAGCCCTCCCGCTACACCTGCCCCGCCATCTCGAGGACGGGCACGACACCCCCGAAGCGCCGGCGCATCACCACCACTGCCTCAGCGCTGCTGTCGCACATGAGAAAGCGGCGGCCGAGCTCTCGCGCCGCGGCGCCGGTGGTGCCGCTGCCGGCGCACCAGTCGACGACCAGGTCGCAGGGGCGCGAGGCGGCCGCCACGATGCGGCGCAGGATGCCCAGCGGCTTCTGCGTCGGGTAGCCGGTGCGCTCGCGCGAGTTGGTGGGCACGATGGTGTGCCACCACACGTCGGTGGGCGTCTTGCCCCGGGCCGCGCGCTCTCGGGTCTGCAGGCCGGGCGCCATGTAGGGGATGCGCTCGACGTCGCCGAGATCGAAATGGTGGGCGCCGGCGGTGCGCGCGTAGACCAGGAGGACGTCGTGCTTGGCGGGCCAGCGCGTGGTGCTGCGTGCACCGTAGTCGTACGCCCAGATCACCTCGTTGAGAAAGCAGTCGCGGCCGAACACCGTGTCGAGCATCACCTTGCAGTAGTGCGACTCGCGTGGATCCACGTGGAGGTAGAACGTGCCGTGAGAGGCCAGGATCCTGCGCGTCTCCTCGAGCCGGGGACGCAGCCATCCGAGGTAGTCCCCGAAGCTGTCGTCGAAGCCCGCGATGTCGATACGGTCGCTGCGGTAGGTCGCCCCTGCAAATCCGCGCCGGCTGGCGGCCGGATCGCGCACGGTGCGCAGCCGGAAGCCGTGACGGCGGCCGCCGGTGTTGAAGGGGGGGTCGGCGTACACAAGTCCCGCGCATCCGTCGGGGAGCTCGCCGAGCAGTGCCAGCGCCTCACCGTGGACAATGAGACCGGCTCCGGCCGCCTCCGGCAATGCAACCGCTGACACGATCTCAGCGTACAGGAGGGTGATGATCGACGCTAGCCGCCTCTCCGACGCCACCGTCCTCGACCCCGACGGCAGCGGTGTCCGCCTCGGCGATCTGTGGAGTGATCGTCCCGCGGTGTTGGTGTGGCTGCGCCATTTCGGGTGCCTGTTCTGCAAGGAACAGACCGCCGAGTTCCGCGCCCGCGCCGGGGACATCGAGCAGCGGGGCGCGCGCGTGGTGTTCGTGGGCAACGGCGGCACCCGTTATGCGGGCGGTTTCCGCGACGAGTTCTGCCCTGGATGCACGGTGCTCACCGACCCCGAGCTGACCACGTACCGGCTGATCGGCGCCCGCGGCGGTCTGCTCAACACCCTGGGGCCGCAGGCGTGGGGAGCCGGCATCCGGGCGTTCCGCCGCGGCGCCAGGCAGCAGAAGACGCAGGGGCACCCGTTCCAGCAGGGCGGCGTGCTGGTCATCGAGCCCGGCGACCGGGTCGCGTACAGCCACATCAGCAGGGCGGCCGGCGATCACCCGCCGGTCGACGACGTTCTCGCCGCCATCCCCGCCACGGCTCACTGAGAGCCGCCCTGGCCCGGCCCTGAGGCGCCGGCCCCGGCGCGGCCGGGGGCAGCGCCACTACAGTTCATCCCATCGGCTGGATAGAGGGTGTGACCGGTGCAGTTCGGGCGGTACTACGAGGAGTTCGAGGTCGGCGCCACCTACAGGCACTGGCCCGGCAAGACGATCACCGAGTTCGACGATCATCTCTTCTGCCTGCTGACCATGAACCACCACCCGCTGCACCTGGACGCGAACTACGCGCAGACGCAGACCCAGTTCAAGCGCAATGTCGTGGTGGGCAACCTGGTTTACAGCCTGGCGCTGGGGATGAGCGTCGCCGACATCAGCGGCAAGGCGATCGCCAACCTCGAGGTGGAGTCGCTCAAGCATGAGAATCCCACCTTCCACGGTGACACCATCTACGCGGAGACGACCGTGCTCGACAAGCGCGAGTCGTCGAGCAAGCCCGATCGCGGCATCGTCAGCGTCGAGACTCGTGCCTTCAACCAGCGCGGCGAGCGTGTCTGCATCTTCAGGCGCAGCGTGATGGTGCCCAGGCGCGAGGCTGTCGGCGAGCTGCAACCGGCGGACCTGGCGCCCGGCGCAAGCGGCGCGTGATCGACGCCGCCAGGGCGGCGCGCTACAACGTCCGCCCCCTGCTGCCCGGTCCGGAGTCCGCGCTGCGCGAGGCGGTGCTGCGGTTGGGCCTTCCCTCCGAGCGCCTCACCGCGCTGGCCACCCACGGCATCGTGGAAGCCCTGGCCGTCCAGGGGCTCGCGTCCGATCAGACGCGCATCCTCGAGCGCGTGCTGCACCAACGCGGCGGCATGGTGCTCAGCAACGTCGACGGCAGCCACGCCCTGCTCCTGGCGCCGCTCATGGTGATGGGCCAGCTGGCCGCCGCCCTGGCGGAGTGGAGTGAGAGCGCCGAGGCACTGGGGCTGGCGATCGGCGAGGTCCTGACGGCGCGCACTGGCACACCACCGCCACTCCACGCCGGTTCTCACGTGCTCGATTTCGCCGAGCACACGCTGGTGATGGGAATCCTCAACGTCACACCCGATTCCTTCGCCGGCGACTCGCTGCACGGCGACGTCGAGGCGGCGGCCGAGCGGGCCCGCCAGCTCGTGGCCGAGGGTGCCGACCTCCTCGACATCGGCGGCGAGAGCACACGCCCCAACGCCCAACCGGTCGACGTCGCCGAGGAGCTGGCCCGCGTGCTCCCCGCGCTCCGCGCCGTCTGCGCCGCCGTCACCGTCCCGGTGAGCATCGACACGCGCAAGTCCGAGGTGGCCGCCGCGGCCATCGCCCTGGGGGCGGTGATCGTCAACGACGTCTGGGGGCTGCGCGGCGACGGGGCGATGGTCGACGTGCTCGCGGCTCATCCGGAGGTGGCGCTGGTGGCCATGCACAACCAGCACGGCACCGAGTACGGCGACCTCATGGAGGACATCAGCACCTCGCTGCACGAGACGCTGCGCATCGCGCAGGCGCACGGAGTGGCTGCCGACCGCATCATCGTCGATCCCGGATTCGGCTTCGGCAAGACGCCGGCACAGAATCTCGAGCTGATGCGCCGCCTGGGCGAGCTGCGCGGCCTGGGCCGGCCCCTGCTGCTCGGCCCCTCGCGCAAGCACACCATCGGCGCCATCCTCGGCGGACTGCCGCCCGAGCAGCGGGTCGAGGGAACCCTCGCGCTGCTGTCGCTGGCCGTCCAAGCCGGGGTCAGCATGGTGCGGGTGCACGATGTCGGAGCCGCGGTGCGGGCGGTCCGCGTGGCCGACTCCGTGGTGCGGGGCACGCCCCCGTCGGTCGCGGCTCTGCCCCGGCCCGGCCCGACGGGGTGAGCGCTCCCGGCGGCGTCCCCGAGACCGACGTCGCCTGGGTGGCTCTCGGTGCCAACCTCGGCCACCGCGGGCGAGCCCTGGCCGCGCTTCGCCGGCTGCTGGCCCGCGACGGGGTGGTGCTCGAGGCCACCTCCAGCGAGATCCTGACCCGCCCGATCGGGGTCAGAGGACAGGCCGACTTCCACAACCAGGTGCTGCGCCTGCGCGCCCCGCAGCCGTGGTCAGGGCAGCGCTGGCTCGACCACTGCCGCGCCGCCGAGACGGCCGCCGGCCGGCGCGACACCCACCACTGGGGACCGCGCCGCGCCGACGTCGACATCCTGCTGCTCGGCGAGCACGGCGACATCACCGTCGCCGAGCCCGGCCTGACCGTCCCCCACCCGGAGATCGCCAACCGCCCGTTCATCACCCGCCTGCTGACAGAGTTGACGGCGCAGCCGAGAACGGGCCGCAGCTGAGCGCCCACCGGGCCCCGACCGGCTAGATGGGCAGCCGATCCGCCAGCTGCGGCACGATGCGCAGCGCCGCCTGGAGCTGGCGAGCCACCAGCCCGAGGTCCGGGGGATGCTCGAAATCGATGAGCCAGGAGTGCTCGGCGGTGAACTTCTCGACCAGCGTGGTGCGCCCCAGGGCGGCCAGCCCGATGTGCACCGAGGGGCGGTCGTCGTCGGGAAATGCCTTGCCCACCAGGGTCTGCACGGTGTCCACCCAGGTGCCCACCTCGCCGACGTCCTGGAGCTCATAGCCGCCGTCACCGAGGATGAACTCCGCCTCGATCTCGACGAAGGGCTGCGGAGCGAGGTGCTGGTGGGGGCAGTCCTGGGCGTCCTCCTCGTCGTGGTAGAGCTCGCAGTCGGCGCCACTGCCGTAGCTGGCCACGTAGGTCATCAGGGCGTCCCAGGCGAAGCTGACGTGCACGTGGTAGCGCGAGGGAGGCTCGGAGGGGGAGAGCCGCACCGTGCATTCGAAGCGGCGCTCGCCGATCCCCGGTTCGACGTGGTGGCGCACGTCCTCGATGCTCAGCCCCGACGCGTCGATCGCCTCGAGCAGGTCGGAGGCGAACTCCTCGTACGACGGAAAGGCTGGCCTGGCCTCCGGGGAATCGCTGGGCGGCAGACCTGCTCCCTGGTGCTCCGACACCTACAGTCCCAGCCGCAGCCGGCGCAGGTGGCGGACCCCGACGACGAGGACGTCGACCACGAACAGGGCCACGGCCATGACGGCTATCCAGAACACCAGCGGCGCCTCGGCTCCGGCCGTCCGCCAGTCGTACACGGCGAGGATGGCGGCCAGGAAGAGGCCGCCCGCGACCACCGCCAGGATGGCGACGTTGACGGCCACCAGCGGGTCCGGCGTCGAACGCTCCGCGGCCGGCTGGCGGGATCGCAGCATCGGCGGGGTGGGCATCGCCGTCAGTCTACCGGCCGTCCTCCGGGCGTGTCGTGGTGAAGCGGTAGCCGATGCCGGGCACGGCCAGGATGTAGCGCGGCTGGCTGGGATCGGGCTCGATCTTGCGGCGCAGGTTGCGCACGTGCACGTCGATGACCCGCGTCGCGATGGGATGCTCGTAGCCCCACACCGAGTCGAGGATGCGGTCGCGCGAGAGCACCTGGCCGGCGTTGCCGGCGAGGAAGGCGAGGAGGTCGAACTCGGTGTGGGTCAGGGCGATCTCCTCCCCATCGCGCAGCACCCGCCGCTCGCTGGTGTCGAGGGTGAGCCCGCGGAAGCTGAGCCGCCGGTGCTCCCCGTTCCGCGAGGCGGCCTCGTTCACCTTGCGCAGATGCACGGCGATCCGAGCGAGCAGCTCGCGCGGCCGGAAGGGCTTCTGGATGTAGTCGTCGGCGCCGATCTCCAGGCCGAGCACGACGTCGATCTCATCGCTCCTGGCCGAGAGGATGAGCACCGGGACGCGGTGACCGGCGCGGCGGATCTCCCGGCAGACCTCGAACCCGCTGAGGTCGGGCATCATCAGGTCGAGGAGCACCATGTCGGGCCTGATCGACTCGAAGACCGCCACGGCGTCGCTGCCGTTGCCCACCTCGGTGACCGCGTAGCCCTCGGACTCGCAGGTGAGCCGGACCGCCTTGCGGGTCAGAGCGTCGTCGTCGACGACGAGGACCACGGGCTGCCGGCCTTCCACCACAACATCCTTCACAATTCTTGATCGGCCCCGACGATTCTAGAGGCGCAGGGCTGATTGGGAGAGAGAGCGCGCCGAACTGGCCGCCAAGTGGGACGATTGTTACTATACGGGCCGATTTGGGCTCGCCTCCGCCTCCCTCTGGAGATCAGGACCGCCCGTCACAGGAGTCACCCCAAGTGCAGACTCAGGGTTCGCTGCAAGAGACCGACCTCGCGTCGCTGCTGCAGACCATGCAGTCCGAGCGGGCCACCGGAACGCTCACCCTCGAGGACGGCGCGGACAACTGCTCTCTCTTCTTCCTGTTCGGACACCTCTTCCACGCCACCGGCCCCGAGGGGGACGGCGAGGACGTGGTGGTGCGCGCCCTCTCCTGGCGCGACGGCACCTTCCACTTCGACCCCCGGGCCAAGCTTCCCGCCGAGGAGACCATCAAGTCGTCGCCTGCCGAGCTGATCGCGGCCGCCGAGGGCATCGGCGAGCCGCCCGCCGTGGCGGTGGGATCGGGCTCGGCGGCACCCTCGCTGCGCGCCATCGAAGGGCAGGCCGGGAGCGGCATCACGCCCGAGCCGTCGATCTGGAACCCGTCGGCGTCGATCCCCGAACCCAGCTCCGAGTCGCAGAGGTCGTGGAGCGCACCTCGCCCCGACGAGCCCAGCCGGGCCACCGGCGGCGACGCCTGGACCGCGGGCAGGCCCGCCGAGGAGGCGCCCCCCGCCTACGCCCCGGCCGCCTACTCGCCGACGTACGTCCCCGCCCAGCCGGCACCGCAGGCACCTCTGGCCGAGCCGGCCGGGGGCGGGGGCGGGGGCGGCCCGAGAGGATCCTCGGGGCGGCGCGGCCGGGCCGCGGGAGCTCCGCAGGCCGCCGCGGTGGGCACCCTGCCGATCCCGTCCGGGCGCGTGCAGTACGAGGGTCTGAAGAGCGCGTTCGTCGACTTCCCGCGGCTGCTGCGCACCCTGCGCACCGACCGGCACACGGGCTTCATCAAGCTGAACACCGGAGCCGAGACCGGCGTCCTGCTCTTCCGCGACGGCGAGCTGGTGGAGGCGGAGGCCGGGCAGGACGGTTCTGCCCACGGTGAGGAGGCCTTCATCATCTTCCGCCGCCAGATGGACACCGGTCTGGGGCTCCTCGACGTCGTCGAGGTCGACAGCGACACCGTCGCCTCCGTCGCCCGCCTGCTCACCGGGCCGCCCCTGTTCACCGGCCTGCTCGCCCGCTTCGTCAACTTCCCAGCCCTGCTCGAGTACCTCGCCGAGGAGCGGCTGGACGGCTCGGTCATCGTGGTGGGCGGCTCCCAGACTGGGGTGATCCTTCTCAAGGAGGGGAGCGTCCTGGCCGCCTACACCGCCGACTCGCGCACCCCGGAGACGAGCACCGACGAGGTGGCCGCCCTGGCCTCCGAGCGTCCGGCGAGGATCGAGGTGCGCGGCGACGACAGCTCGCGCGAGGGCATCGACGCTGAGGCGGTCCTCTCCCGGCCGTCCTAGGGCCACGCTCGAGCCTGGCGGCGCCCGAGCCCCCGGGCTGCGGCGCCTGGCCCGAGCGCTCGCGGGTGTCCTGCTCGCGGGCGGCCTCGCCGTCATCCTGACCGGTTGCTTCAGCGCCCCTCCCCAGATCATCTCCCTGGAGCCCAACCGGGGCTCGACCTCGGTGCCTGCCGACGCGCCGGTGCGGGTCGTCTTCGACCGGCCGGTGAGCCACGCCAGCATCGTGGGCCGCTTCACCGTGACCTGCACCTGCACGGGCGCGGCGCCGCCCATCCCCGGCTGCGACTTCGCCACCGTGTTCAGGGCGGGATCGACGGCTCCTTGCTGGATCCACTGGCTCGACCCGCAGCCGGGGTTCGAGCTGCTCCACGAGGGCGCGGTCTTCCGGCCGGCGACGGCCTACCACTTCACCCTGGCCGGGGGATTCTCCGACCCGGGCGGCGTCCGCAACGACCTCGACCACCACTGGGACCTGACCACCGCCCCGGCGCCGGTCCTGGCAGCGAGCACCCCCGCCGACCGCGCCACCAGCGTCGCGGTGGACGCCCCCCTCGCCGTCTCCTTCTCCTCACCCATGGACGCCCCGACCACAGCGGCGGCGATCACCCTGACACCTGCGGTCCCGGGGACTCGGGTCATCGGCAACACCACCGACCACAGCCGCTTCGTGATCCTTCCCGGTCAGCTGCTGGCCCCCGATGTCGCCTACACGATCGGCGTCGACGGCAGCGCTCGCGGCGCCGACGAGCAGCTCCTGGCCACCGGGGCCTCGGTCCACTTCACCACCGGGGTGCAGATGGGGGGCGCGCACGCGGTGGTCCTCGCCGGGATGCAGGGCGAGCGCTCCACCGAGGTGCTGCTCCCCGCCCTGGCACCGGCCGCCGCCGGGGAGCCGCTGGCGGCGCCGGTTCTGCTTCAGGCTCCCCGCTGCACGGTCAGCACCGGCTGTGGCACGGTGGCCACGGGGGCGGCCCTGCAAACGTATGCGGCCGCAGCGACAGCCCCCGACGCGACCCACGTGGCGGTGGTCGTCGACGATGCCCTCACCTCGACTTCGCTCCTCCAGGTCATCGACACCGCCTACGGCGCCGTCATCGCCGACGTCCCCGCCGGGACCATGCCCTCCTGGTCGCCCGACGGGACCCGGCTGGCGCTGGTCTCAGGGTCCAACGTCGACGTCTTCGACGTGCGCTCGGAGACGATGGCGGTGCTGGCCGCCAACACCAGGCTGATCGCTCCGCCGCTCTGGGCGGGGACCACCACGCTGGTGCTGAGCACCGCGAGCCCCGCCGGCGGCCCGGCCACAGTCGAGCTCGTCGACCAGCGGCTCGACGCGCAGTACGCGCTGCCCGGGGCGCCCACCTCGTCGAGGGCGGTGGCGGTCTCCCCGGGGGGCAGCCGGATCGCCCTGGCCACGGCGGACGGCCGAGTGCTGGCCGCACCCGCCCCGGGCGCTCCAGGCAGCCCGCAATCGCTCGGCACCCACCTCCAGGCGCTCGGCTTCGCCGGCGAGGGCGTGCTGGTGGCGGTCAGCTCGAGCGGAGGCAGCGAGCAGCTGGTGCGCATCAGCATCGCCGGTGGCGACATCAGCACGGTGACCCTGATGGTGGGGACGACCGACCTGCAGAGCGTGCGCATCTCGGTCGACGGGCGCCGGCTGGTCTGCCTCGCCGTCGATCCCCTCGGCGTCAGGCAGGCATACGTGGCCAACGCCGACGGCGGCGACGAGCTGCCCATGACCCGCTTCCCCACCGGCGGCCTCGAGGCCCAGGCCGTCGCCTTCGCGGACTGACCGGCGCCTTCCTGTGCTTTCAGTAGGCTGCGGGCACGTGACCGCGCCTCTGCTCTTCCTCATCGCCGACACCGGCGGCGGCCATCGCGCCGGCGCCACCGCGGTCGCGCGCCGCCTGGAGATCGATCGCCCCGGAGAGTTCGAGGTGCACATCGTCGACCCCTCGGCCACGACCTCGCCATCCCTGCTGAGCCGGGGCGCCGACCTCTACGCGCCGCTGACCCAGCACGCCCGCTGGCTGTGGGCGGGGCTGTACCACGCCACCAACTCGGCCCCCGCGGTGGCGCTGCTGCGGCGATCGGCACTGCGACCGCTGGGCGAGGCGGTGGGCGGGCTGCTGGCATCGCTGCAGCCCGCCGCCGTCGTCTCCTTCCACCCGCTGCTCAACCACCTCACCGCGGCGACGGTGCGGGCCGGCCCCAGGCCGTCGACCCCGGTGATCACGGTGATCACCGACCTCGTCGACGTCCACGCGGGATGGGCGTGCCGAGACGTCGACGCGGTGGTGATCCCCTCGCCCGGCGGCCTCGATCGCTGCCGCCGCGCGGGGATCCCCGCCCAGCGCTGCCACCAGCTCGGCCTGCCCGTCGACTCCACGTTCGCGCGCCCCTTCCCGGACGGCGAGGAGCGCGTCTCTCTGCGACGCCGGCTGGGGCTGGCCGAGGATCGCTTCACGGTGCTGGTCTGCAGCGGAGCCGACGGCTCCGGCGGCCTGCCCGGGCGCGCCCGGGCGATCGCGGGGGCCGCGCTGCCCGTCGGGCTGGCGGTGATCTGCGGGAACAACCGCCGCGCCCTCGCCCGGCTGCAGGGCCTGCGCGGCTTCGACGGCCGCCCCGTGCCGGTGCTCGGTTTCGTGGACAACGTGGCCGAGTGGATGCGCGCCGCCGACGTGGTGGTCACCAAGGCCGGCCCCGGGACCATCGCCGAAGCCCTCTGCTCCGGCCTGCCCATGCTGTTGACCTGGTACATCCCGGGGCAGGAGCGGGGCAACCTCGAGTGGCTCGTCGACATCGGGGCGGGCCGCTACGTGCCCCGGACACGGGAGCTCGTCGACACCATCGCCGAGCTGGCGGTGCCCGGCTCACCCGGGCTGGCGGCGATGCGGGTCGCCGTGGCGGGCGCGGCCCGGCCCGATGCCACCGAGCGGATCGCCGCCCTCATCGGCGGGATGGCCGGCTCCTCGACGGGACGGCGGTGAGCACCCTGCTGCTGCCCCCGGTCGCCGCAGGCGCCTGCAGCCTCCGCCGCCTGCGCCTCTTCGCCTTCCGCAACTACGGCGAGCAGGCGGTGGAGTTCGGCCCCGGCATCAATGTGGTGGGCGGCCGCAACGCCCAGGGCAAGACCAACCTGCTCGAGGCGGTGGCCACGCTCCTGCTCACCCGGTCGCCGCGCGCCTCCACATCAGCCGATGTGGTCGCCTGGGGCCACGACGAGGCCCTGCTCGAGGCCCGGGTCCTCCGCCCCGCCGCCGACCGAACCCTGGCGGTGCGCTTCCGCCGCGACGCCGCCTCCGGGCGGGTCACCAGGACCGCCACCGTGGACGGCAGCCCGCGACCGGCGCGCGACCTCCTCGGGCTCTGCCCGGTGGTGCTCTTCTGGCCGGAGGACCTGCAGCTGGTCAAGGCGGGGCCCGAGGGGAGGCGGCGGCTGCTCGACGTGGTGCTCTCCCAGCTCGATCCCGGCGCCGCTGCCGACCTGCTCCGCTTCCGCCACGTCCTCGAGCAGCGCAACGCCCTGCTCCGCCAGCTCCGCGCCGGCGGCGCCGATCTCGGCTCGCTGGACGGGTTCACCCGCGAGCTGGTCGGCAGCGGGGCGCGCATCCAGCTGGCCCGCGCCGAGCTGGTGCGCGCGCTCGTCCCCCACGGCCGCGCCGCCCTCGCCCAGATCGGCGACGGCGAGCAGCTCGGCATGCGCTACGTCCCCGACGGCGGCATGGACCCCGACGGCGATGCTGCGGGCGCTGAGGCGGCTCTGCACGAGACGCTCGCCCGGCGCCGCGACGAGGAGGTCGCCCGCGGCGCCACCCTGGCCGGTCCGCACCGCGACGACCTGGAGCTGCTCCTCGGCGGCAGGCCGGCCCGCAGCGCCGCCTCCCAGGGGCAGCAGCGGAGCATCGTCCTCGCCCTCAAACTTGCCGAGGTGCGCCACATCGCCTCCCGCGCCGCCGTCATGCCCGTCCTGCTCCTCGACGACGTGCTCAGCGAGCTGGACCCGGGGCGGCGCCGCGACCTCGTCGCCGGCCTCGCCTCGGCCGGCCTGCAGACGCTGATCACCAGCAGCGAACCGCTTCCCGAGGCGCTGCCGCCGGGCTCACGCCGCTTCGAGGTCTCGGGGGGCGAGGTGGCCGAGGTGGCCGCACGCTGATGGACCGTCTCTCCGACCTCATCGATCCCGCCCTGCGCGGCCTCGGGGTGCGCGGCAGGGTGCGCGAGGTGCAGGTGCGCGAGGTGTTCGACCTGGTGGTCGGCCCCGCGCTGGCACCGATGTGCCGGGCCATCAGCCTGGAGCGCGGGGTTCTGCTGGTGGGCGTCGCCAACACGTCGCTGAGCCACCAGCTGCACATCGACTCGGTTCGCCTGGTGGCTCTGCTCAACGAGAGGCTGGGCACGGCCGCGGTGCGACGTCTGCGCTTCACCACGCTGGAGCCGTGAGCCTGGTCGCCGCTGAGTGTCAGACGGTCGTCGACTCGCCTGCCGGCGCCGCCACCGGCTGCGCGTCACCGCGCGCCTGGCTCTCGAACTGGGTGCGGTAGAGCTCGGCGTACAGGCCCGCGGCGGCGAGCAGGCTGCGATGGGTGCCCCGCTCGACGATCCGTCCCTGGTCGATGACCAGGATCACGTCGGCGTCGCGCACCGTGGAGAGCCGGTGCGCGATCACCAGCGATGTCCGCCCGGTCAGGGCGTGGCGCAGGGCCTCCTGCACGGCCGCCTCGGACTCCGAGTCGAGGTGGGCGGTGGCCTCGTCGAGCACCACGATGTCGGGCGCCTTGAGGAGCAGGCGGGCGATGGCGATGCGCTGCTTCTCGCCACCGGAGAGGCGGTAGCCGCGGTCGCCGACCACGGTGTCGAGCCCGTCGGGAAGGGAGGCCACCAGGGGCAGGATCTGGGCGGCGCGCAGCGCCTCGAAGAGCTCCACGTCGGTGGCGCCGGGTTTGGCGTAGGCCAGGTTGGAGCGGATCGTCTCGTGGAACAGGTGCGCGTCCTGGGTGACCACGCCGACGCTTGCCCGGATCGACTCCAGGGTGGCATCGCGCACGTCGATGCCGTTGATCCGCACCGCGCCGGCCCGGACGTCGTAGAGGCGCGGCACCAGGTGGCTGAGGGTGGTCTTGCCCGCGCCGGATGGTCCCACCAGCGCCACCAGCTGGCCCGGTTGCGCGGTGAGGCTGATGTCGAACAGCACCTGCTGGTTGTTGGTGCGCTCGAGCACGGCCACCGACTCCAGCGAGGCCAGCGACACCTCCTCAGCGGATGGGTAGCGGAAGTCGACGTGCTCGAACTCGATCGTCGCCGAGCCCCGCGGGATGGGCACCGCCCCCGGGCTCTCGGCGATCATCGGCGGCAGGTCGAGCACCTCGAACACCCGGTCGAAGCTGACCAGCGCGGTCATGATGTCGACCTGCACGTTGGAGAGCGCGGTCAGCGGCCCGTAGAGGCGGTTGAGGTAGGCGGTCAGCGCCACCACCGTGCCCACCAGCAGCACCCCGCGCGCCGCCTGGGCGCCACCGAGCCCGTACACCAGCGCCGTGGCCAGCGACGCGGTGAGCAACAGCGAGGTCATGAAGATGCGCGCGTACATCGCCTGCAGGATGCCGATGTCGCGCACCCGGCGCGCCTTGGACGCGAAGCCGCGCACCTCCTCCTCGGGGTGACCGAAGAGCTTCACCAGCAGTGCCCCGGAGACGTTGAAACGCTCGCTCATGGTGGTGTTCATCTGGGCGTTGAGGTTGTAGGACTCGCGGGTGATGCCGGCCAGCCGGCGACCGACCCAGCGCGCCGGCAGCAGGAACACGGGAAGCAGGATCAGTGACAGCAGCGTGATCTGCCAGGAGAGGAAGAACATGGCCACCAGCGTGATGCTCACCCCGATGACGTTGCCCACCACCGAAGAGAAGGTGTCGGTGAACGCCTGCTGGGCGCCGAGCACGTCGTTGTTGAGCCTGGAGATCAGCGCTCCCGTCTGGGTGCGCGTGAAGAATGAGATCGGCATCTCGTTGATGTGCCCGAAGACCTTGGTGCGCATGTCGAAGATCAGGCCCTCGCCGACACGCGCAGACAGCCAGCGCTGGCCGAGGCCGAGGATGGCGTCGAAGATGGCCAGCGCGGCCACCGCGCCGGCGAGCACGGCGACCAGGTTGACGTTGCGGCCGAGGATGCCGTCGTCGATGATGGCCCGGTAGATGAGCGGGTTGACCGCGCCGACGATGGCGTCGATGACGATCAGCACCAGGAAGACGGACAGGGCGCCGCGGTAGGGCCTGGCGAACCCGGCGATGCGGCGCACGATCCCCTTGGTGAGCCGATGCTGCTTCATCGACTCGTCGCGGCGCATGGAGCGCATCAGGCCCCAGCCCCCCATGCCCATGTGCATGCCCATCAGAAAGGCTCCGTGTCAGGTTCGTTGAGCGTCGAGCATGACATCTCCACGCCATCCTCCCGCCCGGCCGCGGTCAGCGCTGCGCCGCGGACACCTCGAGCACCACCTTGCCGAGCTTTGCGCCCGCGGCGAACCGGGCATGGGCGGCCTGCGCATCCTCGAGGTCGAAGGTCGCGACCACCGGAACGCGCAGCCGTCCCTGGGCCAGGGCGGGAAGCACCTCGGCCTCCACCCGGCGAGCGCAGAGCGCCTTCTCCTCGAGCGGACGCGCGCGCAGAGTCGAGGCCATCAGGTGGCCCCGCCTGGTCATCAACGCGTGCAGGTCGATCTCGGTGCGAGCCCCGGCGCCGACGCCGATGACCACCACCCGTCCGCCCCCCGCCAGCGCCTCGAGGTTGGCGGCGAGGTTGGGCGCTCCCACCAGCTCGAGGATGACGTCGAAGGGACCGTGGGCGGCGAAGCCGTCGGGAGCGGTGACCGCGTCCGCACCCAGCGCCGCCACCGGCTCGCGCAGCTCCTCGGCACGAACGGTGGCGCAGACCCGCGCTCCGGCCAGGTGAGCCAGCTGCACCGCGGCGACCCCGACCCCGCCCGCGGCACCGTGAACCAGCACACGCTCACCGGCGCGCAGTCCCGCCTGCGTGAACAGGGCGTCGTGGGCGGTGGTGAACGCTTCGGGAAAGCCCCCGGCGGTGAGCGGGTCCAGAGCCTCGGGCACGGGCATGAGCAGGCGCTCGTGGACGGCTGCCAGCTCCGCCTGGGCGCCGCCCCCGACCACCCCCATGACCCGGTCGCCCACCTCGAAGCGCGACGCCGAGTCCCCCAGCTCCACAACCACGCCGGCCAGCTCCAACCCGGGGATGTCGGGCGGGCTCCCCGCCGGGGCCGGGTACAACCCCCTGACCTGGAGCAGGTCGGCGGCGTTGACCCCAGCCCCGCGCACCTCGATGACCACCTCGCCACGCCCGGGCTCCGGGTCGGCGTGGTGGCTGACTGTGAGGCTGCCGCCGACGATGGTGAGCGCGCGCACCCGGGAAGGGTACCCGCCGCGAGGCCTTCGACCGCCTAGGGAACGCGCACCGGCATGATGATGCAGAGGTAGTCGTCACGACCTGAGGGGCGGATCACCCCGGGCTGGAGCGAGCCGTTGAAGCTGAGCTGCACCTCGTCGGAGTCGAGCACGCTGAGCGCGTCGAGCATGTAGCGGGCGTTGAACGCGATCTGCACGTCGTCACCCTTGACGCTGGCGCTGAGCGGAGCCTCGTCGTCGCCCACCTCCGCTGTCTGGGCCACCAGCGTGAGGGTGTTGTCACCGACCTGCAGACGCACCGGGTTGGCGGCGTCGCGGGCCAGCACCGACGCGGTCTTGGCCTCGCGGAGCAGCGAGGCGGTGGGCAGCTTGACTGTGGTCGTCGACTCGCCGGGGATGACCTGGGCGTAGTTCGGGTAGTTGCCCTCGATCAGCCGCGATGACACCTCGACGTCCCTGAGGCTGAAGAAGATCTGGTTGCGCTGCTCGCTGAAGCTGATCGACACCGTCGGACGGCTGGAGTTGACGGCGCGGGCCACCTCGCTGAGGTGGCGGGAGGGAACGATCACCGAGCCGGCGAACGGCTTGTCGCCGGTGGCGTTGACGTCGAGCGTCTTCACGGCCAGGCGGTGCCGATCGGTGGCGGCCAGCGTGAGACGGTCACCGTCCACCTGGAAGAGCACGCCGGTGAGCACCGGTGACGCCTCGTCCCCGCTGGCCGCCATGGCCGTCTGGGACACGGCGTTGCCGAAGAGCGCGGCGTCGAGCTCGATGGCGGCGCCGGCCTCGCGGGCGGGCAGCGGAGGGAACTCCACGGCGTCGATGCCGTGAAGATTGGTGCGGTGAACCCCGCAGCTGAGCCGGAGCACCTGGGTGCTGACGTCGAGCTCCATGCTGCAGGGAGCCTCCGCCAGCGAGGCCACGTACTCGCTGAGCAGGCGCGCGGGCACGGTGGTGCGGCCATCAAGCTCCACCTCGGCGGCGACGGTGGCGGTGATGGTCAGGTCGAGGTTGGTGGCGGTGACCCGCAACCCCGAACCGGTCGTCTCGAGGAGCACGTTGCCGAGCACCGGCAGGGTGGACCGAGGCGAGACGGCCCGCGACACCAGCGACAGTGCCGCACTGAGCGCGGAGGGAGAGACGGAGCACTTCATGCTGCCAAGAACCTCACGGTGGGCGGGGTTGTCACCAGGCTCCATTAACAAGTGCGAGCATAGTCTTTGAAACAGTCGTAGTACCTAGGGGCGGCCGGGAGGGGGACAACCGCCCAAAGCGCAGCCTGGAGCGCGCAGGTCGCGCCGGACAACCTGTGCACAAAGGCTGGTGGGTTCACCGCCGCGCCAGGACCGCGAGCAACGGCGGCGCGCACGCACAGGCTCGGGGGCCGCCGTCCACAGGACTCTCCCCGCCCCCCATCAGTGCTGGTGGAGGCGCTGGCGGATCTGGCGCAGGTCGCCCTGCAGGCGCACATCCTCGAGAGCCAGGTCGGTGATCTTCTCGATGGCATGGAGGGCGGTGGTGTGATCCCGCCCTCCGAAGGCGGCGCCGATCACCGGCAGCGAGGACTCGGTCTCCTCGCGCACGATGTACATGGCCACCTGGCGGGGGAAGACGATGTGCTTGTCGCGTCGCTTGCCCTTCATCTCCTCCACGGAGATGTTGAAGTAGCCGGCCACCAGGTCCTGGATGAGCTCGATGCTGACCGGGGTGCTGTCACCCACAGGGATGATGTCGCGGAGGATGGTCTGGGCGGCGTCGAGCGTCACCGCCTGGCCGTTGATGGAGGCATGGGCGAGGACGCGGATGAGCGCCCCCTCGAGCTCGCGGATGTTCCTCTGGATCTTGTGGGCGATGAAGCTGCAGACCTCGTCGGGGACCAGCGAGCTGTGCACCCCCAGCTTGGTGTTGAGGATGGCGAGCCGGGTCTCGAAGTCAGGGGGCTGGATGTCGGCCATGAGGCCGCCCTCGAAGCGGCTGCGCAGCCTGTCCTCGAGGGTGGGGATGTCCTTGGGTGGCCGGTCGCTGCTGACCACGATCTGCTTCTGGATCTCGTGCAGCGCGTTGAAGGTGTGGAAGAACTCCTCCTGGGTGCGATCCTTGCCGGCCAGGAACTGGATGTCGTCGATGAGCAGGACGTCGACGGTGCGGTAGCGGGTCCTGAAGTCCGAGGTGCGGTTCTCCTGGATGGAGCCGATCATCTCGTTCATGAACTTCTCGGAGGTGATGTAGGCGACCTTGGGAGGGCGGCGGTGGCCCTCGCGGACGGCATGGCCGATGGCATGCATGAGATGGGTCTTGCCGAGACCCACGCCTCCGTAGAGGAAGAGCGGGTTGTACGCCTTGCCGGGGGCATCCGCGACCGCCCGGCAGGCGGCATGGGCGAAGCGGCTGCTGTTGCCCACCACGAATGCCGAGAACATGAAGTTGGGGTTGAGCCTCGGCGTGCTGCTGCCATCTATGGCAGGTTCTCCGACAATGCCGTAGGCGGGCTCGGGGGCGTCGGCGATGGGGGCGGGCTCATCGGGAGGCGGACCCGCCGCCGGGTCAACGGTGATCACCACCTCGCAATCGTGGCCGAGCAGGCCGCTGATGGTCTCGCGGATCACCGCCGCGTAGCGCTCGATCAGCCAGTCGCGGGCCAGGCGGGTGGGCACCCCGATGGTGAAGGTGTGCCCATCACTGTCGACCAGGACCGCGTTGGCCAGCCAGGTCTCGTAGCCGGGACGAGCCAGTTGAAAGCGCAACTCCTCCTGCGCCGCCTGCCAGATCTGCTGGGCTTCGGCGGTGCTGACCGCGGCGGCATCGACGCCGGCCGGCGCACTCACATCCACGTCCGAGGGAGTGCCCGTTGCAGACAAATCATCGCCTCTGCTGGATCGCCAACCGGAATCCCCGCACCACCATCTTTTGCACAGGTTGTGCACACGAGTGGATAAGCGCGGGGTGGCGCACCGACGGAAACGATGGAGAGGCGATGTGGCGAACGTCGCGCGTCGGAGCAGCGAGCAGTCTAGCAACGCAACCAGCGGCTCACAACGTCGAGGCGGGAGCCGCTCGAAGCGGCCGCCGCAAGCGCGTCGCTGCTATACTCCGCCGGCCACTCCGACCACCGGATTCATCCGCCGCCAAGGTCAGGCGCGCCCACCCCGATCCGGTCGTCGAACCTCCCTCCTGCGGAGCGACGGACATCAAACGGACCTACCAACCCAAGAAGAAGTACCGGCGCAAGACACACGGGTTTCGCATCCGCATGTCCACGCCCGGCGGCCGCCAGGTGCTCAAGGCGCGGCGTCGCAAGGGTCGCAAGCGCCTGACACCCGCGCCCTCGCGGTGACCGCGCGACATCGCCTGCGTGGGCGACGTCGCTTCGCCGTCACACGCGCCGCCGGTAGGCGCGCCTCGTGCGCGGGCGTCCGCGTCCACGCCGCCCGCAACGGGCTCGGCGCGGCCCGGGTGGGGTTCGCGCTGGTGGGGGTGCGTTCCTCGGTGCGCCGCAACCTGCTGCGCCGCCGGCTGCGCGAGGTGATCCGCCCCCTGCTCGACCGCCTGGCCGGCCACGACCTGGTGGTCGTCGCCGGGAGTGAGGCTGCAGCCCTGCCGTTCAGCGAGCTTCGAGCCGCCGTGATCGTGGCCAGCTCACGGGCCCTGCAACGGAGGGAGAGCGCCGCGGTGGCCTCGACGGCGGACAATGGGGCCATGAGCCTCCCACCCGAGGTCGTCAGGTGACCCGCATCAGCCTCCTGCTGATCCGCGTCTACCGGGTCACCATCGGTCCGCTCTTCGCAGTCATGGCCAGCTGCCGGTTCGAACCCACCTGCTCGCAGTACGGCTATGACGCCATCTCGCGCTTCGGCTGGCGGCGGGGGTGGTGGCTGGCGCTGCGCCGCATCGGCCGCTGCCATCCCTTCCACGAGGGCGGGATCGACCCCGTGCCCGACCAGTACCTGAGCTGGCGCGAGGCCCGCCGCCGCCGCGCGGTCGTCTCAGAGAGCTCGCTCTGATGATCGGCTCCTCCATCTTCGACGCCCTGGGAGTCCCCTTCCAGTACTGCCTCGAGTTCTTCACCAACCTCTTCAAGGCGATCGGCCCGCTCAACGCCGTCGGGGCCTTCGGGCTGGCGGTGATCGTGACCACGGTGATCATCCGCGGGGCTCTGTTCCCGATCTTCGGCTGGCAGCTGCGCACCAGCCGGCGCATCCAGTACGAGCAGCGCAAGATCGCGCCGCAGCTCGCCGAGCTGCGCAAGAAGTACAAGAAGGAGCCCCAGAAGCTCAGCGAGGAGATGAAGAAGCTCTACGCCGAGCACCAGGTCTCACCCTTCAGCAGCCTGTCGGGGTGCCTCCCCGCCCTGGTGCAGGCACCGGTGCTGATCGGGCTGTACCGTGGCATCAGCGCCGCCACCAGCCACCTGGGCGGCAGCCACCTCGGCTTCCTCTGGATCAGCAACGTCTCGGAATCCGGCATCCAGTCGTGCTGCGGCTCTGGAAAGGCCGACTACGCGCTGCTGCTCACCCACCCCGCGGTGCTCATCCTTCCCCTGCTGGCGGCTGTGCTGACCTTCGCGCAGTCGCGAATGATGCTGCCCCCGCCGCGCCCGGACATGACCGACCAGGAACGGACGATGGGCAACGTCACCAAGCAGATGTCGATCATCTTCCCGCTGGTGATCTTCTGGCTGAGCCTGAGCTTCCCGCAGGGCCTGGCGCTCTACTGGGTCACGGGGACGATGTTCATGGTCCTGCAGCAGTACCACCTGGTCGGCTGGGGCTCGCTGAGAATTCCGGACTGGTTCCCCGGGGCCGGTCGCACCACGCCGCTTTCCTATCCCAAGCCGGCGCCGGTGGCGCAGCCGTCCAAGGCGGTGGCGAGCCAGGCGGGCGTGCTCGCCGACAGCAACGGC
>JBOHUD010000104.1:0-50797 GCA_050734155.1 Candidatus Dormibacteria bacterium
ACCTTGCTCACACCGCGCAGCACCGCGCCCATCACCGCCAGGGCAGGCACCCGAAACCTTCCGTGCCTCGACGCCAAGCGCGGCCCAATCGCCGCGGCGAACACCGCCAGTCCCGCCAGCGGTCGTATGTATGCGGTGATCTCCGCGATCTGCCCTCGCTGGTCGACGCGGAGCAACTCGGCGCCCGTGACGGGCTGACCGTTCAGCTCTCCAGACCATGCCAGGGCATACACGTCACGCGCCTGAGATTGGTGGTGGAAATTGACGTCCCCGAACGCCTCGAAGAGGATCTCGTAGAGTTCTCTCGCGGCCTCGCGTCCCCTGAACGGGCTCTCAATGATCGGCGACCAGAGAACTACATCAGCAGCGAGAATCCTCGCCAGCGCGTCGGGATCCCGCGAGTGCCACGCGTCGACGAACGTGCGCACGCACGCATCGTCGGCAGGCGCGTGCGAGGACGGGGAGTCGTGCGTGGTGTTCGGACGAGTCATTCGTCGACCTCCCTGCGTGCGGTTGGCGGCGGCCCCGAGTCCATGACGCTTTTGGCCAGCACCGGTTCCTCGAACAGTCATTCGACGTGGGCGCGGCCGAGATCCTTGCCGGTCCTCCTCAGATCTCGGGAAGGGTTGCTGTCCGGGTTCGGTCCGCCCCCTCGAGGCCACGGGCCATGGTTGCGTCATGATCTGAGCCTCGCGCTCGAGCGTTCATGGAATACACCCCGGCAACGCCCAGCAGAGCGCCCGCGGTGATCTCCAGTAGCACCACCGCCCACGACCAGGCGTCCGGATGGATCTGATTGATGTAGGAGTCGCTCAGCGCGCTCCAGTACGGTGCGATGTGACTCGCGGCGACGAGGGCCGCAGCGGTGAACCCGACGACGGTGGCGAGCAGCGGCGCATATGGGTGGTGACGCCGGGTAGAGATGACAACCGCTACCCCTGCGGCGGTCAAGATGAACCCGCCGATTAGGACCTCGATGTCGACGCCGGCGAGATGTTGCCGGAGGTGGTCGGCACCGTGGAGGAGGTTCGCCGCAAGGTACGCGGTGGCCGCAATCCCCAGCCAGTCCCGCCCGATCCGCTTCGCAGTATTCGGCATGCTCGTCGGCTCCCTCCATCCATACGGCAACGCATCGATACGGTAACGTATGGGGGATCTAGCAGTCAAGTGTTCAGGCCGATCGAAGGAGAATCGAGAAGGCAATGCCCGCACGCACCCGCACGCCTCGCTCCGGCTGGATCGAAGAGGGCCTCCGCGCCCTCGGTGTCGGGGGCCCCGACGCCGTCCGGATTGAAACGCTCGCGCAGGCGCTCGGGGTCACCAAGGGCGGCTTCTACTGGCATTTCGGGGACCGTCGAGCGCTGCTCGAGGAGATGCTCGATTCATGGGAGCGGGTGGTGACCGATGAGGTGATCACCATCGTCGAGGGCGGCGGCGGGGATGCCAGGGCGAAGCTGGGGCGACTATTCGCGCTCGCGGTTTCAAATGACGACCTGGTGAAGGTCGAGCTTG
This sequence comes from Candidatus Dormibacteria bacterium, assembly GCA_050734155.1. Taxonomy (GTDB): domain Bacteria; phylum Chloroflexota; class Dormibacteria; order Aeolococcales; family Aeolococcaceae; genus Aeolococcus. The sequence goes on from JBOHUD010000104.1 coordinate 1,513, forward strand.
CAATTCGCGATTGGGCGCGACGCGATGAGGCGGTCGCCGCGCGTCTCCGGCGCATCGATAACCGACGAATGGAATACATGCGCTTGCTGTTTGGCACATTCTGCCCCGACGAGGAAGACGTCGAGGTCCGCTGCCTACTCGCATTCTCAGTGTTCATCGCCAATCACTTGGTGGCGGCCGACCACGGCTCCCGCAGTCGCGCGGAGGTCGTGTCACTGGTCATGAGGCAGCTCATGGCCTGAGAGCGTCCCCTGCAGCGGCATTGTCGCCAGTCATCGCGCCGCTCTCAGCACACATCGCGATCAGCTGCGCCCGGCTGCGGATACCGAGCTTGGCGTACACCCTTTAGCGAGGTGGTTCTCGACCGTGCGCTCACTGATCGCCAGCGTGACACCAATGGTGCGGCTGCGCATGCCGCGTGCAGCCAATCGTGCGACGGATCGCTCACGTTCGCTCAGAACGTCGAGCGGGCCCGCAGAACTCCGCCGCATCAACGCCTCCCAAGTCGGAACGGTTCACCCCGCTGTACCGAGCAACGCTTTCACCTCGGCGGCGCGCCACGCCACGCCGATGGTCGCGCGGCGTGCGTCGGCGCCGACGAGGAGCTCGTATGCCAGGGCGCGACGCCCCACCGCGAGCAGCGCCTCGCCGGCGTAGCTGCGCACCATCGCCGGCAGGAAGGTGCCGTCGATCGTCTCCGCCTCCTCGGCGGCCTGCAACGCGAACTCGGTCGCCGCCGTGACGTTTCCGTCGGCGGCTTCGACGCGCGCGAGCGCCGCGCGCAGCGCGGTGGCGGCGTAGTCGATGCCCGCGTCGGTGAGCCCGACGAGCATGCGCTCGCCGTGGTCGCGCGCTGCCTCGATGTCACCTGCGGAGACGAGCGCGTTGACGTGGTCGGGGGCGAAGCTGTGCAGCCAGCGCTCGCCTCGGGTCTCGGCCACGACGTCGAGACGGCGGATGGCCTCCACCGCGCCCGCGTAGTCGCGGTCGATGACCGCGACCACGGACCAGCCGTGCCCGTACCGGATCTCCCTGATCGATTCGTCGCGACCGTCGAGGAGTCGGTGCGCCTCCTGCAGACGCTCGCGAGCCGGTCCACTCTCGCCCTGGGTCGCCAGGATGATGGCAGCCGCCGTGATCGGTAGCGGGAGTACGCCGAGGGCGGCGCCGCGCCGGGCGATCTCCTCACCGCGGAGCGGCAGGCAAGGCCCGCATCGGCCTCGCCCTGGCATGACAGCGCCCACGCCGCCCCCCACGCGATGCCGAGGTTGTCCGCGACCAGCTCAGACAGAGCGCCCAGGGATTCCGCGGCCTCGGTGAAGTGCCCGAGGCAGAGGTTGCTGATGCCGGCGGCGAACGTGGCTAGCCAGCCGGCAGCACGTGACCACCCGTCAAACGCGTCCTCGCCCACGCGTGTGGCGAGTGCCAAGCCCTCGCGCGGCCGGCCGGAGTCAGTGACCGCCAGCGCGTCGAGAGCACGCAGGGTCAGCAGCGACTCGACCGCCGCGCGGCCGGCGGCCTAGCAGACCTCGAGCCCGCGCGCGATGACCGCGCGCACCTCGGGGATGCCGAGCGTCTGGGTCGCAACGGTGGCCAGCTCCGCGAGCAGCGCAGCGGCCGCCGGACCGGCGCTGCGCGCCAGCGGCAAGCCTTCCTCGATGGCGGTCCGTGCCCCCTGGGCATCGCCGCTGACACTTCGCAATGCAGCGAGTCGGCGGAGCAACTCGACACGACGAGCTGAGCGTCTCCTCGCCGACATGGAGGCTGAGGTCGTCGCGCGACAAGCGCGGAACGCGTCAGAGCGCGAATTCCTGGCTCGCAAGCTGGCACGCGCAGAGACCGAACGCCGCCGGTTGCTCGACGCCTACTACGGCGGCGCCGTCGACCTACCGACGCTACGCACCGAGCAGGAGCGCATTGGCCATGACATTCGGGGCAGTCGAGGGTCAACTGGAAGCCGCCAACGCTCACCTTGAGGAGTGGCAGGAGGTGCTGCGGCTGGCCGCCCAGATCGCCAGTGCGTGCGCCACGGCGTATCGACGCGCCAGTGAGACGACGAGGCGCCTCTTCAACAATGCGGTCTTCGAGGCGGTCCTTGTCCGCGACGGCAAGGCAGCCGAGGCGCGCTACTGTGAGCCCTTCGACCTTCCCTTTTCTTCGCAGCGGTTCGAATACGGGGATTTGGCTGGGGAGAGAGGATTCGAACCTCTGATTGGCTGATCCAGAGTCAGCTGCCTTACCACTTGGCCACTCCCCAGCGGGCGCGGCCAGTCTAGCCGAGGGCCCGCCGTCCTCCCCTCCGAAAACGCGGCGAACGCGTCGCCTCGGGGGCGGCTGGAACCGCCCTCATCACCCCTGCGAGCGGGTTTGCCCTCCGGCACCCCGGTCTATACTGAAAACGATGGACCTACCTGAACTGCTCCGCTCGCAGGCCAAGCGCTACCGCTGCGCGGTGTGCAACACCAACATGGCCGACTGCGGCATCAAGGTCATCACCCAGCAGGGCAATCGCGCCCTGGTTCGGGTGACCTGCGCCTCGTGCAACGACGAGAACCTGCTCCAGATCATCTTCCAGACCGACGGGGAGCCGATCGAGCAGGAGGGCCAGAAGGTCGCCACCATCAGCGAGGGCATCCCGCCCGTTCCCGACCCGATCAGCTCCGACGAGCTGCTCGACCTGCGCGACCTCCTCTCCGCCCACCAGGGCGGATTCCGCGAGCTGCTCGAGCACCGCTAGAGCCGCCGCCTACGAGCCGCGCCGCTGCGCCACGAGCATCCGCTCCCCCTTGCGGGCCGCGGTCGGCTTCGGGGCTCCGGACGGTGGCGCCGACGGACCTGCCCCGGAGGACGTCGCCGCGGGTGTCGGGGTGCCGATGGGCAGAGTGAAGGTGGGCAGCGGCGTCTGGCTCTCTGTCGGCGACGGCTGCGCCGTCTGCGACGGGGTGGGGGTGGGACTTGCCGTCGCGGTGGGTGTCGGGCTCGGGCACCCGGATGTGTCGCTCAGCGCGGCGTCGCTGTGCGAGCAGTCGGGCAGCGATCCGGACACCGGGATGAAGCGGCCGGGCTTGGGGAGACTGTTGACGAAGGGCACCGCGATCGCGGCCCCGTCAGCGGTGCCGAAGACCTGGTTCATCGGCAGCTCCGCCGAGTTGGCGCCACCGGTGCGGCCGGTCCAGGTCGCCACCACCCAATCCGGCGTGTAGGTCATGTACCAGGCGTCGACGAAGTGCTCGGTGGTCCCTGACTTGCCGGCGGTGTCGTAATTGAAGTGCAGGCCCCACTGCTTGGCGTAGTTGCGCAGGATCGAGGTGATGCTCCACGCCTGCGCCGGCGTCAACACGTCACCGAGGTTGGCCGGCTGGGTGAGGTCGCGCAGCACCGTTCCGGTGTCATCGGTGATCTTGAGGATGCCGCGCGCCACCACCTTGTGCCCCCCGTTGGCGAAGGCGGCATAGGCCGACGCGTGGTCGATCATGCGCACCGCCGAGGTTCCGATCGCCGTGCTGAGGTTGGGCGCCTGCGGGGTCAGTGTCCTGGAGATTCCCATGCTGTAGGCGAGGTCGATGACCGGCTGGACCCCGGCGATCTGCATCGCCTGCTCGGTGGCGACGTTGCGCGACAGCAGGAGCGCCTTGGCCGCTGTGATCGGCCCCAGGAACCGGCTGTCGTAGTCGGTGACATTCAGCTTGCGCGATTCCGCCTGGGTGTCCTGCAGGATGGTGTCCGGCTTCAACGTGCCGTCCTTGAAGCCGGTCTCGTACACATACGGCTTGAACGATGAGCCCGGCTGTCGCGACCCGGTGACCACGTTGTACTGACCGGCGATGGAGTCGTCGGAGAAGTTGGCCGAACCCACCATCGCCTCGATGTTGCCGGTGCGCGCGTCGATCATCAGCAGGGCGCCGTTGTTGGCGCCACCGGACTTGAGCTTGGCGACGCCGTTGACCACGGCGGCATTGGCGAGGTTCTGGATGTTGAGGTCGAGGGTGGTGGTGACCACCAGGTTGCCCTGCAGAAAGGCCGGGTCGGTCTGCCCGAAGATCTGCTGCAGCTGGTCCTGGATGTACTGCACGAAGTGCGGCGCCGCTCCGCGGCTGTTGGCCACGCCGTGCAGGAGGTCGGCCTGCAGCGCCTGCCGCGCCGCGCTGGGATTGCTGCCCAGGGGATCGACGGCGTCGGCCTCGGACGGCTTGATGTCACCCACCGCCACCAGGCTGCCGAGCACGTAGTGCATCCGCGCGTAGGCCGCATCCGGGTTGCTGTAGGGATCGTTGTAGGAGGGCGCCTCGGGCAGGCCGGCGAGGAGGGCAGCCTCGGGGAGGGTGAGATCCTTGGCGTGCTTGCCGAAGTAGCGCATCGATGCGTTGTCGATGCCGTACGCGTTCTCGCCGTAATAGGTGATGTTGAGGTACTGGTCGAGGATCTGCTGCTTGCTGTACCTGCTGTCCAGCTGGTTGGCCAGCAGCGCCTCGCGCACCTTGCGCAGCGGCGACTTGGACGCGTCGGCACCGAAGAACGCCTGCTTGGCGAGCTGTTGGGTGATCGTGCTGGCCCCCTCGGCGGGGCGGCGCAGGATGACATCGTCGACCAGCGCCTTGAGCACGCGCGTCGGGTTGAACGCGCCCTCGTTGTAGAAGCTGCGATCCTCGGCGGCGATGGTGGCCTGCTGCAGGATGGGCGCGATCTGGTCGATGCTGACGTCGTGCCGGTTCTGGCTGTCGTGGCCGACCTCGGCGATGAGCGTGCCGTGCGAGTCGAGGATCTTGATGGTGCCCGTCTTGCGCCCGATGCTGTTGATGTCGGGGAGCGTCAGCGCCGCGTAGACCACCAGGCCGGCGGCCAGGGCGATGCAGACGGCGAGGAACCCACCCCCCACCGCGAAGATCCGCTTCCAGCGCCCGTTGAGCCGCCAGCGACCCCTGCGCGAGGAGGCGCGGGCCCGCGTCGGGCCCCTGGCCCTGGGCCGGAACGGTGGCTCCGGCGGTCCTGGGGGTCCGGCCACGCGCCCTCAGCCCGTCCCGGCCGGACCGCCGGCGGCGCTGCTGCGGGCCATGAACCGGCGGGCCGCGTAGGTCCCGCCGGCTGCAGCGGCGGCGGAGACGGCGCGCACCGCCAGCTTCTGCCAGGCGGGTCCGGAGTCGGCCTCGAGCTTGGCCGAGTCGAGCCTCTTGCGGATGGCGGCCAGCTCGGCCGCCATCTCCTGGAGTGAGGTGGGCCGGGGCGCCGGCTCGGCCTCGTCGCCGCGCAGGACGTGACGGAGCACGATCGCGCCCACGGCCACGACCACCACCGCGCCACCGATCAGGGCATAGCGGGGCCCATCACGGCGCAGCCGTGCCTTCCAGTCCAGCTCAGCACGAACGCGGGCCTCGAGACGGTCGAGGTTGAGAGACAGCGACTGCTTGGTCAGCTCTCGCTCGCGTTCCGCCTGGTCAATCGCTTGAACCACGCCACATCCTCCTTGACCGAGCCCACCAACTCCCTGCCTCTGCCGATGCCGCGTCGCAGCGAGCGGAAACCCGCCCAGGCGAGCAGCGCGGCGATGAGCAGGAAGAGGGCCGCCATCAACAGCCACCAGACCCAGCCCGAGAAGAACCGTCCGGCGAGAACGGTCGGCACCGCCCCGAGGGCAAATATAGCCATGAAGAGCGCGAACACCGCCGCGCCCCCGAAGAGCCCGATGGCCACGGCCAGCTTCTTCACCCCGGCGATCGCCTCCACCTTGGCCAGCTCGATCTCGGCGCGGGCCAGGCGCACGGCGTCGTCCGCCACCTCGCGGGCGATGGCGGCGATGCTCTCGTCAGGCTCGCTGCGGGTGGCCACGCTCAGGCCTCGAGCTGCGACACGTCGATGTCGCGCAGCCCGTCGGGCGGTTGGACCCCATGCTCGTGGAGCAGCTTCATCAGGGTGAGCACGTAGCGGACTCCGGTGAGGTTGACGCCGTGGTTGCGAGTCAGATTCTGAATGGTCTGCAGCTTGAAGATGTCCCGCTGCGAGTAGCGGCGGCGGTTGGTGGCGGTGCGCTGGGGCACGACCATCCCCATGTTCTCGTACATCATGAGCGTGCGTGGGTGGGTCTCGAGGATCTCCGAGGCCACGCTGATCGTGTAGATGGGCTTGTCGAGCCCCGGCTGTCCGGCCGGGGCGGCGGGGCGCTGTTGCCTGCCTACTCCTTCAGCCACTCGTCGATTCCCTCGGAGAGGACGATGGGTGAGGTCTGGGCCTTGACCAGGAACTCCATGGCGCCCAGCTTCAGCCCACGGTCGACCAGCTCCTTCTCGCCGTAGTTGCTGAGGATGATCACCGGGATGTGCGCCGTCGACTCCTGGCCGCGCAGCTCCTCGAGGACGGTGAAGCCATCCTTCTTGGGCAGCCTGATGTCGAGGAAGATGATGTCGGGGGTGAGCTGGGTGGCCCGCTCCACGCCCTCCTCGCCGTCGGCCGCGATGTGGACCCGGTAGCCGTCCTTCTCCAGCTTCAGCTTGTACATGTCCAGGGTCTCCTGGTCGTCCTCGATCAGGAGCACGTCGATGACCTGCTCGTCGTCCACGCTCACCGCGACCTCCAGCTTGTGGCGAGCGGCCACCGCCTCGCTCCGCCCGCCCAAGTATACGGGGTGGTAACGCCCCCTCACCGATCCCCCATCTCATGACACCGGCGCTGCGGCGTTAGTTGTCAGAGGCGTGTGTGGGTGACGTCCACGTCGTCGAACCCGTCGGGCCGGGGGATGTCGTGGTCGGCGAGGAGCCGGAGCAGCTGGATGACGTAGCGCGCCCCGTTGAGGTTGAGCCCGTGCTGGCGGGTCAGCCTCTGGATCGCCTGCAGCGTGAGCACGTCGCGCTGGGAGTAGCGCCGCCGGTTGGTGGCGGTGCGCTGCGGCACCACCAGCTGGAGGTGCTCGTACATCATCAGGGTGCGGGGGTGGGTGGCCAGGATCTCGGCGGCCACGCTGATCGTGTAGATCGGCTTGTCGAGCGCAACCCGGCTCACCGCCGGAGAGGACGTGGTCACCGCCGGCTCGGCCTTGGTGGCGGGGCCCCCTGCAGGTTCGGGCGACATCGTTGCCCGAGATCGTACCCGGCGCGGTGGGGGCAGGGCGGCGGGGTGGTCGCCGGCCTCCAGCCGTAACCCAATCCCTCTGGTCGACGTACCACGCACCAGACCATGCCCGAGATCAGCACGCTCCGCAAGCCCCAGGACCTCGCCGGTGCCCCCAGCGGCCAGGCATCTCTGCGCGTCCGCGAACGCTACCTGCGCCGTCGCAGCCAGCGCCGGCGCTTCGGAGACCGCGGCCTGACCGCCCTCTGGGTGGCGGTCGGGGCGGCGGTCAGCTGGCTCTTCGTGGTCGGCTTCGCCGCCCTCGCGCACTAGCCAGCCCCAGGCGCCGGCCCCCGCGCCCGTCAGCCGATCAGCTCGCGCAGGTCCTGGAGCTGGAGGGCGATCCAGCGATTGATGTCGGCGGCGCGGACGGTCTCGCGGATCTTCTCCGCCCGGGCCAGCTTCTGGGGCTCGTCCATCATCAGCCCCAGGTAGAGCGCCTCGGCGGTCTCATCGATGTCGAAGGGGTTGACGCTGAGCGCGAAGTCGCCCAGCTCCTCGTGTGACCCGGCGTTCTCGCTGAGCACGAGCACGCCCTGGCGGCGGTTGCAGAGCACACCCTCCTTGGCCACCAGGTTCATGCCGTCGTAGATGGGGTTGACCAGGAGAACGTCGAACTGCCGGTAGCCCGCCATCGCCCGGGCCATGACGTCGTCGACCTCCACGCGGATGGGGGTCCAGCCGCCGCGGCTGAACTTGCGGTTGATGCGGGCGGCGACGCTGAGCAGGCTGCCCAGGTAGGCGCGGTAGTCGTCGATGTCCTGCCGGCTGGGCTGCAGGTACGCCCAGAACTGCACGACGCCGTGAAGCTCGTGGTGGTCCTCGAGCATGCGCTCGTAGGCTAGGAAGCCGCGCACGATGTTCTTGCTGAGGTCGGTGCGGTCGACTCGCAGGATCAGCTTCTCGGGACGCCAGGAGAGCAGCCGAGCCTCCTCGGCGAGCACCTCCTCGGTCTCAGACTGGGCCAGAAAGGAGGTGACGTCGACACTGATCGGATAGTTGCGCACCCAGACGGTGCGGCCCTCGAAGAACACGGTGCGCTCCCGGAAATCGATGGCCAGCCCGAGGTTCTCCTCGCAGGTCAGCAGGAAGTTGCGCACGTCGCGGCGGGTCTGGAAACCGACGAGGTCGCAGCCCAGCAATCCGTGGAGGATGCCGTCGCGGATCGGTTTGGGGAGGATCGTCCAGTACTGTGGTGTAGGCCAGGGGATGTGCACGAAGTGCTGGATGCGCACCTCTCCCAGCGCCTCGCGGACCATGCCGGGCACGCAGTAGAGCTGGTAGTCCTGGACGAAGACCATCGGCGGCCGCGTGGCGGTGCGCGCCTCCGCCACCACGCGGTCGGCGACCATCTGGTTGACCCGCACGTAGCCGGCGCGCCAGGCGAAGAGGGTGGCGGTGTCGACGATCGGCTCGCGGGCGAGGTCCCAGAGGTAGTGCTGGATGAACCAGAGCAGCGGGTTGCTGATGCTGTTGTAGTAGAGGTCGTACGCCTCCGGCTCGGGGTGGACGAAGGAGACGCGGTAGGTGGTGCCGTCCTCGGTCTCCAGCTCGGCGGGATCGCCCCGCCCGGCCAGGGCGCGATCGGAGTCGTCGCGGGCCACCGCCACCCACAGGGCCCCCGTCGACGCCGCCAGCGAGCTGAGCGCGGTGACCAGCCCCCCCGCGCCCTTGACCAGGCGCTCCTGGGTGTTGCGGTAGACGTCGGCGGGCTCGAGCGCCAGGGGAGCGCGATTGGCAACCACGATCGGATGGACGTCGCCGAGCATGTGCTGCAGGTACGGCTGGGTGGCGGGCAGCGTGGTCTCCTCCTGGGCGCGCTGGTCCGCGGGGCGCCGTCAGCCGAGCAGGACGTCGTAGAAGTGGCGCTCTCTGCGGGGCACGTTCTGGTCGACGTGGATGTGCTTGGTCTCCGTGTACTCGCGCAGCCCGTGCGCGCCCAGCTCACGCCCCGTCCCGCTCTGCTTGTAGCCCCCGAACGGAGCCAGCGGATTGAGCAGATGCCAGTCGTTGATCCACACCGTACCGGTGCGCAGCTGCCGCGCCATCTCGATGGCAGAGCGGGTGTCACGCGACCAGATGCCCCCCGCCAGGCCGTAGATGGAGCGATTGGCGCGGCGGATGACGTCGCCGGTGTCGCTCCAGCGCTGCACCGCCAGCACCGGGCCGAACACCTCCTCGGTGGCCATGGTGGAGCCGGGGTCGACGTCGGCGAGCACGGTGGGCTGGATGAAGTGCCCCCTGGCCCCCACCCCGGGAGCACGGCCGCCGCCGCAGAGCACGGTGGCGCCCTGCTGCTGGGCGCGATCGACGGCGGCGAGGACCGTCTCGTACTGGCGGCGCGAGATCACCGGGCCCACCTGGGTGTCGAAGTCGGTGGCGTCGCCGACGCGCAGCTGGCTCGCGGTGGCGACCAGCCGCTCCATGAAAGCGTCGTAGACCTGCTCGTGGACGTAGACGCGATGACCGGACTCGCAGGCCTGGCCCTGGTGGAAGAAGGTCCCGAAGAGGGTGCCGTCGACGGCGACGTCGAGGTCGGCGTCGGCGCAGACGATGTTCGCCGACTTGCCGCCCAGCTCGAGGGTGACCTTCTTGATGGTCGGGGCCGCCATCTCCAGGATGCGCCGTCCCACCGCGGTGGAGCCGGTGAAGGCCACCTTGTCGACGTCCTGGTTGACCACCAGCTCCTCGCCGAGCTCGCTTCCCGGGCCGGTCACCACGTTGAGGACACCGCGCGGCAGCAGCCCGGTCTCGTCGATGGCCCGGGCCACCTCGAGGAGCGTCAGCGGGGTGAAGGGCGACGGCTTGAGCACCACGCTGTTGCCCATGGCCAGCGCCGGCGCCAGCTTCCACATGGCGATCATCAGCGGGAAGTTGAAGGGGATGATCCCGGTGCACACGCCGATCGCCTCGCGCTGCACGAAGTTCCAGCTGACGTGGGGGATGTCGATCCAGGGGAGGGGCTCGTACCAGGGGATCTGCAGGGCCTGCTCGGCCATGGAGCGGAACGTCTCCACCGCGAGGGGCACGTCGACGACCGCGGCCTTGCGGATGGTGGCTCCGGCGGTCTGCGATTCCAGCATCGCCCAGTCGCCGCTGCGCTCCTGGAGGTGGCCCGCGATCTCGAACATGACCTGGCTGCGCTGCAGCTGCGTCTTGTTGCGCCAATCCCCCAGGTCGAAGGAGCGGCGGGCGGCGGCGATGGCCCGCGCGGCGTCGGCGCGCCCCCCGGCGGGGGCCAGCGCGACCACCTCCTCGGTGGAGGGGTTGAGCACCTCGAAGGTCTCGCCGTCCACGGAGCCCGTCCACTCGCCATCGATGTACTGCTGGTAGGTCGCCACCTCGGGCCGAACGATCGTCGCCACGCTGCCACCTCCTTGGACGTCGGCGTCGATTATGCGGCCAGGCCGCGCGCCGCCGGCCCGCCCCGGCGCTCCCCTCCAGGCTGGCACGGGGCGGTCAAGGATCTGCAACAGGAGCATGCGATCCCGCAACCAGCCGCGTTCGCAGCGATCGGCGCGGGGCAGAATCTGGCGATGGCCCCGTTCTGGCGCAAGCGCCCGCGCGTCCTGCTGGTGGACGACGACACCCGCCTGGTGCACATCCTCGGGCTCTACCTCCAGGTGCAGAACTTCGAGGTGCTGATCAGCGCCAGCGGTGAGGGGGCGATGCGCCTGATCGAGGCCGGCCTTCCCGACCTCGTCATCCTCGACATCATGCTGCCCGGCCTGGACGGGATCGACGTCTGCCGGCGCATCCGCAGGCTGCCCGGCGGGGCCGAGCTGCCCATCATCGTCTTCACCGCGCTCAGCGAGGCTCGCGATCTCGAGGCGGCCCGCGCGGCCGGCGCCGACCGGGTGATCACCAAGCCGTTCAACCTCACCGGGTTGGGGGCCGCGGTCGAGGCACTCCTGCCCACCAAGGTGCTCGCCGCCAGGTCGTAGCCCGGCGCCCCGGCCTGCGCCGGGGACGGGCGCCCCGGCGACGCCGCCGCCAACCCGGCCCGATGTCCGCAGGCTGTCCTGTCGCCACCGCTAGCGTCGACTGGCTCGCCGGGATGCTGTCGCGGTTCAGTCGGGAGACGCTATGGACCAGGTGTCGATGAACGACGGCCTCGATGGCCGCGAGACGATCGCCTTCGGTCTCGGCGCCGGGGAGATCGCCGTCCTGGTCCTGGCGCTGCTGACGGGTTACGCGGTGCTTCGCAGCGGCCTGGTCGGCGCCGTGGCCTGGAGCCTGGCCGTGCTCCTGGCCGTCACCGGCACGGCGCTGGCCTGGGGGCGCCTGGGCGGACGACCCCTGCTGGAGTGGGCCGTCCTGCTCGTCCGCTTCCTGGTGCGGACCCGCCACGCCCGGGCGGCGCGCTGGCGCGCCCTCTGGAGGGCGCGGGTCTCGGGTGCTCGCGCGGGCGCGTTCCGCGACGGCTGGCGGCGCAGCCTCGGCGGCGGCTCTGCGCGACCTCTGCGGGCGGGGGCTGTGGTGGTCCCGCTGGCGCTGCGCCGGGCGGACGGCGATCCGGTCCCCACTCCGGCGGCGGCGATGGTCCGCCCGAGGCGCATGGCGGTGGTCGAGGGTGGCACCGGCCCCTCCGCCCCGCTCCCCGCCGGCCGGGGCGACCGCGGCCACGTGGTCGGCTTCTTCTCGCTCAACGGCGGCACCGGCCGCACCACCCTGGCGGTCGAGCTGGCGGCGATGCTGGCGGTGCGCGGCCACGCCGCCGCGGCAAGCGGCGGCCCCGGGCTGCGGGTGGCCCTGCTCGATCTCTGCGAGCGCAGCCCGGCGGTGGGGCTGCGCCTGGGAATCCCGCCGCCTGGCTCGGATCACGCCTCGCCCCCGCCCCCGGGCGGCCTGCTGAGCCACGCCTCGGGGCTGCTCGTCGGGCTGCCGGCCGGCGCCTGCGGCACCGCGGCCACGGCCTCTCCCGAGGCGAGGCTCGACGCCGCCCTGGACGCCGGCGCCGGCGTCGTGGTGGTCGACGTCGACTGCGACCTCGGGGCCCGCTGCCGCCAGGTGCTGCAGCGCTGCGACCAGGTGCTGGTGACCATGACGCCCACCGCTGGCGGTGTTCTCGACGCCTACCGGAGCACGGCGGTGCTGCGCCGTCAGGGACTGCGCGACCGCATCGGCTACGTGGTCAACAGGTGGCGCCCGGGGATCGACCTCGCCGAGCCCATGGGCGACCTGGGCGGCGTCATCGCCGCGGAGATCCCCGACGACCTGGCGTTCGCCGGCGCCGAGAATCGCCACGCCATCGCCGGCCTCGAGGGCGGTGGGGGCCTGTCCGACGCCTTGGGCCGGCTCGCGGTGGTGGTCGAGGCCGCGGCCGGCCTGGGCGGCCGGTGGCTCGCCGAGCCTCGCTGGGACAGCCATGCCGGCTGAGCGCCGCCCCCCGTGCGGGCAGCGCTGCGGGCGCTGCTGACGGGGTGGCCGCGGTCGCCGCCATCGCGCTCGAGCCTCTCGACCTCACCGCCCTGGAGCCCTCCGCCCAGTCGACCTGTGTCGAGACCATGGCGCGCCTGCTCTGCAGCCTCGAGCTGCCCCTGCAGTTCGTGGTGAGGCGGCGCCGCCTGACCCCTCCGGTGGCGCAGGGGGTGGCGGCGACACCCGTCGCCAGCGCGCTGGACGCGGCGGTGCGCGCCCACCAGGCGGAGATGCTGGCCGTGCTGCCGGCGTTCCGCAGCGAGGTTCTCGCCGTGCTGCGCCGCGGGGACGGTGACCTCGCCGCCCTCCACCGCCAGCTGGCCATGGCCAGCGAGATGCTCCGCTCCGCGGGGCTGCGCCCCCGAGCCGTGGCCGGCAGCGACCTCGCTCCCGCCGCCGGCGCCGGGGCGACCGGCGAGGCCGAGCACGCCCGCTGGGTGGCCGTGGCGGGAGGGGCGTGCTCCGCCCTGGAGCTGGAACGCCTGCCCGGGCGGGCGGTGGCGCTGGGCTGGCCCCACCCCATGCTCGCCGCCGCCGCCGAGTTCGACGCCGCCATCCACCTGGTTCCGCTCGACGCCGGCGCCGCCCACCGGGCCGTCGACCGGCGCCTGCGCAACCTCACCGCCGACCGCCTCCTGGAGATCGACAGGGGACGGATCGGTGACGCTCACGTCGAGGTCGGCCTGGAGGCCGCGGGGTCGCTCCGCGATCGCCTGGCCCGCAACGAGGTGCGCCCCCTGCGCCTCTCCATCGCCGTGGCGGCTCGGGGGGCGACGGAGGCGGAGGCCCGCCACGCCGCCGAGGTGATCCGCTCGGCGGCGGCGGGCGCCGGGCTGCGTCTGCGCCACGCCCACCTGCGCCACGCCGCCGCGCTGCGCGGCACCCTGCCGTGCGCTGAGGAGGCAGCGGGGGGCAAGCTCGTCGACTCGGCCGCCGCGGCCACCTGCCTGCCGCTCACCGAGACGGTCTGCGACGATCCCGCCGGCTACCGGCTCGGGGTGACCCGGCGCTCGGGGGCGCCGGTGGCGGTGGACGTCTTCGACAGCGCCCAGCACAGCAACGCCAACCTCGCGGTGTTCGCCACCAGCGGGCACGGCAAGAGCTTCACCATCGGCGCGCTGGTGCTCGAGGCCATCACTCGCGGCGTGGGCGCGCTGATCGTCGATCCCGAGGGCGAGTACCAGCGCCTCACGCACGCCGCCGGGGGGCAGTACCTGCGCCTCGGGTCCCCGGGCTGCGGAGCCCTCAACGTCTTCGACGCCGCCCCGAGCGCGGCGGAGGCGATCCCGGTGGCGGTCGACCTCGTCCACGTGCTCTGCGGAAGCATGCTCGACGAGGTGGAGCGGGCGCGCGTCGACGCGGTGCTGCACGATGCTGTCGGGCGGGCCGCGGAGCAGGGACGGCCGCCGCTTCTCGGCGACTGCGTGGCGCCCCTGGAGCACAGCGCGCCCCGGGCGGCGACGGTGCTGCGGCGCGTCTGTGGCCCCCCGCTGGGGACGATCTTCAACCGCCGCAGCGACATCGACCTCGACTCGGAGCTCTGCGCCATCTCCCTGCGCGACCTGCCCCACGAGTTCGTTCCCGCCGCCACCCTGCTGATCGCGCAGTGGCTGTGGACGCGGGTGCGCGCCGAGCGCAGGCGTCGCCACATCGTCCTCGACGAGGTGGGTGCGCTCTGCATCCATCCCCCGCTGCGCGAGCTGCTGGTGCAGCTGGCCAGGCGCTGCCGCAAATACGGCGCCTCCCTGGTGGTGGCCACCCAGAACGTGGAGGACCTGCTCCGCAGCGAGGAGGGCTCGGTGGTGGCCACCAACTGCGCCACCGTGCTGCTCGGCGGCCACCGCGCTGCCGAGGCGGCCCAGATGGAGCGCGCCTTCGGCCTCACCGGCTCGCAGCGGCGCTTCATCGAGCACGCGGCGCGCGGCGAGTTCCTGCTCCTGGCGGGGCGGCGGCGCTGCGAGATCCGCATCGACGTCCCCGAGCTGCATCGGGCCATCCTGGTGCCGCGCTGAGCCCCCGCTTGGGCCCGCGCGGGACCGGGGGCGCCGGGCACAATGGGGGTGCGCCACCCCCCTTGACGGCTGCGCGGACTCGTACCAACATATGGGGGCCACGGAGCGGTAGACCCCCAAGATGTGGGATAATCAGGGTTCACACCGGCCAGGTCAGGGGACACTCCGAACCGGGGCGCAAGCTCACTCCACGTCGCCGCAACCAGCGCCCCGCCGGGACTTTCGAGGGAAAACTGTGGATCGACCTGTCTCCGCCTCCGACCCGTCCCATCGGGGCTCTGCGACCATCGGCAACGGCCGCAAGCGAGGGCGGGGCACGCCCACCCCCGCCCGGGTCGACCTCTCCCCGGCCGCCGGGCTGACGGTGACCCGGCGCTTCACGGAGGAGGGTGTCCATCCCTTCGACCAGGTGACCTGGGAGAGGCGCGGCGCGGTGATCGGCAACGAGCGCGGCGAGACCGTCTTCGAGCAGCAGGATGTCGAGATCCCCTCGACGTGGTCGCAGATGGCCACCAACGTGGTGGTCAGCAAGTACTTCCGCGGTCCGCTGGGGACACCGCGGCGCGAGACCAGCGTCCGCCAGGTGATCTCCCGGGTGTGCGACACCATCGCCGGCTGGGGCCGGGAGGGCGGCTACTTCGCCACCGAGCAGGACGCCCAGGCCTTCCAGGACGAGCTCACCCACCTGGTGCTGCACCAGAAGATGAGCTTCAACAGCCCGGTGTGGTTCAACGTCGGGGTGGCGGGCACGCGGCCGCAGGCGTCGGCGTGCTTCATCAACTCCGTCGAGGACACCATGGAGTCGATCCTCGGACTGGCCAAGACCGAGGGGATGCTCTTCAAGTACGGCAGCGGCACGGGCACCAACCTCTCCCCGCTGCGCAGCTCCAACGAGCAGCTCGGGGGCGGTGGCACCGCCAGCGGGCCGGTCTCCTTCATGAAGGGCTTCGACGCCTTCGCCGGGGTCATCAAGAGCGGGGGCACCACTCGCCGTGCCGCCAAGATGGTCATCCTCAACGCCGACCACCCCGACATCCTCGAGTTCGTCACCTGCAAGGTGAACGAGGAGCGCAAGGCCTGGGCGCTGATCGAGGCGGGGTACGACTCGTCCTTCACCGGTGAGGCCTACGCCTCGGTGTTCTTCCAGAACAGCAACAACTCGGTGCGGGTGACCGACGAGTTCATGCGCGCCGTGGCCGACGACCGCGACTGGCACCTGCGCGCCGTCACCGACCAGAACCGCGTCGTCAAGACGATGAAGGCCCGGGAGCTGATGCGGCTGATGGCCGAGTCGGCGTGGCAGTGCGGCGACCCCGGCATCCAGTACGACACCACCATCAACGACTGGCACACCTCGGCGAACAGCGGGCGCATCAACGCCAGCAACCCTTGCTCAGAGTACATGTACCTCGACGACTCGGCGTGCAACCTGGCCTCGCTCAATCTGATGAAGTTCCTCAACGAGGACGGCTCCATCGACGTGGAGAGCTATCGCCACGCGGTGCACGTGACCATCACCGCCCAGGAGATCCTGGTCGGCAACGCCTCGTATCCCACCGAGCGGATCGGTAAGAACAGTGAGGACTTTCGTCCGCTCGGTCTCGGCTACGCCAACCTCGGCGCGTTGCTGATGGCGCGCGGCGCCCCTTACGACTCGCCAAACGGCCGTGACATCGCCGCGTGCCTGACGTCGATCATGACCGGCGAGGCGTACGCGCAGTCCGCGCGCATCGCTCGCGAGATCGGGCCATTCAACGGATACAGCTTGAATCGCCAGCCAATGCTGCGCGTCATCGCCAAGCACCGCGAGGCCGCCTACAACATTCCCGGTGCGGACGTCGAGGGAGACCTGATCACCGCAGCCCGGAAGGCTTGGGACGAGGCTCACGAGCTCGGCGCCAAGCACGGATACCGTAATGCGCAGACGACAGTGCTTGCGCCCACGGGTTGCCTCGTCGGTGACAGCCTCGTCCTGACAAACCGCGGCCTGGTTCGCATGCGTTCCCTCGGCAACCCGAACGGTGACAGGTGGCAAGACCTCGAGGTTGAGGTCGCCACCCACGAAGGTCCACAGCAGGCGAGCAAGTTCTTCGTCAACGGCGGCGAGCCGGTCGTCACGGTGGAGACCGCCCGCGGCTACCGGATCAAGGGCACGGCAATGCACCGCATCAAGGTCGTCGATGCAACCGGCGAGTGGGTGTGGCGCCGCTTCGCGGACGTGCGGCCGGGCGACCGTGTGCCCCTGCTGCGCGGTGGCCTGGTGGGAGAGCCGAACGTGGTGTCACTTCCTCCGCTCTCCGAGCGGTACTGGACTGAGGACCATGGGGCGCACGTGCCACGAATCGTCACCGCCGAGCTGGCCGAATTCGTGGGTTACTTCATGGGAGACGGCTCGCTCCACAGCAAGGGCATCCGCCTCTGCGTCGCGGAGCAGGATCAGGACCTGGTGATGCGTCTGTCCGAGATGGGTGAACGGCTCTTCGGGTTGAAGGCCAATCCCACCTCGAAGAATGGTCACATTGAGCTCGCCTTCCACTCGCAGCGCCTGGTCCAATGGTGGGAGGCGTGTGGCTTCGCGAAGCACCACGACAACCCTGACCGGCACGGCAAGGGACTCGGCGCGCACATTCCCGATGCGCTCCTCTCCAGCAATAGTGCAGAAGTCTACGGGGCGTTCCTGCGCGGGCTGTTCGAGGCAGACGGCACCGTCACCAGCGGCTACGTCTCCTTCACGACCATCACGCGCTCCTTCAGCCAGGACGTTCAGTCCATGCTCCTCGCCCTGGGCTTCATCTCTACCCGAAAGCTTGATCGTGCCGGCAGCGGTTGGAGCGCGCACGATCGGTTCGTCCTGCGCCTGCTCAATGCCTCGGCTGCGCAGCGCTTCGGCGTAGAGATCGGCTTCGGATCGGGGCGCAAGCAGGCGCTGTGCGTCAGCGGCGTCCATCCGCAGGCTGCGCGTCACGACCAGATCCCCGTCGATGCCGCGCTGGTGCAGCGGCTGGCGCCCGTTGGCGATCCACTGCGCTCGACGATGCTGATGTCGTTGCACCGCACCGGCACCGTCAGCCACCGCAGCGCCTCCGCGCTGCTTGAGAGAACGGCCGATCCCGAGCTCCAGCAGGCGCTCTCCTTCTTCTACGACTCGGTCGTGACTGCCGAGCTCGGCACTGAAGAGATGACCTTCGACCTGTCGGTCCCTGGCAACGTCACGTACGTCGCCAACGGCTTCATCAGCCACAACACAATCGGTTTCATGATGGACTGCGACACCACCGGCGTGGAGCCGGACATCGCGCTGGTCAAGTACAAGAAGCTGGTCGGCGGCGGCATGCTCAAGATCGTCAACCAGACGGTGCCGCTGGCGCTGCAGCGTCTCGGCTACGGCGACACCGCGGTGGCCGACATCTGCGCCCACATCGACGCCAACGACACCATCGAGGGTGCCCCCTCGCTTCGCCACGACGAGCTGGCGGTGTTCGACTGCGCCTTCACCCCGCAGAACGGCACCCGCTCGATCGCCTGGCAGGGGCACGTGCGCATGATGTCGGCGGTGCAACCCTTCCTCTCGGGGGCGATCAGCAAGACGGTGAACATGCCCAACGAGGCCACTGTCGACGAGATCGAGCAGGCGTACATCGACGGCTGGAAGCTGGGGCTCAAGGCCCTGGCCATCTACCGCGACGGCAGCAAGCGCAGCCAGCCGATGGCCACCTCCATGGACAGGACCACGGGACGCTCGGTGCAGATCGTGGAGCGTCCGCTGCGCAAGCGCCTGCCCGCCGAGCGCCAGGCGCTGACCCATCGCTTCGAGGTCGGTGGCCACGAGGGCTACATCACTGTCGGCCTCTACGACGACGGCCAGCCCGGCGAGATCTTCCTGAAGATGGCCAAGGAGGGCTCGACCGTCAGCGGCCTGATGGATGCCTTCGCCACCGCGGTGTCGCTGGCCCTGCAGTACGGCGTGCCCCTGCAGGCGCTGGTCGACAAGCTCTCCCACACGCGCTTCGATCCGCAGGGCTTCACCAAGAATCCCGAGGTGCCCATCGCCAAGTCGCTGATGGACTACATCTTCCGCTGGATGGCGTCGCGCTTCATGCCCCAGGAGGATCGCGACCGCCTCGGCATCATCCGGCGCGACGGCGACGCGGATGCGGCCGCGCCGGCGGCGGCCGCAACGGCGCTTGCGGTTGCGTCGGCTGCGCTGGGCCGCTCGGCCGCCGCCGGAGTCAGCGGGTTCGCGGCGGTTCGCGCGATGTCAGCGGGGGCGGTGGTCGACAACGCCCCGGCCGCCTTCGTCAACCAGGGTGACGCCCCTTCCTGCAGCGAGTGCGGCAGCCTCATGGTGCGCAGCGGCGCCTGCTACAAGTGCCACAACTGCGGAGCCACGTCGGGCTGCTCCTGACCACAGCCTCCCCCCCAGCCCGCAGCCCGGTCAGCCGTTGACCGGGCTGTTCTCGTTCTCACGGGGGCGGGCGGAACCCGCCCCTGGCATGGTCGGAGTGAATCCGACAATGCTCACCCCACCCTCGGCGCGCCTCGCGCGCCGGACAGAACCGTGTGCGGGCCTATGGCCGGCTCCTGCCTGGATCCGGGACCTCGCGCCTGCTCGGCGACGGCAGCGCTACTGGTGCAGCAGGAGGTTGAAGTTCAGCAGGGGGGCGGTGAGGCTGATGGCGGCGGCGACGGTGAGGGCGGCGCGGGCGCGGGGGCCGCGCAGGCGGCTCAGGACGAGCACCACGGTGGCGGCGATGATCAGCAGCTTCACCGAGTAGGCGGCCAGCGGGGAGCGGACGATGAGCGTGCGCAGCAGGGGGTTGTTCTCGACGTACCAGTGACCGGCCAGGGCCCGGTAGGTGGTCACCACGTCGGCGACCTGGGCGGCGGCGATGATGGCCACGAGCAGCGCGCAGACCCGGTTGCGCATGTTCTCCCTGATGGTGGCGAGGCTGGGATCCTGATGGGTGCGGGGGCTCGGCTCCTCGACCTCGTCGGGGACGATCTCGACGATGCCGACGCCGACACGGCGGACGCGCGGCTCGAGTCTTGTCTCTGCCCCCATGTCGATTCCCCCACCCTCTCAGCAACAAACGCTCTGACAAGGATGGACCGTTTGGTCCAACAAACGCAAGCGACGCGCTCGGGAGCGAGCCGCAGGTCTCATCCCGGCGGGGGCGGCGAGACCCCTTCGATGGCCACCTCCAGCCGCTTCAGCACCCGGATGGTGTCGGCGAGCTCACCCGCGTCGAGCTGGCCGAGGACGCGCTCCAGCATCCCGCGGCGCCCCCCGATGGCGGCCTGGAGGGCGGCGTCCCCGGCCGGGGTCACCCACACGCTGACGCTGCGGCGATCCTCCTCGCTGCGTGCCCGTGCCACCAGGCCCGTGTCGACCATGCGATCGACCATGGCACTGGTCGACGGCGCCGAGATGGCCAGCCGCGCGGCCAGCTGGCTGACCGTGATCGGTCCCGCCTCGTGGAGCACCCCGAGCACGTGGAGCTGGGCGGGGCTCTGCGTGCAGGAGTGGAGCTGGGCCAGCATGGCCCGCTGGCGGCGGTCGATCCAGGCCTGCACGGTGTCGACGGCGGCGGCCAGGTCGGCCCCGCTGACCACCTGGGTGGTCATGCCACCGCCACCGTGGGACGCGCGGTGGCCCCCTCTTCCTCGGCCGTGGTGGTGCGCCGAAGCGGAAGCTCGGGGAGCATCAGGGTGAAGAGCAGGGCGGCCAGCCCCGAGGCGGCACCGAGCCACATCAGCCCGGCGATGGAGGCCGCCAGGTCGCTCTGGATGCCCGTGGAGATCTGCGGGATCAGCGGCCTGGCCGCCGCCGGAAGCTGGCTGCCGAGCTGGCTCTTGAGGTCGCCGACGCCGGTGAGGCTGTTGGTCGCCGAGCCGCTGCCCTGGGCGAAGTGGCTGACCACGGCCGGGGGCACGCCCGCGCTGCTGAGCTGGCTGGGCAGCTGGGAGGCGAACGTCGACGCGAAGATGGATCCCGCGATGGCCAGCCCCACCGAGCCGCCGATCTGACGGAAGAAGGTGAGGTTGCTGGTGGCCACCCCGATCCGCCGCACCGGCACCGCGTTCTGCAGGGCGACGGTGGTGACCGAGAAGCTGGGGCCGACCCCGACACCGGCGATGAGCATCCACAGCGAGAGCGTCCAGTAGCCGGTGCCCAGCTGCAGGCGGGTCATCAGGAACATCCCCAGCGTGAGGATGGCCATCGACCCCAGCAGCATCACCTTGTACCTGCCGGTGCGGCTCACCAGGATGCCGGCCAGCGAGCTGGAGAGGATCAGGCCGAGCATCAGCGGCCAGGTGCGGTAGCCGGACGCGGTCGCCGACAGCCCCTGCACCGCCTGGAAGTAGCGGGGCAGGAAGATGATCGCCGAGAAGAATCCGAAGGCCACGAGGAACGTCGCCGTGTTGATCGTCGTGTAGGTGCGATTGCGGAACTGGTCGAGCGGGATGATCGGTTCGCGGGCGAAGTGCTCGGCGATGACGAACCCGATCGCCAGCACCAGGGCCGCGACCATGAACACCAGCACGTTCGGCGACAGCCAGTCGTAGAGGCGTCCCGAGCTGTCGGTCAGCCCCTTGTTGGTGAGACCGATGAGCAGGGAGATCGCGGCCACGCTGAAGACCGCGATGCCGGTGAAGTCGAGGTCGCGCACGCGCACGCCGCGGGTGTTGCCCGAGTTGGGCAGCTGGGTGGCGATGACGGCGAGGGCGGCGATGCCGATGGGCAGGTTGACGTAGAAGATCCAGTGCCAGCTGAGGTTGTCGGTGAGCACGCCCCCGAGGAACGGGCCGATGATGAAGCTGAGCCCGAACACCGCCCCGAACAGCCCCTGGTAGCGGCCCCGCTCGGCGGGGCTGAAGAGGTCGCCGATCACCGCCAGGGCGATCGGGAAGATGGCGCCCGCGCCGAAGCCCTGGAGGCCGCGGAAGATGATCAGCTCGCCCATCGACTGGGAGAGGCCGGAGAGCGCCGAGCCCAGCAGGAAGAGGCCGACTCCGATCAGCAGCAGGGGGCGCCGTCCGTAGACGTCGGAGAGCTTGCCGTAGATGGGGACGGTCACAGTCGAGGTCAGCAGGTAGACGGTGACGACCCAGGTGTAGAGGTTGTTGCCGTGCAGGTCGGTGACGATGCGCGGCAGCGCGGTGCCGACGATGGTCTGGTCGAGCGCGGCCAGGAAGAGGCCGAGCATGATCGCGACCATGATCGCCGCCTTCTGTCGGGGGGCCAGGTTTCGGGGGTCGGGCATTCGGGTCAAACCTCTCAGTAGTTAGTCAGTGGACCTAGTTAGGGTAGCCTAACCTTTAGCCCGACGTCCAGGCGCCTGTGGCGCGAGCAGCCGTCCGAACACGGCGGGCGAGGGCGGGCGGGCACCCTCCATGCTGTGGGCATGGGAAGACCATGCGGGGGCGCGCTCGCATGAGCCGGCGCGGCTGGATCCTCTTTGCGGTCATGGGGGTGATCTGGGGTGTGCCCTACCTGCTCATCAAGGTCGCCGTCGCCGACCTCAGCCCCTTCTCGCTGGTGTTCCTGCGCACCGCCACCGGGCTGCTGGTGCTGCTCCCCATCGCCGCCGCCCGCGGCGCCATCGCTCCGCTCCGGGCCCACTGGCGGTGGGTCCTGTTGTACACGGTGGTGGAGGTGGCGGTGCCGTGGCTGCTGCTCGCCGATGCCGAGCGGCACGTCTCCAGCTCCCTGGCCGGGCTGCTGGTGGCGGCGGTGCCCTTCATCGGGTCGCTCCTGGTCCTGCTCACCGGCGGTGACGACCGGCTCGACATGCGCCGCGCCGGGGGGCTGGCCGTCGGCCTCCTGGGGGTGGCGACGCTGGTCGGCTTCGACGTCTCGGGCGGCAACCTCGGCGCCGTCGGAGAGATCGCGGTGGTGACGGTTGGCTACGCGATGGGGCCGATGATCATCGTCCAGCGGCTGCGTGGCGTGCCCGCGGTGGGCGTGGTCGCCGCATCGCTGCTGCTCACCGCCATCGGCTACGCGCCCGCCGGGGTGCTGCAGCTGCCCCACCACGCGCCCTCGCTGCAGGTGGTGCTGGCCATCGCCGCGCTGGGCATCCTCTGCACCGCGCTCGCCTTCGTCCTCTTCTTCGAGCTGATCGCCGAGGTGGGCCCGGTGCGCGCCACGGTGATCACCTATGTGAACCCGGCGGTGGCGCTGCTGCTCGGCGTCGCCGTGCTCGGCGAGCCCTTCACCGCGGGGGTGGGTGTCGGTTTCGCCCTCATCCTGCTGGGCTCCTTCCTGGCCACGTCGCGCACCCAGGTGGCACCCCGCGTCCAGCGCACCGAGGAGTGCGACGCCATGGCCGAGATCTCTGGGGTGCCCTAGAAGGCGCTGCCGGCGCCGGCCTCGCGCGGTGCCGCAAGACCGGTGCCACGCGCGACGTTGAAGAGAGGCATGAGACGGGCGCGCATTCTGCTGGCGGTGCTGGCCATGCTGGTGCCCGCAATCCCCCTGGTGGGGATGTCCGCCACGGTTGCCCGCGCGGCCGCGTGCACCGGGCAGCCCGGCGGCCCCTATCCCAACGATCCCGCCTACGCACCAGCCGAGAACGGCCAGCCGGGGGCGACCTGGGACACCGAGGACTGGTACCTGTACGGCTGCGTGCCCAGCCGGACCGCTCCGCTCTCCAGCGATCCGCAGGGCGCCTCGGGGATGAGCGTCAGCGACCTCTGGAACCGTGCGCCCAACCCGCAGCGCGGCCGCGGCGACGTGGTCGTCGCCTACATGGAGGGCGGGGTGAACTGGCGGATCGCCGCCAGCTGCGAGCTCAAGGACAGAGCCGAGCTGAACACCGGTGAGCTCCCCTACCCGCAGGACGCGGCGGGCCTGACCAAGCCGCAGCTGATCGCCCAGGACCAGAGGTTCGCCAACGCCAACCCCTTCGACCTCAACAACGACGGGTTGGTCGACGTCGAGGACTACGTCAACGATCCGCGGGTGCGCCAAGCGGACGTCGGTCAGCCCAAGAGCCCGGCCGGGGGACCGTTCCTCCACCACGTGTGCTCGGGCGTGGCACCGGGCCACAGCGACATAACCCCCGAGGACCTGATCGTGGCCTTCGGACACTGCCAGCTCAACGCCGGCGAGGTGGTGAGCTGCCCGCCACAAGGCCGCTTCGACAACGACCACAACGGCTATCCCAACGACATCAACGGCTGGAACTTCAACCGTGACAACAACGATCCGCAGACAGAGCAGAGCGTCTACTCGCACTTCGACGGTGAGTCCGCGCAGGCCATCGGCGAGGGCAACAACGCCAACGCCAGCATCGGCATCTGCCCGCTGTGCCGCTACCTGCCCATCAAGGCGGGCGACGAGGCGATCGACCGTCCCGACCGGGTCGCCGAGGCGATCGTCTACGCCGCCGACCTCGGCGTCGCCGTGATGGACGTCACCGACGCCAGCCTGGGCCTCAACCAGACAGTGCAGGACGCCATCAACCACGCCTACGACAGGGGCACCGTGGTGGTGTTCGCCAGCAACGACTTCGAGTCGGCCGACCACACCGACGGCATGTACTACGCGCACGTGTGGCCGGGCAACTCGCTCACCGGCGACCACTCCACGCGGGGCGGGGCCACCTGCCCCACCTCCCCGCTGTGCGCGTTCGTGCTCAGCAACACCACCTTCGACTCGCGCTCCAGCCTCACCTCCTACGGCGCGCACTCGCTCTTCTCCGTGCCCAACAACGACGGCTCGACCTCGACGGGAACGCCCACCCAGGCGGGCCTCGCCGCGCTGCTGATCGCCGAGGGCAGGGACGCCGCGGCACGCCACCAGATCGGCGCCGCGCTCAACCCCAACGAGGTGGAGCAGGTGGTCCGCTCCACGGCGCTGCCGATCAGCTCGCCGTGTCCCGCGGCCGAGCCCTGCTTCACCGCTCCCAGCGGGTCGAGCTTCAACATCCAGTACGGCTACGGCCGGCCCGACGCGCTCGCCGCCGCCCGCGCCATCGACGCCAACCACATCCCTCCGACTGCGGACCTCCAGTCGCCGTCTTGGTACCAGTGGGTGGATCCCACCAGGCAGTCGAGCCTGGCGGTCAGCGCCACGGTCGCGGCGCAGCGCGCCCCCGCCGGCGCGTACACCTGGCAGCTGCAGTACGGGCTGGGACCGCAGCCCAACGACAGCACGGGCTGGACGACATTCGCCGGCGGCAGCGGCAGCGGGCGCGCCACGGTCACCGGGAACCTCGACCTCAGCCGCATCCC
This sequence comes from Candidatus Dormibacteria bacterium, assembly GCA_050734155.1. Taxonomy (GTDB): domain Bacteria; phylum Chloroflexota; class Dormibacteria; order Aeolococcales; family Aeolococcaceae; genus Aeolococcus. Next base: position 26,283 of record JBOHUD010000104.1, read on the forward strand.
CGCGTCGTTCTGGGGCGGCCGGTACTCGATCGATCCCAGCACGCGGCTGAGCATCGAGCAGTACGACGTCACCGTCCGGGTGCGGGTCTTCGCCGCCGGTGACACCAGCGACGCGTGGGCGATGGGCGAGGATCGGCGCGCCTTCCACCTCCGCCATGATTCCACCGAGCTGCCCGGCTTCCCGCTCAACCTGGGGAGCTCCGGCGAGGGCTCGCCGACGCTGGCCGACATCGAGGGCACCGGCAGGCTCGACACCATCATCCCCACCTCCGACGGCAGCGTGCACGCCATCCGCCCCGACGGCAGCGAGGCGCCGGGCTTCCCGGTGCACACCGGTCCCGCCATCGGCATGGATCCGAGCTATGCGCACAACTACCTGGCCGATCCGACCTGGGCGAACCGCGTGGTGCCGCGTCCCGGCGACGAGATCGTCAGCGCGGTGGCGGTGGGTGACCTCGAGCACACCGGCGCGCTCGACATCGTCGCCAGCACCCTGAATGGCCGAACCTGGGCGTGGGACGGAGGCGGCCACGTGCTGAACGGCTTCCCGGTGCTCAACGGCACCCCGGCGCAGTACGGGATGGCGGTGCCGCCGCCGGACACGCCCTACAGCTTCCAGCCGGAGAACGTCGCCTTCCCCTCGCCGGTGCTCGCCGACCTCACCGGCAGCAGGAAGCTCGACATCATCCAGGCTGCCGGTGACAACCACGTCTACGCGTGGCGTGGCGACGGCACCCCGGTGCCGGGGTGGCCGGTCAGCGTCCTGCTGCCCGCCGCAACGGTGCCCCCGGGCAGCCAGCAGACCCACGACAGCAAGATCATCCCCACCCCGGCGATCGCCGACATCAACGGTGACGGCATTCCCGACGTCGTCGTCGGCCTCGACGACAGCATCCTCGGCAGCGGACCCGGGGGCGCCGGGGTGCAGGGCTTCCTGCTCGCCTTCGACGGCCGGGGCACCCGCGCCCACGGCGGCGTCGGCGGCAACCCGGCCTTGCTCACCGGCTACCCGGTGAAGATCCCCGGCCTGATCCAGGGCTACGGCGTGGCCCAGGACTTCGTCACCCAGGGAGTCGAGTCGCCCGTCGTCTACGACACCGCGGCAGGGCCGCAGGCGGTGGTCAACACCAACCTGTTCTCGCAGTATCGAGTGGACCTGAGGAGCGCCACGGTGTCGCCCACCCCGTTCGCGCTGGCGACGATCCCGGCGGCGGCGCCCAACTCCTGTCCGACACCCAACAGCGTGCCGCCGACGTTCTCGGCGCTGTGCACGCTGGTGCCCTTCACCACCTCGGGCAGCCTGGGCAGGGTCCTGCCCAACGCGCCGGAGCCGCAGCTGTTCCAGGCCGGCTCGTCGGCGCCCGACGTCCTGCTCGGCATCACCCAGACCCCGGGGTTGGGGATCCGCGTCGACAACGGCGTCGCCGGCTGGGACCCCACCACGGGCGCCAACCTCGCCCAGTACAGCCACTACATCCAGGGGCTGGCCTTCTTCGCGGCGCCGGCGATCGCCGACGTCACCGGTGACGGCGTGCCCGACGTCCTCCAGGGTGCCGACTCCAGCGCGCTGATGGGCTACGACAGCATCACCCACCAGCCCGCGGCCGGTTTCCCCAAGTGGACCGGCGGCTGGTCGCTGTTCACGCCCGCCACCGGCGACGTCGCCGGCGGGGGTCAGACCGACGTGGCGGAGATGACCCGCGAGGGGTACCTGAGCATCTGGTCGACGGCGGCCAACGGCTGCAGCGGCAACAACGAGGCCTGGCACTGGCACCAGGACGACCGCAACACCGGTCACTACGGCACCGACACCCGGCCGCCGGCGGCGATCACCGACCTCACCTCCATCAGGCAGGGCGGCAACGACGTGCTCAGCTTCACCGCTCCCGGCGACAACTGGAGGTGCGGCACCGCGGCGAGCTACCAGCTGTTCACCTCGACCTCGCCGATCACCCAGGGCAACGTGGCTCAGAGCAGGCGGATCGCCGTGACCATGGTGCCGCACCTGGCAGGAACTCGGGAGACGATCACCATCCCCGCGGCGCAGGACCGCGGCCACCTGGCGATTCGCGCGGTCGACGCCGCCGGCAACATCGGTCCGCTGCCGCGGACGGCGGCCCCGGCCGCCGGCCCGGTCGCGGCCGTGCTGCCCGTGTCCGGGCTCGGGGCTGCGCTGGGTGTGCCGCTGGCGGTCTGCGCGGTGGTGGCGTGGCTGGTGCCGCGACGCCGGCGGCGTTGTTCAGCCTGACCCGCGCAGGTGGCCGGCGTCGTTCCAGAGCGTGATCGACGGCCACTCGTGCTCCCAGGCCAGGGTTGAGAGGCTGGCGGTGGAGAGGTCGAGGTGCTGGGCCAGCGCTGCCGGCTCGCCGAGCCATCGGGCCGCGAGCACGCGCAGCAGGTGACCGTGCGCGACCACGGCGACATCGCCATGCAGGCTGCGCAGGCGTTCGACCACGCGATCGGCACGCGCCGCCAGCTGCTCCAGGGTCTCTCCGCCGCGCACCCCGTCGGCCCAGAGGTTCCAGCCGGGGCTGCGGGCGCGGATCTCGGCGGTGGTCAGGCCCTCGTAGTCCCCGTAGTGCCATTCGCGGAGGTCGGGATCCGGCTCTGCGTGCTGGCTCAGGCCGGCGTGCTCACAGGTGGTCAGCGCCCGCCGCAGGGGGCTGCACAGCACCGTCGCGAAGGTGTGCTGCGCCAGACGGGGTGCGAGCGCCGCGGCCTGGCGCAGCCCCTCGGCGTTGAGGGGAACGTCGGTCCAGCCGGTGTGCCGTCCCTCCTGGCTCCAATCGGTGGCACCGTGGCGAACCAGGAGCACCTGGTGGGGATGCGGCTCGGTCACCTCTCAGCGGCGCGGCCAGCCGCCGCGCGTTCTGTTCCAGCCGAAGCGCCGGGGGGTGAGCAGGCGCAGGATCGCCAGGAGGATCGCCGCCCCGAAGAAGGCGACGACGATGTCGCCGATGACACCGCCGGTGTCGACTGCACGATTGGGCGAGATCAATGAGAGGATCGCCCCGCCCACCAGCGCGCCGGCAAGGCCCACAGCGGTGTTGGCCAGGCAGCCGAACCCCCCGCCGGCCACCACACGGCCGGCCAGCCATCCGGCGATGAGCCCGATGATCAGCCAGACGATGACGTGGTGGCCGTCCATGCCCGCAGTCTACGCAGACGGTGACCAGCAGCCGCGCCGGTGCGCCACAGTGGCAGACTCGCGGTGATTCCAAGGAGAGAACATGCCTGACAGCCTCACCATCACCGACAACCGCACCGGGAGGACGTACGACCTGCCCATCGAGAACGGGGCGGTCCATGCCACCGCGTTCCGCAAGATGACCGCCTCCGACGGCGATCACGGGCTGATGGTCTACGACCCCGCCTTCCTGAACACCGCCTCGTGCACCAGCCGGATCACCTACATCGATGGTGATCGGGGCGTCCTGCTCTACCGCGGCTACCCGATCGAGCAGCTGGCCGAGCACAGCAACTACCTGGAGACGGCGTACCTGCTCATCCACGGTGAGCTGCCCAGCGCCGCGGAGGCGACGGCCTGGGTGCACGACGTCACCATCCACACGCTGGTCCACGAGAACGTCAAGAGCTTCATGGACGGCTTCCACCACGACGCCCACCCCATGGGGATGCTGCTCTCCACAGTGGGAGCGCTCTCGACGTTCTACCCGGACTCGACGAAGATCTACGACGAGGAGCAGCGGCGCATCTCCATCTCCCGGCTGATCGCCAAGATGCCCACGCTCGCCGCCTTCGCGTATCGCCACTCGCGGGGGCTGCCCTACAACTACCCGGACAACGATCTCAGCTTCGCGGGCAACTTCCTGAGCATGATGTTCAAGATGGTGGAGCCGCGCTACGACGCGGTGCCGGAGATCGAGCATGCCCTCGACGTGCTCTTCATCCTCCACGCCGACCACGAGCAGAACTGCTCCACCAACGCGATGCGGGCGGTGGGCTCGTCGCACCCGGACCCGTACTCGGCCACCGCGGCGGCGATCGCGGCGCTGTACGGTCCGCTCCACGGCGGTGCCAACGAGGCGGTCATCCGGATGATCGAGCGGATCGGGTCGGTGGACAGGATCCCGGATTTCGTGGCCGGTGTGAAGGCCGGCAAGGAGCGCCTGATGGGCTTCGGCCATCGCGTGTACAAGAACTACGACCCGCGCGCCAAGGTGATCAAGCGGATGTCCGACCAGGTGCTCAGCGTCACCGGCAGCAACCCGCTGCTCGATGTGGCCACCGAGCTGGAGAAGATCGCTCTCGAGGACGACTACTTCGTGAGCCGCAAGCTGTATCCCAACGTCGACTTCTACAGCGGCTTCATCTACCAGGCGCTGGGCATCCCCGTGGAGATGTTCCCCGTGCTCTTCGCCATCCCGCGCACCGCCGGATGGCTGTCGCAGTGGGAGGAGTCGCTGCTCGACAGGGAGCAGAAGATCACCAGGCCGCGACAGGTGTACCTGGGCGCATCACCGCGCGACTACGTGCACATGGACGAGCGCGGGGTGCAGCGGCCCCAGGTGCTGGCGGGGTAGCAGAGCCCTACGAACCCTGGGGGGCGGCGCTCTCGGCGATCGTCCACAGTCGGCGGGCGAGGTCGGCGGCGATGGCGTCGACGTCGTGGGTGCGATAGTCGAGCCAGTAGCGGCAGTGCAGCAGGATCCCCTCACCGTCGAGCTGCGGCTCGACTCGCGGTGTCGGCTCGTTGGCGATCTCGGCTGTGGCCTCGAGCTCGCCGCGGGCGGTGCGCAGGGCGGCCTCGAGGTCGTGGTCGCGCTCGATGCGCAGGCTGACCGTGTAGCGTCGCTGGCTGTAGGCGCTGCTGTTGACGATCACGCCGCTGAACACGGTGAGGTTGGGGACCACGGCGAGCCGGCCGTCGCCGGTGCGCAGGGCGGTGGTGCGCAGCGTGATCGTCTGCACGACGCCGCTCATGTCGACGCCGATGAGCGTTATCAGGTCGCCGATCTTGAAGGGCCGCTCCACGAGAAGCCAGATGCCGGCGAGCACGTTGCGGAGCACGTCCTGGAAGGCCAGGCCGATGGCCAGGCTGGCGAGCCCGCCGAAGGTGAGGATGAAGGCGGCGTTGACGCCGGCGGTCACCAGCCCGCTGACGATCGCGAAGAAGTAGATGACCGCCCCGCCGACGTTGCGGACCAGCGCGCGCAGCTGGGGATCGCCACCGGCGCGCTGCACAGCGCGGTCGACAGCGCGGCGGAGCATGCGGCCGAGGGCGAAGACCAGCGCGAAGATGGCGATGGGGCCGATCAGCCGCTCGATGAGCGGGCCGGCGATGCCGCTCGGGTCGTGCCGCTGCACGGTGCTGCAGACGTCGTCGAAGAAGTAGGTCTTGTCGCAGCTGAACGCGGCGGCGGCGAGCATCCCGCCGATGGTAGTCAGCCCCGAGGGGCGCCCGCGCCCGCGCTCTACTCGGCGGGAGCCTCCTGGGTGGGCTCGGCCGCGCCCTCGGCAGCCGCGGCCTCGGCCTCGCCCTCCTCGGCGACGACCTCGAGCTCCTCCTCGACGATGCGCAGGGCGGTGACCTTGACCACGAGCTCGTCGGGATCGATGTGGACCAGGGCGACCCCCTCGGGCATGACGATGTCGCGCACGTGGATGCCCGCATCGATCTCGAGCAGGCCACTCACGTCGACTGAGAACTGCGCGGGAAGGTCGGCCGGCAGGCACTCGACGCGCAGCGTGTTGATCAGCTGCTGGAGGGTCCCCACCTTGGAGTCGACGACCGCGGGCGACTCGCCGGTGATCACCACCGGCACCTCGGCGGTCAGCTTCTCCAGGAGGTTGACCGCGAAGAAGTCGGCGTGGATGGGGCGATTGGTGCGGGGATTGAGCTGCATCTCGCGGACCAGCACCTTCTGGGGGCGGCCGCCGTCGACGTGGAGGTCGATCAGCTGGGTCCGGCCAGCGCGCATCCAGACGCGGTGGAGAAGGCGGGCGGGCGCGACGATGGCGCGCGGTTCGACGTTGTGGCCGTAGAGCACCGCGGGAACCAGCCCCTCGCGGCGGAGTGGCTTGTTGTGGCTGCCGCGCTGCTCGCGGGTGGTCGCCTGCAGATCGATTGTCGCCATGCGCCGGCCACTGTACCGGAAGCGCGTCGCTCGGCCGTCGCGGGCGGCGCCGCGAGGCGGCTGCGGAGGCGACGGCAACCTGTCACGATCGGCTCCCAGCGTGGCCGCGCGCGCGGCCCGGCACCCGGGGAGGCACTGAGATGGCCAAGTACCTGATCGAGGCGTCGTACACAGTGGATGGCGTCAAGGGTCTCTTCAAGGAGGGCGGAACAGGGCGCCGGACGGCGATCGAGAACGCCGTCAGGGGCCTGGGCGGCACCGTCGAGTCGTTTCACTTCGTCTTCGGCGACGACGACGTGATCGTCATCCTGGACATGCCCGACAACGTCAGCGTGGCGGCCCTCAGCCTGGGTGTCAGCGCGGCCGGCGGGGCCACCTCGTCGGTGCGCGTCCTGCTCACGCCCGAGGAGATCGACGCCGCGGTGAAGAAGACGCTGGAGTACCGCGCTCCCGGGGGGTGATGTCTTCAGCCGCGGGGTTGGTGGCTGTCGGCGGGTGGCGGCGCCCGTCGTCTCACCCGGCCGCAACCCCGCGGGCTGCGCTGTCACAATGCTGTAAAACCTTGCTGGAGTAAGGGATTTAGCCTTGCATGGCGAACGTATGTTCGCTATGCTCTCTGCATGGATCTCGCGCCTGCGCCGGCCGACCTCGCGGAGCTCGATCGCCTCGTGGCCGGTTACTGCGAGCGCCAGCCCACATCCAGCTCCGAGGGCGACCTCACCGCCAGCCTTTGTCTGAAGCGTGCGCTCATCAACCGCCTCGAGCTCGACTTCGCGCGCGATGCCGCCGCGTTCTCGGCCACGTACGAGGAGGAGGTGCACCTCAACCCCAGCGCGGTCTCCTGGATGAAGGAGCACTGCCGGATGACCAGCACCGCCGCCGCCAGCGCCATCTGTGTCGGCGAACAGGCACCCCGGCTCGAGCAGAGCCTGGCGGCGCTCGCCGAGGGGCGGGTGGGCTTCGCGCACCTGGCACTGATGGCCAGCACCGCCGCCGCCATCGACAGCTCGCCGTCGGCCACTCAGCGGTTCAACGAGACCAGGCTGCTGGCGCGCGCCGAGTCACTGTCCGTGGTGCGCTTTCGGACCGTCTGCGCCCACCTTCGCCACGAGGCCGACCGCGATGCCTTCCTCGCCGCCCAGCTCGAGCAGCGCGACTGGCGCAGCCTGGAGCTCAAGCCCTGCGCTGAGGGCGGGCTGTCCCTGACGGGCTTCCTCGACTGTGAGGGAGGTGCACTGCTGCGCAGCGCCCTCGAGCCGCTGGCCCTCCGCTCCGGGCCCGACGACGATCGCCCTCGTGCGCAGCGCTGCGCTGACGCGCTCATCGAGCTGTGCTCGCGCAGTCTCGACATCGGTGTCATCCCAGACCGGGCCAGCATGCGGTCGCACGTGCAGGTGACCACCACGCTGGAGACGCTCCTCGACCTCGTCGGCTGTCCGGCCGGGGAGCTGGAGGACTCGGGGGTCATCGCCGGCGCCACCGTGCGGCGGCTTGCCTGCGATGCCACCATCACCCGCGTCCTCCTCGACTCCCGCTCAGCGGTGATCGATGTGGGCCGATCCGAGCGGGTCGTCCCCGGTGCCACGCGCCGCGCCCTGAACATCCGCGACAGGGGCTGCCGCTGGCCGGGATGCGACCGCTCCGCGTCCTGGACGGCGGCCCACCACGTGGTTCACTGGGCCCAGGGTGGCCGCACCGACCTCGACAACCTGGTGCTGCTCTGTCACCGCCACCACTGGTGCGTGCACGAGGGCGGCAGACAGCTGGTCCGCACCGGCGAAGGCGGCCTGCTGACCTTGCCACCGCTGCCGCAGCAGGTGTCCCTGGCGCGAGCGCCCAACCAGCTGGTGGCGGTGTGACATGGAGCGGCGGTCACGGCGCCACAGGCGATTGCCGCGATCAGCTGGTGGCCTGGTGAGGTGGAGCGGCGGCCAGGGCGTGGTCCGCTGGGTCGGACCAGAACAGGGGTGCCTCTCCGCCCGCAAGCGATCCAGGGTTCAGGCCGATGCCCTCAGGCGGCGACCTTGCCGAAGCGCTCCTTGACGTAGGCCACCGCCTCGTCCAGCGAGGTGCCCGGGGTGAACACCTTGTCGACCCCCAGCTTGCCAAGGGCCTCCACGTCGCTGTCCGGGATGATGCCGCCGCCGAAGACGACGATGTCGCCGGCGTCGCGCTCGCGAAGCAGGCGGATGATCTCGGGGAAGAGCGTCATGTGCGCTCCACTGAGCAAGCTGATGCCGATGCCGTCGACGTCCTCCTGGATGGCGGCGTCGACCACCATCTCCGGGGTCTGGTGCAGCCCGGTGTAGATCACCTCCACGCCGGCGTCGCGCAGCGCGCGCGAGATCACCTTGATGCCGCGATCATGGCCGTCCAGGCCGACCTTGGCGGTGAGGATGCGAATGTGCCTGCCCCTGTCTGCCACCCTGGGATCTTACCCCGCGGGGTCGTGGACCTCGGGCCGGGTGAGGTGCCCGCAGACATCTGGAAGCTGCAGTGCCGGTGATCAGGCGGCGAGACACCGCCTCAGTGTTCCAGCGGCGGCCCCTGCCGGTGACCAGGCGGCGAGACACCGCCTCGGGGTCCAGCGGCAGGCCTGCTACTGGAGGACCGCCTGGGCTCCGAGCGACGCCAACGCCGAGGCGACCCGGCCTGCCCTCTCCGCCACCCCCGGGTCCACGGGGACGTCGCAGCCGGCGCACGCGGCTCCCGCCAGGGCGGCGGCGAGGTTGGCGAGGTCGCCACGTCCGCCGTCCCCGAGCCTGGCCAGCGCCGCGGCGACGCCGCCCCGCTCCGTCCATTCCTGCACGCTGAGCGCGACCTGGAGCGCCGCGCCGGGATCGGTCTCCTCCGCGGCGAGGCCGGCACCCGCGTCCCGGATGGTGAGCCGGTTGAGCAGCGCCATGGGCGCGTCCTCGAGAAGCGACTGCCTCACCCTGGTCGCGGTGCTGGCGGGGTCGAAGCGGAGCAGGTCGGCCGCGACCAGGGCGGCGGCGACGCAGACCAGCGCGGTGCCCTCGTCGGCACCGGCCGCGGCGGCGGCGCGATAGGCCTGGCGGCGCAGCCGGGGGCGGTCGAGCGGCGTGGCCAGCCCGAAGGGGAGAACGCGCAGCAGCAGCGCGGTGCCGCTGCCGCGGGACAGGTGGGGCTGCCGCAGGGCCTCCACGTTGGTTCCCGAGCCCGCGGCGATCGCCTCGGCGACGGCGAACATGTCGTCGACGGGGTCCGAGGCGACCACGGGGTCGCCGTACGCCCGCGCCGCCGCGGCTCCGCACAGGGCGGCGGCGATGCGCTGCTCGTGGTCGGGGATGGCGGCCATGCGGGCAACGCTATCAGGCGGCTGCGCCGGGGCCGTGAGCGGTCGGTGTGGACAGCGCCATGACCGTCGCCGTGCGCGGCTATCCTGTGCGCGATGGCCACCACCTCCCCTGTGCTGCGCAGCGCGGCCGGTCCCCTGGCGCGCGCCGCCGCCGGGGTGGTGCGCACCGCCTCGATCCGCTCGGCTGCGGGGGCCGCGCTGCGCCGCCTCGGCGAGGCGCCGCCGTCAGCGGCCGACCGCCATCCCCTGGCCCCGGCCGCCCTGCGCATCGAGCGCAGCCGCTCGCGGCGCCACGACGAGCGCGCCGAGCAGACCGCGGTCACGGTGTGGTTCGGGCACGGTCCGGCGCTGCCCGGACCCGGCGGTGGTGACGCTGTGCGCAGCGCCATGCGGCTCACCACCGGCGTGCTCGGTGCCGCCGCGCTGGCGGCGATGACGGTGATCGCGGCGCGGCGCGAGGAGGCGCGCACCCGGGTCATCGACGCTCCCACCCCGGCGCGGCCCGCGCCCTGAGGGCCTGGCGCGACCGCTCCGCCGGCGATGCGCCTCCGGCGGCGCCACGCTCGGCTCAGTCGTTGAGCCAGGGAAGCAGCGAGGTGGTGCGGCGTCCATGCTCCACCGCCGCCAGGCTGGTGCCGTCGCTGCGCAGCACCTCGCGCGAGCAGGGGTTCATGGCCTCGCGCCACTCCTGCAGCACCCGGCGTGAGAACCCGCCGGCCGCGGGCAGCGCCGCCGGGATCACCAGGGCGACGGCGCGGTCGGGAAGGCCGATGAGCACGTCTCCCCCGGAGCGCTCCGCGAAGGCACGGAGCACCGCCCTCACCATGACGATGCTGCCCTGGTACAGGGAGTCGCCCGCCAGGCGCCAGCCATCGGCCGGGATGCGCTCGATCTGCCCGATGCGCTCGACGACGCGCGCGAACCTGGCGGCGGTGTTGGCGTCGGCGGCGCGGCGCACGGCGGCGACCTCCCCGCCCGATGCTTCCCATTCGGCGCGCGGGACCCCGCGCATCACCTGTCCCGGCAATGACTCCGCCACGAAGGCGGCGATGTCGGCGCCGATCTCCTCCACCAGCAGCTCGTCGCTGCGCGCCAGCGAGGCCAGGTAGCCCCGGCTGCGCACGCACCACAGGACGCGCGCCAGCGACGCCGGCTGCGGTGCGCGTGGCACCATGCTGGCCTCCACCGAGCGGACGAAGTCGGCGATCAGCGCGGCGGTGCGCGCCGGCTGCCGTTCGCAGGCGGCGTGCAGCGCCGAGAGCGGCAGGGTCACCTCGAGGCCGGGGCCGCGCACCAGCAGGGAGTGGCGCTCCCCGTCGATGTCCACTGTCGAGCCGCCGTAGCGGGCGAGGATCTGCAGACGCATGCGCTCGGCGAAGGCGGCGCGTTCGGCACCTGCCCGGCCGGCCATGCTAGGCGGCGCGGCGGCGCTTGCTGGCGACGTAGTCGACGAGCACGTAGTCGCCGAGCCGATCGGGGCTGATGAAGAAGGCGCGGCCGCGGTTGAGGCGGGTCATCTCGTCGACGAACTGGACCAGCTGATGGTTGGACTCGAGCATGAAGGTGTTGATGACGATGTTCTCGCGCGTGCAGCGCTGCACCTCCACCAGCGTCTTGGCGAAGGTCTCGGGCAGGGGCGGGTAGAAGAACACCGGACGGCCGTTCTCGATGTGGGCGGTGGGCTCGCCGTCGCTGACGATGATGATCTGCCGGTTGGCGGCGCCGTCGCGTGCCAGCATCCGTCGCGCCATCATCAGGCCGTGCTGCATGTTGGTGCCATACACGTACTCGTTGACGCTGAGATGGGGCAGGTCCGACGAGCTGATCTCCCGAGCGACGTCGCTGAAGCCGATGATGTGCAGCGAATCGCGCGGGTACTGGGAGCGGATCAGCGAGTCGAGCGCCAGGGCCACCTTCTTGGCGGCGTAGAAGTAGCCGCGCAGCGGCATGCTGCGGCTCATGTCGAGCATCAGCACAGTCGAGGACCGGGTCAGTGAATCGCTGCGATGCACCTCGAAGTCGCCGGGGTCGAGGCGCGGAACGCGTCCCGGCCCCACCGCGCCGCTGGACGCCTGGCGTTGGACGGCGTTCATGACGGTGCGCTCCACGTCGAGGTCGAAGGGATCGCCGAACTCGTAGGGCTTGCTGTCCTCGGCGCGCTCCCCGCGCTGGCCGCGGCGGCTCAGCGCGTGCTCGCCGAAGCGATCCTTGTGGAGCTGCGCGAAGAGGTCGCCGAGCGCCTTCTGGCCGATGCGGCGCATCCCCCTGGCGGTGAGGCGAAGACCGTCGGCGTCGCGCTGCACCAAACCGCGGGCCTCGAGCTCACCCGCCATCTGGGAGAGCTGGTCGAGGCTGCGCGCCGCCTCGTCACCGAGCAACTCCTGCAGCTGGCGGCGCGTGTCCGGGGGGATCTGCCCGCCGCGGTAGACCTCGCGCAGGCTGCGCTCCAGCTCCTCCATCGACTGCAGACGTCCCATCAGCTGCATGGCCTCGTCGAGGGGCAGCTGCTCGCCGCCGAAGAAGGAGTAGCGCGAGCCCAGGCCACCGCGCGGCGAGAGCATCTCCAGCCCCGCTCCCAGCTCGGCCAGCTCAGCCTGCAGCTCGGCGTCGCCGAAGACCGCGTCGACGAGGTCGCCGAGCTGGCGGCGCATCTCCGGCGACAGCGAGCGCATCAGCGAATCCATGCGCGCCATCTGTCGGGTGATCTCCTCGAGGAAGTCGTCGACCCGGGCGGGCGCGTCGGGGAAGAGACGGCCCCAGCGTTCCAGGAAGCTCTCGTAGCTGCGCTGCCGCTGCGCCTCGGGCACGCCCTCGAGCTTCTCGCGGACCAGGCGGTTGAGGTCGCGGGCCATGGCGCGCAGCTGGGCTACGTCCTCGCTGGACATCGCCTTCATCTGTCCCGTCATCTCCTTGAAGTAGGTGTCCACCACCCCCTTCTTGATCTCCTCGAGCAGACGCTGGAAGGCCTGCTCGGCGCGCTCGTCCATGAACTCGTAGCCCTGCAGCTCGCGGATGGCGCCACCGGGATCGGGGGGCAGCGTGTCGAGCTGCTCGCGCCGCCTGGCCGCCACCCGCTCCAGGATGCGCCGCGCCGACTCCTGGTCGACACGGGCGAGGCGCTCCTCGATGCCCCGGCGCTCGAGGCGCACCACGTTGTCGAGCTTCTCGGTGATGTCGTCGAAGACGCCGTCCAGGCTGTACCTCTCGAGCTGCTTGCGGCGCTGCCGGGCGAGCCGCTCGGTCATCTCCTCGAGGCCCATGAGACGCCGCCCCGAGTGGTCGCGCCAGCCCTGGCTGAGCATGCGCCGCAGCGCGGTCTCGAAGTCCCAGCCGTGGAACACGTCCTCGCTGAGCCGGTTGAAGATCTCCTCGACGTCGGGACCGAGCGGGTCCTGGGTGCCGTCCCAGGCGCTGAAGCGATGGGTGCTCACCCGCCGTACACGGCGGTGCCGTCCATCTCCGTCTTGTTCAATCGCTTGCCGCGATGCAGCCCCTCGAGGATGAACTCGAGGACGGCGGCGCGCGAGGATGCGCTCGACGGCTGGCCCAGCTTCTCGGTGGCGGCGTCGAGGCCGGGGAGCTCGCTCAGAGCAGCCGCGTAGGCGCTGGCGGCGAGCCCGTCGCCGACCTCGACGGTGAAGCCGCCGCGGTCGAAGCGCTGCAGCAGCTCGGCGAACTCGGCGGTGTTGAAGTGGCGGCGGAAGACGTTGCTGCAGGCGGTGCGCAGCATCTTGTCGAGGACGGCGCTGTCGTCACCCTCGTCGAGGGTCTCGAGCTCGAGCTTCCCGGCACTCGATGCGGCCAGCGCGGAGAGGTCGCTGATGCGCGCCACCGCCTCCTTCTCACCGGTGCGCAGGGCGCGGCGCAGCGCGTTGCTGGCCAGGTTCTCCTGGTTGGCGATGCTCATCCGCACCGAGACGCCGCTGCGCTGGTTGACCTGGGGATGGCGTCGGGCCAGCTGGGTGAACTCGGCGATGATCTCCTGCATGTAGTGGGGAACGTGCACCGGCACCGGCATCTCGTCGAAGGTGGTGGCCTCCTGGTCGACGATGGCGATCTCGTGCTCGACGCTGCGCGGGTAGTGGGTGCGGATCTGCGCACCGAAGCGATCCTTGAGCGGGGTGATGATGCGGCCCCGGTTGGTGTAGTCCTCGGGGTTGGCGGTGGCGACCACGAAGACGTCGAGGGGCAGGCGCAGCCGGTAGCCGCGGATCTGCACGTCGCGCTCCTCGATGATGTTGAGCAGGCCCACCTGGATGCGCTCGGCGAGGTCGGGGAGCTCGTTGATGGCGAAGATGCCGCGATGGGTGCGGGGGATCAGCCCGTAGTGGATGGTCAGCTCGTCGCTGAGGTAGCGGCCCTCGGCTACGCGGATGGGATCGACCTCGCCGATGAGGTCGGCGATGGAGGTGTCCGGGGTGGCCAGCTTCTCGCTGTAGCGCATCTCCGGGGTGAGCCAGGCCACCGCCGTGTCGTCACCGCTCTGCGCCACCAGCTCGCGGCAGCGCCGGCAGAGCGGGTTGTAGGGGTCGTCGTTGATCTCGCAGCCCGCCAGCGCGGGGATGGCCTCGTCGAGCAGGGCGCAGAGCCCGCGCAGCAGCCGCGACTTGGCCTGGCCGCGCTCGCCGAGGAGGATGAGGTCCTGGCCGGCGAGGATGGCGTTCTCCAGCTGGGGGATGACCGACTCCTCGTAGCCGAGGATGCCGGCGAAGAGCGCGTCACCGGCGGCGAGGCGGCGGATGAGGTTGCGGCGCAGCTCGGCGCGCACCGGCAGCACCCGGTATTCGCTGCGGCGCAGGTCGCCGACGGTGGCGGGCCGGGAGTCGGGCATGCATTCACCTTACACCGGGCCCGGGGGACGAGCGCTGCCGGAGGCTGCCCGGCGCTGGGCTACGCGCTGGCAGCCTCGAGCTGGCGGCGGCGGACGCCGCCGCGGGCGGCCTCGACGAAGCGCTCCGCAAGGCGCGGGTCCTGTCCGAAGTGGAGGTGCACCAGGGAGGCGAGCAGCGTGGGCGTGCTCCAACCCTCGCAGCCCATCGGCTCGCCCTCGATGTCGTGCATCGAGTACGCGTGGGTGCCGGCCTGCGCGCCGGAGAGCAACCGGGCGAAGTGGAACTCGTGCCCGCGCAGCGCGGTGCCGCGTTCGCCGAGGATCCCGTCGCCGGCGATGCGCAGCTCGCGATAGCCGGTGTGGCACAGACCCGCCTCGAAGGCCACGTCGAGGGGCAGCAACGAGGCCATGGCGTGGACATTGCCATCGCTGGTGTGCAGGGTGCGCGCGCAGTACAGCAGACCGCCGCACTCAGCGTAGATGGGCAGGCGGTGGGCATGGGCGCGGCGCAGCGACTCCATGAACGACTGATTTGCTGCCAGACGTGGCACGAACATCTCGGAGACTCCGCCGCCCATGTAGATGGCATCGAGGTCGCGGGGCAGGACCCGGTCCTCGAGCGGCGAGAAGGTGATCACCCGCGCACCCGCCGCCTCGAGGAGCTCGAGGTTCTCCGCGTAGTAGAAGCAGAAGGCGTCGTCGAAGGCCACCCCCAGGCGCACCGGCGACCCCTGCCGCGCCGGCATCGGCCGGTGGCCGTTGGACGTCTGCACCAGCTTGCCGCGGCTCATCAGGCGCTCGATGAGGTCGACGTCGCAGTGGCGCTCGACCGCCGCCGCCAGCTCGTCGAGGGCGGGGTCGACGTGGGGGTTCTCGGTGAGCGGCAGCAGCCCGGTGCGCACCTCGGGGATCTGCACGTGCTCGAGGTGCGGCAGGGCGCCAAGCACGGGCAGCGTCGCCCAGTTCCAGATGGCGTCCTCGACCACACGCCGGCGGTAGTCGCTGGGGACGTTGTTGAGGAGGACGCCGATGAGGTCGAGCTGGGGATCGAGATGCCTGACCCCCAGCGCCACCGCGGCCGCGGTCTCCGCGCCGCTGCTGATGTCGATGACCAGGACCACCGGGGAGCCGATCAGGGCGGCCAGCTCGGCGGTGCTGCCCGGGAACCTCGCCGACGACGGGGTGGCCGCATCGGGTCCGCCACCATGGCCATCGAAGATGCCCATGGTGCCCTCGACGATGGCGCAATCGGCCTCCTGGACGCCGTGGGCGAACGAGCTCACCACCCCGTCGGGGCCGAGCATCCAGGAATCGAGGTTGCGGCAGGGGCGCCGGCTGGCGTGGGCGAGGTAGGCGCAGTCGATGAAGTCCGGCCCCACCTTGAAGGTCTGCACGGTGCGGCCGCGGCGGCGCAGGGCTCCCACCAGCCCGAGCGCGACGCTGGTCTTGCCGGCGCCGGACCCGACGCCCGCCACCACCATGCGAGGGATCGACGTCCTCTCCGCCACCCTGGACTCCCTGCGCGAGCCGGCCTCAGGACGCAGCGGGGACGTGGGCTGGAGAGGCGCCCCGGCGTTGCCGCCGGACGGTCGGTGGGCCGACGCTAGCACCTGCCGGTGGGGGTGTAAAGGACGCCAGGGCGGCCTCCGGGACGCGATTGCTGCGCTGAGGCTGAGCGCGCCGGCCGCGTCGCCCGGCTGGCTTGGCGGCGGACCTAGTGGCCGACCGCCGGCAGCGCCGGCCGGACCGCGCCCACCGGCGTCCCCGACAGCTCCAGCGCCGCCGCCACGCGGGCCGGCCTGATGTCGCGCAGGCGGGCGCGGACGCGCACCTGGCCCTGCCACTCGTCGCGCTCCAGGGCGATGCAGACGTCGACGCGGCGGCCCCGGGGCAGATGCTCGGTGAGGCCGGGCTTGAAGAAGGCGATGGCCTCGACGATGCCGGCGCCGTCCGACAGGGCGACGCCCACGTGCTGCGACTCGGCGCCGAAGGTGCGCGTCGACAGCACCGTGCAGTCGCGCATGGCCAGCACCGGGGCGGCATTGCCCATGCCGCAGGGTTCGAGCAGGTCGAGCAGGTCGCAGGTGGCGGGCACGCAGCCGGCGGTGGTGATCTCGCCATCGATGGCCACAACCCGCTGGCGCGGGGCATCGCCGAGCTGCGCCGCCACGGCGGCGCTGATGGCGGCGGCGAAGTCGTCGAAGCGCCCCGCCTCCAGGCTGAAGCCGGCGGCGACCCGGTGTCCGCCGTAGCGGAGCAGCGTGGCGGCGGCGGAGTCGAGGGCCTCGACGATGTGCACGGCGGCCACCGAGCGGCCCGATCCCTTGGCCTCGGTGGGATCGAGGCAGACGATGAAGCTGGGCCGGGCGTAGCGCTCGCAGAGGCGTCCCGCCACCAGCCCGACGATGCCCATCGGCCAGTCCGGGCTGCCCAGCACGATGGCGGGGGCGTCGTCGGGGAGGGCGGAGACCATCTCCTCGGCCTCGGCCAGAGCCACCGCCACGGCGGCCTGGCGAGCCCGGTTCTGCGAGTCGAGCCTCGCCGCCAGCGTGGCGGCCTCGTCCTCGTCCTCGCACAGGCAGAGGTCGAGGGCCAGCCTGGCGTCCTCCATGCGCCCGGCGGCGTTGATGCGCGGGCCGATGCCGAAACCGATGTCGCTGGCGCGCAGCTCCGGCTGCATCCCGGCCGCCAGGCAGAGGGCGCGGATGCCCGGATGGGCGCGCAGCCGGGGCAGCCCGCGCTGCACGATGAGGCGGTTCTCGCCGCGCAGCGGCATCATGTCGGCGACCGTTCCCAGCGCGGCCATCGCCAGGCCGTCGTCGGCGCTGCCGGCGGGGACGAGCCCGGCGCCCTCGAGGGCGGCGAGCAGCTTCCAGGCCACCCCGGCTCCGGCCAGACCGTCGAAGGGGTAGGTGCAGCCGGGCTGCTTGGGGTTGATGAGCGCGTCGGCCGGGGCCAGCGCCGGGGGCGAGCCGTCGGGCGCCAGGGGGAGATGATGGTCGGTCACCACCAGGCGCATCCCCGCGGGGCGGGCGGCGGCGACGTCCACGCTGCTGGTGCCGCAGTCGACGGTGATGACGCAGCCCACCCCCTGGGCGTGGAGCTCGGCGAGGGCCGCGCCGTGGAGCCCGTAGCCCTCGCTCATGCGGTTGGGGATGTGGGCCACGGCGTCGGCGCCGGCGCTGCGCAGCGCCCGGCTCAGCAGCGCGCAGGCGGTGACGCCGTCGGCGTCGTAGTCGCCGTACACGGCGATGCGCTGGTGGCCCGTGATGGCAGCGCGCAGGACGTCGACCGCCGCGTCCATGCCGCGCAGCCCATGGGGATCGTGAAAGGCGGCGGCGGTGTCGAGGAAGGCGGTGGCGCTGCTCTCATCGTGGCCGCGGGCGGCGAGGATGCGGCCCAGCAGCGGGGGATGCCCGGGGAGCGCCGCAGCCTCGGACAGCTGCCAGCGGCGGGGGGCGGGCTTCATCGGCGTTCCTCGACAGCGGCGGTGGGGATGCACTGAGGTTGACCGTGGCCGGCGACAGCTCCCTGTCGCCGGACCACAGCCTAGCCCCTCCCGGGCGGGATCCGCCCTCTTTCAGACGCTCGACGGCGCCGCCGATCGGACGGCGGCGACGCTGCGGCGACGGAATGTCAGGATTGCGCCGACCAGGGCCAGCGCTGCACCGGCCCCGAGCACGTAGGCCCCCGCCCCGATGGAGACGGTGACCCCGGGGCTGAGGCTGCCGTTCTCGGACGGGTTGGCCGCGGCCGCCACCACCAGCCCCGCCCAGAAGCAGGCGAGCAGCGAGACCACCACGGCGAGGACGTGTCCCCAGCTCCGTCTCGCCGCCAGGGCGAAGGCGGCGGCGACGAGCAGCAGGCCGAGAGCCGCGGTGGTGGCGATGTCGTAGAGGGCGTAGTCGATCCCGCGCAGCGAGATGGAGACGCTGCCGTCGGTGGCGGCGACGGTGGTCCACTGCAGGGGCAGGCCGACGATCAACAGGATGCCGCCCAGCATGACCAGCGCCGGGGCCACGGTCGGGCGGGTCACCGGCGGCCACCCGGTGGCGCGGCGGAGGCTGGTGACGGCCCACCCGGGGAGGTCGCCGACGCCGCCACGATGACGGTCTCACCCACGGCGACAGTCCCAACGATCCAGCACATCGGTAAGCATCATCGGCGGGGGTGGTGCGTGTCCACTGCCGCCGCGGCCAAGAACTGTCAAAGTTTGTGAAGCCGCATCCGATCGGGACCGGGTCGGTCGCAGCTCCATCCGATCAGGGGCCCGCCGGTCGCACCTGCGTCCGTTCACCTGCGCAGCTCTCGACTCCGATTCGCTCAGGGGCGCGTCGCTCACAGCCCCATCCGCTCAGCAGCGCATCAGCCCTCCATGCTGCTCCGATCAGGAGCGCATCAGCTGGCGGAGCACGTGGGTGAGGATGCCCCCGGCGCGGTAGTACTCCACGTCGGTGGCGCTGTCGAGCCGGCAGATCGTCTCGAACGTGGTCTGGCCGCCGGCCCCGTCAGCGCTTACCTCGACAATGGTGCCGGGACCTGCGTTGGCGATCCCCCTGATGGTGTAGCGCTCGCGGCCGTCGAGCTCGAGCGACTCCGCGGAGTCGCCGTCGCGGAACTGCAGGGGGAGCACGCCCATGCCCACCAGGTTGCTGCGGTGGATGCGCTCGAAGGACTGGGCGATCACCGCGCGCACCCCCTGGAGCATGGGGCCCTTGGCGGCCCAGTCGCGCGACGACCCCGAGCCATACTCCCTGCCCGCCAGGACGACGGTGGGCACACCGTCGGCGGCGTAGCGCATGGCGGCGTCGTAGATGGACATCACCTCGCCGCTGTCGAGGTGGGTCGTGAAGCCGCCCTCCCTGCCGCCGGCGAGCGCGTTGCGCAGGCGGATGTTGGCGAAGGTGCCGCGCATCATCACTTCATGGTTGCCACGCCGCGAGCCGTAGGAGTTGAAGTCCCGCGGTTCCACACCTTTATCGCGCAGGTACGCCGCCGCCGGCGACTGCGGCGCGATGGTGCCCGCCGGCGAGATGTGGTCGGTGGTGATGGAGTCGCCCAGCAGCGCGAGCGCGCGGGCGTTCTCGATCGCCTCCGGCGCCGTGGGGTCCTGCGCGGCGGCGGCGAAGAACGGTGGCTCGCGCACGTAGGTGGAGCCGTCCTCCCAGTCGAACATCGCCCCGCTCGGCGCGGGCAGCCTCTGCCAGTGCTCGTCGCCGTCGAAGATGCGCGCGTACTCGTCGTGGAACATCGCCTGCTGCAGGCCCCGGGTGGTGGCCTCGGCGATCTCCTCCGCGCTCGGCCAGATGTCGCTGAGGAAAACGTCGGCGCCGTCGCTGCCGCTCCCCAGCGGCTCGGTGGTGAGGTCGATGTTGACCGTGCCGGCGAGCGCGTAGGCCACCACCAGCGGCGGTGAGGCGAGGTAGGCCGCCTTGACCTGGGGGTGGATGCGGCCCTCGAAGTTGCGGTTGCCGCTGAGCACCGCGGCCACCGCGAGGTCCTCGGACTCGATGCGCGTGCTCACCTCCTCGGGCAGCGGGCCGCTGTTGCCGATGCAGGTGGTGCAGCCGTAGCCGACGGTGTTGAAGTGCAGCGCGTCGAGCGCCTCCGACACCCCGGCGCGGCGCAGGTAGTCGGTGACCACCCGCGAGCCCGGTGCCAGCGAGGTCTTGACGTGGGCGGCGACGGTCAGCCCGCGCTCCACGGCATGCCGGGCGAGCAGGCCGGCGGCGAGCATCACCGAGGGGTTGGAGGTGTTGGTGCACGAGGTGATGGCGGCGATCACCACAGCGCCGTCGGCCAGCTGGTCGGCGCTGTGGCCATTGCCCCTGCCGGTGCCGCTGGTCAGCGACGCCGGCTCGGCGCTGCCGGCCGTTGCGGCGGGGTTGCCACCCTCCCCGACGAGGCGCGCCAGGTCACCGTTGTGCTGGGGACTGTCGTCGCCACCGCCGCCGTAGACCGCGGTGAAGGAGTCCCACACCCCGGGCAGCGCGACGCGGTCCTGGGGGCGGCGTGGACCGGCGAGCGATGGCACGATCGACGCCAGGTCGAGCTCGAGCATCTCGCTGAATGAGGGCGTCTCCGAGTCGTCGGTGCGGAACAGGCCCTGCTCGCGGCAGTAGCGCTCCACCAGTTCGATGTGCTGCTCGTCGCGGCCGGTCTGGCGCAGGTACTCGAGGGTGCGCGCATCCACCGGGAACAGCGACGCGGTGGCGCCGTACTCCGGGGCCATGTTGGAGAGCGTGGCCCGGTCGGACGCGGTCATCGAGGAGAGCCCGGATCCGCAGAACTCCACGAACTTGTTGACCACGCCGTGCTTGCGCAGCATCTCGGTGAGCGTCAGCACCAGGTCGGTGGCGGTGGTGCCCACCGGCAGCGCGTTGTTGAAGCGAACCCCGACCACCACCGGCGAGAGCAGGAAGAGGGGCTGGCCGAGCATGCAGGCCTCGGCCTCGATGCCGCCCACGCCCCAGCCGAGCACGCCGATGCCGTTGATCATGGTGGTGTGCGAGTCGGTGCCCACCAGGGTGTCCGGCAGCGCCACCTTCTTGCCATCTTCGTCGCGAACCTGGACGACGCTGGCCAGGTACTCGAGGTTGACCTGGTGGACGATGCCCATCCCCGGCGGCACCACCCTGAATCCCCTGAAGGCCTGCTGGGCCCAGCGCAGCAGCATGTAGCGCTCGCGGTTGCGCTCGTATTCGCGCTCGATGTTGCGTGCGTAAGCCTGGGCGTCGCCGAAGGCGTCGACCTGCACGGAGTGGTCGACCACCAGGTCGACGGGCACCAGCGGGTCGATGCGTCCCGGGTCACCGCCGGCCCGCTCCATCGCCGCGCGCATGGCGGCGAGGTCGACCACCGCGGGGACGCCGGTGAAGTCCTGGAGCAGCACGCGCGAGGGTACGAACGGGCGCTCGCGGTCCTCCTCAGGAGGCTTGCCGTCCCAGGCGACCAGCGCGGCGACGTCGTCCCGGTTGGCGAAGGGCGCAGCGGCATGGCGCAGCGCGTTCTCGAGGAGGATCTTGACGGTGACGGGAAGGCGGGAGGGATCGCCGACCCCGCTCTCGGCGAGACGGTCGAGCCTGAAGTACTCGACGCCCCCGGGCAGGGTGGCCCGGGTGCCGAACCGGTCTGCGCCGCTCGTTGCCGCCATGCGCTGATCATCCCACCCGGTGCAACCAGGGCGGCGCAGGGCTGGGTGGCTAGCTCGGGGTGCTGATCTGCGCGAGGTACGAGGTGAGGTGGGTGTACCAGCCGCTGAGCAGCAGCACCCCGAGCGCGATGGTGAGCGCGCCACCGACCCGGGTCATCGGCCCGGCCAGGCGGGCCACCCGGCGGGGCAGTGCGGGCAGCGACGCCCAGAGCAGGGCGATGAGCACGAAGGGCAGCCCGAGCCCGATCGAGTAGGCGAGCAGCAGCGCGGCCCCGGAGAGCACGTGGGCGCTGCTCGCGGCCAGGACGAAGGCCACCCCCAGGTAGGGGCCGACGCACGGCGTCCAGCCGATCCCGAAGACGATGCCGACCAGGTAGGCGCCGGCCACCCCATGGCCGCGCAGGCGCTCGGGCAGGTCGAGCCCGCGCACCCGCTCCAGGACGGGCAGGCGCAGGACGCCGGTGATGAGCAGCCCGAAGACCACCAGCAGGATCCCTCCGGCGATCTCCACGCCCCGCTCCACCTGGCGGATGGAGTGGCCGATGCCGGCGGCGCCGATGCCGAGCAGGATGAACACGGTGGTGAAGCCGGCGACGTAGAGGATCGAGCCCGCCACCAGGCGCCCGCGGAAGTCACGGCGGTGCCGGCTGTCCGCGAGGTCGGTGGCGGTCGCGCCGCTCACCGCCGAGAGGTACGCGGGCAGCAGCGGCACCGAGCAGGGGGCGAGGAAGGAGGCGAGCCCGGCGACGAAGGTCGCCACCAGCGACGCGACGCTGATCACGGGTCGGCCCTAGCCGAAGGTGAAGGTGTAGAGGCGCAGGCCGGCGGGCACGGCGAGGTCGATGAGGTGGCGGGTGCCGCCCTGGCCCTGGAGCACGTGGTACAGCCGCTGGGTGGTGATCGCCAGGCCGGTCGCAGCCAGGTCGGGGCCGCGCTGGGCGGCGGCCACCGGGTGGCCGTCGACGGTGACCGTGGCGTGCACCGGATGGGTGTCCGGGCCCGCCACCAGGTAGAGGTCGCGGGCGGCGAAGCTGAGGCGGACGTGGCCGGCGGAGGTGGCCTGCAGGTACTGGCCGTGGTCGGCCCAGCTGCCCGCGACCAGGATGCGGTCGGGGTCGTGCGGTGCCCCCTGATCCGGGTGGCTGATCGACCGCCCGATGCCTGCGTAGCCCTCGCCATCGGCCAGCTGGCCGCGCTCGCTGCCGGCGTACAGCTCGGGCGTCTGGGTGGCGATGTCAGGGGTGGGCGGGGGCGGCGTCGGGGAGGCCCTGATGCCCAGCAGCGAGGCGATCGCCGACTCGGTGGCGGGGTAGTCGCCCTCGCCGTAGTGGATGTAGGCGACCCGGCCCTGCTGGTCGATCAGGTACTCGGCGGGCCAGTACTGGTTGGCGTAGGCGTTCCAGGTGCTCATCTGGGAGTCGAGCGCGACCGGCCAGGTGACCCCGAGGCGCCGCACCGCGGCGGCGACGTTGGCGGCCACCTTCTCGAAGTCGAACTCCGGGGAGTGGACGCCGACGATGACCAGCCCGCGAGCCGAGTAGGTCTGCTCGAGGTGCTCCAGGTGGGGGAAGGTGCGCACGCAGTTGACGCAGGAGAAGGTCCAGAAGTCGACCAGCACCACCCTGCCGCGCAGGCCGCTCACCGTCAGCGGCGGGCTGTTCAGCCAGCCGTCGAAGCCGGTGAACTGGGCTGCGCCGCCGCGCTGGTCGACCGGGATCAGGGCTGAGGGGCTGGGCCCGGTGGCGGTGCCGGGCGGGCTGGAGCGCGCCAGCGCGGTGAGCAGCAGGGCGGCGGCCACCAGGCCGGCCAGGCCGGTCAGCGCCCAGCGGTACCGCGACATGCGGCTCAGGGTACGCGGCCCAGGATGGCTGCGAGCCGCTCACGGAGCGGCGCGCGAGCCGGCGTCACGGGGCGATGGCGGGGACGCCCGCCGCTGCGGCGAGCCGTGCATCGGTGGTCACCAGCGTCGCTCCCAGCGTGTCCGCCAGCTCGACGTAGAGCGCGTCGACCAGGCGGAGGCGACCGCGCCGGCGCCAGGCGCCGAGGAGGAGTGCCGGCAGCGCGTGCCGCTCCAGCGGCGCCCTCGCCAGCGCCTCGAGCCGGCTGCTGACCACGCCGACGCGAATGCTGCCCGCTCGCTGCAGCCGCCCCAGCGCGGACAGGACCTCGGCATCGACGTGGGCCGGCGCATGGAGCGCATCGAATCCGTCGAGGACGCCGCCGACCAGGCGACCGTGTTCGCTGCCGAGCAGGAGGTCGACCAACGCGCAGGCATCCACCACGGCTGGGTCAGCCATGTGCCCCGCCCAGCTCCTCACGCGCCGAGTCGATTGCCTCCTGCACGGCGGCGTGGCCGACACGGGCCGGCGGCAGCCGTGAGACCTCCGCCAACCAACCCCTCACCCCGGTCCGCTGGAGCTCGCGCCGGGTTGCCTCCTGGGTGAGCCTGGAGAGGTTGAGACCAGCCGCATGGGCGGCCTCGGCCAGGTCGTCGGGGAGATAGACATTCACGCGGCCCATGCGCATAGTATACACACCGATTCTTTGGAGACAGCCCTCCCCTCTTCGACAGTCGCCCCTCGCCGGGTGGCCCGCTCACGGCTCGGTGCCGAGGCGCACCCGCCCGCTAGGCTGGTCGCCGCACAGCAGCGATCGCGGAGGACAGGCGTGGCGCGAGCCGTGGGGCGGGTGGTGATCGACGAGGTCCGCCCGGTAGTCGACTGCGGCGCGCGGGCGGCCAAGGCGGCGGCGGGCCTGCCCCTGCTGGTCAGCGCCACCGTCATCGTCGACGGTCCCGACCGGCTGCTCGCCTGGGTGCGCCACGGCCCCCCCCGCCCCGCCGCCACGGCGGCAACCGCGGCGCGGCTGCCCGGCGGCTGGCGCGAGCTGGCCATGGCGGAGGCTGGCAACGACCGCTTCACCGCCCGCCTGGTCCCCGCCCGGGTGGGTCCGTGGAGCTTCGAGGTGCTGGCCGTGCCCGACGACTACGGCAGCTGGCTGCGCGACCTGCGCCTGCGCGTCGAGGCCGGCCAGGACGTGGCCCTCGAGCTCGCCCTGGGAGCGCAGCTGGCGGAGCGCCGGGCGGCGCGGGCCGGCGTGGGCGCTGCCGACCGG
>JBOHUD010000105.1:0-4711 GCA_050734155.1 Candidatus Dormibacteria bacterium
GAGACGCGGTGCACGGTGGCGGCCAGTTCGACCAAGGTGAAGGCGACCAGGACTGCGAGGATCAGCAGCGCGCAGCCGAGCACCAGGTCGCCGACGTGGCGGCGCAGCCAGGGCCGCGACCGCAGGCCGGAGCGACGGGGCATGTGCAGGTGCATGGCTAGGGCAGCGCCGGGTTGACGAGGTGGAGCAGGGTGGCGAGGACGGCGGCCAGCACCAGCACGAAGGCGCCGACCAGCACCTTGCCCCCCTCCCCCGCCAGGAACTTCCAGCGGGCCTTGGCCCGGGCATCGAGGACGGCCCCGATGGCGTCGGGGAGGCCGAGTACCTGCACGTAACTGCCGTTGATCTGGCGGACGATCTCGGCGGGCATGGCGTCGAGACGGCTGTGGAGGCGCTGCACGTCCTCGGCGCGATGACGCTCGGCGGCGGCGATGGCCTGCTTGATCTGGGGCAGCTCGCCGAGCGGGAAGTCCTCGGTCCCCAACAGGCCGCCCCGGAACTCGCGGAACTCCCGCCACAGGGCGGCGAGGCTGTCGGCGTCGCCGGGCCACTGCTGCACCACCGGGCGCCGGGAACCGCCGGGCATCAGTGTGAGGCGGTCGCCGCCGAGATCAGCGAGCGGATGTAGAGCGACGCCTCGAAGTCGGCGTAGGCGGCGTGGTGGATGCCGCCCACCCCGCGATGGTGCTTGGCACAGTTGTGCACCGCCATCCCCGAGAGAAGGTAAGAATGTGAATTGGCTATGCTCAGGTCATGGACATCGCCCGCGTAGGTGATCCGACGGACCTGCCCCAACGAGTGCCACCGTCCGTGCGCAGGGGGACGCGTCTCGGCCTTGGAACGTGCACCGTCTGCGGTGGCCCGTTCCTGGCGCCACTCAACCTCCTCCGCAACTACTCCGCCTGCAGCGCGTCGTGCACTGCCGCTCGGAGGGAGCGTAGCCGCGGCGGCACAGTGATGACGGCGTGTGGGTCGTGCGAGAAGCCACTTCGCCTGTTCCGGTCCCACATCAGGGCCGCGAACTTCTGCAGCCACACCTGCCGGCTGAAGGGACTCAATGAGCGACTCGACGAACGTGGGCGCTGGAATACTGGACGAATCACGCCGTCGCTCACCCGCAAGGGCTATCTGCGGTCGGCGGCCGGCATGGAACACCGACGTGTCATGGAGAGGAGCCTCGGTCGTGACCTCGAACCCGGTGAACGCGTCCACCATCTCAATGGTGACCGTGCGGACAACCGACCCGAGAATCTCGTCCTGTGCCCGTCGCAGCGCGAACACCTCCGCGTCTGGCATCCAGACATAGTCGCCGGCAAGCATCTCTCCCGCGGCACGCCACCCGCCCGGCGTCAGGACAAGGTGGTTGGGGGTGAGTGACACTCCGTCGAGGACGATAACGGGGCCGGAATGATGGCGTCGGGCCACCGCGGTGACTGCATGGGACTCGCCATCATGGCCGACCACGCTATCCCCGACTCGCACCTCTGTAATGAGGCGGCGCTGACCATCCGGCATCGTCACAAGGGAATCTGGGGCGGCGCAGATGAACTCCAGATTGCCCTCCCCCTCCGACCAGGCGTCGACGGCCGCGGAGTCGATGAGGAAGGGGTAATCCTCCGCCAGGGCCTTGAGGTCGACGCTGTTGAGCAGCGAGAACTCGATCACCTTGTGGTGCAACTCCAGGCCGTGGCCGTGCAGGGCCGGCTGGGTGAGCATCGAACCCCCCAACGCGTCGGCGCACTGGTCGAAGCCGACGTGACGGCCGACGAAGCAGACCGCGGCGTCGACGTGGCGGGCGCGGTAGGTGTTGAACGCCTTGTAGTGGGGATCGGTCGCCCGGGGCTGGTGGTCGGGGTAGGAAATCTGATAGCGATTGACCACGCTCTGGACGTGCGCCGGAGTCACTGCCGGCGCCGGGACGGGGTTGCCTCAGGGGACATTGGCCATATTCATAAAGCCAATGGTCATCCGGTAGCTGCTGGCCGACACGTCGAGGCTATAGTCCAACTTCTCCACGGCGCAGAGTTGGGAGATTGCCGACCCACCACCGGGCGGATGGAAGTCGATCGATGCCAGGGTCAATAGTTCAACCTGCGCGAGGGTGGCCTGATCAGCCGCACTTAGGGCCGACAACTCCACAGTCAGGGTGTCGACGCGCTCGAGGGGATCCTTGTACAGCGCCAGCCAGAAGCTGCACAATATCCCAGCATCGGCGTCAGTATCGTTCTCCAGGGCGGCCAGAGAGAGGGTGCGAATGTGGTACTTGCTCTGACTGGCGCTATCGTCGACGCGCTGCGGGACGCCACCACTTCGCTGTCCGGTGACCCGGTTGAACAGCAGCGTGTTGCCGCTGATCATACCCACGTCTACATAACCGAACGGACCGCCGGGAGCTACCCCGCTGTCGCTGAAGGCGATCTGCCCTGCGGGAAAGTTCACTCGCTGATCGTGCAGGTAGTTGCGATAGGTGAGCAGCAGAAAGCCGTCGGCGCGGCAAAAGAAAAACCCTCCCTCGCTGATCGCCGTCGTCTTGAGAAGATCGAGCGCCAAAAGGTTGTCGAAGGTATTGGCCCGAAGTTGTGCGTAGGATGTTGATGGCCACGGGGCAAGGAGCCCGATGGAGCAGTTGGGCGTCACCTCTGGGCGGGTGACAATGGCTTGAGCCCGACTGAGCGAGTCTTGGGCCGCGGCACTGTAACCGTACACCGCCGCCTGGGCCACGCCGGTCAGACCGTCGCTGCAATGGATCGTAACGGTGGCGATGTTGGGTTTGATATAGCCCAAGTCCCAGTCGTCGACCTGTCCAATGAAGATCAGCTTTCCGCCCAGAAAAACGAAGACGAAAATGCCCGGGATCATCCAGGGCGCGTAAGGACTGGCAGCATTGTTGGGATCGAAGCGTCGATCCTCGTTGCGAAGCGTGTAAGTGAGCCTGCCCGCCGCGAACTGATCTGTCTCGCGGCTGCGCCCTCTGCTGAGGGCGATCTGCCCAGTCAGCCATGGGGTGACGTCCACCTGATTAACCTCGGTTGCGCTGAACGCCATCTGCACAAGGATGACAGGCGCGCTCACGAAGCCACCCGAATGGGAAGGTTTCCGTTGCTGAGCTGCCAGCGGCGAAGTGCATTGACCACCGCATTGGGCAGGTCCTGAGGGGTGAGCCCGTAGAAGTGCATGTTGATCGTCGAAGCCCCAGCTCCCCCGCCGGCGCGATGCGGGAAGACGCTGACGCCGCTGGTCCCGCCGTAGACCATCTCCGGGCCCTGCTCGCCGGTCCAGCCCCAGGCGCCCGCGGCGATGGTCCCGCCACTGGCATGGTGGCCGGTGGCGTTGACCAGGGCCTGCAGGTTGGGGGGCAGCGGCCTGCCGGGATTGGCCTTGTTCCAAGCGTCGGTCAGGGTGCTGGTGGTCTGCGAGCTGGCCGTCTGGAAGAGCTTGGTGAACCAGCCGATGGCCGTTTGGATGGCGGTGATCACGCCGTTGATGGCGCCCACGATCTTGCCGATGGCGGCGACGATCCCGCCGATCACTCCGCCTATGGCGGTTGACATGAGCGAGAAGGCCGTGCCCACCGGCCCCGAGACGATGTTGATCACCCCCTGCACGGCGGTGACGATCCAGCCGATGATCACCCCGATCCTGATCACCGTGGCTTGGATGGGACCGACGATGGCCTGGATGACCACCACCACCCGCTCGATGATGGCGATGATCACCCCGACCACGGTGGTGATGATGTTCCCCGCGACCGTGAAGACGACGTTTACGGCATTGCCGAAATTGTGGAAACCGGCTTCGATCTGGGGCACATGCTGCTGGATTGTCGAAAAGACCGTGTTGAACGCAGGCAGCACATGCTCATTGAAGAACTGCACCAGGGTGGTGACCACCGGCAGGAGCACCTGGCCGATGTGGATCCCGAAGGCGGCCAGCCCGGCCTTGGCCTTGTCCACCTGGGCGCCCAGGTCCTGCTGGGTGCGGGCGAAGCCGGTGACCGAGGCGCCGCCCTTGGCGGTGGCGCCGCCGATGCTCTCCACGTTCTTGGCGAAGGTGGCCGCCGAGGGTCCGGTCAACTCCAGGGCGGCGGTGAGCCCGCGGGTGCCGCCGACCGCCCCTTTGAGGGCCGCTTCGTAGGCGGCCGAGCCCGGCGGGAACTTCTTGGCGAGCGCGTCGGTGATCATCGCCAGCGCCGCTGGCAGGCCCTGCTTGGAGAGGGTGTCGGCCACCTCGGAAGCGTGCAGGCCGAGGGCCTTGAGACTGGTTGAGGTGGCCGCGGTGATCCCGGGAATCTCGGCCTGGCCGATGCCCAGCCCCTCCATCTCCTTGGCGGCCTTGGTGGTGGGCCCGGCCAGGGCGGCGAGCATGAAGCGCAGGCTCTGCGCCGCCGTGCTGGTGTCGGTGCCCTGCATGGTCATGGTGGCCATGGCCCCGGTGATCTGGGAGAGGGGCACGCCCAGGCTGGCGGCGATGGGAACGATCGCGCCCATCGCCGAGGCCAGGTCCTGCATGTGCATCTTGCCGACCGAGACGGTGGCGATCAGGTCGTTGGTGACGGCCACCGCCGAGCTGGCGGGCAGGTGGTAGGCATTGAGCGCCGAGGTGAGCACGTCGGCCACCGTTGCCATGTCGGCGCCGCCCACCTTGGCGCCCTCGGCGGCGGTGCGCAGCACGGTGAGCCCGGCGGCGCCGTGATAGCCGGCCGACTCGATCA
>JBOHUD010000106.1:0-49247 GCA_050734155.1 Candidatus Dormibacteria bacterium
ATGGTTGGCGAGACCCTCCCCATCGACGCTGACCAGCGGGCGGCGGGGGAGCTTGGTAGGCTTCACTCTGAAGGTGCCTCCTGCACGTGGGGTTATTCGGCGTCGACACCCGAAGTATCCCTTGCTCGGTAGGCACTTTCATGTTTTAGCCGCTTCGACTCGCGCGAACGAGTGAAAGATCCGGGCTAGTTGGACAACCCCTGGGCGTGAGCCAGCACGCAGGCGGAACGGACCGCCACAGACTGTGGAGTGTGGTGTGCTCGCACCCAGGTCTCGAGCCCCGACGGTCGGCAGTGGGGAGGTGGAGTGCCGGTGCTGAAGACCACATGGAAGCACTTACCCAACTGCTGCCTCCTTGTCTAGCTATTTCTCGGACGGACCGCGAGCGTACTCGGGAATAGCGCCGGGAAGTTGTCGTCAATGTCGACTGCCCAAGACGACGAGTGAAACATCGAGCTTGAAAGTGTGCTGCGCGTCGCGGCGGGCTGCGGAATTTGGAGTGGAGGCGTGCTGAAATTGGGTTCTTCGCGGGGTTTGTGTATGGTTGCGGGTCACGAGAAGGGCAGCTGGACAGTAATGCCACCGCAGCAGAGGTAGATCATGGAGATGAGCGCGGCGGCGGAGTGGTGGCCGTAGCCACGGTGGTTGACGAGGCGGATCTTGCTGTTGAGGCCCTCGAGCTTGGAGTTGGAGAGGCCGAGCTCCACAGCAGCGAGTCGCTTGGTGTTCCAGCCC
Organism: Candidatus Dormibacteria bacterium; assembly: GCA_050734155.1. Classification (GTDB taxonomy): domain Bacteria; phylum Chloroflexota; class Dormibacteria; order Aeolococcales; family Aeolococcaceae; genus Aeolococcus. The sequence continues at coordinate 736 of JBOHUD010000106.1, forward strand.
GGTGATTTCAGTCGAGAGTGGCGGGACGGTGGGGGCGAAGCGCTGGCTGGGCGGCAGCATCCCCCCGCGGGGTGGTCATGGCGAATTGTTCATCCCGGTCGCCGAGGAGATCGGCTCGGTCGCCGAGGTTGACGAGTGGGTTCTGCGCGAGTCTTGTGGCCAGGTCGCCGCCTGGCGGAGCTCGAGCACGACCGATCTGTTGCCTGAGCCCCCATCCACCCGGTAACGCACCGGTCGGCGCGCGGTGAGGTCAGCCGCCGGGCGCCGCCGGCAGCTCGAGGCGGAACACGCTGCCCTCGCCCGGGGCGCTGCGCTCGACACACAGCGAGCCGCCGCATGCCTCCGCGAGCACGCGGCCGACGTGCAGGCCGAAGCCGGTGCCGGGCACTCGGTCATCGATGCGGAAGAAGCGCTCGAAGATCCGCGAGTGCAGGTGGGCGGCGATGCCCACGCCGCCGTCCTCGACGCGGACCGCCGGGGGGTTCGACCGATCGACGGAGAGGCGGATCAACGGCGACGGGCCCGCGTAGCTGATGGCGTTGTTGACGAGGTTGTCGATGATGCGGTCGACGTGGAAGGAGTCGCCCCAGGCGCGCAGGGGTTGGCGCTCCGGCGCCGTCTCGATGGTGGCACCGGCCAGCGTGGCGCTCGCCTGGCTGCGGGCCGCCGCCCGTGAGATGACGTCGTTGAGGTCGAGCGACTCGATCGTCGCGGGGATGCTGCCGTTCTCCATGCGGGCGGCGAGCAGGAGGTCGTCGACCAGCCGGTGGGTTTCGTGGAGCTTGCCCGCGATCATTCCCAGGGGCATGGTCCAAGCGTCGGGAGCCTCGCCGAAGGTGCCGCGACGGAGCAGGTCGACATACCCGGACAGCACCGTCAGCGGGGCTCGGAGGTCGTGCACGATGAGGTTGAGGAACGACGACATGGCCTCGGATGCTGCCTGCGCGTCCGCGTACAGACGCGAGTTGTTCAGCGCCACCAGGGCGACGTGCCCAAGCAGGCGCAGGATGACGGTGTCGTCGTGGAGAAACGGCCGCTCCTGGCGCCGGAACACGGCCATGAAGCCGGTGGCATCGTCGTGCACACGCAGGCGCAGGATGAGAGCCTGGGTGGCGTCATCGAAGATGTCGGTGGCGCCGGGGAGCTGGGCGCGCCCCGCGCCGTCGGCCACCACCACCTGCGCGCTGCGCATCGCCTCCAGGAACAACGGCTGCTGCGCAACGGGGCCACGCCAGCCCGGCGGCGCGGGACGCCCGTCGGCATCGTGCACGCCCTCGACGACCAGGTCGTCGCCGTCCACGCGCAGCAGCGCGGCGCCGCTGGCGTCGAGCGACCTGCAGGTGCGCTCCAGGACGCGCGGCACCACCTCCTCGGCGGCCAGCGAGCCCATCATGTCGACGGCATCGTCGACAGTGCTGTGCAGGCGGCGGGCGCGTCCCGCCCAGTCCCGCGCTGGTGCAGCTCCCAGCAACGCCAGGGCGACCAGCGCGCTGTAGTTCTCCAGGAAGGCGCACTCGTCGTCGGAGAGCGGGTCGGTGCGATCGCGGACCACCAGGAGGGCGCCGAGCGTGGTCGGCTGGCCCCCGCCGCGGTCCCCGATGCGCAGCGGGGCGGCGAGCAGCTGCTCACCCTCGCCCACACGCAGCGCTCGCGCCAGCCGACCGAGGTGGGGACGTACCGGCACGGCAACGTCGTCTGTGGCCAGCGCCTGGGAAACCGGCGACCCGGCCAGCGGCCAGCTCGAGCCTGCGGTCACGCTGCCGCTGTCACCGCCCACCCCGGCGACCCGCAGCGTCATGTCGGAGTCGAGCAGGCACACCGCGCAGCCGCGCACGGAGTCGATGAGGGCGTGCTTGGCGAGCAGTGCCGCCAGTCCATCCGCCTCACCGGGAGCGCGACTCTCGGCGCGAACGGCGCCGAGCAGGTCGACGAGGGCGTCGTCGAGGGCCCTGCCGACCTCGATCACCGCGGCGGCGCGAGGACTCACCTTCCTACCATGAGCACACTAACTTTAGGCTACCGGACCACTACACAACTCCACCATCACCGGGTGACCTGGCCGCCGCGCCCTCGCAGCGGTGCACCGGCGGTGCATCGAGTAGGCTCGGCGCGTGCCCCGCTCGACCTGGCCGGGTTGTCCCGACGCCGTCTGCATCGCCCCCAGCCTGCTGGCCGCCAACTTCGCTCACCTGGCTGACGCGGTTAACGCGCTTGAAGGGAGTGGTGCGGAACGGATCCACGTGGACGTCATGGACGGACGCTTCGTCGCCAACTTCACGTTCGGGACGGACACCGTGCGGGCGCTGCGCGCCGAGACCGCGCTGCCCCTCGAGCTGCACCTCATGATCGAGGAGCCCGAGCGCCACCTCGCCACCTTCGCGGCGGCGGGGGCGGACGGCATCACCGTCCACCAGGAGGTGTCGCCCCATCTCCACCGCACCCTGGCTGCGATCCATGCCCTCGACTGCCGGGCGGGGGCGGCGATCAACCCCAGCACCCCGGTGACCGCCCTCGACGACGTCCTCGATATCTGCGACCTGGCCCTGGTGATGACGATCGACCCGGGCTTCGGCGGGCAGCGCCTCATCCCCCACACCCTGGACAAGGTCTCCCGGCTTCGCGCCGCCATCGACCTGCGCGGGCTGGCGACCGAGCTCGAGGTGGACGGCGGCGTCGACGCGGAGAACGCGGCGGCATGCGTGACCGCCGGAGCCTCGGTCCTGGTGGCGGGCACCGGCGTCTTCGGCCACCGCGAGGGGCCGGCCGCAGGGGTGCGCGAGATCGCAGCGGCGCTGGCCGCCACCCACCGGCCCAGCATCGCGTCCCGATGACGGAGACGGCGTCCCGGGTCGCCGACCTGCTCGACGGCAGCAGCGAGATGGCCCGGGCGGCGGACGACCTCCGGGCCCGGCTGCCCGCGCCGCTGGCGGCGCTGGCGCGCATCGCCTACAACTACCGCTGGTCGTGGACACCCGGGGGCAACGAGCTGTTCGCGGCCATCGACGCGCTCCGCTGGGATCGCAGCAACCGCAACCCAGTGCGGCTGCTGCGCGACGCCTCCTCGGCCGCGCTCCAGCGCGCCGCCACGGATGCGTCCCTGCTGCGCCAGGCGGACCGGGTTCTCGCCGCCATCGAGGCGGACCTGCGCCGCCCCCCCATGCCGGGACGGGCCTCCGCGCAGCGACCGGTGGCCTTCCTGTGCGCGGAGTTCGCGGTGCACACCTCGCTGCCGATCTACGCGGGCGGCCTCGGCGTGCTCGCCGGCGACCTCCTCAAGGAGGCCAGCGACCTGGCGGTGCCGATGGTGGCGGTGGGGCTGCTCTACCGGCAGGGGTACTTCCTGCAGCGCATGGACCGCACCGGGTACCAGCACGAGTACTGGATCCCACTAGACCCCGAGCGTGTTCCTGCCGCTCTTGTCCGCAACACCGACGGGGAGCCACTGACGGTGAGCGTCCCGCTGCGCGGGCGGCAGCTCACCGTGCAGGCGTGGCGCGTGCAGGTGGGCCGCGTGCCCCTCTTCCTGCTCGATGCCGACCGGCGCGAGAACTCCCGCACCGACCGCTGGGTCACCGCCCGCCTCTACGAGAGCGACCGGGGCATCAGGCTGGCCCAGTACGCGCTGCTGGGCATCGGCTCGATGCGCCTGCTCGAGGCGATGGGCATGGATCCCGTCGTGGTCCACCTCAACGAGGGACACGCCGGGCTGGCGCCCCTGGAGCTCGCCCGCCGCGACATCGCTGCCGGCGCCGATCGGCACTCCGCCTTCGCCGAGGCCCGGGAGCGCACCGTCTTCACCACCCACACCCCGGTCGGCGCCGGCAACGAGGGCTACGACATCGCCGAGATCGCCGAGGTCATGGGCGATTTCCCGGGCGAGATCGGCATGGAGTTCGACGGCTTCCTCCAGCTCGGCCGGACCCGGCCGGAGAACCCCCACGAGCCCTTCGTGATGACCCCTCTGGGCATCAAGATGAGCCGCTCCGCCAATGGGGTGAGCCGCCGCCATGGCGAGGTGGCCCGGCAGATGTGGCAGCCGCTGTTCCCGGAGCGGCCCGTCGACACGGTTCCCATCGGCCACGTCACCAACGGCGTGCACCTGCCCACGTGGATGGCGCCGCCGACGCGCGAGCTGCTCGACTCCCACCTCGGGGACGGGTGGGTGACCCGCGCCGCGGATCCGCAGACCTGGGCAGCGGTCGACGACATCCCCGATGCCGAGCTCTGGGCCCTGCGCTGCCGGCTCCGCGCCGAGTTCGTCGAGTACGTGCGCGACCGCGCCGTGGCCACCCGGCTGGCGCGCAGCGAGGACCGCGACATGGTGGCGGCGGCCGAACGCGGCTTCAGCGACGATGCCCTCACCATCGGTTTCGCCCGCCGCCTGGCCACCTACAAGCGCCTCTACCTGATCACCCTCGAGCCGCAGCGGGTCGCCCGGCTGATCGCCGACCAGGAGCGCCCCATGCAGCTCATCCTGGCCGGCAAGGCGCATCCCAACGACGAGGAGGGCAAGCGCTCCGCGCAGGGCCTGTTCTCCTTCAAGGGGCTCACCCACGCCGCCGAACGGGTGGCGTTCCTCGACAACTACGACCTGGCAATCGCCTCCCACCTGGTGGCGGGATGCGACCTCTGGGTCAACCTGCCCCGGCCCCCTCTGGAGGCGAGCGGGACCAGCGGGATGAAGTCGGCGCTCAACGGCGGGCTCAACCTGTCCGTTCTCGACGGCTGGTGGGCCGAGGCCTTCGACGGAGCCAACGGCTGGGGTATCCCCGGGGACACCGTCTACGACCCCAGCGTGCAGGACTCCCGTGACGCCGCCAGCTTCTACGACCTCCTCGAGCACGAGGTGGCACCTCTCTTCTACGAGCGCGACGGCGACGGCATCCCCCACGGCTGGGTGCGCCGCATCAAGCGCTCGATGCGCACCATCGGCCCGCGCTTCTCGGCCACGCGGATGGTGGAGGACTACGTCGACAGCGCCTACCTCCTGCGCACCGTCAGCGCCGCCGAGTAGGTCAGCTTGCGGTCGCCGACAGCTGCCCGGGCCTGATCTCAACTGGAGAGCGGCTGCCCAGACGGCCAATCTGCTAGGTCGTCTAGCAACAGTGCGGTATGCTGCCGCCGTGATGTCAGATCCGGTGCCAGAACACAATCACCTCGTTGCCGAGGTCCGCACGTTGGTGCTGGTGGAGAACCTGCGATACCTCAGCGCTGTGGCGTCCAGCCTGGGGATTGCGGTGACCGACCTCGCAGCGCTGGTTCAAATGAGCGTCGCCAACTCCGCACCCAGTGATGTGGCCCGATTCCTGGCGATCACCAGCGCATCCACGACCGCGCTATGCGATCGCCTGGAGGGAGCCGGACTGCTGAGGCGCCGTGCCCACCCCGGGGATCGCCGTCGCCGTGTTCTGCACTTGACCGCCCGTGGGCAACGTCTGGCCCAGCGATTTGGCGACCTCGTTGCGGAGGACGTGAACACCGCATTGGTCGAGATCTCGCGCGATGAGTGGCCGACGGTCCTCAAGTTCTTGGAGGCGATGCGCTCCAGTCAGGCCAAGAGAGCGGACGAGCTTCTTGCGTTGCCGATGCGGGAGCGCAAGCTGGCCGCCCGCTGAGCCGAGTGCCGGGGGTGGTCCGGGGCCTCCTCGAGTGCCTCGGCACTGAGTTAGCGGCGGCGGCGTCTGGACCACCTCCCGAGTGCCACCAGAAGAAACACTACGGCAATGAACACCGGCAACGCGAGCCACACGTGACCTATGCTCACCGCGGTACCTCAGCAGCCCACATCGGAGTTGTAGCTCCAGAAATCGCCGTAGCGATTCGTGATCAAGCTCCGTCCTGAGACATAGGGCCCGTCGGCTGTTTACCTACATCCGGCGATTCGAGTGGCGCCGCAGGCCCCATACGAGGAGGGCGATCAACGCCGCCAGCACGGCCACGTACATGGCGAGGTTGATCAAGATTATTTGAGGCATCAACACCACGCCCAATGCCAATAGAAATTGCTATTCCAGCTTCCGTTGCCCCAATCGTAGATCCGCGGCATGAGACACTGTGGGACGAGGCTGCTGAGAACCGAGAAGTTGGCCCACATTCCCGAATACCAGCTTGGCGCGAGTGCCCCGTCTGCCCAGGAAATGCAGTAGCTTGTCGGCGGAATTGGGAAGGACGAGCAGCCAACGTGACCGACGTAGTTCCAAGCGGTGTGCCCATTCCAACACAGCGTCCCATTGAGCGTGACGTACTGGGTGCCGGTGTAGTCCCAGGTGCCAACACCCTTGCAAGGGTTAGAGCTGCTCGTGGCGGGGGAGACAACGTTACTCGTCGCCCCCTCGACATCTCCAGACAGGACAAAAACCTTGCCCATTCCGACCACCCGAGCGCCGGGGATACGTGCTGCGCACGCCTGGGCCTCCGACAAGGTGTTCGGACCCGCCGGGCAAAGCTGTTGCAGCGTAGCGAGCGAGGGGAGTTGTGCTGCGGGGACGGTCATGGGACCGCCGAGCATGCTAATCCCTCCGCCTGATGCGTTCGTTGACAATGGGAAACGCCCAGCGCCATTCCAACAACGGCTAGGACGGACAGAGCGGACACCAGCTGGCCTCGGCGCATTCGGTGCCTCCTCGTGCGGATGGTGGGAGGATCCTAGCTCCGTGGTTCCAAGATTGTCAAGCTGCTAGAATGTCGATGGAAGCATCCAATGTTTCGGCATCAGGCGCCCAGCGCCGCGACGATCGGGGTACGTGAGCGGCGAGCCGCTCAGTAGCGGTCCCAGCTCTGGTTCTCCTTGAGAACGGCGCCGTACCCCCAGCGCGGCGCTGATGGCCTCCAGGCTCGAGGTGGGGTAATCCGCCAGAATCTCCTCGGCAGTCATCCCCTCAGCCAGGCAGCCGAGGACGACGCTCACCGGGATGCGGGTGCCCTTGATGCATGCCTGTCCGTGCATCACCGCCGGATTGCTGGTCACCTGCTCACGCCATGCGGTTGCCATGTAACCCATGGTACCCCCGGCCTGTCCTGACCAGAGACAGCCAGTCGATCCGGCGTCAGGGAATGCGATGGAGGGGCCGCGTTCACGACGCTGAGACGCAGCGTCCTCCTTCGGCCGAGGGACGGCTGGGGGCCAGTGCTGTGATTCAGCGCTCGGGCGATGTGCTTCCGGGGCCAGCCCGGTTACACGCCTAGAATCGCGGCGGTGGACTACTCCGAGAGCATCCTCGACCTGGTGGGCAACACGCCGCTGGTGCGACTCCGGGCGCTGACCCGGGGAGTTGGGGCCACGGTTCTCGCCAAGCTCGAGCAGCTCAACCCAGGTGGCAGCGTCAAGGACCGCATCGCTCTGGTCATGATCGAGGAGGCGGAGGGCGACGGCCGCCTTCGCCGCGGCGGCACCATCATCGAGCCCACCTCGGGCAACACCGGGCACGGCCTCGCCATGGTGGCGGCGATCAAGGGCTACAAGATGATCTTCGTCATGCCCGACAAGATGTCGGCGGAGAAGATCAGCCTACTCAAGGCGTACGGCGCCGACGTGGTGGTCTGCCCCACCAACGTGGACCGCGATTCCCCGCAGTCGTACTACTCGGTCGCCGACCGCCTGGCGCGGGAGATCCCCGGCGCCTTCCAGCCCAACCAGTACTACAACGCCAAGAACCCGCAGGCGCACTACCAGACCACGGGGCCCGAGCTGTGGCGGCAGACCGAGGGGCGGATCAGCGTGTTCGTGGCCGGGGTCGGCACCGGCGGCACCATCAGCGGGACCGGTCGCTATCTCAAGGAGCAGAACCCGGCGGTGCAGGTGATCGGGGCCGATCCCGAGGGCTCGATCTTCTCGGGGGCGATCGCGCCCTACAAGATCGAGGGCGTGGGCGAGGACTTCTGGCCCGGCACCTTCGACCCCGCGGTGGTCGACCGCATCATCCAGGTGACCGACCGTGAGGCGTTCGTCGCCTCCCGCCGCCTGGCCCGCGAGGAGGGCATCCTGGTCGGGGGCTCGGCGGGCATGGCTCTGCACGCGGCGCTGGTGGTGGCCGCCGACACCGACCCGCAGGGTGTCATCGTGGTGCTCCTCCCCGACACCGGTCGCAACTACCTGAGCAAGTTCTTCTCCGACGAGTGGATGCGCCAGAACGGCTTCCTGGACCGTCTCGGCCCGGCACGGGTGCGCGAGGTGCTCGCCTCCCACGCCGCCGACGGAAGGGTGCCCTCGCTGGTTGCCGTCGAGGCCGGCAAGACGGTGGGTGAGGCGATCGACCTGATGCAGCGCTACAACATCTCGCAGCTGCCGGTGGTCGAGGGCGTCGATGGCGACAGGACGGTGGTGGGCAGCATCGCCGAGCGCACCCTGCTCGACCGCGTATACCGCGATCCCGCGGTGGTGACGGCGTCGGTGTCGGCGGCGATGGACCCGCCGTTCACGTCGGTGTCCGCGGACGCGCCCCTGGACGAGGCGTTCGCGCCCCTGCTCTCCGGTGAGGCGGCGGTGACCATCATCGACGCCGACCGCCCGGTCGGGGTGATCACGCGCGCCGACCTCCTCGACTACGTCGCCCACCACCGCTGAGATGAATGCCGAGCAGGCGGGCTTCGCCACCCGGGCCATCCACGTCGGACAGGGCCCCGATGCGGCCACGGGCGCGGTGGTGCAGCCCATCCACCTGGCCACCACCTTCGCGCAGGAGGGCATCGGGCGGCACGGCGGCTACGAGTACGCCCGCAGCAACAATCCCACCCGCGAGCAGCTGGAGACCTGCCTGGCCTCGCTGGAGGGTGGCCGCCATGGGCTGGCCTTCGCGTCCGGGCTGGCGGCCACCGCCACCGTGCTCCTGCTGCTCGACCCCGGCGACCACGTCGTCTACATGGAGGACGCCTACGGCGGCACCTACCGGCTCTTCGACAGGGTGATGCGCCGCTACGGCCTCAGCTTCAGCGCGGTCGACGCCACCCGTGAGGGGGCGATCGAGGCGGCCATCACCGACCACACCCGGCTGGTCTGGATCGAGAGCCCGACCAATCCCCTGCTGCGCGTCGTCGACATCGCCGCCGCTGCCGAGGCGGCCCACCGCCACGGTGCCGGCCTCGCCGTCGACAGCACCTTCGCCACCCCGTACATCCAGCGCCCGCTGGAGCTGGGTGCCGACATCGTCATGCACAGCTCCACCAAGTACCTGGGCGGCCACAGCGACGTCCTCGGTGGCTGCCTGGTCACCTCCCGCGACGACCTCGCCGAGCGCCTGCGCTTCCATCAGAACGCCGCCGGGGCCGTGCCCTCCCCCTTCGACTGCTGGCTGCTGCTGCGCGGCCTCAAGACGCTGGCCCTGCGGGTGCAGAGGCACAGCGACAACGCGCTGGTGGTGGCGCGTCATCTCCAGGACCATCCGGCGGTGCGGGCGGTCCACCATCCCGGCCTGGAGTCGCACCCCCAGCACCATCTCGCGCTCCGCCAGATGGGCGGGATCTTCGGCGGGATGGTGTCCTTCGAGCTCGCCGACCAGGCTGCCGCGGTGCGCGTCGTCGAGGCGCTGCGGCTGTTCACGCTGGCGGAGTCGCTCGGGGCCGTCGAGTCCCTGGCCGAGCACCCCGGGCTGATGACCCACACCTCGGTGCCCCCCGAGGAGCGGCACCGCATCGGGCTCGGCGACGGCCTGCTCCGCCTGTCGGTGGGCATCGAGGACGTCGGCGACCTGCTCGCCGACCTCGATCAGGCGCTGCGGCGCGCCTCCTGAGAAAGACGCAGCCGGTCGCCGGGACGATAGGCTAGCGCGCGTGACTCCTGATGATCTGCTGCGCTCGGAGGCCGAGGAGCGCTTCGCGCTGATCTCCGGCCTCAGCTACGACGTCCGCCTCGACCTCAGCGGTCCCGGCTCGCCCACCTTCGTCAGCGTCGCCGAGATCCAGTTCGCGGCTCGCGAGGGGGCGTCGACCTTCATCAACCTCGATGCCGCCGCGGTGCGCGAGATCGTCCTCAACGGCACCGACGTCGATGTCGCCGCCTTCGCCGAGAACCGCGTCGCGCTCTCCTCGCTGAAGCCGAGCAACACGCTGCGGATCGTCGCCGACTGCCGCTACTCCCACACCGGCATGGGCCTGCATCGCGTCGTCGACCCCGCCGACGGCAAGGTGTATCTCTACACCCAGTGCGAGCCCTTCGAGGCCCACCGCGTCTTCGCCTGCTTCGACCAGCCCGACCTCAAGGCGCGCTTCACCCTGCACGTCACCGCCCCACCGGAGTGGACTGTCGTCGGCAACGCGCCGCTGGCGCGCAGCCAGGCCAGCGACGCGCAGCCGGCCTTCACCACCCACGACTTCAGCGAGTCGCCGGTGATGTCCAGCTACCTCGTCGCCATCGTCGCCGGGCCGTATGCGCGGGTCACCGACGCGCACCAGGGCATCGAGCTCAACCTCTACTGCCGCCAATCACTGCGCCGCTACCTCGACGACGCCGAGATCTTCGAGATCACCAAGCAGGGGCTGACCCACTTCGCCGCCAGCTTCCAGACGCCCTACCCATTCGGTGCCAAGTACGACCAGCTCTTCGTGCCCGAGTTCAACGCCGGCGCCATGGAGAACGTCGCCTGCGTCACCTTCAACGAGGAGAGCACCATCTATCGCGGCGCGGTGCCGGCCACCGTGCTGGCGTGGCGGGCGGGGACGATCCTCCACGAGATGGCCCACATGTGGTTCGGCGACCTGGTGACCATGCGCTGGTGGGACGACCTCTGGCTCAACGAGAGCTTCGCCACCTACATGGGCAACGATGCCCAGGCGCGGGCGACCAAGTACACCAGCGCCTGGGTGGACTTCGCCAACGGCGACAAGTCCTGGGCGGCGCAGCAGGACCAGCTGCCCACCACCCACCCCATCGCCGCCGACGTCCCCGACGTCAGCACCGGACGTCTCAACTTCGACGGCATCAGCTACGCCAAGGGGGCGTCGGTGCTGCGCCAGCTGGTCGCCTGGGTGGGCGAGGAGGCGTTCCTCGGCGGGGTGCGCGACTACTTCGCCGAGCACCGCTGGGGCAATGCCACGCTCCGCGACTTCCTCGCCCCCCTGGAGCGCCACTCCGGCCGGGACCTGGCCATGTGGACGCGCGAGTGGCTGCAGACGGCCGGGATGAACGTGCTCCGCGCCGACATCGCCAGCACCGCGGACAGCATGATCGAGAGTTGCACCATCGTCCAGGAGGCGGCCAACCCGGCGTTCCCCACGCTGCGCTCGCACCGCGTCGGGGTGGGCCTGTACGACCTCGACGACGACGGACGGCTGGTGCAGACCGAGCGCTTCGAGCTCGACGTCGCCGGGCCCCGCACCGAGGTCGAGCCGCTGCGCCGGCGCGCCCGCCCCGCCCTGCTGCTGCTCAACGACGGCGACCTCACCTTCGCCAAGATCCGGCTCGACGAGACCTCGACACAGACGGTCATCGACCACCTCAGCGATCTCGACGACGCGCTCGCCCGCTCGCTGATCTGGGCGGCGGTGTGGGACATGGTCCGCGACGGTGAGCTGCCCGCCAGCCGCTACATCGACCTGGTGGTGCGCCACGCGCCCAACGAGGCACTGCCGACCATCGTCGACGACATCCTCGGCCAGGCCATCACCGCAGTGGAGCTCTACAGCCATCCCGGCAACCGGTCAGGCCTGCGCGGCCGCCTGCACGGCACGGCTCGGACCATCCTCGAGCACGCCTCGCCGGGGACGCCCCATCAGCTGACCGCGCTGCGCGCCACCGTGACCACCGCCGACAGCGACGCCGACCTCGACGTCGCCGCCGGCCTCCTGGTGGGACGGGCGCTTCCGCCCGGCATCGTCGTCGACCAGGACCTGCGCTGGTTCCTGGTGCGCAGGCTGGCCGCGGCGGGTCGCCTGGACGAGGCCGCCATCGCCGCCGAGTCCGCCGCCGACAACACCGACGTGGGCCTGCGCAAGGCGGCGGCGGCCCGCGCCGCGCGTCCCGATCGCGCGGCCAAGGAGGCGGCCTGGGAGCGGCTCATCGACCCCGAGACGCCCCTGGCCACGCAGAAGGCGCTGATCCGCGGGCTCCAGGAGCGCGACCAGCAGCAGCTGTTCACGCCCTTCCTCGACCGCTGGATCGAGATGGTGCCGCGCTACTGGCGCGAGAGGACCGCCGAGGAGGCGGAGTTCTTCACCGCCGGCATGTACCCCGTCTACTCGGTCGACGACGTGGTGGTGGCGGCGGCGGACCGTCTGCTCGAGGGCGGCGACCTCAAGGACTCGGGGCGCCGTCTGGTGGTGGAGAGCCGCGACCAGACGCTGCGGCTGCAGCGCGCCCAGGCAGCCGACCGCGCCTCAGGAGCCGAGGTGGCGGCTCGGACGTAGCGCGGTACCCTGGTGACATGACCTTCGGCGCCTTCCTGCACCAGCTCCCCGACATCGACCCCGACGAGACCACCGAATGGCTCGAGTCGCTGGACACGCTGGTGGCCACCGAGGGCGTGTCCCGGGCCCGGTTCGTCATCGGCAAGCTCGCCGAGCGCGCCCGCAGCCTCAACGTGGGCGTGCCGGCGCTGGTCTCGACGCCGTACATCAACACCATCCCGGCCGAGGAGGAGCCGTGGTTCCCCGGCGACGAGGAGATGGAGCGGCGCATCCGCAGGATCGTGCGCTGGAATGCCGCGGTCATGGTGACCCGCGCCAACAAGCGCACCGACGGCATCGGCGGACACCTGAGCACGTACGCGTCCTCGGCGTCGCTCTACGAGGTGGGCTTCAACCACTTCTTCCGCGGCAAGGACGACGGCCGCTCGGGCGACCAGATCTACTACCAGGGGCACGCCGCCCCGGGCATGTACTCGCGCGCCTTCCTGGAGGGACGGCTCACCGAGGAGCACCTCGACAACTTCCGCCACGAGGCCGGCGGCAAGGGCCTGAGCTCGTACCCCCACCCCCGCCTGATGCCCGACTTCTGGGAGTTCCCCACCGTGTCGATGGGGCTCGGCGCTCTCAATGCCATCTACCAGGCGCGCTTCAACCGCTACCTCTACCAGCGCAAGATCGCCGACACCAGCGACTCGCACGTCTGGGCGTTCCTCGGTGACGGCGAGATGGATGAGCCGGAGGCCAGCGGCGCGCTGTCGCTGGCGGCGCGCGAGCAGCTCGACAACCTGGTCTTCGTGATCAGCTGCAACCTGCAGCGCCTCGACGGTCCGGTGCGGGGCAACAGCAAGATCATCCAGGAGTTGGAGTCGGTGTTCCGGGGAGCCGGCTGGAACGTCATCAAGGTCATCTGGGCGCGGGAATGGGACCCGCTGCTGGCCCGCGACGTCGACGGTGTGCTCGTCGACAAGATGAACAGCACCAACGACGGCCAGTTCCAGAAGTACTCGACCGAGACGGGCGCGTACGTGCGCGAGAGCTTCTTCGGTCCCGATCCCCGTCTGCGCCGCCTGGTCGAGCACCTCAGTGACGAGGACCTCCGCCACCTCCGCCGCGGCGGCCACGACTACCGCAAGCTGTACAGCGCCTACAAGCTGGCGCTGGAGCAGAAGGGCGCGCCCACGGTGATCCTGGCGCACACCGTCAAGGGCTGGACGCTGGGCTCGCTGTTCGAGGGTCGCAACGCCACCCACCAGATCAAGAAGATCGGCGACACCGAGCTGAAGGCGTTCCGCGACAAGCTGGAGCTGCCCATCAGCGACAAGCAGCTCGACGATGGCATCGCCCCCTACTTCCACCCCGGGAGCCGCTCGGAGGAGATCGACTACCTGATGAGCCGCCGCCTCGCGCTGGGCGGCACCCTGCCCAAGCGCGTGGTGCGCAGCCGTCCTCTGACCATTCCCGGTGACGCCGTGTGGGCCGACTCGATCGCCGGCAGTGGGGGACGGCAGGCATCGACCACCGCCGCCTTCGGGGCCATCCTGCGCAACCTGCTCCGCGACCCCGAGGTGGGCCGGCGCATCGTGCCCATCATCCCCGACGAGGCGCGCACCTTCGGCATGGACGCGCTCTTTCGCGAGGTCAAGATCTACGCGCCCTTCGGCCAGCGCTACGAGCCCGTCGACGCCAACATGGTGCTCAGCTACCAGGAGGCGCGCGATGGCCAGCTGCTCGAGGAGGGCATCACCGAGGCCGGCGCCATGGGCAGCTTCGCCGCCGCGGGCACCGCGTACGCCACCCACGGCGAACCGATGATCCCCTTCTACATCTACTACTCGATGTTCGGCTACCAGCGCGTCGGCGACCTGGTCTGGGCCTTCGGCGACGCCCGCGGCCGGGGCTTCATGCTCGGCGGCACGGCCGGGCGGACGACCCTGAACGGCGAGGGCCTGCAGCACCAGGACGGCCACTCGCCGCTGCTCTTCTCCGCGGTGCCCAACTGCGAGGTCTACGACCCCGCCTATGCGTTCGAGGTCGCGGTGATCATCCGCGAGGGCATGAGGCGCATGTACGAGCGCGGTGAGGACGTCTTCTACTACCTCACCCTGTACAACGAGAACCACCCCATGCCGGCCATGCCCGAGGGTGCCGAGGACGGCATCCTGCGCGGCTTCTACCGCTTCCAGCCCGCCGCCGAGGAGCGGGCTCATCGCCTTCAGCTGTTTGCCAGCGGCACCGCCATGCAGGCGGCCCTCCAGGCGCAGCAGATGCTGGTCGAGCACGACGTGGCCGCCGACGTCTGGAGTGTCACCAGCTACCTGGCCCTGCGCAACGACGCACTGTCGGTGGAGCGGTGGAACCGCCTCCATCCCGACGGCCCGCAGCGCACCTCCTATCTCGAGGAGCAGCTCGCCGGCGTGGAGGGTCCGGTGATCGCCGTCACCGACTTTCAGAAGACCGTCTCCGAGCAGGTGGCCCGCTTCGTGCCCCAGCGATTCGTCCCGCTGGGAACCGACGGCTACGGACGCAGCGACACCCGCGCCGCGCTGCGCAGCCACTTCGAGGTGGACGCCCGCAGCATCGCCATCGCCGCTCTCGATGCCCTGGCCGAGCAGGGGCGGGTGCCCCGCCACGTGGTGACGGCCGCGCTGGAGCAGTACGAGGTGCGCACCGAGGGGGCCGAGCCCCGGCTTCGCTGAGGCGGCGGGACCCGGTCCGCGGCGGCGGTCCCGCGGAGGCGCCGCTTCAGCGCGCAGCCCGCGCCGGCGCCGGCGCGGCGAACGGAACGGTGGCGCGGGGAATGTGCGTGACCGCGCCGTGGTCACTCGCCGACTCGTAGAGGATGGCGCGATCCACCGTGAAGCGCGGCATGGGATGGTCCGCGCCGGCCAGCTCGGACCAGCGCCGTCGCGATGGCGCGGGCCAGGGCTGGCGGGGGCGACCGATGGTGCAGTGCGGCCGCCAGCGGCGATCGTCGACGGCGCACCCCGCCGCGCGCAGCGCGTCCCGGCAGCGCTGAGCCAGCGCCCGCAGAGCGTCGAGGTCTCCGTCGACGCCGCACCAGAGCACGCGCGGGACGCCGCGGGAGGGAAAGGCTCCCAACCCCTGCAGGCGCAGGGGGATCGGCGTCTGCCCGGTGAGCGCCGGCCCCACCGCCTCGAGCGCACGCGCCGCCGCCGCATCGCTGAGAGAGCCGAAGAAGTGCAGCGTGATGTGCGGGCTCGCCGCCGGCGCCCAGCGCACCTCGCCGACCTCGGCGACCAGGCGCTCGCGCAGCGCCGCCAGGGGAGCCAGCGCCGGCGCCAGCACGGGGACGGCGAGGAAAGCCCTCACGGGCTCGGCGACGCGGCCGCCGACGCGGCGGCACAGGGATCGTCGCCCACGTTGCCGACATAGATGTGGATCCGGCCGGCCGAGCAGTCCTGGGCGAGCGACTCGAAGATCGCCTCCGAGAACCAGGCGGGGCGCTCCTTGACGGTGTACGGCTGCGGTGCGTCGACGATGATGTGGCGCAGCGTCAGGGTGGTGGCGGCGCTCGAGTCCAGGGCGACGATGTCGTAGCCCTGGGCATCGCGCACCGGCGGGTTGGTGTGTGCGCCGGGATGGAGAGCGAGCACCGCCGCCGCGTAGGCGGGATCGTCACCCTGGATCTGGGTGCGCGGGACCGCCCCGAGCGCGCCACCCTTGGCGGCGGTGGTGGCGTCGTCGGAGTACTGCGACGCCAGGGTGGCGAACGCCGTCCCGGCGCTGAGCTTATGCTCGATCTCGGCGGCGCGCTGTGCGGCGAAGAAGTCCTCGAGCTTCTGCTCGTTCAGTGAGGAGCGGATCTCGTCATGCAGCTGGTCCAGCGACCCGCCCAGGCTGGCCAGCTGGCTCTGCAGCTGCGCCGTCCCCCCCGCCGTGTGGACGTCGGCGTCGACCTGGGCCTGCACCTCGGCGGCGGTGGCGGCGACGCCGGAGGCGGCCGCCTCCTGGGCGATGACGGTGTCGATGAGCAGGCTGCGCAGCACCGAGGCGCGCACCTGCGCGGTCATGGCCGGGTTGTTGGACGGTCCCCCCGCGAGGCTCACCGAGGTGAGCGCGCTGTGCAGGCGGATGGCGAAGAGGCCGGCCGGGATGGTGGTCGACCCCACCCGGGCGATCACCTTCGCCGTCGCGGTGGGCGACGCGGCGGCACCGCTGCCGCAGCCGCAGCAGAGCAGAGCAAGCAGGACGGCAAGCGGGCGGCGCACTTCGCCTGCAGTCTAGTCAGCGCCTTCGGCGCCACGGCCCGACGCGCCCGGCAGCGCGGCGAAGTGGGCGCGGAAGCTCGGTGAGACGGCGACCGCGATGGCCACCGCGCCGACGATCACCGCCCCGACTCCGATGGCGTTGAACAGCCCCACGAAGTGGCCGGCCCCCGCGTACATCAGCGTGCCCAGGGGTTGCAGACCCGCGAAGAGCATGGCGTATATGCCCAGCAGGCGGCCGCGCAGAGCGGGGTCGGCGTCGGTCTGGAGCAGGGTCATCATCGACGTGTTCATGGCCAGGAAGGCAAAGCTGATGCCCACCAGCGCCAGCAGGGTGAGCGCGAGCACCGCCGAATGGGCCACGCTGAAGAGGCTCACGGAGTAGACCAACCCGCCCACCACCAGCAGGCGCCGCCTGCCCCCGGCGTTGCCGAGGGTGGCGATCACGACCCCGCCGGCGATGCCACCGATGCCGCCGATGGAGTAGAGCAGACCGAGCACGGTGGCGCCGCCGTGCAGCTGTGTTCTGGCCAGGACCGGCAGATACGGCATGTACGAGACCCCCAGGAAGGCCAGGGCGGCGCAGACCACCACGATGCCCCGCACCAGGGGATCGTGGCGCACCATGCGCACTCCCTCGACCAGCTCGGTGAAGGCCGTCGCGCCGGCCCTCCTGGGCAGGGGCGGGACGTCGGGGATGACGGTGAGCAGCACCGCCAGGGGGGCGATGTAGGCCAGCGAGAGAACCGCGAAGCACGCCCCCGGGCCGGCGGTGGCGATGAGCAGCCCCGCCAGCGAGGGGCCGACGACACGGGTCGCGCTCATCGCCGTGGAGCTGAGCGCCACCGCGTTGACGATCAGATGGCGGTCGACCAGGTCGGCCACCATCGCCTGGCGGGTGGGCAGGTCGAGCGAGTCCGCCGAGCCGTACACCACGGCCACCGCGATGATCGCCCAGAAGCCCGCGTGCCCGGTCAGCGCCAGCACCGCGAGGACGCCCGAGCTGATCCCGAGCACCGACTGGGTGACCAGGAGGATGCGCCGGCGGGGCAGGCGATCCGCGAGCAGCCCGCCTCCCAGCGAGAGGACGACTGCGGGCAGCCCGTCGGCCGCGGCCACGGCGGCGACGGCGGTGCTGCTGTGGGTGCGGTCGAACACCAGGTAGCCCAGCGCCACCACCTGCATCCAGGTGCCCATCAACGTCGGCCACTGGGCGATCCAGTACCAGCGGAACTCGCGCACCGCCAGAGCCGGCGGAGGCCAGCGGCGCAGCGGCGCCGCGGCCAGGGGCAGAGGACCAACCGCCGGCGTCGGGGTGATGGTCAGCGGGGGCGACTCCTCCGGGCTCTGGCGCACGGCTGCATCATGGCGGGGCGCCGTCCTCGGGGCTTGCCGGGCGGCGCCGCTGCTAGGCTCCGGCGCCGTGAGCGCCACCCTGGTCATCTTCCTAGCTGCCCTTCAGGGCGCCACCGAGCTGTTCCCGGTCTCGTCGCTGGGCCACGCCGTGGTGGTGCCGGCGCTGTTCCACCTGGGCGTCGACCCGGCGGCCGCGAGCTTCGTTCCCTTCCTCACCCTCCTCCATCTCGGCACCGGCTTCGCCCTGCTCTTCCTCTACCGCGGGCAGTGGTGGAGGATCGTGCGCGGATTCGTCACCGCCGCCGTGCGCGGGCGCATCGAGACGGGCGACGAGCGACTGGCCTTCCTGCTGGTGGCCGGCACCATCCCGGCGGGCGTGATCGGCTTCCTTCTCGAGACCTCCCTCAAGAAACTGTTCGCGCAGCCGCGGACCGCAGCGATCTTCCTTGTGGTCAACGGCGCCATCCTCGCCGCCGCCGAGATCCTGCGCCGCCGTGAGGAGCGCCGCAGGGGGGCGGGCGGCGGCGCCGGGCGGGAGGAGCGCTTCGGGAGTGTCGAGCACCTCAGCTTCACCCGCGCCGGCCTGGTCGGTCTCTTCCAGGTGGCGGCGCTGCTCCCCGGGATCTCGCGCTCCGGGGTCACCATGGCGGGAGGCCTGGTCGCCGGCCTCCGCCACGGCGAGGCGGTGAGGTTCGCCTTCCTCCTGGCCACCCCCATCATCCTCGCGGCGGGGCTGCTCGAGGTGCCCCAGCTCCCCGGCAGCGGGGCCCCCCTGGGCCTGTACGCGGCCGGGGCTGTGGTCGCCGGGCTGATCGCCTACGCCAGCGCGCGGCTGCTGGTCAGGTACTTCGAGATCGGGCGCCTTGACCCCTTCGCGGGCTACTGTGCAGGCCTTGGTGTCATCGGGCTGCTCGTCCTTCGCTGACCAGACTGGAGTCGCATTGAACCCACGGACCTCGCTTCCGGCCATCCTGCTGGCGCTGCTCGGAGTGCTCTTCGTCGCCTTCGCGATCTTCTACGCCACCACCGACACCGCGGTGCTGGCCAGCGCCGTCGGCCGTCACTACAAGCACGCCACCGTCGCCGCCGTGCTCGCCGTGCTCAGCTTCATCGCCGCCAACTTCGCCCGCCGCCGCCGCTTCTGATCAGATCACCGCGGCCTCCGGCGTGCTCTCCCCGCGGGCGAAGCGGCCGGGGTCGAAGGCGCCGAGGTCGATCTCGGGGTCGGTGCCGACGATGGCCGCGGCGAGCAGGCGTCCGACCGCCGGGGCCTGCATGAAGCCGTGGCCGCTGAAACCGCAGCAGAGCCAGAAGCCGCCGAGCTCGGATCTGCCGACGATCGCCTGGTTGTCGGGCGACACCTCGTAGAGCCCCGCCCAGCCGGTCTTGATGGCGGCGCTCTCCAGGGCGGGGAGGCGGTGGGTGGCATGCTCCACCAGGTGCTCGAGAAACGACCAGTCGACGCTGGTGTCGAAGGAGGACGGCTCCGCGGGGTCGCTCATCCCCAGCAGCAGCCCGTCGCCCTCGGGGTGGAAGTACAGGGAGGAGCGCACGTCGACTGTCATCGGCGGCTCCCGCTCCAGGGCGAACCGCTCGGTGAGAAAGAGGTGACGGCGAAACGGCTTGACGGGGACGGCGAGAGAGGCCAGCGCGGCCACCGCGGCGGCGTACGGTCCGGCGCAGTCGACGACCAGCGGGGTGGAGACCCGGGTGCCCCCCGCGACCACCCCGGTGACCGCCTCGCGGGTCACCTCGATGGCGTCGACGCCCACCCCGTCGACCACCTGGGCCCCATGGCGGCGGGCCCCCGCCACGTAGCCGGAGGTCACCTCGCTGGGGCCGGCGAGGCCGTCGCTCGGACAGAAGCTGCCGCCGCGCACGTCCTCGATGTTCAGCTGCGGGACCAGCTCGGCGATCTCCGCCGGCGTCAGCAGCCGGACGTCGTCCAGCCCCACCGCCCGCTGCATCGCGACGTTGCCTGTGAGCTGCTCCATCTGGGCGTCGTCGCTGGCCACGAAGAGGTAGCCGATCGAGCGCAGGTCGGCGGTGGCCCCCACCTCCTCTTCGAAGCGCTCCAGGAGCTGCCGGCTCAGCATGCCCACGCGGACGTTGACCTCGGTCGCGAACTGCTGGCGGACGCCACCGGCGCAGCGGGCGGTGGAGCCGGCGCCGAGCTCGCCACGCTCCAGGAGCAGCGGGCGCAGCCCCGCCCGGGCCAGGTGAAAGGCCAGGCTGCAGCCCACCACCCCGCCGCCGACGATGACGCACTCGGCGCCGCTGGGCAGCTCGGCCACGGTCAGGCGACCGCGGCCACGGCTGCGGGGCGGGGCAGTGGGCGGTCCTCCAGGAAGGCGACGATCAGCTCCAGCTGCCGCCTCACGTAGCTCTCCGTCCAGCCGTGCCCGGCGTCCGCCACCTCCACCAGCTGCACCTGTCCCATGCCCGCCACCGCCGCGCCCAGCAGGGCCACGTCGACGATGCGATCGGCGGCGGCGACGATCATGAGCGCGGGCTTGCCCGAGGAGCGGAGCAGCTCCACGTCGTCGCGCGCCAGCCCGCTGAGGATCCACTCGCGGATCGCCCGGGGGTGGGCGCGGAGCTGGTTGCGGAAGTTCATCTCGGCGGCCGCAAAGTCGACGTTGTCGCCCTCCACCAGCAGCCGCTTGTAGAGATCGCTGACCACCC
This sequence comes from Candidatus Dormibacteria bacterium, assembly GCA_050734155.1. Lineage (GTDB taxonomy): Bacteria > Chloroflexota > Dormibacteria > Aeolococcales > Aeolococcaceae > Aeolococcus. Next base: position 21,339 of record JBOHUD010000106.1, read on the forward strand.
GGCGCCGGCTCAGCCAGGAGATGGCCGGGAAGATCCCCGGCGCCATGAAGCCGCGCACCTGGAGGTGGAAGCGCCGTCGCACCAGGGCCGGGGCCAGCAGCGGGGTGTGCAGGACCAGGCGCAGCACGTCGCTGGGGCGCAGCTCGAGGAGGGCCAGGGCCACCGAGGCGCCCAGGCAGAGGCCCCCCACGTCGAACCGCTCGATCTGCAGGTCCCGGCAGACGGCGTCGACGGCCTCTGCCAGCCGGCCGGGGGTGTGCCGGGTCCCGCGCAGAGGTGACGAGGCTCCGCACCCGGGCAGGTCGGGGATCACCAGCGTGCGGATGCGGCTCAGCTCCGCAAACCAGGTCTCGAAGTTCTCCGCCGAGCCCAGGAACCCGTGACAGAGCACCAGCGGCGGGCCCTCGCCGCCGACCAGGTAGCGCACCCGCCCGCCGCGATGGCTGAGGTTCCGTTCCTCGAGCTGCGCCATGCGACTACTGTGCGTCGGTGTCGATCTGAGCGCGCTGCAGCCGCCCGCTGTAGTCGATGTAGATCGACTTCCATTCGCTGAACTCGTCGAGCACGTGCCCTCCCGCCTCGCGGTGCCCGTTGCCGGTGTTCTTGGTGCCACCGAAGGGAAGCTGGATCTCCGCCCCGATGGTGGGCGCGTTGACGTAGACGATGCCCGCCTCCAGCTCGTGGATGGCCCGGAAGGCTTGGCGCAGGTCGTTGGTGTAGACGCTCAGGCTGAGCCCGAACTGGGTCGAGTTGGCGGCGGCCAGCGCCTCCTCGACGGAGTCGACGGGGAGGATCGCTGTGGTCGGCCCGAAGATCTCCTCCTGGGCGATGCGCATCGACGGGCTGACAGCGCCGAACACCGTCGGCGTGTAGAAGAATCCCCGGGCCAGGTCGCCCTCGCGGGCCACCTCCCCGCCGGTGAGCAGCCGAGCTCCCTCCTGGACGCCGATCTCGGTGTAGCCGTGGATGCGGCGCAGCTGCGTCTCGTTGATCACCGGTCCAACGTCGATGCCCTCGACGAGGCCGTCGCCCACGCGCAGCGCCCGGGTGCGGGCCACCAGTGACTCGGTGAAGTCGCCCAGCACGGGGCGTTCGACGATCAGCCGCGACGACGCCGTGCAGCGCTGCCCGGCAGTCCCGAAGGCCCCCCAGAGCGCGCCGCCGACGGCCAGCTCGAGGTTGGCGTCCTCGAGGACCACGATCGCGTTCTTGCCGCCCAGCTCGAGCGACACCTTCTTGAGCATCGCCCCGCAGGTGGCCGCGATCAGCCGCCCCGTCTCCGCGCTGCCGGTGAAGAAGATGGCCACCGTGCCGGGGTTGCGCACCACCGCGTCGCCGGCCTCCTCGCCGCCGAAGACCACGTTGACGACCCCGGGGGGCAGGCCCGCCTCCTCGAGGATCTCCACGAAGCGCAGGGCGCAGAGTGGGGTGTCCTCGGCGGGCTTGAACACCACCGTGTTTCCGGCCATCAGCGCCGGGAAGATCTTCCAGGAGGGGATGGCGATCGGGAAGTTCCAGGGGGTGACGCAGCCGATCACCCCCAGGGGCTGGCGCATGGTCATCGCCCACTTGTTGCGCAGCTCGCTCGGGACCGTCTCGCCGAAGGCACGGCGGCCCTCCCCGGCGATGAACTTGCCCATGTCGATGGCTTCCTGGACGTCGCCGCGCGCCTCGGTGAGCACCTTGCCCATCTCCCGGGTCATGAGACGGGCGAGATCCTCCTTGCGCTGCTCCATGATGGTCGCGGCCGCCAGGATGACGTCGCCGCGGCGCGGCCACGGTGTCGACCGCCACCCCGGCAGCGCACGCTGCGCCGCCGCCACCGCCAGGTCGACGTCGGCGGCGGAGCTCTCCGGGAAGACGCCCACCACCTCGTCGTGGCGCGCCGGGTTGCGCGAGTCGAAGGTCCGCCCGCTGGCGGCCTCGCGGCGCTCGCCGCCGATGAGGTTGCCGGTGAGCCCCGCCAGGTCCTCACCGATCATGGTGCCGTCTCCTCACGCACACATGCTTCGAGAATGTCGAGCCCGGAGCTCAGGTCCGCCTCACCGATGGTGAGCGGCGGCAGCAGCCGGATCACGTTGTCGTCGATGCCGCAGGTGAGCACCAGCAGGCCGCGCTCCAGGCAGCGGCGCTGCACCCGCGCCACGGTGTCCGCAGCCGGCCGCCCGCCGCGCATCAGCTCGATGCCGATCATCAGCCCCAGCCCGCGGACGTCGGCCACCTCGGGAACCCCGGCCACCCAGCCGGCGAGACGCTCCAGGACCCGCCTGCCGAGGGCTGCTGCCCGCTCGTCGAGACGCTCGCTGCGCAGCGTCTCGATGACCGCGACCGCGGCGGCGCAGGCCACGGCGTTGCCCCCGAAGGTGGTCCCGTGCTCACCCGGGTGCCACGCCGACATGACCGCGTGGGTGGCCACGATCGCGGCGATGGGCAGGCCGTTGCCGAACGCCTTGGCCACGCACATGATGTCCGGGCGAACCCCGCTGTGCTCGACGCAGAAGAAGCGCCCGGTCCTGGCGAACCCGCTCTGCACCTCGTCGCACACCAGCAGGATGCCGTGCTCGTCGCAGATCTCGCGCAGGCGGGGCAGGAAGCTCGGCGGCGGCACCACGAAGCCCCCCTCGCCCTGCAGCGGCTCCACCACGATCGCGGCCACCGCCTGGGGCGGCACGGTGGTCCTGAAGAGATGGGCGATCTCGTCACCGCGCGCGATCGGGCAGGGTTGATCGCGTCTGTGATCGCAGTACCGAAAGCAGTGCGGGTAGCGGACGTGGTGCACGCCGGGGAGGAACGGCCCCATCCCCCGCCGGTACTTCGCCTTGCTCGCGGTCAGGGTGATGGCCCCGTAGGTACGGCCATGAAAGGCACCGGTGAACGCGATCACCTCGCTCCGCCCGGTGGCGCGGCGCGCCAGCTTGATGCTCGACTCCACCGCCTCGGCCCCGCTGTTGGTGAGGAACACCTGGTCGAGGCCGGCGGGGGCGATGGAGACCAGGGCCGCCGCCGCCTCCACCATGGGGGGGCTGAGCGTGGTCACCGAGGTGTGCCAGAGCTTGTCCACCTGGGCATGCACCGCCCTGACCACGGCGGGGTGGAGGTGGCCCAGGTTGGTCACCCCGATCCCGCAGCCGAAGTCGAGGACGTCGCGCTTGTCGACTGTGTGGAGGTGGGCGCCCAGAGCGTGGTCCACCACCAGGTCGGAGTAGCGGGCGTACGCCGCAGAGATCAGCTCGGCATCGCGCTCTCGCCAGACTCCCGCGCTCTGGTTCTCCAGGACGGCACGATCGGTCACCGCATTCCTCCGAGGTCAGGTCCGCGGGGTTCCAGGGGCGCGGTCCGATGGGAGAGTAGCGGGTCGCCTCAGCGCCCGGGTGCCGTCCTGGTTCGGAGCCTGGGGAAGCGCCCGATGCTGAGAAAGCCGGCGAACATGACGGCGATGCCGATCGCCTCGTAGAGCCCCAGGGTGTCGAGCCTGGCGCCGGCGAGCTTGGCCGCGCTGAACCCGGCGGCGATCACGAAGGCACCGGCGGTGAGCAGCACGTTGCAGACCACCCGGTCCGCGCCGCCGTGGTCACGCAGCAGCCGGTAGGCTGAGAAGCCGGATCCGCCGACCAGGATCAGCGTGCCCACGATGTTCAGCACCACCGCCCCCAGGTGCAGGGGCGAGCCCGGGGAGATGGCGTCGCCGAGCACGCCGGCGGTGGTGTGGAGCCGCCCCACGTCCACGTGCACCAGGGCGGCGTCGACCGACAGCGCCAGGGTCAGCAGCACCAGGACCGCTGTCGCCAGCCCGGCGACGCGGCGCGGCGCCAGCAGGAAGAGCGTTCCCAGGGAGAGCCAGATCACCCCCAGCACCCCGCCCAGCAGGTAGAAGGCGCGGAACAGCGCCGCGTCGAAGCCGGCGTGCTCGCCGATCGCCTGGCAGGCCGCGGCCGCGGCGAAGATCAGCAGGCCCGCGGTCCACGCCGCAAAGGCCGGCCGCCCGGAGAGCGTGAAGCGGGTGAACACCACCCAGGCGAACCCGGCGCTGATTGCGGCGGCAACGATCGCAGCCATCAGCCGGCCACCACCTCCACATTCCTGAACATCGCTTTGCAAACCTTCATGGGCTCAGGGGTGCTGTTTGACGCGAAATCCCGACTGTCAGGTTCGCCTCCTGTTTGACAGTGCACCAGTTCTCCGTGTAGATAGCACTCAACTAGTCAACCCGAGTCCCGGGAGAGGTTCATGTTCTTGTCCAAAAGGCTGCTGCCCATTGCCGGGGCCGCGGGCATCATCGCGCTGTCGGCATGCGGAACGTCGACGACCACCAGCAGCAGCGGAGGCGGGAACGGAGTCGCCGGGTGCCACGGCACGGTCACGGTGGCGACCGACCTGCCCCTCACCGGGGGCGACGCCACCGACGGACCGTTCCCGCAGATGGCGGCCAAGCTCGCCGTCGACCAGGCCAACAGCAAGAAGGTGCTGGGCGGCTGCACGCTGAAGTACGTCAGCAAGGACGACTCCTCGGTGGCCAAGAACGGGCACGACCCCGCCCAGGGCGCCCAGAACATCACCGCGCTGGCCGCCGACTCCTCGGTGATGGGCGTGGTCGGTCCCTTCAACTCGTCGGTCGGGCTGGCGGAGATCCCCAAGGCCTCGACGGCTCACCTGGCGCTGATCAGCCCGGCCAACACCAACCCCTGCCTGACGGCGGTGGTGCCGGTGTGCAGCGACCCCACCATCCAGATCGACACCGCCTCCCTCTACCCGGGTCCACACACCTACTTCCGGGTCATCGCCAGTGACGTGAGCCAGGGCGACATCCTCGGCTACGTCGCCGCCAAGGTCCTCAACGCCACCAAGGCATACGTCATCGACGACCAGGAGGCCTACGGCCGCGGCCTCGCGCTCCTCTTCGAGAAGGCCTACACCGCCGACGGCGGAACGGTGGTGGCGTCGACCAGCCTGCCCGGTGCCACGACCACCTTCGCAACCCAGATGAGCGACGCCCAGAGCAAGGGTGCCCAGCTGATCTTCTTCGGGGGCACCACCGGCAACGGGTGCGGCCTGGTGCGCCGTGACATGAAGTCGGCCGGCCTGAGCATCCCGCTGCTCGGAGGTGACGGCTGCCAGGACACCAAGTTCATCTCCGACGCCAACTCCGGCTCCAGCTCGACCGCGGCCGACGGTGCCGAGGCCACCAGCGCCCCGGACGTCACCAAGCTGCAGAGCTCGGCGCAGTTCTACTCCGACTACGCCGCTGCCTACGCCAGCCAGGCACCGCCCTACAACGACGCCAAGAAGGAGCCCTACAGCGCGTACGGCTACGACGCCATGAACATCCTCATCCAGGCGATCAAGCGCGCCATCACCGCCAACAACGGCCAGCTGCCTTCCGACCCCATGACCTTCCGTGACGCGGTCGTGCAGCAGCTCCATAACACCTCGTACGACGGCGCGCTCGGACACACCGGGTTCGACTCCAACGGCGACACCACCAACACCGGGTTCACCCTGTACAAGGTCAGCGGGGGAAACTGGACGACGGTCAACACCTACGCGGTCGACACCAGTGGCAACGTCAGCGTGAAGACCTGATCGACATGTGACCACGAGGGGAGAGCGCGGCTGCGCTCTCCCCTTTTTCGCGTCGCGGGGGTGGCATGACAGAGGACAGCGGCTCGGTGGGCGGCGTGGCAATGCGCCCGGGCAGCAGCGCGCCGGTCGCGGAGCGGCGGCTGCTGGTGGTGGCCGCCGGGCTGACGGCGCGACCGCGCGACACCGGCGGGCTTGCCCGCGGGGCCGTTCCAGTCTTCCGGGCGCTGTACCGGCAGGCCTCCAACCGCTTTGCTGCGCTGCTGCTGATCGCCATCCTGCTCGCGGTGCTCGGCGTCTTCCACAACGGCGGCGCCCGCCTGATGGGCGAGCAGATCCGCAACGCCATGGTGCTGGGGGCCATCTACGCGCTGGTGGCGATCGGCTACACCATGGTCTACGGGATCATCGAGCTGATCAACTTCGCCCACGGCGACGTCTTCACGCTCTCCGGCTTCTACGCGATCATCTTCGCCGACAAGCTGCGCCTGGATTCACTGGCCGCCAGCGGGTTGGGCGGCCTTCTGCTGGCCCTGGTGATCATCTTCCCCCTCTCCATGGTGGCGGCGGGGTTGACCGGGATGGCCATCGAGCGGATCGCCTACCGCCCGCTGCGCGACGCACCGCGCCTGGCTCCGCTGATCACCGCGATCGGGGTGTCGTTCGTGATCGAGGGCATCATGCTGGTGCTCTTCGGCCCCGACAATGTGGCCACCCACAAGGCCACCTGGATCACCGGGCAGGCGTTTCAGATCGGCGGTGTCAGCGTGGGCACCAAGGACATCTTCGTGGTGGGCATGGCCCTGGCCCTGATGTTCAGCCTGGGGGCGTTCGTCCGCGGCACCCGGCTCGGCAAGGCGATGCGGGCCACCGCCCAGGACCGCTCGGCGGCGCTGCTCTGCGGCATCAACATCAACCGCACCATCTCGGTGACCTTCTTCATCGGTTCGGCGCTGGCGGCGGCGGCCGCGATCATCTACAGCATCAACTACGGGGACGTGAAGTGGAACCTGGGCTTCCGTCTCGGCATCATCGCCTTCACCGCCGCGGTGCTGGGCGGCATCGGCAACATCGTCGGGGCGGGGATCGGCGGGTTTCTCATCGGCATGATCTACGTGTTCGGAGGCTCGCTGGCCGGGGGGGAGTGGAGCGAATCGCTCATCTTCGGGGTTCTGGTTCTCATCCTCACCTTCCGTCCCGTCGGCCTCTTCGGGGTTGACGTGACCACCCGTGCTTAACCGCCTCTTCCGCCCCTTCCGGCCCGGCGGCCGTGTCCAGGGCACGGCGGTGTTCTGGATCGTCGCGTCCACCGCCGCCCTGCTGCTGCTGATGGGCTGGCTGATGCCCTGGTTCATCGGCCCCTTCTCGGCCGGGTCCGGGTTCAGCCCAGAGGACGTGGTCAGCTCGCCCCCCATCGGGGTGGGCACCTTTCTCACCTATGCCATGGCGGTGACCATGGTCATCCTGGTGGTCTCGCCACTGCTGGAGCTGGGGGCGCGTTTCACCAGGAGGCGGCTCGGGCCCCGCGCTGATCGGATCCGGCTGGTGGCCGCGCTCGCCGGGCTGGCGCTCACCATCGTGGTCTGGCTGCTGGTCATCGTCATCCAGGAGGAGCCGCTGTTCGGGCCGGTCAGCAACAGCACCATCACCGATTCCGCGGTGTGGCTGACCATGTACGGCTACGCGCTCGCGGCCCTCGCCTACGGCGCCCGGCACTGGCTGCTCACCCGCCCCAACCTCGCCTTCGGCCTGGCCGCTCTGCCCTTCGGCGCGCTGCTCCCGCTGATCTTCCACCAGGCCCCCGACTTCCTCTACTGGGCGGCCTCGTCGCTGGCCATCTACATGCTGCTGGCCCTGGGCCTCAACGTGGTCGTCGGCTTCGCCGGCCTGCTCGACCTCGGCTACGCGGCGTTCTTCGCGATCGGCGCCTACGCCTGCGCCTCGCTCGCCTCACCGGCGCACCACGTCCACCTGCCGCTGTGGGTGCTCATCTTCATCGGAGCCGCGGTGGCCTCCCTGTTCGGGGCGGTGCTCGGGGCTCCCACGCTGCGATTGCGCGGCGACTACCTGGCCATCGTCACCCTCGGCTTCGGTGAGATCGTCCCCGACCTGGCCACCAACAACGTCTTCAACCTCACCGGCGGTCCCAACGGGATCTCCGGCATCGATCAGCCCAAGGTCGGCCCGATCAGCTTCGGCAGCAGCCCGCAGTGGTACTACTGGTCGCTGCTGGCGCTCTCGGTGATCGTGGTCATCCTGCTGCGCAACATCCAGAGCACCCGAGTCGGGCGAGCCTGGGTCGCCCTGCGTGAGGACGAGGTGGCCGCCGCCGCCACCGGCATCAACACCACGTCCACCAAGCTGCTCGCCTTCGCCATCGGCGCCTCGGTGAGCGGCCTCGCCGGCGCCTTCTACGGCTCGCTGGTGACGATCGTGTCCCCCGACGACTTCAGCTTCTCCATCTCCATCGCCGTGCTCAGCATCATCGTGCTGGGGGGGATCGGCAACATCGCGGGTGTGATCCTGGGCAGCTTCGTGCTCACCTTCGTCATCTTCTGGGGCCTGCCCCACATGAACGAGTGGTCGACGACGGTGGGCCAGACGTTCAACATGCCCGCCCTCTCCGGCATCAACTTCAGCTCCTACACCTACGTGGTGTACGGCGTCGCCCTGATCCTGATGATGCTGTTTCGCCCCGGCGGGCTGCTGCCCAGCCGCGCCCGCAAGGTGGAGCTCGAGAGCACCGGCGAGTCAGAATCGCTGGCCGCCGTCCAGGGACGCGCCTGAGGTGGCGCTGCTCGAGATAGCCAACCTCAGCAAGCGCTTTGGTGGCCTGCTCGCGGTGTCGGACGTCAGCTTCACCATCGCCGACCGCGAGATCCTCTCGCTGATCGGGCCCAACGGCGCGGGCAAGACCACCGCCTTCAACTGCGTGACCGGGCTCTTCCCCATCAGCGCGGGCGACATCCGCCTCGACAGCGTCAGCATCGCCGGCCTGCCGCCGCACCGCATCACCAAGCTGGGCATCGCCCGCACCTTCCAGAACATCCGGCTCTTCTCGTTCATGACCGCACTCGACAACGTGATGGTCGGCGCCCATTGGTGGATGAAGGAGCGCGTCTGGGACGGCGCGCTGCGCACCCCGCGCGCCCGCAGCGAGGAGCGGTCGGTCCAGGAATGGGCGTTCGACCTGCTCGATCAGCTCGGCATCGCCAGGTACGCGGGCTCCTACGCGCGCGAGCTTCCCTACGGGCTGCAGCGCCGCCTCGAGATCGCCCGCGCGCTGGCCACCCATCCGCGGCTGCTGCTGCTCGACGAGCCCGCGGCGGGGCTGAATCCCCAGGAGAAGAAGGAGCTGATGGGGCTGATCGCGCGCCTCCGCGACGAGGGTCTCACCATCTTTCTCATCGAGCACGACATGAGGGTGGTCATGGAGGTGAGCGACCGCGTCGTGGTCCTCGACCACGGCGAGATGATCAGCGAGGGCCTGCCCCAGGAGGTGCGCAACGACCCGCAGGTGATCGAGGCGTACCTCGGCCAGGGGGCGGCGGAGAAGATGGGTGGCGGCGGGTGACCACAGCGAATGCCGCCGTCCCGGACAACCCCGCTCCCGCCGCGGGCACGCCGATTCTCGAGCTGCGCGACGTCGACGTCTACTACTCACGCGTGCAGGCCCTGCGCGGCGTTTCGCTGACTGTCAACGACGGCGAGATCGTGGCGCTGATCGGCAGCAACGGCGCCGGCAAGAGCACAACTCTGCGCTGCATCAGCGGTCTGATCCGTCCCGCCAGGGGCGAGGTGCTGCTTCGCGGCGAGCGCATCTCGGGCTTGGGGTCGGAGAGGATTGCCCGGCTCGGCGTGGGTCACGCCCCCGAGGGGCGGCGCCTCTTCAGCCGGCTGACGGTGCGTGAGAACCTGGAGATGGGCGCCTACGCGCGTCGCGATCGCGCCGGCATTCGCAGGGACTTCCAGCGCGTCTACGAGCTCTTCCCGCGCATCAGGGAGCGGTCGAACCAGCTGGCCGGCAGCCTCTCCGGCGGCGAGCAGCAGATGGTGGCCATCGGTCGCGCGCTGATGGCGAGCCCCACCGTGCTGCTCCTCGACGAGCCCTCGCTGGGGCTGGCGCCGATCGTGGTCGATGCCGTGTTCGCCGTCATCCGTGAGATCAACCAGGGCGGCACCACCGTCCTGCTCATCGAGCAGAACGCGTTGCTGGCGCTGAACACGGCCCGCCGCGGCTACGTGCTGGAAACCGGCGAGGTGGCCACCAAGGGCCCTGCCCAGGACCTGCTCAACTCTCCCGAGGTGCAGCGCGCCTACCTGGGGATGTAGGGCAGACCGCACGGAGCGGGGCTTCGTGTCACCATGGACGTGCGTGAGAGCCACTGAGGGTGCAGACGTGACGCGGCCGGTGCGGACCACCGCACCGCGAGGGGCGGACGCCGCGCCGCTGGTGGAGCCCGACGAGCTGAGTCGTGAAGCGCTCGCCGCCGCCCTCCCCGACGTCGACGACGCCACCGCAGACCTCATCGGTTGGGCGAGCGAGAGCCGGGCGGGGGGCCACTCGAGCCTGTCGCTGCCCCGCTCGCGGCAGGTTCTCGCCGCCGCCCTCGGCGTGCCCGACGCGGCCCTGACGCGGATGCGCGACGACGATGTGCGGCGCGCTGTCGACCGCCTTCGGGCCCTCGCCGACCAGTGCGCGCGACTCTCAGGACAGGTGACCGTGGACGAGCTGACGGGAGCGCTGCGCCGCGGTGCCGGCCTGGCCGCTCTGCAGCGGGAGATGGACCGCACCCGCCGCCTCCCCGGCAAGGGCCTGGTGGTCATCTTCATCGACCTCGACTCGCTCAAGGAGGTCAACGACCGCGCTGGGCATGCCGCCGGCGACGAGCGGCTTCGGGCCACGGTCGCGGCCATGCGCGAGCGGCTGCGCTCCTACGACCTGATCATCCGCTACGGCGGCGACGAGTTCATCTCCGTGCTCACCGACAGCGGCGTCCCCCAGGCGGAGCGGGCTGCCGCCGCCCTCGGCGAGCATGTCCGCGCCCGCACCGCGGGCAGCATCAGCGTGGGCATCGCCGAGCTCGCCGCCGGCGACAGCGTCGACACCCTGGTCGAGCGGGCCGACGCTGCGCTCTATGCCGGACGCCGAGCCCGCGCTCCCCGTCCTCTGCGCGCGCTGCGCCCCTGACGGCGGCGGGGTCACCCGCGGGTGGCGCGCGCCACGATGAACGCGGCCGCCACCACCACGAAGACCGAGTACTCCGCGACCAGCCCGCGACGGCTCCCGCGGCTCAGCAGCGCGGCGGCGAGGCCGCGCAGCCCGTACCAGAGCACCAGCAGCAGCGCCGCGCGGATGGTGTCCCGGCCGGTGCCGGGGAGCACCACCACCAGCGCGGACATGACCGCCGCCAGCAGGGCCGCGCCGGCGACCGCGATCGCCCCGCGCAGCTCCTCGGTGAGCAGCGCGTCGGCGGAGACGAGGAGCACCCCCGAGCCGCCCAGCGCCGCGCCCGCCGGAGCGGACAGCGGACCGTCGAATGCGGCCACGAGCAGCGGCGCCAGCACCACCACCCCGGCGCCGTCACGGAGCAGGCGTGTGGCCGTGCCCTCCCTGCCGGCGGCGCGCAGGCCTCCCAGGTGGGGGACGCCGCCGATCACCAGCGCCGCGACGACGCCGGCGGGGACGCGGATGACCAGCTCGCCGGTGCCCCCGAGCACGACCACGAAGGCCGCGATGGCGGCGACCGGCAGGGCGGTCGCCGCCAGGGCATGGCGCAGGTCGCGGCCGTACACGAGGCGGTCGTAGAGGGTGAGGGTGAGCGCGGTGGCCAGCGCCAGGGACCCGCACGCAGTGACGCTGAGCTCCAGGCCGAGCACCTGGGGGCGGAGCGCCGCCACCACCGCGCATACCGCAATGCCCAGGGCGGTGTGCACCAGCGGAAGCGGGACGTCGGCGAGCGAGCGCACCTCGGCGCCGATGCCAAGCGCGGCCCGGGCGCTCTCCGCGTAGAAGGCGTTGCCGCGGCGGCGGCGGCCGTCCGGCCGGTCATCCACGGCCGGCATGCTCCCCGTCGCGGCGGCGCCCGGAGCGGCGGGCGTCAGGCTGTGCTCGTGCCCTCGCGTCCGTAGCTGTCCTCCAGGCGCACCACGTCGTCGATCTCCGGTGAGGAGACCTCGAACAGCTCGGTGTCCTCCACGGCGATGAAGCGGTGGCGCCGCCCCGGCCGCACCCGCGCGCTCATCCCCGGGGTCATGCGGTGCACGTGGAGCTCACCATGGTCATCCTCGAGCACCAGGTCGAGCAGCCCCGACGCGATGAAGATCGACTCGTCCTTCTGCACGTGGTACTGCAGGCTGAGCTGGTGCCCCCGGTTGACATGGATGAGCTTGCCCAGGTAGCGGTCGGTGACCGCCCAGCGCAGCTCGTGCCCCCACGGCTTTTCGACCCGAGGGGGCAGCGCCCCGCCGACGTCCGCCGACCCGCTCGCGTCGCTCATCGGCGAGGCCGCCGGCTACTGCGCCTGCACACCGACGTGGGCCTCGAGAGCGGCGAGCAGGTCGTCGACACGTGCCGCCGTGGCGGCCTCGCTGTAGACGCGCATCAGGGGTTCGGTGCCGCTCATGCGCATCAGCGCCCAGGAGCCGTCGTCCAGGTAGAACTTGAAGCCGTCATCGGTGCGGGTGCGCAGCACCTTCAGCCCGGCGAGCTCGCCCGGGGCGTGCTTGCTCATGCGCCTGTACACGTCGGCCTTGCGCTTCTCGTAGCCCTCGCGAGGGAAGCGGATGTCGTGGCGCCTGTAGGCGTGGGGGCCGACCAGCTCCACCAGGTGGGCAAGGATCTGTGACAGGGGCTGCTCGTACTCCACGATCATGTCGGCGATCATCAGCCCGGCGAGGATCCCGTCGCGCTCCGGGATGTGGCCGCGAAACGCGAAGCCTCCCGACTCCTCACCGCCGAGCAGCGCGTCGGTCTCGCGCATGGTGGCGCCGATGTACTTGAAACCCACCTTCAGCTCATGGACGGTGACCCCGAAGCGCTCGCCGAGCGCATCCACCATGCTGGTGGTGGTCAGCGAGCGCACGATGTCGCCGCGCAATCCCCGCTTCTCCAGCAGGAACATGGTGAACAGCGCCATCACCTCGAGCTGGTTGACGTACCGTCCGAACTCGTCGGCGATGCCGACCCGATCGGCGTCGCCGTCGTTGGCGACGAGCACGTCGTGGCGTCCCCTGCCCATCAGCGCCATCGCCTCGGGCATGTAGCGGTCGATGGGCTCGGGGTGCATCCCCCCGAATCCCGGGTTGCGATCACAGTGCAGCTCGGTGACCGTGCTGGTGCCGCCCTCGAGCACCCGCGCCAGCAGCCCCGCCCCGGCGCCGTACATGGCCTCGTGGACCACCCGCAGCCCGGCGGCGCGCAGCCGGCCGAGGTCGACCATGCGGCCGAGCTGGGCGGTGTACGAGGGCAGCGGATCGACGAGCTCGACCCTTCCCGCGGCAACCGCCTCCTCGAAGGGCATGGAGGACACCCCCCTGGCCAGCGCTCGGGCGGTGTTCCTCTCCAGCTCGGCGACCACCTCCGGGGAGGCGGAGCCCCCGAAGTCGGGCTTGTACTTGAGCCCGTTGAACTCCATCGGGTTGTGGCTGGCGGTGACCACAACTCCTCCGGCCGCGCCCTTCTCCACCACCGTCCACGACACCGCGGGGGTGGGGGTGACGCGGTCGAGCAGGATGACGCTGCGTCCGTTGGCGGCGAGGACCCGGGCGACCTCGCGGGCGAACAGCTCCGCGCAGTAGCGGGCGTCGTGGCCGACCACCACAGGACGGGGGTCGGACTCCAGGTGGGTGGCCACCCCCTGGGCGACGGCGCGGACATTGTCGTAGGTGAAGTCGTCGCCCACCACCGCCCGCCAGCCGTCGGTTCCGAAGTTGATCTCAGCCGCCATCAGCGCGCATTCTGCCCGATGGGCGCGCGGTCCGGGCCGGCGCCTGCATCCCTGCGATCCCCGCCGGACCCAGTTGCTACGATGCTGCAATGCGCCGGCCGCAGACCATCGTCGGCCTCGCCTGCGCCGCGCTCTCACTGGCGAGCCTCGCCGGATGCGGCAACGACACCCGGCTGCCGCAGGCTCCCTCGTCGACCCCGTTCTCCACCAGCACGGTGACGATCAGCCAGCGCGGCAACGCGGCCGCCACCATCGATCCCGCATCGGTGACCCTCAAGCTCGACGACGCGCGCACGCTGGTCGCCCACATGAGCGTCCGCTCCACCGCGGCCACCACCATCACCATCTCCATCCGCGGCTCGATCTACGACCCCCAGCACCATCTGATCGGCGACCTCAGCGGCGGCCAGATCAACGTGGCCCGGGGCAGCACCACCGATGTCCAGCTGACCGGACCCACCCCGCTGGGCACGATCGCCTCGGCTCTCTTCGAGATCACCGCGCAGCCCAGCCCCCCGTGATCGGCGCCCGGGGCGCCGGTGAGCCTGGATTCATCGCCGCGACCGCCGCGGGCTCCTCACAGCAGCTCGGTGCGTCCCTCGGCGCGGAGCCGGTCGACCACCTCCCTGACGCGCTGCGCGGCGATCGCCGGCATGACCAGGACGCTGTCGCCGGTGTCCACCACCACCAGACCCTCGGCGCCGAGCACCGCCAGCATGCGTCCTCCCCGTGACTCCACCAGGCAGTCGTGGGCGTCGACCAGCAGGGTGTCACCGGCGGTGACGTTGCCGTCGGCATCGCCCAGCGTCCCCCGCGCGGCCAGGAGGTCCGTCCACGAGCCCAGGTCCGACCAGTCGAAGCCGGCGCGCACCACGGTGAGGCGGCCGCTGCGCTCCAGCACCAGCGGCTCCACCGCCGTGGGGGGCAGACCCGAGTAGACCTCGGTGGCGCGGTCCTCATCGCCGCCCGCCCGGGCCATGACCACCTCGCGGAGCCGGGCGTTGAGAGCGGGATCGGCGGCCTCGAGCTCGTCGATGAAGGCCGAGGCCGTCCACGCGAAGAGGCCCAGGTTCCAGAGGTGGCTGCGGTCCGCCAGGAAAGCGGTGGCCCGCTCCAGCGACGGCTTCTCCACGAAGGCGGCGGCGTGCGCCGCCGGCAGGGCGGCGGCGGCGGCGAGCAGGACCGGGTCGGCGCCCGAGGCGGGTGGTGACGCCCAGGTGCCGGCTTGCTCGGGCGCGCCCACCTCGATGTAGCCCAGCCCGGTGGCCGGGTGGGTGGGCACCAGCCCCACCGTGGCCAGGCCCCGGGTGCCCGCCGCCCATCCCGCGGCCGCCAGGATGGCCGCGCGGTACGCGGCCACGTCGGCGACGTGGTGGTCGGCGTGCACGGACACGATCAGCGCGTCGGGGTCACCGAGCGCGACCTGGTGGACGGCCAGGCCCAGGGCGGGGCCGGTGCCGCGTGGGCACGGTTCGGCGATCGCCCCGACCGGGGGAGCGCCGCCGCCCTCGAGAGCGGCGGCGCAGCCTGCCACCTGGCTGCGGGAGGTCACCACGTGGACGGCGCCGCCGAGGGGGGCGACCCGGTCCACCGTGGCCCGGAGCAGCGTCTCGCCGTGCGGCCCCAGGGGGAGCAGGTGCTTGGGCAGCGCCTCGCGGCTCAGCGGCCAGAGCCTGGTGCCGCTGCCCCCGGCGAGGACGAGGATGTGGAAGGCCACGGCGGCGATGATGCCCGAGGAGCCGTCGGGGCCGGGTCAGCCCGCGGCGGCGACGGCGAGGATCGGCTCGGTGCCCGCGTCCTCGGCGAGGTCGAGGGCGCGGTCGGTGCGCTCCCAGGGCAGGTCCAGGTCACTGCGTCCGAAGTGGCCGAACGCCGCCACCTGGCGGTAGATGGGCCGGCGCAGCTCCAGCGCCGAGATGATCCCGAAGGGCGAGAGGTCGAAGTGCTTGGAGACCAGGTCCTCGATGCGCTCCGCGGGCACCGTCTCGGTTCCGAAGGTCTCCACGAACACCGACACCGGCTTGACCACGCCGATGGCGTAGGCCAGCTGGATCTCGCACTTGGTGGCCATCCCCGCGGCGACGATGTTCTTGGCCACCCAGCGCGCGCCGTAGGCGGCGCTGCGGTCCACCTTGGTCGGATCCTTGCCGCTGAACGCCCCCCCGCCATGCCGGGCGTAGCCGCCGTAGCTGTCCACGATGATCTTGCGGCCGGTCAGGCCGGCGTCCCCATGGGGCCCTCCGATGACGAAGCGCCCGGTCGGGTTGACGTGCCGGACGGTGGCGTCGTCGAGCCATTCGGGGGGGATCACGGAGTCGACGACGTGGCGCTGGACGTCGTCGTAGACCTGCTCATGGCCGGCGTCCTCGGCGTGCTGCACGCTGACCAGGACATTGCTGACCCGCCGGGGGCGGCCGTCGCCGTCGTACTCGACAGTGACCTGGGTCTTGCCGTCCGGCCTCGACCAGCGCAGGGTGCCGTCGCGGCGCTTCTCGCTGAGCCGCCTGGCCAGGCCGTGGGCGAGCTGGATCGGCGCCGGCATCAGCTCCGGGGTCTCGTCGCAGGCGAACCCGAACATCATCCCCTGGTCGCCGGCCCCGCCGGTGTTGACGCCCTGGGCGATGTCCGGCGACTGCTCGTCGATGCAGACCAGCACCCCGCAGGTCTCATAGTCGAACCCGTACTTGGCACGCACGTAGCCGATGTCCCTGATGGTCCGCCGCACCACACCCGCGATGTCGATGTACGCCTCGGTGGAGATCTCGCCGAACACCAGGGCGGTGCCGGTGGTGAGGGCGGTCTCGCAGGCCACCCGTCCCAGGGGATCCTTCTCGAGCACGGCGTCGAGGACGGCGTCGCTGATCTGGTCGGCGATCTTGTCGGGATGACCCTCGGTCACCGACTCGGAGGTGAACAGACGTCCGCGGCGGCTATGCATGGGCGCTCCTCAGATCCCACCGGCGGCCACCCCGGCGCCCCGTGCGCCGCAGCCCGCTCCTGTCCAGGATCCGCCCGATGGTACCAATGCACCACCCGGCAAGCTCGAAACGAGATCGCCGGGGCGGTGGCGATCGCACCCGTGACCGTGTACTGTTAGGCGCACGTATCACTTATGACCGGGCGCCCAAACGTCCCGGCGGAGGACCTTGGCGCGTGCCGGTAGACCAGACCCTGCGTTGCCGCGAGTGCGGCGTTGACTTCATTTGGACCGAGGGCGAGCAGGAGTTCTTCGCCTCCCGCGGTCTGACCAATCCCCCCTCTCGCTGCCCGAGCTGCCGTGCGGCGCGGCGGGCGGCTGCCGGCGGATCCGGCGGCGGAGGCGGCTACGGCGGTGGCGGGGGCGGCGGCTACGGGGCCCGGTCCAGCGGACCGCGCCAGATGTACGAGGTGACCTGCGCCGGGTGCGGCGGGATCGCCCGCGTGCCCTTCCAGCCACGGGGTGACAAGCCCGTCTACTGCAGCGACTGCTTCCGGCCCTCGGGCCGTTGAGCGATGCCGCGCCCGACGGCGCCATCGCGATCGGCAGCCGGGTGACCTTCCCGTACGGCGGCAGCCGCCGTACTGGGACTGTCTCCGATGTCTCGGTGCTGCCCGACGCGACCGGCGGCAGGACGGTGTCGTACCTCATCGACGTGGGCACCCGCAAGGTGTTCGTCCAGGGCGAGGGCATCCAGCTGGCCAGCAACGCCCCGGTGGTGGCGTTCGACGCGGTGGCCGAGGGTGTCGCCTACGGACGCAAGCGGCCACGCAACCCGCGACGGCGCTGAGCGCCACCCGGTAGCGGCGGCGTCACGGCGCCTGTGGATGGCGCTTCCGAGCGTATTCTTGGTGCCATGGAAGGGCGCAGCTCTCGCCGCAGACGCGCCAAGCGCTCTCCCCTGCGGCTCGCCCTCATGGCCCTCGGGCTGGCCGCCATCCTCACCGGCGTCGGCCTGGTGGCGGTCCCCCTCTTCGGCGTCCTGCAGCGTGGCCACGCCGACCAGAGCGCGCTCGGCGCCTGGCAGAAGGGCGGCGCCAACGCGCTGGCGGGGCCACCCGTGGCCAGCACGGCGGCTCCGCGGACGCTCTCCTGTGGCTCGCCGGCAGCGGCCGACTACGCGCTGGTGACCTTCAGCGCCCCCGCCGCCGAGCACTACGGCGGGGTGGCCACCGACGGCACCTGGGACGCGCTGCACAACCGCTCCATGGTCCACTACACGGGAACCCCCGCCCCCGGCCAGCGGGGCAACTCCATCATCGCCTTCCATCGCGAGCCGGACTACGAGCACATCGACCAGCTCGTGGTCGGCGACACCGTCAGCGTCCAGGATCGCTCCTGCCACACCTTCGTCTACATGATCACCGGGCGCTGGGTACTTGATCCCAGCCGGGTGACCCAGCTCGTGCCCACCTCGGGATACGACCTCACCCTGATCACCTGCACGCCGTTCTGGGTCGACAGCCAGCGCATCGTCTGGCGCGCCCGCCTGGTGCCCGCGACCACCTAGCCACGGCGGTCAGGCCTCGACGCGCAGGCCCTCGTCCCCGGCGCGCTGGCCGTTGCTGGCGGCCTCTGCAGCCATCACCAGGCCGGCGGGGGCGGGATGGTCGGCCTGTCCGAGGCTGGAGGCGCGCGCCAGCAACCAGGGGGTCACCTGGGTGCCGAGGTCCTGCCGGTACCGCTCCAGGAACTCCACGATCAGGTCGCGCATGCCCGACATCTCCAGGGCGAGCACGTCCAGCACCGCTCTCCCGGCGCGGGTGATGTCGTAGCGGCGCCGCCGCGGGCCCTCCTCGGATCGCTCCCACGACGAGGCCACCAGGCCGTCCTCCTCCATGTTGTTGAGCGCGCGGTACACCGTGCCCATGTCCCAGGGGCTCGGTGCCATGGGCGCCAGCTTCTCGCGCAGCTCGTACCCGTAGGCGGGCTCCTCACCGAGGAGGAGCAGCAGGGAGGGACGCAGGAAATTCTTGGGGTGGGGGTGCCCGTGAATGCTCTCCGCGCCGCCATTGGACGATCCGTTCTGCTGCCGCACAGCCGCCTCCTGTCGGTGGTCGAGTCTAGCGGGGGGTACCTCGGGCGCAGGGTCTGCAAGCGCATCGAGCGGGCAGGTGGTTGACGGGGCAATCGCCGGGCCGCGCACCGCCCAGCGCTAGGTGCGCGGCGCACCTATTGACCCCTTGCCGATGGCCTCTTTAGGGTGTTGAGCAGTGTCGTGAGATCGCCCGTCGTTGGTCGTTGGCTGGAGTGGATGAGGAGGTTGGTGGATGGTGACCGAGACCGCGCCGTACGGGCGAAAGACGCAGAAGGAACCGCCAGTCAAGGATGTCCACATCGTCTGGATCACCGCCGGGCTCGGCTGCGACGGCGACTCGGTGTCGATCACCGCGGCGACCCAGCCCAGCATCGAGGACGTGCTGCTCGGCGCCATCCCCGGCCTGCCCACCGTGCACCTCTACAACCCGGTGCTGGCGTACGACTGCGGCGACGACTTCCTCAAGCCCTGGTTCGCCGCCGCGCGCGGCGAGCTCGACCCCTTCGTCCTGGTCGTCGAGGGATCGATCCCCAACGAGAAGCTCAACGCCGGCAACGGCGGCTATTGGGCGGCGGTGGGGACGGATCCCGCCACCGGCCAGCCGATCACCACCAACCAGTGGATCGACCGGCTCGCGCCCAAGGCCCTGGCGGTCGTCGCCGCCGGCACCTGCGCCACCTACGGCGGGATCCACGCCATGCAGGGCAACCCCACCGGCGCCATGGGCCTCGCCGACTACCTGGGCTGGGACTACAAGAGCAAGGCCGGTCTTCCCATCATCAACGTGCCGGGGTGCCCGGTGCAGCCCGACAACTTCATGGAGGTCGTGCTCTACCTCCTCTACCAGGTCGCCGGCCTGGCGCCGGTGATCCCGCTCGACGAGCAGCTGCGTCCCACCTGGCTGTTCGGCGCCACCGTCCATGATGGCTGCGACCGCGGCTCCCACTACGAGCAGGGCGAGTTCGCCAAGGTCTACGGCTCGCCGCTCTGCCTGGTCAAGCTCGGCTGCTGGGGCCCGGTGGTCAACTGCAATGTCCCCAAACGGGGATGGATGGCCGGCATCGGTGGCTGCCCCAACGTGGGCGGCATCTGCATCGGCTGCACCATGCCGGGATTCCCCGACAAGTTCATGCCCTTCATGGATGAGCCACCCGGGGGCAAGCTCTCGTCGACAGTCATCGGCAGCTATGGCAAGGCCATCCGCGGCCTGCGTGCCATCACCAACAGCACGGTGAACAAGGAGCCGAAGTGGCGCCACAACCGTCCTGAGCTGACCACGGGCTACACCGCTCGGAACTACTGAACAGCGATGCACGGCGTATCGGGTAAGGAGAACGATCCATGTCGACATTGATGGAAAAGGGAGCGCCCACCGCCGGAACGCTGACGGAGGTCTCCTGGGATCCGATCACACGCATCGTCGGAAGCCTGGGCATCTTCACCAAGATCGACTTCGCCAACCGCGTCGTCGCCGACTGTCGAAGCACCTCCTCGATCTTCCGCGGCTACAGCATCTTCATGAAGGGCAAGGACCCCCGGGATGCGCACTTCATCACCAGCCGCATCTGCGGCATCTGCGGCGACAACCACGCCACCTGCGCGACCTACGCGCAGAACATGGCCTTTGGGATCGCGCCGCCGGCGATCGCCGAATGGATCGTCAACCTCGGCGAGGCGGCCGAGTACATGTTCGACCACAACATCTTCCAGGACAACCTGCTGATGGTCGACTTCTGCGAGCAGATGGTCAAGGAGACCAATCCCAGCGTGCTCGCCAAGGCGGAGAAGACGCAGGCGCCCCATGCCGCCGAGCACGGCTACCGCACCATCGCCGACATCATGCGCGCGCTCAATCCCTTCACCGGCGAGTTCTACAGGGAGACCCTGCACGTCAGCCGCTACACCCGCGAGATGTTCTGCCTGATGGAGGGACGGCACGTCCATCCCTCCACGCTGTACCCGGGAGGCGTGGGCACGGTTCCCACAGTGCAGCTCTTCACCGACTACCTGGTCCGCCTGATGAAGTACGTCGAGTTCATGAAGAAGGTCGTGCCTCTCCATGACGACGTCTTCGACTTCTTCTACGAGGCGCTCCCCGGCTACGAGGAGGTGGGCCGCCGCCGCATGGACACGGTGTGCTGGGGCTCCTTCAACGACCCGGCCGTGTGCGATTACACCTACCGGCGCATGGGCGAGTGGGGCAAGGCGATGTTCGTCACCCCGGGAGCCGTGGTCGACGGCAAGCTGGTCACCACCGACCTCATCGACATCAACCTCAACATCCGCATCCTCCTCGGCCACTCCTACTACGACGACTGGGAGGACCAGGAGACCTTCGTCAGCCGTGACCCGCTCGGCAACCCGGTCGACAAGCGGCATCCCTGGAACCAGACCACCATCCCGAGGCCCGGCAGGCGCGACTTCGACAAGAACTACAGCTGGGTGATGTGCCCGCGCTGGCTGCACAACGGCGAGCACCTCGCCATGGACACCGGCGGAGGCGCGTTCGCCCGCCTCCTGGCCACCTCCCTGGCCGGGCTCGTCGACATCGGCTACGTCAAGGCCACGGGGCAGAGCACCAAGATCTACCTTCCCAAGACCGCCAACAAGCCGGAGGTCGAGCTCGAATGGAAGGTGCCGAAGTGGAGCAACGCCATCGAGCGCGACCGCGCCCGCACCTACTTCCAGGCGTACGCCGCCGCGGCGGCGCTGCACTTCCTGGACAAGGCGTTCGAGGAGCTCCACGCCGGCCGCACCCAGACCTTCACCCCCTTCGAGGTCCCCGACGAGGCCATCGGATGCGGCTTCCACGAGGCGGTCCGCGGAGTTCTCTCCCACCACGTG
Source organism: Candidatus Dormibacteria bacterium (assembly GCA_050734155.1). Taxonomy (GTDB): domain Bacteria; phylum Chloroflexota; class Dormibacteria; order Aeolococcales; family Aeolococcaceae; genus Aeolococcus. The sequence continues at coordinate 42,724 of JBOHUD010000106.1, forward strand.
GTCATCCGCGAGGGCAAGATCGCCAACTACCACCCCTACCCGCCGACACCGTGGAACGCCACGCCGCGCGACAGCTTCGGCACGCCCGGCCCCTACGAGGACAGCGTCCAGAACACACCCATCTTCGAGGAGAACGGCCCCGACAACTTCAAGGGCATCGACATAATGCGTGCGGTGCGCAGCTTCGATCCCTGCCTGCCGTGCGGGGTGCACATGTACCTCGGCGACGGCAAGGTGCTGGAGCGCAAGCACTCACCCACCTTTGGTGGCACCCACTGACAGCCGCAGCGTACAGCCCGCCGTCCCGCGGCTCTGAGGGAGAGTTCGCGGGGCGGATGGCGCGCATCGACGAGCTCGTCGGGGAGCTCGGCCAGCTTCCCGACCTGGCCGTGCGCAGCCATGTCGAGGAGCTGATCGGAGCGGTCCTCGAGTTGCATGGCGACGCCCTGCGCCGCATCCTCGATGCGGTGGCTGATCAGCCCGACGGCGGGGCCCGCCTGCTGGGCATCCTCGCGGCGGACGAGCTGGTGCGCAGCGTGCTGCTGGTCCACGACCTCCACCCCGTCTCGCTCGCCGACCGAATCGAGCAGGCGCTGGAGTCCGTGCGTCCCATCATGCACGGGCACAGGGGTGACGTGGAGCTGCTCGGCATCGACGACGACGTGGTGCGTCTCCGTCTCAAGGGCAGCTGCGACGGATGTCCGTCGTCGGAGCTGACCATGAAGGCGGCCGTCGAGAAGGCCCTCTACGAGGCTGCGCCGGAGATCGCTGGGATCGAGGTGGAGGGAATGCGCCCGCCCCCTCCCGGACCTCCTTCGATCGACTGCCTGGTGCCGCTGCAGATGGCACCGCCGCGGGCCGGCGCTGGTGCCGGGATGCGGTGAACGGCGGTGGCCCAACCGACTGAGACGTCGCTGGAGGCTCTTCGACGATTCGTGCGCCCGCGCGAGCCCGCCGAGCGCTGCGAGCTGTGTGCAGCTCCCATCGATGCCCACCCACATCATGAGCACCTTCTCGAGCCGCTGGAGCGGCAGCTCATGTGCAGCTGCACACCCTGCGCGCTGCTCTTCCCGGTGGAGGCGCAGAAGCGTTTCCGGCGCGTCCCGCGCCGCCTCTGGCACCTCACCGATTTCGTCATGACCGACTCCATGTGGGACTCCTTTGCCGTGCCCGTGAACATGGCCTTCCTGCTCAGCAGCGCTCCGTCGGGGGAGCTGCACGCCTACTACCCGAGCCCGGCTGGGGCGACCGAGTCGCTGCTGACACTCGACGGCTGGACCGAGCTCGTCGACGCCAACCCCACCCTCTCGTCGCTGCTCCCCGATGTCGAAGCCCTGCTCATCAACCGCGTGGGCGAACGTCGCGACCACTTCATCGCCCCCATCGACCGCTGTTACGAGCTGGTCGGCCTGCTGCGCATTCACTGGCGGGGACTGTCGGGCGGGACCGCGGTGTGGGAGCAGGTCGGCCGGTTCTTCGACGACCTGCGCGCCGCCGCCCGCGAGAAGCCGGCGCAGGGGATGGTCCGTGCCTGACCTGGATTTCGCCGTCGACGCGGTCACCGCCGCCGACTCAGCGCTGACGCCGGTGCTGGAGTTCGCCCTCCACATCGAGGCGGTCGATGGTCACCACATCGACACCATCGCGCTCAGCTGCCAGATCATGATCGAGGCGGTGCGGCGACCCTACGCCGCCCGCGAGCAGGAGGCGCTGCTCGACCTCTTCGGCACCCCGGAGCGGTGGGGCACGTCGCTGAAGACGATGCTGTGGACGCACACCGGCATGGTCGTCCCCGGTTTTGCCGGCAGGACCACGGCGAAGCTGACCGTGCCGGCCAGCTTCGACCTCAGCCTCGCCTCCACCAAGTACTTCTTCGCGCTCGAGGACGGCGAGGTGCCGCTGACGTTCCAGTTCAGCGGCACCGTCTTCTACCGCGACGCGGATGCTGCGCTGATGACCGAGCGCATCCCCTGGAGCAAGGAGGCAAGGTTCCGCCTGCCGGTGACGGTGTGGCGCGACCTCATCGACCGCCACTACCCCGACGGCGCCTGGCTCTGCCTGCGCCGGGACGTGTTCGACCGCCTCTACCGATACAAGGCGAAGCGCGCCGTGCCCACCTGGGAGACGGTGATCGACGAGCTGCTCGAGAACGCCAGCACGGAGGCGGTCTCGTGAACCCTGAGATGGTCGACCGCATCGTCGCCGCGACGCTGTACGAGGGGTACATCCTCTATCCCTACCGACCCAGCTCGGTGAAGAACCAGGTGCGCTGGACCTTTGGCGGCGTCTACCCGCGGGAGTACAGCGAGGCTGTCGGCGGCGCCGAGCCCTGGGCCGCCGCCACCGAGTGCCTGCTGCGCGGCGGCGACGACGCCACCGTCGTGGTGACCGTCCGCTTCCTCCACGCGGTCACCCGGACCGCCGCGCGGCTGGTGACCCCCTCCCCGGCACCACCCACAGAAGGCGCCGCCGGCCTCGACCGCGTGGACGCCTTCGACCTCGATGGGCAGCTCCAGCGCAGCTGGGAGGAGGCCACCGAACGCCGGCTCGAGGCCGGCGCCTGCACGCTCGCCTCACTGCTGCACGAGCCGCATGCGCTGACCCTGACAGTCGACGCGGGCGAGGAGGTGGAGTGGCTGCGCGGGCAGGACGGCCTGGTCGGCGGTGCGCTGCTGCGCAGCCACCGGCCGCTGCTGGTGTCCGTCGAGGTCTCCGCCCAGCGTCTGAGCCCCGCCATCGCGCGGGTGCGCGTGTCGATCACCAATCTCACCGCGGTGACCGAGGCTGAGATGGCCGGCCGCGAGGCCGCCCTGCAGCACGCGCTGCTGTCGACCCACGTCGTGCTCGGCGCCCGGGGTGGTGAGTGGCTGTCGCTCGCCGATCCGCCGGCGGACGCGGTCGAGCTCGCGGCGGCCTGCGTCAACACGGGTCTCTGGCCGATCCTGGTGGGTGCGGCCGGCTCCGATGACACCGTCCTGGCCTCCCCGATCATCCTCGAGGATCACCCGCAGGTGGCCCCCGAATCCGCCGGCGAGCTGTTCGACTCGACGGAGATCGACGAGATCCTCTCGTTGCGCATCCTCACGCTCACCGACCAGGAGAAGGCGGAGATGCGGGCTGCTGACGCGAGGGCCCGCGCCATCCTCGAGCGCACCGAGTCGCTCACCCAGGAGGATTTCATGCGCATGCATGGGACGCTGCGAGCGGTGGCTCCGCGGATTGGAGAGCAGCCATGACCGGGCACGATCCCTGGGCTGCCCTGGGCGAGAATCCTTTCGCAGAGCGGCCCACGCGCGAGTCGGTGCGCTGGGGCGACGGCGCGCTCCGGGTCGGCGATCGGGTGCGTCTTGCGCCCGCGGGCAACGCCGATGCGCTCGACATGCTGCTGCGCGGACGCATCGCCACAATCGAGTCCATCGAGCAGGACTACGAGGACGTGGTGTACCTGGCGGTGACCATCGACGACGACCCCGGCGCCGACCTCGGCATGCTCCGCCAGCCCGGACATCGTTTCTTCTTCACCCTCCTGGACGTCGAGCCTGTCGACGCGGCGGCGCGGCCATGAGCGCACGCGTGCTGGTCGCGGGCATCGGCAACATCTTTCTCGGCGACGACGGCTTCGGCGTGGCGGTTGCCCAGGAGCTGCTGCGCGGCGGCTCCCTCAGCGGGGAGGATGTCAGGGTCGTCGATTACGGCATCCGCGGCTACGACCTCGCCTACGACATCCTCGGGGGCTACGGGGCGGTCGTGCTGATCGACGCCACCGAGCGCGGCGACCCGCCCGGCACCGTCTATGTCATCGAGGCGGATCCGGACGCCAGCCTGCCGGACGTGGGCGCCGATCCGGGCCATGGACAGGGCGCGTTCCAGGGTCACCTGATGACCCCCGCGGCAGTGTTCCACCTGGTCCGGACGATGGGGGCAACGATGGGGCGCGTGCTGGTGGTGGGCTGCGAACCGGCGACCTTCGGCCCCGAGAACATCGGCCAGATGGAGCTCAGCCCCGCGGTCGCTGCCGCGGTCCCGGAGGCGGTCGCCACCGTCCTGCGGGTGGTGCGAGAGCTGCTCTCCGACCTCGCCGTCCCTGCGGCCGCCGCCGCCTCGGACCAGTGGATGCGGGAGGTGTCGGGATGACCTGGTGGGCATGGGTGCCGATCGCCATCGGGGCGCTGATCGTGCTGGCTCTGTTGCTGTCGATGAGCGACATCCGCCGCTACTACCGGATCCGTTCGATGTGATCCCCGATGCATGAGATGGGCCTCGCCCAGGCGATCCTCGACACCGCGCTCCAGATCGCCGGTGACCGCCCGGTGAGCCGCGTCACGGTGTCGGCGGGGGAGCAGCAGGCGGTGAGCCCGGAGTCGCTGTCGTTCAGCTTCGAGCTGATCGCCGCCGGCACCGCGGCGACCGGCGCGACGCTGCAGGTCCGCGCGGTGCCCGGCGTGCGTCTGCTCGTCGACGAGGTCGAGGTCGCCGGTGACAACCCCGAGGTCCTGCGCCGCAGCGACGCCGAGGTCGTCGAGGCAGCGCACCAGCATTCCCAAGACGGCGGCGATCGAGCGGTGCATCCGGCGTGGTTGTGAATCCGAGCAGCAGACAGGTCAACGGAGGCGACGCGATGAAGAAGGTGCTGGTACTGGTGGCATTGGCCGTCGCCGGGGCGGCGGCGGTCAGCGGCAAGGACCTGAAGCGCTACCTGCGCATCCGGTCCATGTAGCCGGGGACTGGAGGCAAGGACCTGACCACCCTCACAGCGGCGGATCAGCGACGCCGGTACACCGTGCACGGCGTGGTCCAGGGCGTGGGCTTTCGCCCATTCGTGTGGACGCTGGCGCGCACCCACCAGCTGGCCGGCTCGGTGCTCAACACCTCCGGGGCGGTGGTCATCGAGGTGCAGGGGGCGGGCGAGCGACTGGACCGCTTCGCCGGCGACCTGGTCGCCCAGGCCCCCCCTCTGTCGCGCATCGACCGGGTGAGCATGGCGCCGCTTGCCCCTCAGCACGAGCGGGGATTCGCCATCCTGGACAGCCGCGCCATCGACGGCGCCTACCAGCCGATATCCCCCGACGCGGCCACCTGTGCGGACTGCGTCGCCGAGCTCTTCGACCCCGCGGACCGGCGCCACCGCTACCCGTTCATCAACTGCACCAACTGCGGACCGCGGTTCACCATCATCGAGGACGTCCCCTACGACCGCGCGCTAACCACCATGCGCCACTTCGCGATGTGTGCGCGGTGCGCGGCCGAGTACGCGGATCCCGCGGACAGGCGCTTCCACGCGCAGCCCAACTGCTGTCCGGAGTGCGGACCGCGCGCCTGGCTGACCGACCGCGAGGGTGTCGAGAGCGCCGGCGACGGCATCGCGGGCGCCGCCGTGGCGCTGCAGGCCGGGTCGATCGTGGCGGTCAAGGGGCTGGGCGGGTTCCAGCTGGCCGTGATCGCTCACGACCAGGCCGCCGTGCGCCGCCTGCGCCGGCGCAAGCATCGCCCCGAGAAGCCGTTCGCGTTGATGGCCGCCGACCTCGAGGCGGTCCGCACCATGGCGCGTGTCGACAGCGCGGAGGCGGCCTCCCTGACCAGCGCGGCGCGGCCCATCGTCCTGCTGCGCCGCCATCCCACCCCCGCGCTGGTCGCCGGCTCGGTCGCGCCCGGCCTCGACGAGATCGGCGTGATGCTGCCGAGCACGCCTCTGCATCACCTGCTCCTCGACCTGGTCGGCACACCCCTGGTGATGACCAGCGGCAACGTCAGCGATGAGCCGATCGCCAAGGACAATGACGAGGCGGCGCACCGTCTCGGCGCCATCGCCGATGCGTTCCTGGTCCATGACCGCGACATCTACGCGCGCTACGACGACTCCGTGGTCAGGGTCCTCGACGGCCAGGAGCACGTGATCCGCCGCGCGCGGGGCCACTGTCCACTGCCGCTCGAGGTGACCACCGAGGCGGCGGCGCCGGCGGTGCTGGCGCTGGGTGCGCACCTCAAGAACACCTTCTGCATCCTGCGGGACTCACGCGCCTTCGTCGGACCGCACATCGGCGACCTCGACGACCCCCAGAGCCTGCGCCATCACGATGAGGCGCTGGCCACCTACCTGCGCCTCTTCCGCACCTCCGCCTCCGCCGTCGCCGCCGACCTGCATCCCGACTACGCCTCGACGCGCATGGCCGAGCGCTGGTGGCAGGATGGAGCGCAGCCGGTGCGCGTCCAGCACCACCACGCCCACGTCGCCAGTGTCATGGCGGAGCATGGCCTGCGCGGCAGGGTGATCGGCGTGGCCTTCGACGGCACCGGTTTCGGGGAGGACGGGACCATCTGGGGCGGCGAGCTGCTGCTCTGTGATGAGGTCGGCTACGAGCGAGCCGGTCACCTCGCCCCGGTGCTGCAGCCGGGGGGCGACCGCTGCGCGCGCGAGGGCTGGCGCATGGCCGTCGCCTACCTGCAGGCAGCCGGCTGCGGGGGCGCCCCCATGCCGGCCTGGTTCCCGGCGGCCGGGGGCGCCCCCGACGAGCGCCGCTGGCGCC
>JBOHUD010000107.1:0-30438 GCA_050734155.1 Candidatus Dormibacteria bacterium
CGTGCTCGAGCGCTTCGCCGGCGATGACGTGGCTCGGCCTCTCCTGCAGGTGGTCGACGCCGCCCAGCGCGAGCTCGGCGAGCGGGTGGATGTTCGCCCGCTCAGGGAGTACGAGGTGGCGCTGTGACCGCCAGAAGCGCGCGCTCTGAGCGAACGGCGCAGACGCGTGCCACTGTGCGGGCCCAGGAGGCGCGCGAGCAGGACCACGCGACCCTCAGCACCTCGGAGCCCAGCGCGTATCAGCGGCTGCGCGAGCACCTCGCCTACCTGGAGATGAGCGCCACCGCCGAGCACCTCGCCGACGAGCTCGACCGTGGCCTGCGCGAGAAGGCCTCACCCACGCAGGTCCTGGAGCGCCTGCTCGCCATCGAGGCCGACGCCACCCGCGCCCGTCGGCTCCGCGGCCGGCTCCGCTTCGCGCGCTACCCGATCCACAAGACGCTCGCCGAGTTCGACCTCGACTTCCAGCCCTCGCTCGACCGCAAGGTCCTCGCCGAGCTGTCCACCCTGCGCTTCGTGGAGGAACGTCGCAACGTGATCCTGCTCGGTCCCCCGGGGGTGGGCAAGAGCCACCTGGCCATCGCGCTCGGGATCGCCGCGACCGAGGCTGGCTACCGTACGTACTTCACGTCGGCTGCCGACCTCGTGGCCAATCTCCAGTCCGCCCATCTCGAGGGCACCGCCGCCTACAGGATGCGCACCTACACCGGCCCTTCGGTGGTGGTGGTCGACGAACTTGGCTACCTGCCGCTGGACCAAGCATCCGCCAATTGGATCTTCCAGATGGTCAGCCGCCGCTATGAGAAGGGCTCGATCGTGCTGACCTCCAACCGCGGCTTCGGCGACTGGAACCAGGTCTTCGCGGATCCCGTGGTTGCCTCCGCCATCGTCGACCGGCTCTTGCACAACGCCACCGTGATCAACATCAAGGGCCACAGCTACCGGATGCGACGTTACGACGCCAGCCAACGCGCCAAGGGAGGGAGTGCTATGGTCGCGTGACCCTGAGCTGTGCACTTTTCGTGCTCAACTCTGTGCACCTTTCGTGCTCTCCTACAGCCGATCCCAAGGCGGCCAAGGTGGGATCACCGATCGGACCTTCGACCGGTGGCGGACGCGCTACGGCGCGCTCAAGGAGGACGAGGCTCACCTCTGAGGCTCCTCGACGAGCCGCGCAACGCATATGTGCAGGCTCGGTGTGTACACATGACACAGCGACAATGGCTAAGGCGACCCGGCAGGAATTGCTGACGTGGCTGGCGCGTGTCCGATCCGCGCCCGAAATGCGGTTATGTAGTGTGTGGAGACCATGAGCACCGCCAGCCACGGGCCGAAGGTCGTCGCGGCCGCCGGGCTCACGGCAACCGCGCGCGGTCCCTAGACACACTTTGCCTAGGTAATGTGTCTAGCCATTTCTAGACCGCTACTTTCCGGCGAAGAGCCGGGGCGCGGCCGCACCGGAGCGGCGCGATTCCGTATTCGAATCAGCCGCGACAGCGGGAGACGAGGCTCGAACTCGCGACCCTTACCTTGGCAAGGTAATGCTCTACCACTGAGCTACTCCCGCTCGCGGCTGGCGAGTATATCGCAGGTTCCGGACGCCCCCAAGACCGGCGGCTCAGTGGCCGGTGAACTCGGGGGCGTGCTTGGTGATGAAGGCGGCGATGCCCCTGGCGAAGTCGTCACTCTCGGCCGCGATCGCCTGCGCCTCCTCCTCGAGCTCCAGCTGCCGATCGAGGTCGTTGTCGAGCGAATGGCTGATCAGCTGTTTGATCAGTCCCGCTGAGCGGGGTGACCCGGCCAGGCGCGCGGCGAAATCGGCGGTGGCGTAGCCGAGGTCCGCGTCGGGCACGACGCGGTGCACGAGCCCCAGGCGCAGCGCTTCGGAGGAGTCGACAGTCTCACCGAGCATGGCGAGCTCGAGAGCCTTGGCCGTGCCCAGCAACCGGGGGAGAAAGTAGCTGCTGCCCGCATCGGGCACCAGGCCGATGCGCACGAAAGCCTGGATGAAGGTGGCCGACTCGGCGGCAATCCGGAAGTCCGCAGCCAGGGCCAGGGACATGCCCGCGCCCGCCGCCACGCCGTTGATCGAGGCCACCACCGGCTTGTCGAGCTCGCGCATGGCCCGGATCGTCGGGACGTAGTGGTTGCGAAGGTGACCGCGGATGTCCGTGTCGCCGGATTCGACTCCGGCGCGCAGGTCCTGGCCGGAGCAGAAGCCGCGGCCGGCGCCGGTGATCACCACGACGCGAACATCGTCGTCGGACGCCGCCTCGCGACAGCCGCCGGCAATGGCGTCGAGGACATCGTCGGTGAGGCCGTTGAGCACCTCGGGCCGGTTGAGCGTCAGCGTGAGCACCCCTGCCTCACGCTCGCTGAGCAGGACGCTGACGGCGCTGATCGACATGGCGATCACTCTACGCCCGCGGTTCTAGGGTTGGGTGCCCACCCGTTCGCCGAGCTCGTGGAGCCGTTCAAAGGTGTAGATGCCCGTGTTGTGGCCGTCGGCCCAGACCACGTTCAGCCCGTACGAGCCCACCAGCGAGATGTCGGCGAGGTCGTCCTCGCCCGGATCGAGGGAGGGGCGGACCGCGAAGCGGCCGGCGCTGCCCATCTCCCCATGGCAGGCGGCGCACGGGCAGGCGCGGCGCAGCACATCGAAGGGGATGCGATGCACCGTGCCGTCGTCCCACTCGACGAGCAGGGCGCGGGCGGGCTCGTCGTAGTCGAAGCGGCTCGGGCGCGTGCTCACCGGACCAGCATAGGCATGCCGTCGCCAGCGCCGGGTCCCGCCAGGGACCCGGATCCGTTGACCGCGGGGGACGGCAACGGCCGCGATGTCCGGTGAGAGGGCGCTGAGAATGCGGACACTCCGTTCTGCCTTTCCACGTCCTCTCAGGAACGCCGCCCACACTGGGCGACACGATGCCCTTGACGCAGATCCGCCTCAGCCGCCGCCAGGCCCTCGGCGTCGCCGCCGGGGGAGCGCTGGGCGCGGTAGCGCTCCATTTCGGGCTCGATGAGATCAGCTCCTCGCCGGCGGCAGCGGTCAGCGCCGGGGGATGGCCCAGCCCGCTCGGCAGCCCGCGTGCGCTCGCCGCCCACCTCATGCGCCGTGCCGGCTTCGCCTACACGCAGGCCGAGCTCGATGCTGCCGCCGCGATGTCCTACGACGACCTCGTCGACCACGTGGTCGATCAGCAGCCGGCCGCGCTGACGGCGCCCGCGGACGTCACCAATCACACCCTGCTGGCCAGCGCTTGGTACACGCACATGGCCACCACCACCTCGCAGTTCCCCGAGCGCATGACGCTGTTCTGGCACGGGGTGCTGACCAGCGACTTCCGCAACTCCGCACGGCTGCCGTTCGTGTACCAGCAGAACGGGCTGTATCGACGGGCCGGGCTGTCGGACCTCCGCAGCCTGCTTGCCAGCGTCACCACCGACCCGCTGATGATGCGCTACCTGAACCTCGAGGCCAGCACCGCCGCCGCGCCCAACGAGAACTACGCGCGCGAGCTGATGGAGCTGTTCACGCTGGGCCCGGGCAACTATTCCGAGACCGACGTGCGCGAGGGCGCGCGGGCGCTCAGCGGTCTGCGCATCGCGCTGTTCGACGCCAGCGGCGTCCGAGCTCGCGCGCCCAAGTACAGCAGGAGCGACCGCCAGGGGTACAGCGACCAGGTGAACGCCCTGGTCCGCTCGGGGGCGACCTTCCGTGGCGTGCTGGTCCCGCGCGTGCACGACTCCGCAACCAAGACCTTCCTCGGGCACACCGGCAACCTCGGACCCGACGACGTCATCGACATCGTGCTCGCTCAGCCGTCCTGCGCCCCGTTCGTCACCCGCCGCGCCATGACCTTCTTCGCAACCCCCAACCCGTCGGACGCGGACGTCAACGCTGTGGCAACGCAGTTCCGCAACGCCAGGTACGACCTCCGCACCCTGATGCGGGCCATCTTCCGGAGCAGCGCCTTCACGGCGCCGACCAACTATCGCTCGCTGATGCGATCGCCGACCGACTACATGGTGGCCACCATGCGCGTCCTCAACCGACCGCAGCTGGCGACCACCGCCACCAGGTCGGCGGCCGGGATGGACCAGGTGCTCTACGATCCCCCCAACGTCGCCGGCTGGCCTGCCAACTCCGGCTGGATCAGCTCCTCCGCGCTGCTCTCACGCATCAACTTCGCCACCGCGGCCACCGCGCCCAGGACTGCGCTGCCCGACGTCGATGCAGCCGTGCGCACCCAGCTCGACTCGGTGCTCGGCAAGAGCACGGTGGCGGCGATCAACTCCGCCAAGACCGATGCCGACCGCTGGTTCGCGCTGCTCGCCAGCCCCGAGTTCCAACTGAAATGAGGCTCGCCCCATGAGCGTCACCCGCCGCGACTTTCTCGCCTCCGGCCTGGTCGGGGTCGCCGGAGGGTTGATCGTGCCCCCCATCCTCGCCAAGGGAGTGTTCGCCGCCGGCATCAACGGCGTCCACAACAACCGCGTCCTGGTCGTCCTCCAGCTGGCCGGCGGCAACGACGGGCTCAACACGGTGGTGCCCTACGCGGACCCGGCATACGCCAGCGCTCGTCCCACCCTGGGCGTGCGACCCGAGAACGTGCTCCACATCGACAGCCGAGTCGGTCTCAACCCCGTGCTCAAGGGAATCAAGGCCCTGTACGACGGCGGCCAGGTGGCCATCGTCCAGGGTGTCGGGTACGACAGACCGACGTACTCCCACTTCGAGAACCTGTACGTCTGGGAGTACGCGGACCCAAAGCGTGCTCAGACCGAGGGCTGGTTGGGCAGGATGCTCGGCGGACAGCTCGATTCCCCGGGACATCCGCTGGCGGCCTGCGCGCTCGGCGAGGTGAGCACGCCGGCGGAGCTGCGCGCCCCCGATGCCACCGTCAGCGTGATCCAGTCCATCCAGGGATACACGGTGCGCGGCGGAGCCGGCCACCAGGCCACCGCTCCCGCCCTGTACCGCAACACGCCGGGGATCTACGGCGCGCTCTTCGACCAGGCGCTGAGCACCGCGGAGTCGGGGATGTCCACGCTGGCGACCGCGGCCGCCGCCTACAGGCCGGCCGCCCAGTACGCGGCGCCGGGCTCGAAGTCCGCACCCGGCGGTCTCGGAGCCGCTCTGCAGCTCACCGCCCAGATGATCGTCACTGAGCCGTCGGTGAAGATCTGCCACGTGGTCCTCGGCGGCTTCGACACCCACCAGGCCGAATCCACCCGCCAGACCGCCCTGCTCACGGAGGTCGATGCGGCCGTGAGCGCGTTCATTCAGGACCTGGCCGCCCATGGACAGGCCGATCGGGTCGTGCTCATGACCTGGTCGGAGTTCGGTCGTCGCATCGCGGAGAACGGCAGCCAGGGCACCGATCACGGCGCCGCGGCGCCGCTCTTCGTCGTGGGCAGGTCGGTCAAGGGGGGCCTCTACGGAGAGCAGCCCTCACTGACCAGCACCATCGACTCCGGCAACCTCAAGCACACAGTCGACTTCCGCAGCGTGTACCAGACGCTGATTCGCGACTGGCTCCAGGGTGACGCGTCGAGCGTTCTCGGAGCGTCGTACCCGGAGCTTCCTCTGATCGTTCAGGCGTGACCCGGGGCGGGCGCCCCGCCGCTGGCGCTAGGCTCCGGTGATGAGCGCAGATCGGACCAGCGGCGCCGCTCTCGAGGACGAGCTCGGACGCTACGACGGCAGCGAGTTCCTCCGCCTTCTCGGCTGCCACTTCGACGAGGTCGGCCCCACGCGCCTGACGGGGTGGGTCGAGGTGGGGCCGCAGCACCACCAGTACTTCGGGCTCGTCCACGGGGGCCTGCTCTCCTCGGTGGCGGAGAGCTTCGCGTCGATCGGAGCCTGGGTGGCGGTTCGTGACAGCGGCCGGCACACCGTCGGCGTGTCCAACACCACCGACTTCCTGCGCTCGACGACCGCCGGCGTTCTCGACGTGGTGGCAACCGCCCTCTACCAGGGACGCAGCCAGCAGCTCTGGGAGGTGGCCATCACCCGTGCCGCCGACGGCAAGGACGTCGCCCGCGGCCGTGTGCGCCTGCAGAACATCGAACCCCGCTGACCAGCTCGCCAGTCGCGGCGGCAGGGCCGATGGGGCAGCCGACCGCACCGCCGCATCCGCCCGGGGGGGCCGTACACTCAGGGTTCGATGTCTGTTCTGCAATCGATGTTCTTCGGCCTCTGGGTGGCCATGATCCTGGCCTTCGTGGTGGTCGAGGTCCACACCCAGGCCTTCTACGCGCTCTTCGTGGCGCTGGGCTCGGTGGTCGCGGCCGTGGTCGCCCTGGTCAACGGCAGCCTCTGGATCCAGGGCGTCCTCTTCGCGTTCGTGACCATCGGTGGCTGGGCACTGGTCCGGCCGACGCTGCGCAGCCGTTTCGAGCGCTCCACGCCGGTGACCAAGTTCCGCGGCATCCAGGGCAGCTCGGACGGGCTGGTCGGGCAGCCGGCGATCACCCTCGACACCGTGGGTGATGAGCATCACCCCGGCCATGCGCTCTTCGCCGGCGATCGCTGGCTGGCGGTCACCGACACCTCCGAGCCGCTGCCGGCACAGGTCCGCGTGGTGGTGGTGGCGGTGCGCGGCACCACCCTGCTGGTACACCCCGCGTCGTGAGCGGTGGCGACCCCATCCGCACTGAGCTGAAGTCCGGGAGACCGGCGCCGCCGACATGCATCGTCGCAGAGGGGAGAGGTAATGGTTGACACCGCCACCGTCGTCGTCTTCGTCGTCATCGTGGTGGCGGCACTGATCATCATCGTCGCGCTCGCCCAGTCGATCAAGGTCGTGCAGCAGGGCTACGTCGGCGTGGTGCAACGATTCGGGCGCTACGTGGCACCGGTCCGGGCGCCCGGGGTGACCCTCATCCTTCCCTTCATCGACCGGCTGGTGCGCGTCGACATGCGCGAGACCCCGCGAACGGGGGATCGCCAGGAGGTGATCACCGCTGACAACGTCGCGGTGGCGGTCAACGCCACCATCTTCAGCCAGGTCGTCGACGCCCAGATGGCGCTCTTCGCCGTCTCCAACTACTTCGTGGCCATCGACCAGCAGGCGCGAACCACGCTGCGCAACGCCTTCGGCAACGTCAGCCTCGACCAGGCACTGTCGCAGCGGGAGCGCATCAACGCCAGCATGCAGGAGCAGATGGAACAGGTCACCGACAAGTGGGGGATCCGCATCAGCCGGATCGAGATCGTCGACATCACCCCGCCTGCGCAGATCCTCACGGCCATGGCTCTGCAGAAGCAGGCCGATCAGGAGAAGCGCGCCCGCATCCTCCAGTCCGAGGGACAGCAGACATCCGCCGTCAACATCGCCGACGGAAATCGCCAGGCCGCCATCAAGAATGCCGAGGGCGAGCGGCAGTCGTACATCCTTCGCGCCGAAGGCACGCGGCAGGCGTTGATCCTCGAGGCCGAGGGCCGCGCCCAGGCCATCTCCACTGTGTACGCGGCCATCAAGGCGGCGTCACCGGATCCCACCCTGGTCTCGATCCTGCAGCTGGAGACGCTGGCCAAGTTCGCCGACAGCGACAACACCACCATCGTGGTGCCCGCGGAATCGGCCGCTCTTCTCGGTGCGGCACAGGCGCTGCGCTCGGTGATCGCCAACGCGCCTGCCTTGGTGGTGCCAGAGGCTCCGCCGCCCGGCTGAGCGCCCCGGCCGGTTCCTCACCCCCGGGTACCATGGAGGACCTGATGACCGCCGGACCGCTGCTGCGCACCCATGCCGATCCTCTCGGTGACCTGCCGGTGGCGTTCGACTTCGACCATCTGTCGCTGGTGCCGCGCACCGCGTCCACCCTGACCCATCGAGCCGACGCGACGCCCGAGGTGAGGATGGGACCGCTGCTGCTGCGCATCCCCCTGCTGGGGGCACCGATGCCCGACGTCTGCGGACCCGCGATGTGCCGATCGCTCGCCGCCGCCGGCGCGCTGGGAGTGCTGCACCGGTTCCGCCCCGTCGCCGACCAGGTGGCGGAGTTCAACGCGTCGCACGACAACGCTCCCACCACGGTGGGCGCTGCCATCGGCGTCACCGGCGACTACCGCGACCGCTTCATCGGGCTCTACGGAGCCGGGTGCCGCATCGTCTGCCTGGACACCGCCAACGGTGCGCATGAGCAGGTCGGAGCGGCCATCGAATGGATCCGTGGCCAGGCCGACGACGTCCTCATCATCGGGGGCAACGTGGCCACCGCGGAGGCCTTCCGCTGGCTGGAGGATCGCGGCGCCGACGCCATCCGGGTCGGCATCGCCGGGGGCAGCGTCTGCGAGACACGCACCGAGACCGGGGTGTACGCGCCCACCCCCCATGCGGTGGCCGAGGCGGCCCAGGTCCGCCGCCGAGCGCTGATCATCGGCGACAGCGGGGTGCGCAGCCCTGCCGACATGTGCAAGCTGCTGGCCCTCGGCGCCGACGTGGTGATGGTCGGCTCGGCGCTGGCGGGCACCCGCGAGGCACCCGGGCGGGTCATCGTCGTCGACGGCCAGAAGGTCAAGATCATGCGCGGGGCGGCGTCGTTCTCCGTGCAGCAGCAGGCCGGCACCGAGGATCCCGGGTATGTCGAGGGCACCGAGACCCTGGTGCCGTACAAGGGGGACGTCGAGGATGTGATGAGGCGCTATCTCGCCGGTCTGCGCAGCTCGATGTCGTACATGGACGCGCGCACTCTCGACGAGTATCGCGACAATGTCAGCTTCATACTCCTGCGCTGAGCGCGCGCCGGCGCCGCTCCGCGGCCAGGACGGCGACCATGGCGGCGGTGTCGTCGCAGAACACCCCGTCGACGCCGTTGCGCAGCGCCCGCTCGGCGGCGGCGCCGCTCCTGGCGCCCCACCCGAAGAGGAGGAGACCGGCGTGGTGCGCGGCAGCCACCCGAGCCGGGGTGCAGCTGCGGTGGAAGAGGTTGAGCGCATCCACCCCGGCGACGCGAAGCGCGGCGCACCGCCGGGCCGCGCGGGGTGCACGCAGCAGCAGGGTGGGATACACCAGGCGCACGTCGGGGTACGCACGTCGCCATGCCGACAGGGTGTCGACGCGCCAGTAGGTGAGCCACAGCCTCGAGGCATCCCCATGGGCGCGAGCGATCGCCACCACCCGGTCCACCGCTGCCGGGGCGCCCATGTCGAGAGCGATGTGGAGGTCGGGTCCGCACTCGCGGTAAACCTCCTCGAGGCTGGGCACATGTTCCGGCAGCTGGTCGCGACGGAGCGCCGACACGGGCCGTCGCAGCCTGGAGAGGAGGCCGGGATGGACGAGCACCACCGCCCCGTCGGCGGTGAGGGCGACGTCGCTCTCGATCCCGGTGGCGCCCAGCCGGCTCGACTGGCGGAACGCCGCCAGCGTGTTCTGGAGGCGGCGGTGGCGCGCTCCTCCCCGATGCGCGAAGCCCAGCGGCAGGTCGGAGCGGGTGCCGATCACCTCACGGCTCGAGCGGCGCTGCGACCATGCACCGCAGAACAGTACCGGTTCATCCGCGTCCGACCTCTGGGTGAGCCGCGTCCCGGCCGCGTACCCTGTCACCGATGGTCGAGTCCCAGGCGGACCTGTTCGGCGCCGCCGCCGGCGGAGCTGAGGCAGAGAACGGGGGAGCAGCCCGGCCGGGTGAGGCACCCCGCGATCGCCACAGCGCACCGCTGGCGGCGCGGATGCGGCCGCGCAGCCTGGACGAGTTCGCGGGCCAGGACCACGTCGTCGGCACCGGCAGCGTCCTGCGCCGTGCGCTCGAGGGTGACACGCTTCCCTCGCTGATCCTCTGGGGGCCGCCCGGCAGCGGCAAGACCTCTCTGGCGATCATCCTCGCCGAGATGTCGGGCGCCGCGTTCGAGTCGGTGAGCGCCGTCTCCTCGGGCGTTGCCGAGCTGCGCAAGATCATCGAGCGGGCTCGGGAACGCCGGCGCATGGGCCGGCGCACGGTGCTGTTCATCGATGAGATCCATCGATTCAACAAGGCGCAGCAGGACGCGGTGCTCCCCGACGTGGAGAGTGGGGTCGTCTGCCTGCTCGGCGCCACCACCGAGAACCCCAGCTTCGAGGTCATCGCCGCCCTGCTCTCGCGCGCCCGCGTGGTCCGGCTCGAAGGATTGGACGAGGGCACGCTGGGCACTCTCATCGACCGCGCCCTCAGCGACTCGGAGCGGGGGCTCGGCGGCAGTGACGTGGAGCTCGAGGCGGCGGCGCGGCAGCGCCTGATCTCACTGAGCGGAGGGGATGCGCGGGTGGCGCTGGACGCGCTCGACCTGGCCGTGGCGGCGACACGCGACGGAACGGGACGCTCGGCGGTCGATGTCGCCGCGGTGGAGGGTGCGCTGCAGAACCCCTCGCTGCTCTACGACCGGGCCGGCGACCAGCACCACTGGCTGGCCTCGGCGTTCATCAAGTCGATGCGCGACAGCGACCCCGACGGGTCCATCTACTGGCTGGCGCGCATGCTGGAGGCGGGAGAGGATCCGCTGTTCTGCGCCCGGCGGATGGTGATCCTCGCCGCCGAGGACGTGGGCCTCGCCGACCCGGCCGCGCTGGGGATCGCGGTGGCGGCGCAGCAGGCGGCGCACTTCGTGGGCATGCCGGAGGGGTACCTGCCCCTGGCCGAGGCCGCGCTCTACCTGGCCACGGCGCCGAAGAGCAACAGCGCCATGCGAGCCTATGCGGGTGCGGTCGAGGACGTCCGCGAGACGCTCCACCAGCCGGTGCCACTGCACCTGCGCAATGCGCCGACGTCACTGACGCGAGGCATGGGTTTCGGCCGAGGCTACAGGTACGCGCATGACCAGCCGGATGCCATCGTCGAGCAGCAGCACCTTCCCGACTCACTGGCCGGCCACCGCTACTACGCGCCCACCGACCACGGTGCCGAGGGGGACATCGCCGCACGCCTGGGGGCGATCCGGGCGGCGCTGGAGCAGCGCAGGGAGGCGGAGCAGCATGCGCGCAAAGCGCCCGCCGGTCCCCCCATGTTTCAGATCGATCCCGCCGAGCCAGACCCTCCCGCCTTGCCCGACTCGGCTCCCCTGTTCGGGGTCGACTGAGCCCGCGGAGGGCGCCGCCGTCTAGGCGGGGGTGGAGGTCAGGACGCGGTCGAGCGCGTCGACGGTGCGGACGATGTCCTCGTCGCTGTGGACGGCGGAGCAGAAGGCGCTGGTGTGGAGCAGGTCGACGCCCTCGGTGCGCAGGCGCATCGCCAGCTGCGCCTGCGCCTGGGGATCGAGCAGCTCGAGGTGGACGATGCTTGCCAGCCGCCAGACCCGGCCGGCGATGCCCCGCCCGCGGAGGACGTCACGCCACCCGCTCTCCAGCCGGTCGGCCGCCGCGGTGGCAGCTCTCTGCGGCACACCATCCGCGCACACATCGAGGGTGGCGATGCCGGCCGCGGCGGTGAGGGGATTGGCGTTGAAGGTTCCGGGATGGGCGACCGTCGCGGCCAGCAGCTCCATCAGGTCGCGGCGTCCGCCCAGCGCGCCTCCGGGCAGGCCGCCGGCCATCACCTTGCCGAACAGCGTGAGATCGGGACGGACCTCGAGCACCGCCTGCATGCCTCCCGGGTCCACGCGAAAGCCTGTCACCACCTCGTCGATGATCAGGAGAGTGCCGGTGCGCTGGCACTCGGTCCGCAGGGCCTGCGCGTAGCCGGGGTGGAGCGGGGTGTGCCCGTAGTGGGCACCGGATCCCTCGAAGATCACCGCGGCGACCGGCTGGCGCTCGAGGGCGGCACGGAGGGCCGGGACGTCGTCCGCGCCGACCACGCTGGTGGTCAGCAACTCGGCGGCGGGGACGCCCGTCGCCGGGCGGGCCACCCCGTCGCGGAGGTCGACGCTGACCGCGTCGGACCAGCCGTGGAAGTGCTGATCGAGCTTGACGACGACGTCGCGCCCGGTGGCTGCGCGGGCCACGCGCAGGGCCAGCATGGCGGCCTCCGTCCCGGACGCCGTGAACCGCACCTGATCGACCGAGTCCACCATCGCGCAGATCCGCTCCGCCCACTCCACCTCCAGCGGATGGCCGGCGCCGTAGTGGGTGCCACGAGCCACCTGCTCGCTGACCGCCGCCACCACCGCGGGATGCGCGTGACCGAGCAGCAGCGCACCGTGGCCCATGGTGTAGTCGACGAGCTCGCGGCCATCGACCAGCCACTTGTGCGAACCCTGCGACCGGGCCACGTAGAGCGGCGGCGAATAGGCCCGGGCGGCGTGGGTCACCCCGCCGGGAAGAACCGTGGCGGCGCGGCTGGCGAGCTGTTCGGCGGTCGACACCATGGTGGCGATTGTCGCGATCCGGGTCACCTGCGCGTCACCGCGCTTGCCGGCAATCCTCTATAACCGAGGTCCGTGGCGACGTAGCCAAGTGGTAAGGCAGAGGTCTGCAAAACCTCCATCGTGGGTTCGATTCCCACCGTCGCCTCGTTTCACCAACCAAGGAGCTCACCGCACCTCGACGTCCGGTGCGGAGGCGGCGGTGCGCTGCAGGCCCGGCGTGGAGTCGGGCTCGGGTGGCAGGACGAAGCCAACGTCGAGCGCGTCGGCCAGCGCGCGCAGGCGCGCGTAGAAGCCCGCCGTGTGCGGCGAGCGCGGCAGGCGCAGCCCCGCGAAGTCGTAGTGGTGCACCCATTCGTGCAACAGCGTGTTGAGGAACACCTTCGCCGAGATCACCTGCCGCCGGACGGCGGTGCGGTGGTAGATGCGGATGCGCGCATCGGTGATCGACCCGTCGACCAAGCGGCAGCGGTAGTAGCCGTACGTCTTGCTCTGCAGCCTGCGCCCGTCGTGCTCGTGCACCTGGGGGCGGTCGGCGACGACCACGGCGCAGGCGGGCAGCGAGGCGAGCTCGTCGAGGGTGTCGATCAGCATCTGCCCGAGGCGGTGGCGCCGGCCGGGCTCGTCCCCGACCTCGAGGATGCTCATCACCAGCCCCCGCGCGACCACGTCGGGCGCCACCGGCAGGCCACTGTTCGCCCGGCTGCGGACGTAGGTGGGGTCGGGGCGACCGCGGCGACCGAACATCTGCTCGCCGAGTCTACGCAGGGCCGGCCGAGCCCTGTCGCGGACCGTCCGCTGCCGCCGGGGTACGCTCTGCACGCCCCCGTGGCCCAACTGGCAGAGGCGGCCGGCTTAAAACCGGCTACGGTGTCGGTTCGATCCCGACCGGGGGCAGCTCAGGCGGCCGGCGTCACCGGGGCGGTGCAGAAGGCGCAGCGCCGCGCGGCGCGGGGGATGTCGCTCAGGCATTCGGGGCAGGGGTGCGTGGTCGCCTCGGTGGCGGGCCCCGCCCGCCGTGCCTCCAGCCTCTGCATCGGCACCACCAGGGCGAAGTAGATCACCGCGGCGATGACGACGAAGGAGATGACCAGGTTGATGACGTCGCCGTAGAGGAACTTCCCGTGCCCGATCATGAAGGTGTAGGTGGAGAAGTCCTGGCCGGATCCGGGGATGGCCAGCAGTGGGGTGATGATGTCCTTGACGAACCCCTGCACGAGCACCCCGAAGGCGCCACCGATGACAAAGGCGACGGCGAGCCCCACCACGTTGCCCCGCAGGATGAAGTCCTTGAAGCCCTTCACCAGATTGCCTCCTGCTGCTGTGCCGAGCACCGGAACGGCCGGCGACGGCGAGAGGGTGACCAAAGCCCCGACCGGCTGTCAATTGGGTCCCCTTGCGGCGGTCGCAGCGTTTACTCTGAGGACACGATGGAGGACGGAGAGGTGGCCCGGCGGACCGGGCGCCGCGATCGCGCCTACCGAGGCCTCGATTCGGCGGTGCTGTGGCGCCTCGGCGGCATGCGCTACGAGACGTCCGGGACCCTGATGATCGAGGCCGCCAATCCACAGGAGTACTGGGACAGAAGCGGCGTGCACCATCCCGCGGCCGTGAGCGCCGCCGCCCAGTGGGACCTGCGGGGCAGCCGCGAGGTCCGCCTGGAGGGGCCGAGCGCGGGCCCTGGAGATCATCCCGGCGCCGCCAAGTTGATCGCCACCGCCCACATCAACCCCAGGGCGGCGCCGGACGCCCCGATGATCCTGGTCGTCCATGGCTACGCGGTGCCGATGCCGTTCTGGGACTCGCTGATGGCCCGGCGGCTGCGCGCCCGGGGGGCGCACAGCATGCTCATCGACCTTCCATTCCACCTGCGACGCCGCGTCCCGGGACGAAACAGCGGGGATGGCTACTTCGGGACCGACCCCGCCAGGATCCGCGCCACCGTCCGTCAATCCGTGGAGGATGCCGCGGCGCTGGTGGCCTGGGCACGGGAGAACGTCACCCCGACTGTGGGCGTCATGGGCGTGAGCCTGGGAGGCCTGATCGCGGCTCTCCTGGCCGCTCAGGTGCGCCTCGACCGCGCCGTGGTTGTGGCGCCACTCTGCGATCCCCCCACCACCTTCCTCGAGAACATGCCCCACAACCTGGCCCGCCGCCTCGGCCTCACCGCCACCAGCGGGGGGGCGTGGGGGGAGGACCGGCTCCAGGCCCGCGCCATGCTCGAGGCCACGCTCGCGCCCCTGGTGCTGCGCAACCTGGTGCCGCGGACCGCGGCCGCCGACATCACCCTGGTGCGCCCTGAGCTGGATCTCATCGTGGGACCGCAACCCATAGCCGACCTGGCGGCGGCGTGGGGGGTCGAGATGTGGGACTACCACCACGGCCACATCACGATCATGAACGCGCCCGGCATCGGCCGCAGGATCCGCGATCGCCTGCTCGAGCCGGCACGCTCGCTCGGCATGGGCGACCTTCCCCAGGCGGCCGCCGTCTGATTCGCGGCTCGGGGGCGTTCGTGCCACACGTGGCCCTAACCTGGAAGCTGGGGCAGGAGACCGATGGGCGGCTGCTATCCTCGCCCCGATGAGTGACACCCGGCCGATCGGGGTCTTCGACTCCGGCGTCGGCGGTCTCACGGTGCTGCAGCAGCTGCACAGCCGCCTGCCCGCCGAGCGTCTCATCTACCTGGCCGACCTCGCCCACTTCCCCTACGGACCGCGCTACCAGCACGAGGTGCGCGAGTTCGCGCTGCGCATCATCGATCATCTCGTCGGGCTCGACACCAAGCTGGTGGTGGTGGCCTGCAACACCGCCACCGCCGCGGCTCTCAACGCTGCCAGGGAGCGCTTCGACGTCCCTCTGGTGGGCGTCATCGCGCCCGGCGCCCAGGCGGCCGTCGAGGCCACGCGCAACGGGCGGGTGGCGGTGATCAGCACCGAGGGCACACGGGCGAGCCAGGAGTACGTCCACGCCATCAAGGAGGCCAATCCCGGTGTCGGGGTGCTCGGCCTTGCCGCGCCCGACCTGGTCGGCATCGTCGAGTCCGGGGAGGCCGGGGGGCCGCGGGCCGCGGCCATCCTGAAGGCGCTGCTCGACGAGGTCGGCGGCTGGGGTGCGGACACCCTGGTCCTGGGCTGCACCCACTACCCGCTGCTGCGGCCGGCGATCGACCACATCCTCGACGGCAGGCAGCTGACGGTGGTCGACAGCGCCGCCACCACCGCGGCTCGCGTGGCCCGCATCCTGGCCGTCAACCGGCTCCGAGCCGAGGGGTCGGCTGCGGCGGGGCCGGAGCTGCTTGTGACCGCGGCTCCGCGGCGCTTCAGCGCCACCGCCGAGCTGCTCTTCGGCGAGGCGCTGCCCCCGCCGGCCGTGGTGGCGCTGTGGGACGGCGCGGCCTTCCTCGGAGCCGCGCCATGAACGTCATGGTCGATGAGCTGCTCACCGCCATCGCTCCCGACCTGGTGGAGTTCGAGCAGCGGCTCGAGAACTCGCTGGCGGCCGACTTCGGTCCCATGGCCGACGCCATGGAGCACATCGTCAGGGCCGGCGGCAAGCGGCTCCGCCCCGCGCTGGTGCTGCTCACCGCGGGACTGGGCACGCCCAATCGTGACCATGCCTTCAACCTGGCCCTGGGCATCGAGTTCATCCACACCGCCACCCTGGTGCACGACGACCTCATCGACAACGCCCGCACCCGGCGGGGGATCACCACCATCCATGAGACAGCCGGCGTCAACCCAGCAATCATCATCGGCGACTACTACTTCGCCAAGGGCGCCAACCTGCTGGCTTCGATCGGCGAGCCCAGCATCGACCTGGCCATCAGCAACACGGTGATGACCATCTGCCTCGGCGAGCTGCTCCAGCTCAGCAGTCACCGCGACTACGACCAGACACTCGACGAGTACCACCGCAAGATCGCCCGCAAGACAGCGGCGCTGGTGGAGACCTGTTGCTACTGCGGAGCGGTGGTCGGCCAGCTCGACGCCGCGCACACCGAGGCCCTGCGCCAGTACGGCTATCTCAGCGGCATGGCCTTCCAGATCGCCGATGACGTCCTCGACTACACGGCCACCGCCGCGGAGCTGGGCAAACCGGTCGGCGCCGACCTCCGCCAGGGCACCGTCACCCTGCCGCTGATGTTTGCCCTCCAGGACCCGGCGGTGGCGCCGGCGCTGCGCGAGGTGCTGGCACGCGAGCCGGTGAGCGACTCCGACTACGAGCAGGTGGTGCGCCTGGTGCGCCGCTCCGGTGCCATCGAGCGCACCGAGTCACAGGCGCACGACTTCGCGCTGCGCGCCCGCGCGCAGCTCGCCAGCTTCGAGCGCTCAGCGTCGCGCACCACCCTCGAGATGGTCTGCGAGTACGTCGTGGAGAGGCGGACATGACCGGCGTGGACACCGCCCGCGCGAGCGCG
The DNA here is from genome assembly GCA_050734155.1 of Candidatus Dormibacteria bacterium. Taxonomy (GTDB): domain Bacteria; phylum Chloroflexota; class Dormibacteria; order Aeolococcales; family Aeolococcaceae; genus Aeolococcus. The sequence continues at coordinate 16,698 of JBOHUD010000107.1, forward strand.
AAGCGGTAGCGCGAGGGCGCCCTAGCGCAGTGCGCCCAGGCGGTCCAGCTGTTCATGGAATGTTCCCGCCCAGAGCGCCAGGACCACGGCTGCGACGCCGAGCCCGACCGCCTCGATGACCGTTGCCGGCAGCGCACCGCGCGCCAGCGCATCGCCGGACGCGGCGGCAACGACGTAGCGTGCCGCGCGCGCGGCATCAGCCAGCGCCACCGCGACCAGGATCACCAGGACGATTCGCACGACCGTGTACTCGCGCACCAGGCCGGCGCGCAGCTGGGCGAGGGTCAGGTCCTCGACCGGCGTGCGGCCCGCCGGGGGTTCGGGAGCGCCGCGGCGCAGGCGCCGCAGCGCGGCCAGGAAGAAGAGCGCCGCCACCCATCCCGCCCAGGCTGTCGCCGCCGTCGACCCCTGGGCCAGCAGGCCGGCGAGACGTCCGCCGCCGGCCTGCCCTGCGTAGTGGTGCTGGATGGCCAGCGAGGTCACGCCCAGCGCCACACAGGCCGCGGCCAGGATCGACGGCACCGCCACGCGCAGAGATGACGGCAGCCGATGCACGAAGAGCAACTCGGCGGCCCATCGGGAGCGACCAATGATGCCGCTGTCCGCCATCGCGTGGCATTGTAGGCGCGATCTCGCATGAGCAGAGCACGCGCACGTTCCCGACGGCTGCGCGTCGTCACGTACAACATCCTGCTGGGTGGTGCCCGGCGCGAGGCGCACATCACCGCTGTGCTGCGCCGCGTCGGCGCCGACGTGATCACCCTGCAGGAGGTCAGCAACCCGGAGTTCGCCGAGCAGCTGGCGCGTGCCCTGGACATGGAGCTGGTCGTCGGCGCTGCCAGCGATGGGAGCGGGATCAACCTGGCCGTGCTCACCCGCCTCCCGGTGCGCCGCTGGCGCAACCACACCCACCGCGGCCGCATGCTGCGCAGTCACCTGGAGACGGTGTTGACCACCGGTGGAACGCACGTCAGCGAGCTGCATCTGCACTCGGTGCACCTCGCCGCCCGGTTCGGGGAGCGCAAGAAGGGTGAGGAGCGCCGCCGGCGCGAGCTCGACGCGCTCCTCGGTGACCTGGCGGAGGCGAGCGAGGCTCCGCATCTCATCGCCGGGGACTTCAACTCGCTCGCCCCCGGTGACCATCTCGAGGCCACCGCCTTCTTCGCGCGCATGGCGGAGCTGCGACGCGCCCGGGTCCTGGTCCGGCAGGCCAACGGGCTGGTGGCTCCCATGCGCGTCGGCGAGGACGAGGCCGTCGACGAGGCGTGGCTGCGGGCCGGGGTCGATCCCCGCCTCGACGTCGGCATCCCCGTGCTGCCCTTCGTGGTGTACCCGCTGACGGCGCTGCTGCCGCGCAGCCGGGCGGTCGACAGGCTGCTGGGGGGCACCATCGAGCGCGGCACCGTGGCGCGGCTGCTCGACTCCGGGTACGTGGACTGCTTTCGGCGCCTCCACCCGCGGGCGCACGGCTACACCTGTGCCACCTGGATGCCGGCCGCGCGCATCGACTACGTCTTCGCCGACCCGGTCATGGCCGCCAGGCTGGGTCGCTGCGAGGTGGTGGGTGGCCGGCGGTGGCCGGACCGCGAGGCAGCGATCGCGTCCGACCATCACCCCGTGGTCGCTGAGTTCGCGGTCTGAGCCTCACTCCGGCGCCGCGTCCGCGGGGGGCGCGGGCGTGGTCCTGGCGCCGCGGCGGTGGCGGCGTCCCCCCCGGTGCCGGCGGCGCGTGCCGGTCGTGCTCGTGCCGGCGCCGCGGCCGCGCCCGCGAGGGGCGTCGATCAACCGCGGTGGCGGAGGCTGGGCGACGGCGAGCAGATCGCCGAGCGTGCTCCAGCCGAAGCGCTCGCGACCGAGGCGCAGCAGCGCGGTGAAGCAGGCCGCGGTCGCCTCGGCGTCGGCCAGGGCGTGATGGGGGCGGCGGTGATGGACGCCGAGCTCGGCGCACATCCGCTCCAGCCCGATGGTGTCGCGCAGGCCCCAGATCGCGCCCGCCATCCGGCTGGTGTCGAGGTTGTCGGCGTCGATCGCCGTCTCCATGGTGCTGGCGATGAGACGGGTGTCGAAGGCGTCGGCGCTGTGCTCGACCAGGACCGCTCCCTTGCAGAAGCGACGGAACCGTGCCAGCACGCGCTCCACCGGCGGCGCGCCTCCCAGGCTCTCGCGCCCGATACCGTGGATTCGTCTGGCGTAGGGGTTGATGCGGTCGGTGCTGTGCACCAGGGTCTCGAAGGACATGATGTGGCGGTCCACCGTGAAGGCGACAGCCCCGAGCTCGACCAGCCGGTGCGGCGACTGGCCGGTGGTCTCGCAATCGAGCGCCACGAAGCGCAGATCCTCGACCAGCGTGACCGCCTCCGGGCGATCGGACGGCAGCGATTCGATGTCGTCGGCGTCGTCGATGGCGGCGAAGGGCTCGTCCGCCGAGGGACCGAGGCGGGGCACGAAGCTGCTGCCCACGGGAACCGGCCCGCGCCGCCGTCCGTAGCGGATGCGCTCACGGTTGCCGCCGCGCGCCGCCGGCTCCCCGCCGCCGGCGCTGTCGTCGCCAGGTCCGCTCCGGCTGTCCGGTGACTGTGGCTCCGGCCCGGCGGACGTCATTGGCCGGATGTTATACGCAGCGCCAGCGGCGGGGCCGATCGCCCGCTTCCATATACTGGCGCGGTCCGTTTGCCCGAGCAGGACGCCGCCGCCGGCGCGCGCCGCCGCCCGGATCGCAGGAAGACCTCCGATGCACCTCGTCGCCGCCGGGCTCAGCTTCCGCAGCGCGCCGCTCCCGGTTCGTGAGCGCGCCGTGGTCGCCACCTCGGAGGCGAGCCGGCTGCTGCGCTACCTGGTGGGTCACTGCGGCCTGCGCGGGGCAGTGGTGCTGTCCACCTGCAACCGCACCGAGTTCTACGTGAGCTGCCCCACCGCGGAGCTGGCGGACGAGGTCCGGCCGCGGCTGGCCATGTACCTCGACCCTGCCGGCAGCGGCCAGGTCGGCGACCATCTCATCGAGCTCCGCGACGCGGAGGCGATCCGGCACATGATCCGCGTCGCAGCAGGGCTGGAGAGCATGGTGATCGGCGAGGCGCAGGTGCTCGGCCAGTTCAGGGACGCCCACCAGCTGGCCCGCGAGGCGGGCACGCTGGACGCCCGTCTCGACTACGTGATGCGCCGCGCCGTGTCCGCGGGCAAGAGGGTGCGCAGCCAGACCGAGCTGGGTCGCCGCGCCGGCACCATCGCCGACGCCGCGGTGGAGATCGCCCAGGAGGTGGGTGGCGAGCTCCGCGGGCGCGGGGTCCTGGTGCTGGGTGCGGGCACGATGAGCACGCTGGCCGCGCGCCGGCTGCGCGAGGCAGGCGCCCGCCTCATGATCGCCTCGCGCGGCGGCGAGTCGGCGGTGGTGCTGGCCGCCGCTCTCGAGGACGGAGCGGTGGCTGTCACCGACCCGGTGGTGATCGCCCCCGAGGTGGATCTGCTGATCTCCTGCACCAACAGCGCCACCACCGTGCTCAGCGCGGCGGAGGTCGAGGCCATGCAGCGCCGGCGCGGCCACCGCCCGCTGACCATCGTCGACATCGCCGTGCCGCGCGACGTGGAGGCGGCCGCAGCTCGCGTGGCCGGGGTGACCCTGGTCGACGTGGACGCGCTCGGAGATCGTGTCGCCGGCATGGTCGGACAGCAGCGCGGGGCCCTGGCCGAGGCCACGGCCATCATCGAGGCGGAGGTGGCCCATGCCATCGCCGTGGTCGGCGAGCGCGACACCGCCGGTCCCACCATCGGCGCCCTGGTGCGCCAGGCCGAGGCGGTGCGGCGCCGGGAGGTCGAGCGCACCCTTGCCCGGATGCCCGGCATCGACGCGCTCACCGCCGAGCGCATCCAGCAGCTCACCAGGAGCATCGTCAGCCGGCTGCTGCACGCCCCGATCAGCCATCTGCGCGAGTTCGCCGACGACCCCGGGGTGGCCCTGACGGTGCGCGACGCCTTCGACCTGGACGCCGCCGACGACGTCGAGGACGGGTCGGCCGACGGCAGCGCCGCGGCTTCGTGAGCGCCGCGACCGAGGCCGCCCTCCTGCGCCTGGCCACCCGGGGCAGCGCCCTGGCCCGCGCCCAGGCAGCGCTGGCCGCGGCAGCCCTCCGGGAGGCGGGAGGCGCGGCCGCGGAGCTGGTCATCGTGCGCACCGGCGGTGACCGCAACCAGACCACCCCGATCGAGCAGATGGAGGGCCAGGGCTGGTTCACCGCCGAGATCGAGAGGGCCCTGATCGACTCACGCGCCGACATCGCGGTACACGCCGCCAAGGACCTGCCCACAGAGCTCGCCGCCGGCCTGGAGGTGGCCGCGTACCTGCCGCGGGCAGACCCGCGGGACGCCCTGGTCACCCGCGACGGCGGCGGCGTGGGGTCGCTTCACGACGGCGCCACGGTGGGCACCAGCAGCGCCCGCCGCGCCGCCCTGCTGACCGTGCTCCGCCCCGGCTGGCGCAGCGTGCCCATCCGCGGCAACGTCGACACCCGCCTGGGCAAGCTCGATGCCGGCGAGGTCGACGCCCTGGTCGTGGCCGCCGCCGGGCTGGACAGGCTGGGCCTCTCCGAGCGGATCGGGGAGCGTCTCGACCCGCGGCTGTTCGTGCCGGCGCCCGCGCAGGGAGCGATCGCTCTCGAGGCCGTCGCCGGCTCGGCAGCCGCGGCCATGGCCCGGAGGGCGGCCGACGCCGCCACCGGCCTGGCGGTGCGCACCGAGCGGGCGCTGCTGGGCGCGCTCGGGGGCGGTTGCCTGCTGCCCCTGGGAGCGTGGGCCAGGGTCGAGGACGGGAAGCTGGTGCTCTCCGCCGCCCTCGGCGTCGAGGGGGGTGTCCGGCGCGCCGAGCTGCGTGGTGACCCCGGCGACCCGGACGAGCTGGTCGCCGGGGTCGTCGCCCTGCTCCGATGAGCTCCGCGGCCCCGCTGCGGGGACGCCGGGTCCTGGTCACCCGCGGAGAGGAGAAGGCCGACCGTCTGACCGGCCTCCTGGAGGTGGCCGGCGCGGAGGTGGTCAGGGTGCCGTTGATCGCCGCCCAGCGGCTGGTCGCCGCCGCCGCCATCAGCGACGCCGTAGACCGGCTTGTCGACGCGTCCGCACCCGGGACCGGCCCGGCGTGGTTGGTGCTGACCAGCGCGACCGGGGCGGAGATGACAGTCGAGGCGGTCGGCGCGGTCCGCCTCGGAGAGCTGGCCATCGCGGTCGTCGGTCCCGCCACCGCCGCGCCGCTGCGATCCCACGGGATCGAGCCCGACCTGGTCGCCGCCGGTCAGGTGGGGGAGTCGCTGGCTTCCGAGCTGGTCAGCGCCGGGGTCGACGGCTCCCCCGCGCTCCTGGTCACCGCCGCCGGCGCGCGCCGGGTGATCGCGCCGCTGCTGGAGGCAGCCGGGGCCCACGTGGACGTGCTCGAGGCGTACCGCAGCGTCATGCCGGAGACGGCCCGCCGGCGTCTGCGCGAGGCGCTCGGCGGCCCCGCGATCGACGCGGTCACCTTCACCAGCGGCAGCACGGTGCGCCACTTCTCGCTGGCCTGGCCGCCCCCGCTGCCGCGCTGCCCGGCGGCATGCATCGGGCCTGTGACCGCGCGGGCAGCACGCGCTGCCGGATGGGCAACTGTGATCGCCGCCACCGAGCACACCGCCGACGGCCTGGCCGCTGCGCTGCTGGCGCACCTCGCTCCCGTCCACCCGGTACCCTGACCCCATGCCCTTTCCCGCCGATCGCCCACGCCGTCTGCGCCGCACCGCCGCGCTGCGGGCGCTGGCACGCGAGACCGTGCTGGTGCCCACCGACCTCATCCAGGCGACGTTCGTGCGCGAGGGGATCACGGCCCCGGTGCCGATCAGCTCCATGCCCGGGCAGCGCCAGGAGACGATCGACTCGCTGAACAGCGCGGTGGGCGATGCGGTGGACGCGGGCTGCGCCGCGGTCATCCTCTTCGGGGTGCCGGCTCGCAAGGACGCCCGCGGTTCGCAGGCCTGGGACGACGGCGGCATCGTGCAGCGAGCGCTGCGCAGCCTGCGCCGCAACGTCGCCGCCGACACTCTGCTGATCGCCGACTGCTGCCTGGACGAGTTCACCGACCACGGCCACTGCGGCGTGCTCCGTGAGGACGGCAGCGTCGACAACGACGCCACCATCGAGCTGTACGCGCGCATCGCGGTGTCCCAGGCCGCCGCGGGCGCCGACATCATCGCGCCCAGCGGGATGATGGATGGCCAGGTGGCGGCGATCCGCACCGCTCTCGACGAGAGCAACTTCCGGGACACCGCGGTGCTCGCCTACAGCGCCAAGTACGCGTCGGTGATGTACGGCCCGTTCCGTGTCGCCGCCGACTGCGCGCCCCGCTCAGGCGACCGGCGCAGCTACCAGATGGATGTTGCCAACCAGCGCGAGGCGGTTCGCCGCGCTCGCGCCGACGTCGCCGAGGGCGCCGACATGGTGATGGTGAAACCGGCGCTCACCGCGCTCGACGTGGTGGCTCGCGTCCACGACGCCGTCGAGGTGCCCGTGGCCGCGTACTGCGTCAGCGGCGAGTACGCCATGCTGCACGCGGCCGCCGCCGCCGGCGCCTTCGACGAGCGCGCCGCGGTGCTGGAGGCGCTCACCGCCATCCGCCGGGCCGGCGCCGACCTGATCATCACCTACGACGCGCGGCGGGCGGCGCGCTGGCTGGGCGAGGCCGGCGAGCGTGTCTGAGCGCGGGCCCGTGCCGCCGGGGCAGCGCCTGCCACTGTCACTCGGCGCCGGGGCCGTGCTGGTGGGCGGCCTGATCGCCGCCATCATCTTCGTCAACAGGGCCAACTCATCGTCGCTGCCGGCGGCGACGGCGAGCCCCTCCGCGTCCAGCTCGGCCGCGGCATCGCCATCCGCATCGGCCTCCGCCTCTGCCGCGGTCATCCCGTTCGCCGACTGCGCGACCGCGAGCTTCGGGGCTCCCCTGCAGCCGTCCGGCGAGCCCAGCAACCCACATGTCTACAGCGCGGCGCCGGCGATGCAGATCGACACCACCAAGCTCTACACGGCGACCATCAAGACGGCGCGCGGCAACGTCGTCATCTGCCTGCAGCCGGCGCTGGCGCCGCACACGGTCAACAACTTCGTGGTGCTGGCTCGCAACCACTTCTACGACGGCATCCCCTTCCACAGGGTGTGCCCCAACAGCGCGGACACCAGCTGCGGAGGCGCGCTGTCCATCATCCAGGGGGGCGATCCCAACTGCATCGCCAACGTCCATGCCGGCAGCTGCGGGCAGGGCGGCCCCGGCTACAAGTTCGCCGACGAGCCGGTCCACCAGCAGTACAGCGCGGGATCGGTGGCGATGGCCAACAGCGGAGCCAACAGCAACGGCTCGCAGTTCTTCATCGACACCGGCGCCAACCAGTTCAGCCCCAGCTACAACCTCTTCGGCAACGTCGTCTCGGGGCTGGAGGTCGCCAAGAAGATCCAGCAGGGCGACGTCATGCAGAGTGTCACCATCGCCAAGCAGACGTGACCAGAGGGCCGGCCGGCTCGTCCGCGGCGTGGCGCGCGCGCGCCGGCGCGGTGCTCCCCGGCGGGGTCAGCAGCCCGGTGCGCGCCTTCGCCGCCGTCGGTGGTGATCCGCCCATCATCAGCAGCGCTCGGGGTGCGCACGTCGTCGATGAGGACGGCGTGGAGTACGCCGACTTCATCCTCGCCTACGGCCCGCACATCCTTGGACACGGGCACCCCGGCGTGGCTGCGGCGCTGGCCCGTCAGCTCGAGCACGGCACCGCCTACGGAGCCACCAGCGCGGTGGAGATCGAGCTCGCCGAACGGATCGTGGCGGCGATGCCCGCCGTCGAGATGGTGCGGTTCGTCAACTCCGGGACGGAGGCCACCATGTCCGCACTCCGGCTGGCGCGGGCGGTCACCGGGCGCGATCGAGTGGTCAAGTGCGCGGGCGCCTACCACGGCCATGCCGACGCCTTCCTGGCTGCGGCGGGGTCAGGGGTGGCCACGCTGGGCATCCCCGGCTCCCCGGGGGTGCCGCTGGCGGCCGTCGCCGACACCATCGTGGTTCCCTACAACGACCTGGCGGCGGTCGCCGCGGTGCTCGATCGCGAGGGGGAGAGCGTGGCCGCGGTGATCGTGGAACCCGTCGCCGGCAACATGGGCTGCGTGCTCCCGGGGCCCGGGTACCTGGAGGCGCTGCGGGTGCTGACCACACGCTTCGGCGTGCTGCTCATCTTCGACGAGGTGATGACCGGCTTTCGCCTGGCCTGGGGCGGAGCCCAGCAGCTGCTCGGAGTCCGTCCCGACCTGACCTGCCTCGGCAAGGTGATCGGCGGGGGATTGCCGGTGGGCGCCTTCGGAGGATCGCGCTCGCTGATGGAGCGCCTGGCGCCATCCGGCGACGTCTACCAGGCGGGCACCCTGTCGGGCAACCCCCTGGCCATGGCCGCGGGATGCGCGGCTCTCGACGAGCTGCGCTCGGGCACGGCGTATGCCCTGCTCGAGGAGCTGGGCGCGGACCTCGCGGACGGCCTCGGCGGCGCCGCCGCCGAGGCCGGGGTGGCCTGTGCCGTCAACCGCGTGGGGAGCATGGTGACCGCCTTTGTCGGCGTCGAGGCGGTCACCGACTTCGCCCAGGCCACGGCGGCGGACGTGGCTGCGTTCGCGCGGATCCACCGCGCCTGGCGTGCTCACGGGGTGCTCTGGCCGCCGTCGCAGTTCGAGGCCGCGTTCCTGTCCACCGCCCATGGGGGCGACGACCTGGATCGCGCGGTCTCCGGCTTCGCCGCCGGGCTGCGCGCATCTCAGGGCTAGCTCAGGGAGCGCGCGAGAGCGATGCTACACTCGAACCTGTACTGCAAGAGACCCGGACCCGACCGGGGAAGGTCAACGGAGGTTCGCCGCGATGCCAGGCCTTGGTGCCGGCCACTGGGGATACATCCTCATCCTGCTGGTGATCGTCCTGATCATCTGGGGTCCCGGCAAGCTGCCCGACATCGGCACCGGCCTGGGCCGGGGGATCCGCGAGTTCCGCAAGGCGACCTCGGAGACTCGCGACGAGTTCCACAAGGCGACACACTCGGACGACGCACCACCCGCACCACCCGCACCACCCGCAGCGCCGGCGCAGCCGGCGCCGGTCGGCGGCGGCACGCCTGCCGCGGAGCGCGCGGCCGGCGAGGGCGATCACACTACCGCCGGCTGACGTTGACCGCCTTCTCGCGGAGGCGTTGAGAGGTGCAGGGAGTGGCCGGCGACGAACGCCGCATGACCATCGTGGAGCACCTCGAGGAGCTCCGCCGGGTGCTGATCATCTCGGTCATCGCCTGGGCCGTGGCAACAGTGGCGGCATTCGTCTTCCACGGTCCCATCGTCGCCTTCCTGCTCCGCCCCCTGACCACGGTGCTCGGCAAGACCAACAACCACCTCACCTCCACAGCCATCTTCACCGCCCCCACCGAGGGGTTGACAATCCCCATCAAGATCTCGATGTACATCGGGCTGGCGGGCGCGCTGCCGGTAGTGCTCTGGCAGGTCTGGAGCTTCGTGTCACCCGGGCTGCGCCCGGTGGAGAGGAAGTTCGTGGGGCCGTTCATCGCCTCAGCCCTGCTGCTCTTCACCATCGGGGCAGCGTTCGCGTACTTCGTCATGCCGATCGGGCTCAACTTCCTGGCCACCTTCCTCGGCAACAGCGCCGTCTACCTGCCCGACATCAGCTCCTACCTGTCCTTCCTGGTCATCCTGATCCTCGCCTTCGGGGTGACCTTCGAGCTGCCGGTGGTGATCATCCTGCTCGGCATCCTCGGCATCGTATCGTCGCGAAAGCTGCGGCGCCTGCGCAAGGGCATCTGGGTGGGGATCATCGCCGGCGCGCTGCTGATCACACCCGGGGCGGATCCGTACACTCCGACCGCGCTGTTCATCCCGCTGATCATCTTCTTCGAGGCGAGCATCCTGATCCTCGACAAGGTGTTCAAGCGCTGAGCACGGCCCTGTGGCAGGGGTGGGCGGATCCCGAGCCTCACCTGGTCGACATGAGGTCGAGCATGCACCCACCCCGGCCACCTCTGACGCGGCGGCACCATCACTACACTGCGTGGCCATGCGACCTGACGGGCGTGCCCCGGATCAGCTGCGACCGACCAGCATCGAGCTCGGCCCCCTCCCCTACGCGGAGGGAAGCGCGCTGATCAGCGCTGGCGACACTCGCGTGCTGTGCTCCGCCAGCGTCGAGGAGCGAGTCCCCCAGTTCCGCAAGGGAAGCGGCCGGGGATGGGTGACCGCCGAGTACGCGATGCTGCCGCGCAGCACCATGACCCGCAGCGAGCGCGACGGCCGCAGGGGACGCATCGACGGCCGTGTCCAGGAGATCCAGCGCCTCATCGGTCGCAGCCTGCGCGCCGCGGTCGACTTCTCGCGCCTCGGGGAGAGGAGCATCTTCATCGACTGCGACGTGCTCGTCGCCGATGGGGGGACGCGCACCGCGTCGATCACCGGCGGCTACGTCGCGCTGGCGCTCGCCGTCGCCAAGCTGCGGGCCGCCAACCTGGTGGCCGAGGACCCGCTGCGCTGGCAGGTGTCCGCGGTGAGCGCCGGGATCGTCGCCGGGGAGCCGCGCCTCGACCTCGACTACCTCGAGGACTCGGCGGCCGACACCGACATGAACTGCGTGGGCAGCAGCGACGGGCGGTTCATCGAGCTGCAGGGAAGCGCCGAGCAGCAGCCCTTCTCGCGCCTGGAGATGGACAGCCTTCTGGAGCTGGCGTCGGCGGGGATGGCGCGCCTCTTTGCCATCCAGTCCGAGGCGCTCGCCGGGGCGTGACCGGGCCGGCCGCCGCTGCCCGCGCGGGCCGGATCCTGGTGGCCGCCACCAGCAACGACGGCAAGCTGCGCGAGCTCCGCCGTCTCCTGGTCGGGCACCCTCTGCCCGTCGTGGGCCTGGCCGAGGCGGGGTGGACGGGCGACCTCGTCGAGCCCGCCGACACATACGCCGAGAACGCCATGGCCAAGGCGACCGCCGTGTCTGAGGCTCTGGGTGTGCCCGCCCTCGCCGACGACAGCGGCATCGAGGTGGATGCGCTGCGGGGGTGGCCGGGTCCGCGCTCGGCACGCTGGCTGGGGGACGGGGCCAGCGATGCCGACCGGCTCGCCGGTCTGATCGCCGAGGTGGACAGCCGCAGCCCCGATGACCGCCGCGTGCGCTACGTGTGCGTGGTCGCCTTCTGCCGTCCCGGAGCCGAGCCCGTGATCGCGCGCGGGGAATGCCTGGGCACGCTGGTCGCCCCCACCGGCGACCACGGCTTCGGGTACGACCCGGCCTTCCTGAGCAACGACCTCGGGATCACCTTCGGCGAGGCGGGGGACGACGCCAAGGATCGGGTCTCGCACCGCGCCCGCGCGCTGCGCCGGCTGGCGGAGAGCGGCGTGCTCGACCTGCCCCCCGGCGCCGCCTGACCGGTCGCGCGCGCCCCTGAGGATTGCCGTCGCTGGCTCACAATCAGATCCCGTGCCACGTGGTCGTCCCGCCGTCCTGTCCGGACCGGTGCGCCTCCTGCTCGGGGGCTCGGCCGTGGTGCTCTGCGCGGTCATCGCCTTCCTGGTGACGGTCAACCGCACCGAGGTGCAGAGCCGCGCTCCGCTGGCCCGCCCTCCCGCGGTCAGGGTGGTGGCGCCCTCCCCGACCCTGTCGCTGGACGACATCGCCCGGGCCAAGCTGAGCCGCACGGTGACGATCGAGGCGCTGGGCAGCAACGACGAGGGGCTGGGGACCGGCTGGCTTCTCGACTCCAGGGGCGACTTCGTGACCAACGCCCACGTCGTGCAGGGGCAGCTGGCGGTCCGGGTCCGGGCACGCGACGGGCGCTCCCACGTGGGCGACGTGGTCGGCCTCGATCCCGCGCTCGACATCGCCCTGATCCGCAGCCGCGACGGGTTCGCCGGGGCCCCGCTGGCGCCGTTCCTGGGCACGCTCACCAACCTCCCCGAGGCGGTGGTGGCCATCGCCAGCGGGCGGGCCACCGGCCATGGGGACATCACCGACGAGAGCGTCACCCGCATCGAGTCCGACGTGCCGGTGACCGGCGACACCACCACCGGGCAGCCGCCCACCACCACCGACTACCACGACATGCTGGTGCTCGACGGCCAGGTCATCTACCCCGGCAACAGCGGCGGCCCGGTGCTGGACACGCAGGGCCGGGTGGTGGGCATCGTCACCCTGGCCAGCCGGTCGGCGCCGGAGGGGTACGCGATCCAGATGAACCGCGTGCTCGGTGAGCTGAGGAGCTTCGCGGCGCGGTGAGCGAGGCTGCCGCCGCTTCGAGCGGGCCGTGTTCGGGTACGGTGTCAGCACCGTGAACGAGTACGACATCGCCATCATCGGCGCCGGCCCGGCCGGCCTCACCGCCGCGCTCTACGCGGGCCGCAGCAAGATCCGCGCCGTGGTCATCGAGTCCAAGGCGCCCGGCGGCCAGCTGCTCAACACCGAGCTGATCGAGGACTACCCGGGCTTCACGAGCATCCTGGGCGGCGACCTGGCGGCGGCCATGCTCGCCCAGGCCGAGCACTTCGGGGCCGAGATGGTGTACTCGCCGGTCCACCGGGTTCGTGTCGAGGCCGACGGCATGAAGGTGATCGAGACCGACGCCGGCGACTACCGCGCGCCCGCCCTCATCGTCACCGCCGGCGGCAACCCGCGCAAGCTCGAGGTGCCCGGGGAGGTGGAGCTCGCCGGCCGCGGAGTCTCCTACTGCGCGGTGTGTGACGGCGCCTTCTTCCAGGGCCTGGAGCTGGCGGTGATCGGCGGCGGTGACGCGGCCGTGGAGGAGGCGGTGTTCCTCACCCGCTATGCCAGCAAGGTCACCCTGATCCACCGCCGCGACGAGTTCCGCGCCCAGCCCATCCTCGTCGAGGAGGCGCGCAGCCACCCCAAGATCGAGATCGTGCTCAACACCGTGGTCGAGTCCATCGAGGGCGGGGACAAGCTCACCCACCTGATGCTGCGCGACGCCGTGACCGGCCGGCCATCGCGGCTGGAGGTGGGAGGCGTCTTCATCTTCGTCGGATTCATCCCCAACACCGGCCTCATCGACGCTCACATCGATCACGACAGGGCCGGCTACTACCTCACCGACCCCATGACCATGATGACCAACGTCCCCGGCATCTTCGCCGCCGGCGACGTCCGGGCCCAGCTGACCCGACAGATCACCACCGCGGTGGGCGACGCCACCACCGCCACCATCGCGGCCAGCAAGTGGCTGGAGGAGAGGGCCCGCGGCGCTGAGGCGAGCGCGCTCAAGGTCCTCGCCGAGGCGGCAGCCGACGGTGGCCGGGTGGCGTGAGCATCGTCACCCGTCACGGCGACGGCGGTGAGACGAGCCTGCTCTACGGCGGCCGGGTGCCCAAGGACGACCTCCACACCGAGGCCTATGGCGCTCTCGACGAGGCGATCAGCGCGCTCGGGCTGGCCCGAGCGCTGTGTTCTGAGGCGGCGCGCGCCCAGCGGATCCTCGACCTCCAGCGCGACCTCTTCACAGTCGGTGCCGAGCTGGCCACGGCGGCCTCCGACGAGGACAAGCTGGAGAAGCACTTCGCCACGGTGACGGCGGCGATGACCGAGGCGCTCGACGCCGAGGTGGCGCGCCTCGAGGCCCGGGTCGCGCTGCCGAGAGGGTTCGTGATCCCGGGCGGAGACCCGGTGGCGGCTGCCCTCGACCTGGGGCGGACCCTGGTGCGCCGCGCGGAGCGCCGCGCG
>JBOHUD010000108.1:0-26347 GCA_050734155.1 Candidatus Dormibacteria bacterium
TGTGGACGTCACCGCCGACGGCCAGCAGGTCCTCTACTGGAGGGGCGGCGACGCCAACACCTGGACCGCTCGCTGGAGCCACGGCTGGTCCTCACCCGTCGATCTCCGCCTCGGTCCCATCGCTTGATCGGTCAGCCCAGCTGGCCGACGCTGGCGATCTCGGCGATGCTCGCCCAGTGGCTGCCTCCCCAGACCTCCATCAGATGCCCCGCCGGGCTGCGCCAGAAGACCAGCTGCTGAGCGCCATCGACCGCAGCCCCGGGCGACGAGCCCATCTGAGCCGACACTCCGTCCGCCGCCGACAGGTCGAGTGGCGTGCTGGTGACTCCGGCCCACCACGTCTCCCACAGATGGCCGTTGGCGCCCGCCCAGAAGACCAGCTGCTCGCCCGCCGGGGTGATCGTGAGCATGGGCGCGGAGGCCAACAGACCCCCCGGATCCTGGATCGGTGTCCAGTCCACGGGACCATGCCACCCGGCGTCGTACCAGACCTCGACCAGGTGGCCGCCGGCGCTGCCCCAGTACACTGCCTGCTGTCCTGTCGGAGTCACCGCGACGGTCGGGGAGGTTGCCAGCGGCTGGCCGATGTCGAGCAGGCCGCTCCAGTCCGCCGGGCCGTTCCAGGAGCCGGAGAACCACAGCTCCATCAGATCCCCGGCGGAGCCGCGCCAGAAGATCAGTTGCTGACCGCTCGGGGTGAGGGCGACGCTCGGGGCCGAGCCGAGCGTGCCCCCACCCAGCTGTCTGGTCCAATCGACCGGGCCATTCCAGCTCCCGTTGAACCAGGCTTCCCACAGGTCCCCGTTGGTGCCACGCCAGAAGATGACCTGCTGCCCGGCCGCGGTCACAGCGACGCTCGGTGCCGAGGCGAGCGGGCCCGCACCGTGCCACTGGCTGGTCCAATCGACAGGCCCGTTCCAGTGGCCGGAGAACCACGACTCCCACAGGTGCCCATCAGCGCCACGCCAGAAGACGAGCTGCTGTTTGGCGGCGGTCATGGCAACGCTCGGGGCATCCCCGAGAAGACCCACGCCGCCCCAGCCGGACGTCCAGTCGACAGGCCCGGTCCAGGCACTCGTCCAGCCCGCGCTCATCAGGCCCCCGTTCGGCCCCTGCCAATACACCACCACCTGGCCGGACGGAGTCAGGGCTGCGTCCGGCGCGGAATGCAGGAGGCCGAGCCCGTCCCACAGGGATGGGCCATTCCATGCGCCCTTGGACCAGGCTCCCCACATGTGGCCATCGACCGACTGCCAGAACACCGCCTGCGACCCGTCTGCGGCGATCGCGGCGGACGGCGCCGAGGCCATGAGGCTCTGCGCGCTCCACCGCGAGATCACGTCGGTGGGCCCGGTCCAGGACCCGGCATAGGAGGCGCTGGTGAGGTGCCCCGACATGGACCTCCAGTAGACCGTCTGGACGCCGGCCGAGCTGACCACGACAGTCGGCGGTGAGTTGAGCGCACCCGCCCCCCAGACCGCCGACCAGTCCGCCGGGGCGCTCCATGACCCGGCCGAGGTCCAGATCTCGTTCAGATCTCCGTTGGCCGCCTGCCAGAAGACGACCTGGAGGCCATCCGGGGTGATCGCGGCGGCAGGCGCCGATGACAGCAGCTGTCCCTGGCTCCACCCGGTCGAGAGGTCGACCGGTGGTGCCCAGCCGTTGTCGAACGTCGCCTGCCAGAGGTGACCGCCCGACCCTCGCCAGAACACGGTCTGCCGGCCGCCCGGTGTCGACACGGTCGAGGGTGCTGAGGTGAGGATGGCGGTCCCTCCCCACACGGCCGTCCAGTCGGCCGGCCCACTCCACGTCCCGCCGCTCAACCATGCCTCGCGGAGGTGCCCGTCCGTCCCCTTCCAGAAGACCACCTGAGCCTGCGCGGTGGCGGCGACGCCGAGCTTGGTGATCGCAGTGGGCGACAGCGCGGGGTTGCGCAGCCATCCGATCACCGGCGTGTACCCGTTGGCACTGACCGTGGAACCGCTGAGGCCGAGGGTGTCCATGCCGCTCTGCGTGCCGTTCTCCTCGACGATCGAGAGCGAGCCCGACCCGACCGATGTGATCACCGCGACGTGCCCGTTGCCGTCCCAGTAGTTGCCCAGCCAGCCCGGTCCGAAGATGAGCAGGTCACCCTGCTGCGGCGCCACGCCGCCGCCCTGGGAGAGCTGTAGCAGTGGCAGCGGCAGCGCCGGCCCGGCCTGCCACATCTGCGCGGCGCTTCCATCGGCGCCCCCGTAGCCGTCCCAGACCGGGGGCTCGCCCCACGCGTAGTACGCGTAGCGCTGGGCCAGCTCGGTGCACTGGAACTCCGGCCCGAAGGTGCAGCCGTTGGGTGCGCCGCACCCCCTGTCGTCGAAGGAGCTGCCGTTGCCGTAGACGGTCAGGTTCTGGCAGCGGGCCACCCAGGTTGCCCAGGCACACCCGTCGACGAGCGGCGCCCCGTAGCTGCCGGTGCTCCCCAGGCGATCGGCGACCGCCATCATTCCCGGTCTGGTCGCCGCCGCCGCGGGCCTGGCCTGCACAGACGCCCCAACACCGCCCATGGTGAGTGCGGCGGTGACCGCGAGCCCGGTCACCGCACGCAGCAGGCCGCGCGTCATCGATCGGATAGCCGTTGCCGAACCGCCACAACAGCAGGCATGCTTTCATGCGGACGCGGACGCGGAGGTCGCGCCGTCGCAACAAAGCGGTGGCCCAATGAAACGGCGCAACCCGATCGCGACGCCCAGACCGCGCCGCCGCGGGTGGGCGATGGTCAGATGCGCTCGACCACCATCGCGATCCCCTGGCCCCCGCCGATGCACATACCGGCCACCCCGATGGCGGCATCACGCTGCTGCATGGCGTGGAGCAGCGTGACCATGATGCGCGTGCCGCTTGCCCCGATGGGGTGGCCGAGCGCGATCGCGCCACCGTTGACGTTGAGCTTCTCGTCGGGGACGGCGAGCTCGCGCCCGACGGCCACCGACTGCGCCGCAAACGCCTCGTTCAGCTCGAAGAGATCGATGTCCGCGATGGACAGCGCAGCGCGCTGCAGCGCCGCCCGCACCGCGGGCACGGGCCCCATGCCCATCACCCGCGGAGGCACGCCGGCGCTGGCGTAGGCGCGGATGCGCGCCAGCGGCGTGCGCCCCTCGGCGCGCGCGCGCGCCTAGCTCATCACCACCACCGCGGCCCCGCCGTCGTTGATCCCGCTGGCGTTGCCCGCGGTGACGCTGCCCTCCTTGTCGAAGGCGGGTCGCAGCCCCGCCAGTGACTCCGCGGTGGTCCCCGCGCGGGGATGCTCGTCGACGTCCACTGTCACCGTTTCCCTGCGCTTCTCGACCGGCACACCGACGATCTCCTCGCGGAAGCGGCCGGCCGCGATCGCCGCCTCGGCCTTCTGCTGCGAAGCCGCCGCGAACGCGTCCTGGTCCTCGCGGCTCACCTCGTACTCGCGAGCGATGTTCTCCGCGGTGTTGCCCATGTGGCAGTGCTCGAACGCGCACCAGAGCCCGTCGCGGATCATCTCGTCGATCAACTTGCCGTCGCCAAGCCGGTAGCCGTAGCGCGCGCTCTCGACCAGGTAGGGGGCGCGCGACATGTTCTCCATGCCGCCCGCCAGGATCACCTCACCGTCGCCGGCCCGGATCGCCTGGGCGGCGAGGGCGATCGTCTTCAGCCCCGAACCGCACACCTTGTTGACCGTCATCGACGGTGTGCTCTCGGGCAGGCCGGCAGCGAGCGCAGCCTGGCGCGCCGGGTTCTGCCCGAGACCCGCGGAGAGCACGTTGCCCATGAGCACCTCGTCGACCGCGTCGATGCCGGCGCGGCGGAGCGCCTCCTGGGCCGCGGCAGCCCCGAGCTCGGGGGCCGCGACGTCGACGAATGCACCGCCCAGGGTGCCGACCGGGGTGCGCACGGCGCTGACGATGACCGCGTGTTCCATGGCCGGAGACTGTAGCTAAAGCTCCTCGCCGAACTCCGCGAGGTACCGCGTGGCGAACTCCTCGCCCGTGTACTGGTGGCTCTGCGGCCCCTGGTGCTCGATGACGTAGCTGGCCGCCAGGGCGCCCATGCGCCCGGCCACCTCGGCCGGCCGGCCGGCGCGCAGGCCGGCGAGCAGCCCGGCGATGTAGGCGTCGCCGGCTCCGGTGGGGTCGACGACCTCCGCCGCCGAGGCCACGGGGACATGGTGCACGGCGCCGCCGATGTACAGCTCGCTGCCCTCCCGACCGCGGGTGCGGGCAACCAGGATTCCGGCAGCGGCGAGAGCTTCGACACCGCGGCCGGTGCGGCGGTGGATGACCTCCAGCTCGTAATCGTTGCCCACCACCAACCAGGCGGCGTCCAGCCCTGCGCTGAGGGTCTGGTCGGGCAGCGAGCTGAGCTGCTGGGCGGGCGCGAACACCAGCCTGGCGCCGACGCGGGTGGCCTGCTCGACGTGCAACGCCATCGCGTCAGGCGCGTCCGGGGCCACGACCACGTGATCGACGCCGGGCAGCGCCTCCAGGTCGACGCCGGCCGCCCGGCCCATCGCCCCCGGGAAGAAGGCGGTGATCTGGTTGCCGTCGACGTCGGTGGTGATGAACGCGGTGGCGGTGCTGATGTCGTCGCAGCGCAGCACCCCCGAAGTGTCCACGCCGGCGGCGCTGAGCGCGGCGCCGTACTCCGCGAAGTCGTTGCCCACCGCCGCGCAGAGCAGCGGCCGCTCGCCGAGCAGCGCCAGGTTGTAGGCGATGTTGGCGGCGGTGCCTCCGCGACGCCGCTCCAGGCGATCGACCAGGAAGGAGACGTTGAGGATGTGCGCCCAGTCGCTGAGGATGTGGTCGGCGAATCGGCCACCGAACACCATGATGATGTCGTGGGCGACCGAGCCGGTGACGGCGATGGATCCCATGGCGGGCGCAAGTGTAGGGGCGCGCGCTCACCCCGCCCCGGCCGGGGCCGCAGCGCACCCGGGTCGCGGCAGAATGGGTGGCATGGCACTCCCCGGCACCCGCCATGCCACCGCTGGGCCGAGCCCACCTGCGCCCGGGCAAGCCCTCGACGACACCTCGCTGGCGGAGGCGGTCGAGGTCTACCGGCGCACCTACACGACCGTGCTGCGGAGCACGGGCGAGACCCGGCTCCGCGTCCTCGAGGCCTCTCACAGGGCGATGCACAGCAGCCTCCACGCCCTCGCCGATTCGCCGGAGCCTGACCTGGGCGCCTTCCTCTATGCGGTGCGGCGGCTGCCCGACGCCGTCTTCGGCGCCGAGCTGGTGGTGATGGGCCAGTCCGCCGAGATCTTCGCCCGCCGGGGCTTCGGCAGCTTCGCAACCCAGACCGAGGTTGGCGCGCCGGGACGGCGGCGGCGCTGGTACGACGACGGCAGGGGGACCCTGGCGGTGCTCATCGCCTCGGCCTCCGACGTCGATGACCTCGTGCCCACCCTGGTTGCCTTCCAGATCGAGTGGAACAAGCTCCACGCGGTGCTGCGGGCCAACACCCAGCGAGGAGTGTCCGCCGCAGAGCTGGCGGCGGGCTGCGGCGGAATGGAGGACGACTGGGCACAGCTCCAGGAGGTGTGGGGCGCCGCGTTCACCACCCGGCTGGAGCAGGTCCGCCGGCGCCGGCTCTCGCTGCGGGTGCGCATGCTCGGCGGCACCCAGGTCGGCTACGCGCGGGTGACCAGGCGCTGGTGGCAGCAGGTGACCGGGTTGATGCGCTCCGAGGGCCTGCTGGGCAGGCCGGTGTACTTCGTGAGCAGCAACTCCCACAGCCTCGGCAACCTGGTGACCGGGCTGGCCCGCCGCCACCAGGAGGAGCTGATCGCCTCGGTGGAGCGGGCCGGCCCCGACGAGCTGCGTGACGAGCTCCGCGCCTTCCGCGAGGGCCGCGCCGAGGGCAACTGGGACAACCTCCTGTACTACGCGGCGCGCATGTGGCTGCGCGGCGGGCTCAGCGACGCCGAGCGCGCCGCGGTGCGCCGTGAGGAGCGCGAGGCGGGGGTCATCGCGGTGGGCAGCCGCACCGCGCTCGATGTCTCCGCCCAGGTGATCGCCCTCGACCGCCTCGACCCGTCCGCCCTCGACGAGCGTCTCGGTCCTGTGCAGGCCGCGGCTCTGCGGGCCAGCCGGGCGGTGATCGTCAACATCGACTACCCGCTCGGCCTGGCCGCCTACAACATCCTGCGAGAGGTTGCCGAGACGGCCGCCGAGCTGCGCGGTGTCTACGTCCTCGGCAAGGCGGCCACCCTGAACGCCGACGTCGGCGACGTGATGATCTCCGGGGTGATCCACGACGAGCACTCGGGCAGCACCTTCTGGCTCGACAATGCCTTCCGCGTCTCCGACATCGCCCCGTACCTCCGCTTCGGCAGCGGCCTCGACAACCAGCGCGCGGTCACCGTCAAGGGGACGTTTCTGCAGAATCGCGGCCATCTCGACTTCTATCACCGCGAGGCCTTCTCAGTGGTGGAGATGGAGGCTGGCCCGTACTGCTGCGCTATGTACGAGACCAGCGAGGCGGCCCGCTACCCGATGGGCGAGCCGGTGAACTTCTCGCGGCTTCCGGTGGATTTCGGCGTCATCCACTACGCGTCGGACACGCCGTTCACCCAGGCGCGCACCCTCGGCGCGCGCGGGCTGTCGTACTTCGGCATGGACTCGACGTACGCCTCATCGGTGGCCATCCTGCGCCGCATCCTCCGCCTCGAGGGCGCCCTGGTCGACAGCCCCGCGACGATCGACGCCCCGATCGTCGAGGACGGCGACGAGATGCCCGCCGAGGTGCCGGCGTGACCCGGCGGTGGTGGCTCGCCGTCTGTGCCGCGCTGGCTCTCGGTGCCTCCGCCTGCGGCCCCACCCCGGTGGCGTGCACCACCGCCAGCTGCGGCTCACCGAGGGTGGAGAACCTCACCGTGCAGCCGCAGAACTCCACCCTGCTCGTCGGCGTCAACCGCGTCTCGGTCGCGCTGCTCGACACCGGCAACAACCCGGTTGCGGCCTCCGGGGTGAGCCTGGACGTCATCGCCCAGAGCGGGCAGTCGATCGGCCGCCGCCCGCTGCAGAACATCGCCGCCGTCTACGGGTCCATCCCCATCTACGTGGGCCTGGCCAGCTTCCCCACCGCGGGCCAGTACGAGTTCGTGGTCACCGGGTCCAGGGCGGGCGCGGCTGTCACCGGCCACGCCTTCGTCACCGTGGCCGCCTCCGGACCGGAGCTGGCGGTGGGCGCGCGGGCTCCTTCACTGCACCAGGCGGTGGTCACCGACCCGGGCATCACCCTGGCGATGGTCGACAGCGGCGTCCCGCCCGACACCTGGCACGACCAGAGCATCGCCGGCGCCCTGGCGGCACACAGGCCGATGGTGCTGTTCTTCGGCCAGCCCGGCTACTGTCCCAGCAAGACGTGCGGGCCCACGGTCGCCATCCTCCGCCAGCTGTGCACCCTGTACTGCTCGCAGCTCTCGTTCCAGCACATCGAGACCGACTTCCCGGCGTCGGCCGCGCAGGCCTTCAACAACCCGGCGTTCCGCGCCTTCGGGCTGCAGACGGATCCCTGGATCTACTTCGTCAACAGCAGCGGTGTCATCAGCGATCGCTTCGAGGGGCCGGTCACCATCGACGAGCTGAAGGGCGCGGCGGAGGGCACGCTGGCCGGACACGTCCCGGCCGTCTCGCTGGCTCCCTGATGCCATGACCGGCGAGTAGCCCATGCCGCTGCTCTCACTCGAGAACGTCGCCGTCGCCTTTGGGGCTGAGGTCATCGTGCGCGGGATCACGCTGAACATCGAGCCCCGTGACCGGCTGGCCGTGGTCGGCGCCAACGGCGCGGGAAAGACGTCGGTGCTCAATGTCATCGGCGGCGAGCTGGAACCCAGCGAGGGCGCGGTCGAGCGGCCTCGGCAGCTTCGGGTCGCCCACCTCCCCCAGGACACGCCCGAGCCCGTCGGCGCCACCGTCCTCGACGAGGTGCTGGCCTCCCGCGCCGACCTGCTCGCCGTCCACGCCGAGCTGAGCCGGCTCGAGACGGCCATGGGCGAGGCGCCGGACGACCTCGACTCCGTCATGGCCGAGTACGGGGAGCTGCAGCACGCCTACCAGGACGCGGGCGGCTACGACGTCGAGGCACGGGCGCGCGAGGCGCTGGGAGGGCTGGGCATCGACCCCGCCCTGCAGGGGCGCGACCCGCGCCGGCTCAGCGGCGGCCAGAAGCGCCGCGTCGAGCTCTCCAAGCTGCTGCTCGCCGATGCCGACCTGCTGCTCATCGACGAGCCCACCAACCACCTCGACCTGGCCTCCATCGAGTGGCTCGAAGCGTTCATGGCGGAGGTGCGCTCGACCTTCGTGCTGGTGTCCCACGACCGCCGCTTCCTCGATTCGGTGTGCACCTCGGTGCTCGAGCTGGGCCACGGAGTCGCCGAGGAGTACCCGGGCAACTACACGCAGTACGCGCGCCTGCGCGTGGAACGCCGCGCCCGCCGCCTCAAGGAGTTCGAGGCGCAGCAGGCGCACATCTCACACCAGGAGGAGTTCATCCGCAAGTACAAGGCCGGTCAGCGCGCCAAGGAGGCGCGGGGGCGGCAGAAGCAGCTCGATCGAATCGAGCGCGTGACCGCCCCGGTGCGCGACCGCCGCCCCCGGCTGCGCTTCGCCACCGCCCCGGTGTCGCAGATCCTGCTCAAGACGAGCGAGCTGGAGGTGGGCCGTGCGGGCACGGCGCTGCTCTCGGTGCGGGCGCTGAGCATCGCCCCGGGCGAGCGCATCGCCGTGGTGGGGCCGAACGGCTGCGGGAAGTCGACTTTGCTGCACACCCTGGCGGGCGAGCTGGCGCCGGTCAGCGGCCGCATCACCCTGGGACCGAGGACGCATCGACGTCTCTACCGCCAGGACCTGGGGCGCGACGGTGATGAGCCGGTGGCCAGCGCCTACTCCAGCGACGACCAGAGCACGGTGATGGAGGACCTGCTCGCCGACCACCCGGTCGGTGCGGAGCGGGCACGAACCGTGCTCGGCGCCCTTCTCTTCAGCGGTGACGACGTGCACAAGCTTGTGGCCGATCTCAGCGGAGGTGAGCGCGCCCGATTGCTGCTCGGCAAGGTTGCCCTCGAGGAGACCAACCTGCTGCTCCTCGACGAGCCCACCAACCACCTCGACATCCCCGCCCAGGAGGTGCTCGAGCAGGCGCTGCTCGGCTATGCCGGGGCGGTGGTGCTGGTCACCCACGACCGGGCGCTGATCGACACCGTTGCCAGCCGCACCTGGGCGATCGAATCCGGCGGCATCCGCGAGGTGCTCGGCGGCTACACCGAGCTGCTTGCCGTGCGCGAGCGAGAGCGCCGTGAGCTGGAGCGGGAGGCGCGGCGCCGCGCTGCCGGTGAGCGCGGCGCGCGGGATCAGCGCCCGGCGCCGGAACGGGGGCCGCCGGCGTCGCGGGTGCGTCGCCTCGAGGAGGAGATCGCGGCCATCGAGGCCGAGCTGAAGGTGGCGCGCAACCGGCTCCTCGATCCCGACACCTTCGCCGACCTCGAGAGGGGCGCCGAGGCGGGCCGGGAGCATGATCGGCTCAGCGGCGCGCTCGCCGAGCTCTACGAGCGCTGGGAGGCGGTGGCCGGGTCCCGCTGAGCCGATTCCTACACTGTCGACTGTGAGCGCGCAGCTGCCCGTCCTCGGCGCCACCGTGGTGGACGCCGGGTCGATCGATCGCCGGGTCGGCGAGCTGGCCATCGACATCGACGCCCACTACGCCGGCATCGACCATCCACTGCTGCTGGTGTGCGTGCTCAAGGGCGCGCTGATCTTCACCGCCGACCTGGTGCGGCGCCTCACGATTCCCATCGAGATCGACTTCATATCGGTGCGCTCCTACCGCGACGCCACCCAGAGCAGTGGCGCGGTGGAACTGGTCGCCGACGTGCTCACGAACCTGCGCGGCCGCGACGTGCTCATCGTCGAGGACATCGTCGACAGCGGGCGCACCATCGCCTCCCTGCAGAGACATCTCGCCGGGCTGGGGGCACGCTCGGTGCGACTGGTCGCGCTGCTCGACAAGGCCTCGCGTCGGGCGCGCGACGTGCACATCGACTGGAGAGGGTTCGACATCCCCGACCGGTTCGTGGTCGGCTACGGCCTGGACTGTGGCGAGCGCTACCGCAACCTCGCCGAGGTGCGCGTGCTCGACGGCGTGTGAGCAGCCGGCGGGCGGCGCCGCTGGCCCTGGCCGGAGCCACCGCCGCCGTGTCCGTGTCCGCCATCCTCATCAAGGAGGCGCAGACGGATGCCGCCACCGTGGTGTGGCTGCGCATGGCCCTGGCGGTCACCCTGCTCGTGCCCTGGGCCACACCGCAGCTGCGTGCCCGCGCGGTGGGCGGCTCGCGCCGCGACGCCCTTCTCGCCGCCATCGCGGGCATCCTCCTCGCCGTCCACTTCCTGACCTGGACGGCGTCACTGGCGTACACCACCGTGGCGGCCAGCGTCCTGCTCGTGTCGCTGCACCCGCTCCTGGTCACCCCGCTGGGCGCGCGCCTGCATGGGGACGCGGTGCAGCCCCGAACCATCGCCGGCATCGGCCTGGCGCTGGCAGGGACGGTGGTGACCTGCGACGGCGCGCTGGGCACAGGCGGCAACGCGCTTGGCGGTGACCTGCTGGCCCTGACCGGCGGCGCGGCCCTCGCCGGTTACCTGCTCATCGGCAGGGGTCGGCGCGAGCGGGGCGGCGTGGCGGCGTATTCCGCTGTGGTGTACGCGATCGTCAGCGCTGCGGCGGTCGCGGTCGCGGCGGTCGGTGCCACCGTCCATGTACCCAGCCTGCGCACCCTGGTCGCCTGCATCGGCCTGGCCGCGGTGTGCACCATCGGTGGCCACACCGTGTTCAACTGGACGTTGCGCCGGCTGCCGGCGAGCATGGTGTCACTAGCCTTCCTCGGCGAGCCGCCGCTCGCAGCGGTGCTGGCGTTTGCCATCCTCGGTCAGCGGCCGCCGCCGGCCACCATCCTCGGCGGCGCGTTGATTCTCGCCGGCCTTGCCACCAGCATCACCCGGTCGCAGTCGGTGCGCTACTCGGCTCAACCGCCAGGGTGAAGAGTGTGCTCTGCAAATCCTCTCGCAGCGAACCGTCCCAACGCGCTGACCTGCAGGCGCCTTGTGACATAATCCGCGCGAGCTCATGACCGAGACTCCCACGCACACTGCCGCGGCCGATCCAGATGTCGTCTACGGCGCCGAGTATTACCACTCCCACTGTGGCAGTATCCCGTACACTCCGGAATCGCCGGTGTGGCTGGAATTCTACAACCGCGTCGCCGACGAGATCGTACGCACCCTGAGTCCAGCACGCGTCTTCGATGCCGGCTGCGCCGTCGGGTTCCTGGTCGCGGCACTGCGGGATCGGAACGTCGAGGCCTACGGGCGCGACATCTCCAGGTTTGCCATCTCGCAGGCACGGGGCGACATTAGCGAGTATTGCTCTGTTGGGTCAATCACCGCTCCCATCGAGGGCGAGTTCGATCTGATCCTGTGCATCGAAGTTCTTGAGCACATGCCGGAGAAGCAGGCGCTGGAAGCGATCGCTGTTCTGTCGAGAGCCTCGCCACGGGTTCTCTTCTCGTCCACTCCATCTGACTTCGATGAGCCAACGCACGTCAACGTGCAGCCGACGATCTACTGGCTACGCCACTTTGCGCGTGCGGGTTTCGCACCTGTGGTCGAACATGACGCGACCTATCTCTGCTCCCATGCGCTGCTGCTGGAGCGTGCTGAAGAGGGTCGCACTGAGCGTGACCTCATGGCAGTTGCCGAGATCGTGCGCCAGCGGATCGGTCGTGACGCGGAGGCGCAGCGTGCGGCGCAGCTGAGCGGGAGGCTGGAGGTGCTCAACGAGGTGCTGGATTCGGAGCGCGCTGCGCGAATCGCCGCGGAGGCCGGCTGGCAGGCGCGGTTCGATGCCGCCGAGCTCGCTTCGCCCGTCGCAGCGGCGCGCACGCCCCCCCCGCCGAGGCGGGCGGGGAAGGTCCCACGGCGTCTGGTCCGGGCGGCCTGGTGGACGCTGACCCTCCAGTTGCCCCGGCGCCTGCGCGACAGGCGCGCGCAGTCGTCGGCTCAGATCGAGAGCCCGGTGCCCAGCGTTGCCCCCGTAGTTGCAGAGCCGCCGGTGGTCGACGCCAGCGACGCCCTGAGCCACAGGTTCGGGCCCAGCGATCCGCTTCGCACCTACCCGATACCGGGGGCGGATCGCCGTCTCAACATCGTCATCGACAGCATCGCGGGGGGGGTCCTGCACGGCGGCGTTCACACAACTCTGATCATCGCCGCCCTTCTCGCGAGGCGACTTGATGCCCGGCTGCGACTGGTCACCCGAACCCAGCCGCCGGACGTGGAGATGGTCAAGACGGTGCTCGAGGCCCAGGAAGTGGGCTGGTCCAGCGAGATCGAGGTGGTGCACGCACCTCCTCTGGCAGACGAGAGCATCCCGGTCGGCGCCGGTGACATCTTCCTGACCACCTCGTGGTGGACCACGAGAGCGACGCTGCAGTCGGTACCGGCGCGCCGGGTCATCTACCTGGTCCAGGAGGACGAGCGGATGTTCTACCCGCGGTGCGATGACCGGTTGCGCTGCTCGGAGACCCTGGCTCGCGACGACCTCCACCTTCTCATCAACAGCGAGTTGCTCTTCAGCCATCTCGCCCAGGGGCCCGAGCCACTCCCCGAGCTGCCGGCGCGCGCGCACTGGTTCGAGCCGGCCTTCCCCAGCCGCCTCTTTTACCATGGCACAGCCCCCCAGCGAGCGGATGGCAAGCACCACTTCTTCTTCTATGCACGGCCCAACAACCTGCGCAACCTCTACTGGCGCGGTTTGGAGGCCATCTGCGCAGCCATCGACGAGGGCGTGCTCGATCCCGAGGCATGGTCTTTCACGTTCGTGGGAAAGGACATCGAGCGGACGGTGCTGCCGGGCGGAGTCACGCCGACCGTCCTCGAGAACCTGCCCTGGGACCGCTACGCCGAGGTGGTGCGCGACGTGGACCTGGGGCTTGCGTTGATGGACACCCCTCATGCCAGCTACCCTCCTCTCGACCTGGCCGCGAGTGGGGCGGTGGTGGTGACCAACACCTGCGGGCTGAAGCAGTCGCTGGATCGCTACTCCCGCAACATCCTCGCCGTGCCGGCGGGCGTGGAGGATCTCTGCCGGGGACTGGCCAGGGGAGTGGCGCTGTCGGCGGACGCGGCCACGCGACTGCGCAACTATTCGCAATCCGGGATTGAGCGCGACTGGCGGACCACGCTCGAGACCACCCTCCAGAGATGCACCACGTGGATTGAAGGCTAGACGGCTCGCATGCTCGTTCATGTGGCCGGTGGCCCCGTTCCGTATGACGATCCCTGGAACACCACGCTCCACGAACGTCGCCGCTCGCTGGTGGCCCGATCCCGGCACATCGCCTACATCTATGAGCAGCCGGACTCGAGCACGTTCCGCTACCGCGTGATCAACATGATCGATTCTCTCGAGGCGGCGCCCCAGCTCGACATCTCGGCCGCGTGGTTCACGCGCGACGACCTCTCCCTTGACATGAGCTTCATCGACAGGGCGGACGCCGTGGTCATCTGCCGAGCTCACTACGATGACAGCATCGCGCGACTCCTGGCGCGCGCACGTTCGCGCGGAACCAGGGTCATCTACGATGTGGACGACCTCATCTTCGACACCGACTATGCTCACCTGGTCACCCAGACGCTGGACATCAAGCTGCTCGCCGACGACTACTGGACGTTCTGGTTCGGTGACATCTCGCGGCTGGGCACGACCCTGCGCAACTGCGACGCCGCCATCGGAACCAATCCATTCCTGGCGGAACGCATCTCCGAATACGCGCCCGGGATCCCGGTCGCGGTCGTTCCCAACTTCCTCAATCGCCGGCAGACGGAGGTGTCTCGCACGCTGGTGGGGCGCAAGCGGGCGACGGGCTGGCGGCGCGATGGCCATGTCGACCTCGGGTACTTCAGCGGCACGCCCACCCACAATCGCGATCTCCTCGTGGCGTCGCCGGCGCTGGCAGCCGCCTTCGAGCGGTTCCCACAGCTCCGGCTGCGCGTTGTCGGGTTCATCGAGCTCAACAGTCATCTCGCTCCCCACCACGATCGCATCGAGATCGTGCCTCTCCAGGACTACCTCAACCTGCAGCGGCTGACGGCCGAGGTGGAGCTGGCCATCGTTCCCCTGCAGAGCAACCGCTTCACCAATTGCAAGTCGGAGCTGAAGTATTTCGAGGCAGGTGTCGTCGGTGTTCCCACAGTTGCCTCGCCGAGCTACACGTTGACGCGGGCCATCAGGGATGGCGACAACGGGTTCCTGGCGACCGCCGCCGGATGGCAGGCCAAGATCGGCGACGCGGTCGCCCTGCTCGAGGACGACCCGGCGGCGTACCAGGCGATGTCCGAACGCGTGGTCGCCGACTCGGAGCTCAGATATGCCTGGGACTCTCAGGCTCGGGTGATCGCTGAGGCTGTGTTCGGCTGATCGCCGAACCTCGGGGCACCGCTTCGAGAGCTCACACCGCCGCACCGGTCAGGAGGAAGATTAGGTGCCCCGGGATCATGGCCATGACCACGGTGATGATCAGCACGTAGAGCATCGCTGTTGCCGGTTGGTTGGCGCGGATGCGCGCGAAATGCAGCGTCAAAGAGGCCACCGAGATGGTGAACACCACCCCGGCGCCGACGACGAACAGCCAGAAGAGGCCGGCCTGGTCGCCCGACAGGACCCGAGCCCGCGCCGCCGGCACGGACGTGGCCAGGGCGACCACGATCCCGGCACACTGCAGGGCGACAGCGCCGAACAC
Source organism: Candidatus Dormibacteria bacterium (assembly GCA_050734155.1). GTDB lineage: Bacteria > Chloroflexota > Dormibacteria > Aeolococcales > Aeolococcaceae > Aeolococcus. Next base: position 14,804 of record JBOHUD010000108.1, read on the forward strand.
CAGGTGGATCGAGAGCCGCAGCGGCCGGAAGGAGAGGTTCGGCGCCACCAGGTACCAGTGTCCGAGCAGCATGCCGGCAAGCGCAGTGCCCCCCAGCAGCGCGGCCGGGAGAAGCTCGAGCACGGCAGCATCCAGGCCGCCCAGGGCCGGCCCGATCGCCATCCCCACAGCCATCAGGGTCACCACGCCCAGCACCACGGTGCCCGCGGCGACCACCCGCCGAGACGTCTCGGTGCCCACGTAGGCAAACAGCGCGTCGACTGCCAGCGCGATCGTGAATCCCACGGCGCATCTGGTGAAGAGGGCGGCCGTGCCCGCGTCGACCCCGCGATGCAGCAGCGCCCCGAGGTCCGAGCTCCCGGAGATGACCAGGAGGTCGGCGCCCATGATCAGCGCGCAGATGGCGGCGGTGGTGCCGGCGTAGCCACGGCCCACGCGACCGACATGATCGAGGATGGCGCTGACGGCGACGGTGCCCACCGCCAGCTCGAGCAGCACCAGCAGGCCGGCCAGCGGGGCGAGGTCGGGCAGGGATGGCGGCACCGCGCGAATGGTACGGAGCCTCCTGTCAGCGGGCGCCGCGCTGCGCTACGGTGCTCACCCGATGAACGCAGAACCCGTGCTTCCGGACAGCGTCCCCGAGGTGCCTGCCGGCGCGGCTCACCCCCGCCCCTGGACGCCGGCCGCGGCCATGGAGCCGGTCCCGCCGCTGGCGCCCCCACCCGCGCGTCCCGGCGCGGGCACTCCGGTGGCGACCGTTCCCCGGCCGGACGCGGCCCCCGGCCCGATGCGCACGCTGGTCACGGTGGCGGCGGTGGCGGTGGCCATCGCCGCCCTGGTGGTGCTGGTCATCCTGCTGGGGCGCTGAGCGCGATCGCGGCGCGCTGCTGTCTCAGCGTTCGACGGGAAGCCCGGCCTCCTCCCAGGCCTCGATCCCACCGACCACGTTGATCGCCCGCGGCCGGCCGTGCTCTTGGAGGAACTCGACCGCCCGCCCGCTGCGCCCGCCGAGCCGGCAGTGCACGAAGACGTCGCGGTCGTCGGGGATCTCGTCGAGGCGCTGCGGCATCTCGGCCAGGGGGATGAGCAGGGCGCCGGCGATGCGCAGCTGCTCCCACTCCCACGGCTCGCGCACATCGATGAGCACCGCTCCCCCGGAGCTGACGGCGTCGTGCGCCTGTTGAGGCGTGGCCTCCCCCTTGGTCACCATGGCGCGAGTATACGGATCGCCTGTTCGCATCCATCCCGGGCTGGTAGTCTCCTTGCGTGACCGCGACGGCGACCGCTCCCGCGCTCTCCGCCGACGACCCGTGGCTGAACGCGCAGCGGCAGTTCGACAACGCTGCCCAGATCCTCAACCTCTCCGCCGGCCTGCGCGCGGTGCTCCGCGAAGTGCGCCGCGAATTGCTGGTGCGCTTCCCGGTGAAGATGGACGACGGCTCACTGCGCGTGTTCGAGGGCTACCGCGTGCAGCACAACACCACCCGGGGTCCGGCCAAGGGTGGGATTCGCTTTCACGCCCAGACCAGCCTGGACGAGGTCAAGGCGCTGTCCATGTGGATGACCTGGAAGTGCGCGCTGATGAACATCCCCTACGGCGGTGCCAAGGGCGGCGTGGTGGTCGACCCGGGCGAGTTGAGCCACCGCGAGCTGGAGCGTCTCACCCGCCGCTTCGCCAGTGAGATCAGCCTGCTGATCGGACCCGACTCCGACATCCCCGCCCCCGACGTCAACACCAATGCCGAGGTGATGGCCTGGATCATGGACACCATCTCGATGGAGGCGGGGTACTCCATCCCGGCGGTGGTGACCGGAAAGCCGCTCGACATCGGCGGCAGCGAGGGGCGCCCCAGCGCCACCGGGCGCGGCGTCACCATCGCGGCGATCGAGGTCTGCAAACGGCTGGAGCGCGATCCCACCGCGACCACGGTGGCGGTGCAGGGGTTTGGCAACGTGGGCAGCGTCAGCGCCGAGCTGATGGCCGAACGCGGCTTTCGCATCTGCGCTGCGTCCGACGTCTCCGGCGGCGTGTACAACCCCCTGGGCCTCGACGTGCCCGCTCTGCTCGAGCACCGCCGCAGCACCGGGGTGGTGGCCGGCTTCCCCGGCACGCGGGCGATCAGCAACAGCGAGCTCCTCGAGCTGCCGGTCGACGTCCTCGTCCCCGCGGCGCTGGAGAACCAGATCACCGCCCGCAACGCCGGTCGCGTCCAGGCGTCGGTGATCATCGAGGGAGCCAACGGCCCGACCACGCCCGACGCGGATCTCATGCTCGAGCACCGCGGCATCGTGGTCGTGCCCGACATCCTCGCCAACGCCGGTGGCGTGACCGTCTCCTACTTCGAGTGGGTGCAGGACCTGCAGTCCTTCTTCTGGGAGGAGGGCGAGATCAACAAGCAGCTGGAGCGCATCCTCCGGCGCGCCTTCGCCCAGATGTGCGAGCAGGCCGACCTGCACCGGGTGTCGCTCCGGCTGGGCGCCTACCTCGTGGCGGTCAAGCGCGTCGCCGACGCCACCGCGGTCCGTGGCATCTATCCCTGATCCTGCCGGCCCCGGCCCCGGCCCCGGCCTCGCCGGAGCGGAGGGCGGCGGCGGCGACGACGGCGACGGCGACTACGAGGTCGGCGCCGTGCTTCGCGAGGGCTGGGGCGGCACCCTTCGTGCCGGGCGATACCGCCGCAGCGGCCGTCCGGTCACCCTCCAGGAGATCCGCGCCGACCTCGCCGCCACCCCCGGGCTGATCGACCGCCTCGGCCGCATCGGCCGCCAGGTGGCGGGCCTGCGCGACCCTCACCTGCTGGCGGTCTACGACCTCGTCGACGACCAGGGCGTGTACCGACTGGTAGCGGAATGGTCCGAGGCACCCGTGCTGGCGGCGACCCTGGAACGGGTGTCGCTGACCCCCGAGCGCGCGGTTGCCGTCGTCGACGAGGTGCTCGCCGGGCTGGTGGCGCTGCACGGCAGCCGTCTCTTTCACGGCAGGGTCGGCCCCGACACCGTGGTGCTGGAGAACGACACGCGCGCCCGCCTGGCGGAGCTGGCCGTCTGCGCGGCGGCGTCCCCGGAGGGGACGGGCCCGGAGACGGACGTGCGCGACACTGCCCGGATGGGCCTGCGCCTGCTCCGCGACGCCGGCCCCCGCTTCGACGCCCTGCGCCGTCCCCTCGAGGGAGCGGCGGACGCAACCGGGACGGCCGATGCCGCCCGCCTCCGCGAGGAGCTGGCCGGCAGCGCCACGCGCGTCCTCGGTGGCGGCGGACGGTGGGCAGCGGCCGCCACACCCGCCCCGCCCACCCCGAGACGGAGGCGGCGACTCCTCGCCGCCCTGCTCGCCGCGGTCGTGGTGCTGGCGGCAGCGGCAGCCGTGGGGGTCTACCTGGTCACCGGACACGGGGCTCCCATCGCCCACGGGCCCCTGGTCCTCGGCAGCGATGCCGCGCTGGCTGTCAACCCGGCGGTGGGGGGCTGCAACACCACGTTCGCGTTCGTTGCCCGGGGATCGCTGAGCGGCGTCGGCACCCTGGTGTATCGCTGGGAGCAGAGCGACGGCCAGGTCACCGACAGCACCTCCATCCCCATCGGTCCCACCGAGGGCGCGTACCAGCTGGTGGAGGCGTGGCGCCTGGAGGGGTCGCAGACGGTCGACGGCACCATGACCCTGCACATCCTCAAACCTGTCGAGCGCAAGCTCACCCGGTCCTTCCACTACTCGTGCCGGTGACCGCCTGGCACCGGCTGGGCAAGCGCAACCCGCTGCCCGCCGGGGCGCTCACCGTGGGCGCCGGCCTGCTCGTCGCCGGGGTCTGCACCTACGCCTTCCTGGCCATCGCCGGCCACGCCCTGAGCCCGCTGCGGTACTCGGAGTTCGCCGCCTTCTGGGCGCTGCTCTTCGTGGTGGCCCCCGGCATCTTCCTGCCCCTCGAGCAGGAGCTGGGCAGAGCCATCGCAGCCCGGCGGGCGCGCTCTGACGGCGGCGGCCCGGTGATCCGCCGCTGTGCCCTGCTCGGCGGCGGCTTCCTGGTCATCCTGGTGATCGGCTCGGGGATCGCGTTCGGGGCGATCGACAGCCACCTGCTGGGCGGCGACGGCGTGCTCATGGTCGCGCTGCTCGTCGGACTGTCCGCCTACTGCTCCGAGCACCTCGCGCGGGGGACGCTCAGCGGCAACGGTCGGTTTCGCGCCTACGGGATGCTGCTCGGCTCCGAGGGGGTCTACCGGGTGGCCTTCTGCGCGGCCCTGGCGGCGCTCCACGTGAGCAGCCCGGGACCCTACGGGCTGGCCCTGGTGGCCGCGTCCTTCGCCGCCGTGGTCACCGCGGTGGTGGGCGAGAGGGGCCTGGCCGCAGCGGGATCGCACAGCCGCAACTCCGAGGTCACCACCGCCCTGGGATCGCTGCTGGTCGCCTCGATGGCGACACAGTTCATGTTCAACGGCGGCACCGTGGTGGTGCAGCTACTCGCCTCCCCGTCCGAGCAGCGCGCCGCCGGGACCTTCCTCAACGGGCGGGTGCTGGCCTTCGTGCCCCTGTTTCTCTTCCAGGCGGTGACCGCGGCGCTGCTCCCGCGTCTCTCGGCGCTGCACAGCCGCGAGTCACGCGCCGAGTTCCAGCGCACCCTGGCGCGGCTGCTCATGTTCGTGGGTGCGCTCGGGGCGGTGGCCATCGTCGGCGCGTTCGTGCTCGGCCCCACCGTGCTCCGCCTGGTGTTCGGGCCCAACTTCGCCCTGAGCAGCCGCGACCTCGCCCTGCTCGCCGCCAGCTGCACCGCGCTGATGGCGGCCCAGGCGCTCGGCCAGGGTCTGATCGCCCGGGCCGTCTACCGCGGCGTGGTGGCAGGGTGGCTGGCGGGCGTGGCGGGGTTCTTCGCCGTGGTCCTGCTGGTCCACCCCCTGCTCCTGCGAGTCGAGCTCGGCCTGCTCGGGGGAGGGCTGGCGGCCGCGGCCGTGCTGGCGCTTCTCCAGCCCAGTCTGTGGCGAGCCGTGCCCGTGGCCGCGGCCTAGCCGGCCGCCTCGAGGAGCTCCGCGCCCTGGTCCTCGGGGCCGACGAAGGCGAGGCGCACCTCCCCGGCCCCGGCGACGATGCGCTGGGCCACCCGCTGGACCTGCTCGGCGGTTACCTGGCTGATCGCCTCCGCCCTCACGTCGGGCGTCTCCATGGGCAGGCGGGCGCGCCAGCGGCCCCCGAAGAACCGCGCCAGGCTGATGGCCGTCTCCGTGGAGCGGAGCAGCCGGCCGATCATCGCCGATTTGGTGGAGGAGAGCTCGTCCTCGGGGACGGCGGTCTCGGCCAGGGCGCGGAACTCCTTGAAGGAGAGCTCGGCGGCCCTGCGGGCGTCCCTGGGCCGGGTCCCCGTGCTGATCACGAAGACACCGGTGTCCTCGAAGCCCTCGTGGTGCGAGAAGATGCTGTAGCAGAGCCCGTTGCGCTCGCGCACAGTGTGGAAGAGCCGCGACGACATGCCTCCGCCGAGCACGTGGTTCATCACCGAGAGCGCGGTGCGATCCAGGTCGATGGCGGGGATGCCCGGGACTGCGAACACCAGGCGGATCTGCGGCTCCTCCTGGTCGGTGGGAGGCCGGACACTGCAGGTGTAGCGCTCGCCCTGTCCCCACACGGCGGGGACGCGGGGGCGGGGCCTGGCCATGGGCACGTCGGCGAGCAGCTCGGCCGCGCGCTCCGCGCCCAGGCTGGCGCCCCCGGCGACGGCGAGGCACATCGACTGGGGCGCGTAGAAGGAGCGGTGGTACTCGAGCAGCTGGTCGCGTGACGCCTTCTCGATCACCGCCGGGAAACCCGCCGCCGACCAGGCCATGGGCTGGTCGCCACCGAAGGCCACGGTTCCTAGCCTGTCCCAGATCCAGCCCTCGGGGTCGCTGAGGCGCGCCGACAGCTCCTGGAGCACCACGTTGCGCTCCCGCTCCACCTCCTCGGCGGCGAACAGGGGTCGCGTCAGCATGTCGGTGATGATGTCGGTGAGCTGGTCGAGGGCGGTCGCCGGCCCCTCCGCGTAGTAGGCGACCTCCTCGGTGTCGGTGTAGGCGTTGGTGTTGGCGCCGAGCCGGTCGATCTCCCGGGAGATCTGCAGCGTGGTCGGGCGCCGCGAGGTGCCCTTGAAGAACATGTGCTCGAGGTAGTGGGCCAGCCCGGAGGTGTCGGCCGCCTCGTCGCGCGAGCCGGCGCGCACGATCAGGAAGACACCGACATTGCGCGAGGTCGAGGGCGCGTTGAGCAGGCTGACGCCGTTGGGGAGGGTCGTCAGCGAGGGCGCGTGGGGATTGAGGGAGGGCTGCGAGCTCACCCGGGCAGGGTACCCGGTGGGCTCCCCGTCCAGTCCGGCGGCTCAGCTGGTGCCGGATTCCCAGGAGGCGAGGTAGGCAAGCTGCTCGGTGGTGAGCGCGTCGATGCTGACACCCATCGCCTCGAGCTTGAGGCGCGCCACCTCGCGATCGATCTCGGTGGGGACGTCGTACACGCGAGGCTCGAGGTCAGCGTGATGCCTGGCCACGTGCTCCGCGCAGAGAGCCTGGTTGGCGAAGCTCATGTCCATTACCGCCGCGGGATGTCCCTCGGCGGCGGCGAGGTTGAGCAGGCGGCCCTCGGCGAGCACGTGCAGGGTGCGCCCATCGTTCATGCGGTAGCTGTCGACGAACGGGCGCGGCCTGGTCACGTCCGTGCAGAGATCGTCGAACGCCGACAGGTTGATCTCGTCGTTGAAGTGGCCGCTGTTGGCGATGATCGCCCCGTCCTTGAAGCTCTCCACATGGTGGCGATCGACCACGTTGATGTCGCCGGTCACGGTGATCACCACGTCGGCGCGCGGGGCGGCGTCGATCAGTCGCATCACTGGGAAGCCGTCCATGGTCGCCTCCAGCGCGCGCGTGGGGTCCACCTCGGTGACGATCACGTGCGCGCCCATGCCATCGGCGCGGCTGGCCAGGCCGCGACCGCACCAGCCGTATCCGCAGACCACCACGGTGCGCCCCGCCAGGAGGATGTTGGTGGCCCGGATCAGGCCGTCGAGGGTTGACTGGCCAGTGCCGTAGCGGTTGTCGAACATGTGCTTGGTGAGCGCCTCGTTGACGGCGATGATGGGGAATCGCAGGGCCCCGTCCGCAGCCATCGCCCGCAGCCGGATCACCCCGGTGGTGGTCTCCTCGGTGCCGGCGCGCACCTCCTCGAGCAGCTCGGGGCGGTTGCGGTGCAGCTCGGCGACGAGATCGGCGCCATCGTCCATGGTGAGGTTGGGCCGGCTGTCGAGCACCGCAGTGATGTGCGAGAAGTACCGGGTCGCGTCCTCACCCTTGACCGCGAAGGTGGGGATCCCGTGCCTGGCCACGAGCGCAGCCGCCACCGCGTCGTTGGTCGACAGAGGATTGCTGGCGCAGACGCGCACGTCGCCACCACCCGCCTTGAGCGCGATCGCCAGGTTGGCGGTCTCGCTGGTGACGTGCAGGCAGGCGCCGAGACGCAGCCCGGCCAGCGGCTGCTCCCGCAGGAACCGCTCCCTGATCAACCGGAGCACCGGCATCTCCAGCGCGGCCCACTCGATGAGGCGCTCGCCCTCGTCGGCGAGAGTGAGGTCGGCGACATCGTTGGCGGTGGCTGTCATGTCTTCTCCGGTCCGAGGATGACGAGCGATGTGTGCGGCCGGCCGCCGAGCGCCGCCGCGCCGCCGAGCTCGGCGAGCTCGATCAGGAAGGCGACGCCGGTGACCACGCCCCCCAGTGTCTCAACCAGCTGGATGGCCGCGGCCGCGGTTCCGCCGGTGGCCAGCAGATCATCGACGATGAGCACGCGCTGGCCGCTGCGGATGGCGTCGGTGTGAACTTCGAGAACGGCTGTTCCGTACTCGAGAGCGTAGTCCACCGACATGGTCGCCGAGGGCAGGCGACCGGCCTTGCGGATGGGGACGAAGCCGGCGCCCAGAAGGTAGGCGACGGGGGCTGCCATGATGAAGCCCCGCGACTCCACGCCGGCAACCACGTCGACCCGCTGGTCGGCATGAGCGCGTGCGATCGCGTCCACGGAATCGGCGAAGGCGGCGGGGTCGGAGAGGAGTGGGGTGATGTCGCGAAATGCCACCCCCGGCCGTGGAAAGTCGGCGACGGTGCGCACCGCCGCGGACAGCCGGCCGGCGAGGTCCGCGGCGGGCGATCCGATGGGGACCGGCGTTCTGCGCGGCATCGCGCCAGTGTAGCGGCGCGGCCGCGGGCCACGATCAGCGTGGCGGCGCCAGATCGTGCAGGCTCGGGACATCCGCGTTTCAAAGCGTGTTATCGGCGAGCGCTGCAGCCCCACCGGTACCCTGATACGCTGGACACAGAATGACCGAGGAGCTCAGGGCACAGGCCGGCACGGCGGCGCCACACCGGTCCGCGACGGTGACCAACGCGCGTGTCGAGGTTCACTACGAGCCGCAATCGCAGACGCCGCGCGGCGATCTGGATCGGATCTACGAGACCCGCTTCAGCCGTGCGGATGCGGCGGCCAAGGATGCCGTGTGGGTCGAGGTCTGCGCCTACCTGCAGCGCTTCGTCCTCCCCGGTGCTCCCGTGCTCGACGTGGCTGCCGATCGCGGCCACTTCATCCGCAACATCCAGGCCGCCGAGCGCTGGGCGACCGACATCCGTGACGTGCGCCGCCACCTCACCGACGACATCCGTTTCGTGCAGGTGAGCGGGATCGCGATGAGCGGCGTCCTCCCCCGCGATCATTTCGGCACGGTGTTCATGAGCAATTACCTCGAGCACCTTGCCGATTCGGACGTCGTGGTCGAGCAGCTGCGTCAAGCCCATGCGGTGTGCCGTCCGGGCGGACGCCTCGTGGTCCTGCAGCCGAACATCCGCCTCGTCGGCGGCAGGTATTGGGATTTCCTCGATCACCGGACGGCCCTGACGGAGAAGAGCCTGCAGGAGGCGGCCGAGCTGGTCGGCTTCACCACCCGTCAGGTGATCACGCGGTTCCTGCCGTTCACCACCAAGAGCCGGCTTCCCCAGGCCCCGGCGCTGGTGCGGATGTACCTGCGAGTCCCCGCGGTCTGGCGTGTGCTGGGACGGCAGACGCTGTACGTTGGTGAATGCCTGAAGGAATCGTGAGGGGCTCATGCCCGATACCCCGGATCGAGATGTCCCGGCGGCGACCGCCGAGCCCGCAGCGGATCTGCAGCGCCAGCTGCTGCAGGTAGAGCGCGAGCTGCGCCAGGCCCGCGAGGAGGTCCGGCGCCAGAGGGGCGTCATCGACGGTCAAGCCGACGAGATCGGAGCGCTGCGCGCATCAGATCTCGGCTCGGAGGTGGCGCGTCTCTCCGACGACCTGATCGCCCAGCAGCAACTGCTCATGCAGGCATACCAGACGATGCGCGAGAAGGACGAGGACGTCCAGGCGTGGCGGGACAGCGCGGCGATCCAGTTTGCCTCCGCGATCCAGCACGGTACGGCCAGGCTGGCGCCCCCCGGTACGGCTCGGCAACGCGCCGTGCATCGCGCTGCACGCGCCGCCGTGGAGCTCGCCAGGGGGGGCCATGCCGCGCTGCGCCGGGTGGGGGCCGGTCGCAGCGGCCGACGGTCCGCCAACCTAGCCCGGCGAGTGCAGGCGGAGTACGAGCGATGGCGCGAGATCCACGAGCCGCGAGCCGAAGATCTGCGCCGCATGCGCCAGGACAGCCGGCTGTGGTCCGCGCGACCGCTGATCAGCATCATCATGCCGACGTTCGACCCGGAGATCGACTGGATGCGCGCCGCCGTCGCCTCGGTCACGGAGCAGACCTATGAGAGCTGGGAGCTGTGCATCGCCGACGACGCGTCCACCAAACCGGAGGTGCGTGGTCTGCTCGACCAGCTTGCGCAGACGGATGCGCGAATCAAAGTGGTGCGGCGTCAACAGAACGGCGGCATCGCTGCTGCGTCCTCCAGCGCGCTACGGCTCGCCAGCGGTGATTTCGTGGCTCTGCTGGACCACGACGACATCCTGAGCCCCCACGCTTTGCACCGGGTGGTGGAACACCTGCACGACGAGCCCGGCACGGATGTGCTGTACTCGGACGAGGACATCGTGTTCGCCGACGGCCGCCGCGGCGGTCCCCACTTCAAACCCGACTGGTCTCCGGATCTGCTGCTCTCAGTCAACTACATGTGTCACCTCCTCGTCGTCCGGCGCGATCTGGTCGAGCAGGCTGGTGGGTTCAGGCAGGGCTTCGACGGCGCTCAGGATCACGACCTGGCGCTGCGCGTCACCGAGACCGCGCAGCGCATCGGCCACATCGCCGATGTCCTCTACTCCTGGAGGCAGGCCGCCGGATCGGTGGCAGCTGATCCCAGGGCCAAGATGTACGCGTACGAGGCGGGGCGCCGAGCGGTCGAGAGCGCGCTGGATCGTCGCGGGCAGCGTGGTTCGGTCTCCCTGGGGCAGCAGCTGGGCACCTACCACGTGCGCCGAACGCTCAGCGATGGGCCTGAGGTGGCCATCGTCATCCCCACCCGTGATCGCGTCGGGCTGCTCCGTGACTGCCTCACCAGCATCGAATCGTTGTCAACCTACAGGAGGTGGTCGATCACGATCATCGACAATGGCAGCATCGAGCCCGAGTCCCGGGATTTCTTCGCGCAGACAGCCCATTCGGTCGTTCCCAGGCCCGGCCCCTTCAATTACTCGGAGCTCATGAACTTCGGCCGATCCTTGGTCGACGCTCCCTACCTGATCATGCTCAACAACGACGTCGTCACCACCACAGCCGACTGGATCGAGGCCCTGCTCGAGCACGCTCAGCGCCCCGAGGTGGGGGCCGTGGGAGCGCGGCTGGTGTACCCGGGCGGAAGAACCCAGCACGAGGGCGTCGGCCTCGGCAACATCTGCGAGGCTGCTACCGCCGTGAACCTGGACGCCGGTTGGATGGGCCGGGTGGTTCGCGATGTGTCGGCCGTCACCGGCGCCTGCCAGATGGTGAGGACGGCGGTTTTCGACGAGGTTGGCGGTTACGATCCAGCGCTGCCCCTCGCCTACAACGACGTTGACTTCTGTCTGCGTGTCCGGGCCAGCGGTCGCCTGGTCGTCTACACGCCGCACGCAGAGCTCTGCCATCGCGAGAGCGCCACCCGGGGCGGGATGCATCACCTCACCGACGAGGAGCTGTTCTGGAGGAGATGGGGAAGGGAGGGAGGCATCCTAGACCCGTATGTCAGTCCCCACCTCCGCAGCCTCAATCCCCTGCAGCTGAGGCTGGGGTCTCTGCCCACCGATCGGTGAGGGGCTCGGCCGGCGGTCGGCCTAGGGGCTCCAGTCGACCACGCCGTTCCAGCTGCCGTGCCACCACGCCTCGATGAGATGGCCTCCGGTCCCCTGCCAGAAGACGATCTGGGTGCCATCGGGAGCGATGGCCAGAGTCGGTGCTGAGGTCAGCGGGGATCCCCAGGCGTTGGCCGCGGTCCAGTCAACGGGACCGTTCCAGCGGCCGTTCCACCACGCCTCCGTGAGGTGCCCGCCGGCGCCTCGCCAGAAGAGGAGCTGCGTGCCGTCGGGGGCGATGGCGACGGCTGGCGCCGAGCTCACAG
>JBOHUD010000109.1:0-1842 GCA_050734155.1 Candidatus Dormibacteria bacterium
CCGCAGGCCACCGGCGGACGGCTGGGTGGATGGCTCGGGGGACGGCTGGGGGGCCGCCCTGGCCGTGGTCTCGGGTGTGAGGTCGGCGGTGGTGTCTGAGCCGGCTCCCCGGCGTCTGCGGTCGGCCTCGGTCTCCTGGGCGGGCGTCGCGGCAGGCGTCGCAGCGGGCCCGGACTGGGCCACCGCCTCCGGACTGGAGCGGTGGCGCCGCCGCAGGCGGGGAGCTGCCGCGGCGGCGGCGGCTGGCGCCGGCGCCGGGACCAGGGGGGCACGCTCGGGGCGGAAGCGCGAGCGCTCGATCGCCACCGCCACCGGCAGCATGATCCCGAAAACCGCCCCGACCGCCAGCCCGAGGTCGATGAGCACGGTGAGCCCGAAGGCCCCGAGCAGCGGCAGCCCGTGGGGGAGGAGGGCGCTGACCGCCAGCACCGCGAAGCCGGCTCCCAGGGTCAGCGCCGAGACCCGGATGGCCCTGCCGGTGTGCGCGAGGGTGGCGGCGGCGGCGGCGTCGGCGCCCAGGCCCCTGGCGCACTCCTCGTCGAAGCGATGGAGCAGCACCACACCGAACTCGGTCGCCAGGGCGATCACCAGCGCCCCCAGCACAACGGTGAGCGGGTTGAACGAGCCCAGGGTGCGGCCGAGATTGCCGGGAAGCAGGCCGAGAAGCAGCAGGATGAGCGGCGCCCAGCCGGCGGCGATCGCGGTGGGGAGCAGCGGCAGCGCGGCGCGGCGAAGGTCGCGCTCCAGGAGGAGCAGCGCCAGGAACACGACCACCAGCGGGAGCAGGTTGAGCAGCAGGCTGCGGCTGACGATGTTGTCGTAAGCCTGGGCGGCCAGGGCGGCGATCCCCACCGGGGCGGCGCTCAGCCCGTTGGGTGGATTGGCGATCTCGGCGCTGATGCTGTCGATCAGCCGCGCCTCGTCGGCGATCGACGTCCCCTCGACGCCGATGGCGATGCGCGCCGAGGTGGGATCGATCGGGGTCCCGTCGTTGCTCAGCCAGGTGTTGGAGTACTTGTCGATGCCCGGGCACGGCTGGGTGCTGGTGGGGATGTCCTGGACGAGGTTGCGGGCCAGCGAGGGAAGCAGGCGCAGGTCGCAGAGGAACGCGGTCTGGGTCTTGACGGGGTGCGGAGCGGTGGGTCGCGCGCTCGGCGAGGGCCGGGCGGAGCTCGAAGGTCCGGCCGAACCGCTGGCCGACGGCGCCGCCGACGGGGCTGCCGTCTGGCTGGCGGCCGCGGAGGCGGCCAGGTAGATCTGCGGGCGGGCGGGACGATGGCTGGTGGGTGTGGCGGGGGCGCTGCCGCTTGCCGAAGGAGCCGGGCTCAGCGGCGAGGTGGCACCCGGTGACGGCGGCGGCGAACCGCTGCTCGCCGGCGGGGGCGAGGCCACACACGGTGCACTGCTCGACGGCGAGGCCGACGAGGAGGCGGCGATGAAGAAGTCGGCGATCGACGTGGCCAGCGCCACCTGGTTGGCGTGGACGCTGCGAATCCCCTGGGACACCTGGCACTGCCAGGTTACGTTGGCCGGCGTCCCGGGGTGGTTGTAGGGGCCCGCCACCTGTCCCCGCACGTAGATGTCGACCTCGTTGCCGTAGCCGGTCTGGTCGCGCACGGTGTTGACGTCCTGCAGCTGCGGCAGCGACGAGGCCAGCAGCTGGTCGACCTGCGTCTGCACCGGTACCCGGGGCAGCAGCACCCAGCCGATCAGGGCCACGATCACCGCCGGCACCACCGCGCCGCGCCAGGCGGAGGCGATGGCCAGGGTCCGCTCCGGGGGGCGCAGCGGCGGCGGCGCGGCGGCCCGGCCACGCTCACCGCCGCGGTGGCCACGCTGGCC
>JBOHUD010000110.1:0-20447 GCA_050734155.1 Candidatus Dormibacteria bacterium
GGTTGAGCAACCGAAACCTAACGGAGCCAGCTGCGCGTCTTCTGCCCTCAGCGGCGCGAACTCAGATCAGGTGGCAAACAAGTTCAGAACGAGTGCCCAGCTACCCACGGGAACCCGAGGTGTCCCACAAATACGACCTCATCATCGGTGACCCCTCGGTGGAGGCAAGCTCAACTGTCAAGGAGGACCTGTATGAATATGGCTCTCCCGTTCAGAGCGAGATTGCCCATTGGACGGGAAACAGCTTCCAAGGTGTGACAGGCTACAGTCAAAGTCACGGCGCCCACTTCGACTTTGAGGTGCAGCCAGACACGTCCGCTGCGGGTCCGGTGCACGTGACTGGCTCGATTGTCTGCTAGTTCGCTGGAGGGGGAAGAGGATCTGATCAGTCAGCTGAAGCGGAGATGCCCGCACCGCCTCCTCGTCAGGCCTGCCTCTCGAGGTACACGATGCGGTCCTCCATCGTCTCCCGGGACACGGCAAGAACTGCGGCGACCAGATGTCCGATGCCCTCCCTGCGGCGGGAGAACCGCGACGACAGATCGATCAGCAGACCTCGGTGATGCTGCCCAGCGCTTGCGGCGTCCCCAGCGAGCCGAGTGAAATCAGCGACATTCTCAGTGAGCACGACACAGCTTCGCAATCCGGCTGCGGCGAACACGTCGGCATCCGACCCGCCGGCCAGCCCGACCTCCGCTGCTGTCGACGCGTCGATCCCGCCCTCGCGGAGTGCCGCGGCCAGCGCCGCCGGGTACATCTCGTCGAGCAACAGCTTCAACGACTGGCGGCGGCAACGGTCTCTCGCCGATGCAGCTCGATGCGCGCCGCAATCTCGTCTGGGTAGGCGGTTCGATAGCGCAGCGCGGCATCGGCCTGCGGCCTGGTCACCAAGCTCTCCTTCACCAGCGCGCCGGCGGCATCGGGCTCAGTTGGCGCCAGGTCCTCGACCCACATCGCCACCTCCCAGACGTCGGGCCCACCCAGCAGACCCGCACGTCGACCGGCCGGCCCGTCGCGGAACGTGATGAGCGGATGCTCGTCACGGCGAGCACCCTCCTCGGCATAGCGGCGCAGCCGATCGGACAACGTCTCGCCCGCGGCCCTGGCTCGCAATCGCAGTCGCTCGGCGAGCGCATCGTCGATACGCACCGAGACGTTCACGGACATGGTTACATCGTAGCACGTTGTCCGCACCGCCAACGCCTGCCCCACGGGCCACGGCCGAACCGGCGGCTGGTGGTACGCCCGGAGGGACTTGAACCCCCGCACCCGGCTCCGGAGGCCGGCGCTCTATCCAACTGAGCTACGGGCGCCCGCGGATCGAGGCACGAGTATACGGCCGGCACCGGAGGCGCCCCGACCGTCGCTCACCACCACTCGAAGGGCCGGCCCTCCCAGGGATCGAGGGTGGGATACGCGGGGGCGGCCGCGAGCTGGTCGAGGCGCTCGTCGAAGGCCGCCACCTCCGCGGCCTCGAGCAGCGTGCTGAGGTGGCCGCGCAGCGCGGTGCGGCGGGCCTCGTCGGCGGCCAGCGCACTCACCCTGGCGGCCACCTCGGCGGGCAGGGGCTGGCCGCCCAGCTCGACCAGCACGGTGCGCTGTCGCGGGTAGGGGAGGAAGCTGAGCGCGTTGTCGATGCCGTGCAGCCGGCCGTCGTCGCCGAGCAGCAGGTGGGCCCGCTTGCGGTCGGCGTTGTTGATGAGCACGTCGAGCGCGGCGAGGCTGTGCAGCTGCAGCTCGAGCCCCTCGCGAGGCACCGCGGCATCGTCGCCTGCCCCGTGCACGAAGACCTGCATCGACCCGGCTCCGTGGGGGCCGTCACGCAGGGTGGTGGCCGGCACCATGCCGTCATCGAGGGCGGCGCTGACCACGTACGCGGCCACCTCGCGCAGGTGCAGGGTCTGCAGAGGGAAGTCCCAGAGAGGGCGCTCCCCGCGCGCCGGCTTGTAGATGGCGCGCAGGGGTTGATCGGCATGCCCGGGGTCGCGGCCCTCGAGCGCGATCAGGAACACCGCGTTCGACGAGTACACGACCCGCCCCATCCCGGTGATCGGCTCGCTGCGCAGGCGGCGCAACAGCTCGGCATCGGAGGATGCGCCGGGCGCGGCGGCGTCGACGCGCAGGGCCTCGCTGAAGCGCCGCGAGGCCCGTCGCAGCGCGTCGGCGTCGCTGCGCATCCGGGCGTCGAAGGCGACAACAGGGAGACCGTCACCGGGCCGGCGGCGAGGACGGCGGGGCGGGTGGTTGCTCACCAGCATCCCACCGTCTCGCGGCTCAGCGTGATCGCCGAGCCACCACCGTGATCGTGATGGCCGCGACCGCGAGCGGGACGCCGAAGAGCAGCGCGCTGGTGAGGAACATCGTCAGCGACATCACCCCCAGCCCGACGCACATGATCAGCACCGCCACCGCCAGCACTGCGAGGTTGAACGTCCAGACCCGCCAGCGGATCCCCCTGTGCCCGGAGGCGGGGGCCGCGCCGTGGGCCGCCGGAGCCATCCCCACCAGCTCCGCCTTGCGATCGCCGTCGAGCGGCAGGTCGGCCCGCCCCAGCGCGCCCCACCACGCCGGAGCACCGGCCGTGGGACGGGGGTCGGGCTGCTGCCCGGAGGCGGGTCGCGGGGGATCGTCAGACATTGCGGTCCTGGGCACGTTCGTTGCTGACTGCGGCCCGCCGGGCAGGACGAGGGCAAGGCGCTGGCGGCCCATCATCATAGCGCCGCTCCCCGGTGGGCCTCACACCTAGACTGGGGCGATGTCCGCGCCGATGACGGCCGCCCTCACCGCGATCCAGCATGACCACCGCGCCTGCGTCCGCTGCGTCGCGGCAGGGCACCTGGAGCGCGCCCATCCCGTCTTCAGCGGTCACGCCGGCCAGCGCATCATGCTCGTCGGCCAGGCGCCCGGGCCGGTGGAGGACGACGTGACGCGCCCCTTCGCCGGGCGCGCCGGCGCGCAGCTGATGCGCTGGTTTGGGCGTGCCGGGTTCGCCGGCGAAGCGGCGGTCCGCGAGCGCGTCTTCATGACCTCGATGACCACCTGCTTTCCCGGCAGGCTCCTGGGAAACAGCGGCGACCGCCGCCCCAGCGCCCGCGAGGTGGCGCTCTGCAGCGGCTGGCTCGACGCCTACCTGGGAGTGCTCCGGCCCGCGCTGATCGTGTGCATCGGCACCCTGGCGCACGCCCGCTTCCTCGCCGGGCGCCGTCTGGAGGCCATCGTCGGCGCCGCCTGGTCGATGCAGGGTGAGGTCGTCGCCGGGATCCCCGAGGCGGTGCCGGTCCTGGTGCCGCTGCCCCATCCCTCCGGTCAGAGTCGCTGGCTCAACGACCCGGATCATGTGCGCCTGCTGGCGGGGGCGCTCCAGCGCCTGGGCGAGCTCGCCGTCTGGGCAGAGCGCACCGCTGCGTGACCGCGTGGCCGCCCACCTCACCGTGGCCCCCCGCGGTGGGAGCGGGCCGGTTGCTATGATCCGCGGGCCGTTTTCGGCCTTGCACAAAGGTAATTCAGGCTGTGCCCGAGACCGATGCCGCGCCGTTTGCGGCGCAGGTGACTGCCCGCAAAGACGCCGAGGACATCCTCGAGCGCATCTTCACCCCGCGCCCCAAGGCCACCCCGGCCGAGCAGACCGAGCGTGCGCTGCGGCGCCCCAAGCAGCTCATCTACTGCGCCATCAGCAAGCACAACTACTACTGGCGCCAGCACATCACCAAGTTCGTGCTCGACGAGGGCGGCGTTCCCATCTCACCCTTCATGCTCTTCGACTACTACCTGCTGCACACAGTTCCCAAGGAGACGGTGCGCGAGGCTCTCAACAACCTGATCGTGCGCTGTGACCAGATGTGGGTGTTCGGCAACCTCTCGCTGGGGGTGAAGGTCCAGATCGGCATCGCCAAGCGGCTGCGCAAGCCCCTGCGCTTCTACGACATCACCGACATGCCCTACCGGGTCGTCAACGTCCCCGAGGCGATGCTCCGCGAGGAGTGAGCTCAGACGACGCCGAGCTCGGCGAGACGGACGTGGGCGCTGCGCCGCTGCGGCTCGATCGCGTCGGGGACCGGGTGCCGTCCGCTCACCGAGTCGAGCGTCTTCAGCCCGTGCCCTGTGATGTAGGCGGCGACGGTCTCGCCTCCCTCCCAGCGGCCCTCGCGGGCGAGCTTGCGGAGCACTGCCACGGTCACACCTCCGGCGGTCTCGGTGAAGATCCCCTCGGTGGCGGCGAGGAGGTCGATCCCCTCCAGGATCTCGTCCTCGGTGACGCTGGCGACGACACCGCCGGTGCGCCTGGCGATGCGCAGAACATCGGCGCCGTCGGAAGGGTTGCCGATGGCGATGGAGCGCGCGATGGTGTCCGGTCGCACCGGCACGACCACCTCCGCACCCCGGGCAAACGCCGCCGCGACCGGTGAGCATCCCAGAGCCTGCGCACCGGTGAAGCGCGGCAGGCGGCGCTCCTCCACCAGCCCCACGTTGACCAGCTCGGCAGCGGCCTTGCGATGCTTGACGAACTGGCATCCCGAGGCCACCGGGATGACGATCTCGTCGGGCAGCCGCCAGCCCAGCTGCTCGGCTGTCTCGAAGGTCAGCGTCTTGCTCCCCTCGCTGTAGTAGGGCCGCAGGTTGATGTTGCAGAACCCCCAGTCGAGATCGTCGGCCAGCTCGGAACAGAGACGGTTGACGTCGTCGTAGCTGCCCGCCACGGGCACGATGGTGGCCCCGAACACCGCCGTGGTGGCCACCTTCGGTGCCTCGAGGTCGCTCGGGATGAACACCACCGCGCGCATCCCCGCCCGCGCCGCGTACGCCGCCACGGAGTTGGCGAGGTTGCCGGTCGAGGCGCAGGCGAGGGTGCGCACGCCGTTCTGCAGCGCCCAGTTGAGCGCCACCGCGACCACCCTGTCCTTGAAGGAGTTGGTGGGATTCATGGTGTCGTTCTTGAGGTGGAGATTGCGCAGACCCAGCTCGGCGCCCAGGTTGCGCGCGTGGACCAGCGGCGTGAACCCCTCACCCAGGCTGACCACCTCGGCGCCGTCGACGGGGAGCAGCTCGCGATAGCGCCACAGAGAGGGCGGTCCGGCCTCGATTCGCGGGCGTGATACGACGGCGGTGACGGCGGCGTAGTCGTACACCACGTCGAGGGGACCGAAGCACCCCTCGCAGAGATGGGTGGCGGTGGCGGGCTGGTCGCGCCCGCAGGCGCGGCAGCGCAGCCCGATCGCGAAATGGCGGCGCGCGGCCGCCTCCTCGCCGGCGATGGCGACCTGGCCGGTCGGCTGGACGCTGGACATGAAAAAAACCTCCCGGATCCTGTCCGGGAGGTCTCCGCACGGAGGGCGCGAGGCGCCGCTACGTTCGGAAACCTCCGCGGCGCATCATCATCGAGGCGGTGGTGGCCACCGCTTTCCCGTGCATCCCGGCGATGCTAGCAGACAGCCGCTGTCGCCGAGCGCCTAGACGCGACGGATCAGATCGCGCTCCATCGCCTCGCGGGCGCGCCGCGTGCTGTCGAGCAGGGGATGGCCACGCAGGGCCTGCTCCATCTGCCGGAGCATCGAGTAGAGGTTCTTCATGGCCTTGACGACGTCGCCGATGTCGTTGGCGGCGGGGGTCTCGATGTCGATCAGCGGCGTTCCCGAGGCCCACTGGTGGGCGGCGTTGACGTAGTCGAGCGAGAGCGGTCGCAGCGTCTGCAACCCCTGGGCGCGCTCCAGCGCGGCCAGCCGCTGCAGCGAGCCACGCAGGCGCCGGTAGGCCACCTCGACCCGGGCGGTGGGGAAGTGGCGCCGCGAGGGCTGGGGGCGATCGCGGCCACGGTCCTCGGCGACCAGCGTGACCAGGGCGGCCGCGAGCTCGGCCGGGTCGAGGGCGTCGAGGTGCCCGATGGTGATGGCGTCGGCAACAAGCAGCGCGTTCTCGCCGAACAGCGAGGCCGCCAGGCGACCGAGGTCATTGGGGACGTCGTTCTCCAGGAACTGGGCGTCGTGGAGCACGTTGCGCAGGGCGCGAAACTCGCGCCTGTAGCGGTGCCGCTCCCACTCCAGCTCGGCCTCACCACCGTCGAGCATGCCCTCGATGTCGCGTGTCTCCAGGCGCTGGGCGCGGTGCTCGCCGAAGAACGGGCAGCCGCGGCACGGCGAGTTGTGCAGCTTCTGCTGGCGCTGCCCGAGCTGGCGGCGCATGGCTTCGAACCGCTGCCCGGGATCGGCGCCGCGCCCGCTGTGACGGCCGCGGCGGGAGTCACGCCAGTGCTCGCGCTTGGCACGCCGCACCGACGCCTGCAGCTCCTCGACCGCCTCGGTGAGGCTGAGGTGGGTGGTCAGGGTGCGCTCCGTGCAGGCCACGCGGGGATGGCGGAAGACCCGCCGGCGCAGGTCGCCGAGCCGCTCCTCGAGGTTGTGGCGCTTCTCTGTCCAGTGCTCCGCGCGCTGCATGTTCTGGTACTGGCCGAACGACCTGTCGAGCAGGTCCTCGGCACGCTCCACCGACCGGGTGCGCAGCAGGCTGAGGACCATGGTGTAGGTGGGCGCGAACTTGCTGTCGACGCTCATCTCCCCACCGATGGCGGCGTCGTAGATGTCGCGGACGTCGACGTCCCACTCCTTGAGGACGACCCCGTGGCCGACCTGGTCGAGGCCGCGGCGGCCGGCCCGGCCCATCAGCTGGGTGAGCTCGCCCGCGGTCAGCGCATGAAAGCCGGTGCCGTCGAACTTGGTGAACGACGACACCACGCAGGCGCGGGCGGGCATGTTCAGTCCCAGGGAGAGGGTCTCGGTGGCGAACACCACCTTGACCAGCCCGTCGATGAAGAGTCGCTCCACCGCCTCCTTGGCGGAGGGGAGCATCCCCGCGTGGTGCATGGCCACCCCGTTGCGCAGGCTCTGGGGGTCGATCGCCTGGCGGAAGACGCGGCGCTCGTCGGGGTCCTCGATGCGTTGCAGGAGCTCTCCGTGACGCAGCTCGATCTCCTCCTTCTCGGCGCGATCGGTCAGGTCGAGCCCGTGCACGGCACATCGTCCCAGGGCCTCCGCGCAGCCGCGTCGCGAGAAGATGAAGTAGATCGCGGGCAGCATGGCCCGCACCCGCAGCTCCTCGATGACGTGGAAGAGATCGTTGTCCGGGGCCCGGCGCAGGTAGCCAAGGCGAGCCTCGTGCAGGGTCTCGTTGGCGGCCAGGTCCAGGGTGGAGCGGGCCACCTGTCCGCGGGCGTCGAACAGCGGCTCGAAGTGGTTGCTGATCGACAGCCACATCTGCAGCGGGACCGGGCGTTCGGTGCGCACCACAGTGCCGATGTCGCCGCGCAGGCCGCGCATCCATGCCGCCACCTCGTCGAGGTTGCTGATGGTGGCGGAGAGGCCGATCAGCCGCACGCGCGCCGGGGTCTCGATGATGATCTCCTCCCACACCGTCCCCCTGGGGTGGTCGTCGATGTAGTGGATCTCATCGAGCACGACGTCGCTGACCAGATCGAGCCGCGCGGGATCGTCGTAGAGCACGTTGCGAAGGATCTCGGTTGTCATGACCAGCAGCGGAGCACCGTCGTTGATGGTGTGCTCGCCGGTGACCAGGCCGACGTTGGCGGACCCGTAGCGGGCGGCGAGGTCATGGAACTTCTGGTTGGACAGCGCTTTCAGAGGCGAGGTGTAGATGACCCGCGCGTGCGGCCGGCGCAGGTGCGGCGGGGCCAGCAGGCAGCGCCACATCGGGTACTCGGCCACCAGCGTCTTCCCGCTGCTGGTGGGAGCCGCCACCAGCACCCCCGCCGACCGCTCCAGCTTCTCGATCGCCTCCCGCTGGAAGGCATCGAGGAGGAACGGAAGCGAGGCCTCGAAGGCCGCCAGCGATGCCTCGATCTCACCCTCCTCGAGCACCCGGCCTCCAGCTTCCACGAGTGCCTACAGGTGCACCAGCTCGAATCGCGACCCGCTCACCACCCCGTCGGCGTCGTTCTCGACGTAGGCGAGCACCTTCTGGCAGACCTCGTCGGCATGGCGTGCGCTGTTGCTGACGCAGGCCACCCCGAGGACCGCTGTCTGCCAGATGTCCTGGTCACCCACCTCGGCGACAGCAACAGTGAAGGTCTGGCGGATGCGGCTGGTGATCGAGCGCACCACCATCCTCTTGTCCTTCAGCGAGCGGCTCTCCGGGACCTGGAGGGTGATCTGCAGGGTACCGACGACCACAATCGATCTCCCAATGTTGCTGTCTGGAGGAGTGCAGCAGGCCAGGGAACCCGCGGCGGTGCGTTGTGTCATTCTGAACGCCGATGACGAGCCAGGCTGCCGTCGCCTCCGGAGCCGCCAGCCCGAGCGGGGACACGCTGACGCTGGTCGACCATCTGCTCGCGCAGATCCGGGGACGCGCCGATCGGCCCGCCCTGTACACGCGGGCCGGCGAGCGCTGGATCCCGATCACCTGGGGACAGTTCGGCGAGGGGGCGCGCCGGATCGCCTCCTTCCTGCTCCAGGAGCGCATCGGCCCGGGGGGGCACGTGGCCATCTGGGCCAACAACCGCGCCGAGTGGCACACCGTCGACGCGGCCATCCTCATGGTCCGCGCGCTGCCCGTGCCTGTCTACCAGACGCTCAGCTCCGACCAGGCACAGTACGTGCTCAACCATTCCCAGACGGAGGTCGTGGTGGTCGAGAACGAGGCCCTGCTGGCGCGCGTCCTCGAGCAGCGCGACCAGCTGCCCCACCTGCGCAGGGTGGTGGTCATGGAGGGGGTCGAGACCCCGTCGCCGGACTCCTTCGTGCTCCCCTGGCAGACGGCTCTCAGCATCGGGGACGAGCACCTCGCAGCCAACGCCCGCGAGATCGAGCAGCGCTGCCGCCAGTCCACGGTGGACGACGTGGTCACGCTCATCTACACCAGCGGCACCACCGGGCCGCCCAAGGCGGTCATGCTCACCCATCGCAACATCGCGGCCTCGGCCGAGGGCCTCGCGGAGCTCGTCGAGGTGGGCCCCGACGACCGTGTGCTCAGCTACCTTCCCCTGGCCCACATCGCCGAGCGCATGGTCAGCGAGTTCCGCTCCTACCGCTACGGCAACCCCACCTGGTTCCTCGACGGCCTGACCAATGTCGGCCCCCGTCTCCGGGAGATCCGCCCGACCCACTTCTTCGGCGTGCCGCGAGTCTGGGAGAAGATGGCCGCGCACCTGGAGAGGACGATCGACGCCAGCCCCGCGCCGCAGCGAAGCCTGGCCCGCTGGGCGATCCGCACCGGTCGGCGGGTGTCCGACCGGTGCGAGCGCGGCGAGGACATCCCCGCCTCACTGCGCCGCCGCCACCGCCTCGCCGACCGTCTGGTGCTCGCCAAGCTGCGCGCCGCGCTGGGGTTCGACGACGCTCGCATCCTGGCCAGCGGCGCCGCCCCGATCGACCCCGAGGTGCTGCGCTTCTTCCGCTCCCTGGGGCTGGAGATCTGCGAGGTCTACGGCCAGAGCGAGAACGCCGGCTCGACCACGCTCAACCGCCCCGGGCGGTCGCGCATCGGCACAGTCGGTGAGGCCTTCCCCGGCACCGAGGTCCGCCTCGCCGAGGATGGCGAGATCCTGGTTCGGGGCGCGGTGGTCTTTCCCGGGTACCTGCACAGCCGCGAGGCCACCGAGGAGGTGCTCATCGACGGCTGGCTGCACACCGGCGACGTTGGGGTGTTCGACGCCGACGGCTACCTGCGCATCACCGACCGCAAGAAGGACCTCATCATCACCGCCGGGGGCAAGAACATCTCGCCCACCAACATCGAATCTGCGCTCGCCACCCATCCGCTGGTCGGCCACGCCGTGGCCATCGGTGATCGCCGCCCCTACATGACAGCGCTGCTCACCCTCGATGGCGACGAGGCGCCCGCGATCGCCGCCGCCAGGGGGTGGCCCGCTGAGGCCGCCGAGCTGGCGGAGCACCCGGAGGTCCGCAGGGAGCTGCAGCGCCACGTCGATGCCGTCAACAGCAGGCTGAGCCATGTCGAGCAGATCAAGCGCTTCACCATCCTCGCCAGGGACTTCACCCCGGACCTGGAGCTGACGCCCACCCTCAAGGTGAAGCGCAAGGTGGTGGCCGAGAGCTACGCCGACCAGATCGAGGGGCTGTACGCCAGGCGCGACGACTGACTGGAGCGCCCTGGTTGGGGCGACGGCGCTCAGAGGTTGGCGAGCAGCTTCTGCCGCAGTGTCTCGAGCTGCTCGAACCGCTCCATGGACGGCCTGCCGCTCTGCTGGTGGGGAAACTTGAGGTGCTGCACGGCGTCGGCGAGCAGGTCGATCTCGTCGTTGGAGAGGCGCACCGAGCGCAGGTTGTGGTGGGGGGCGGCGGGAACCGTCCGCACCTCGGCGGCCACCTCGACCGCCAGCACGTCCTGCTTGGCGTCGCCCAGGTCGGTGGGCCGGAAGAGCTCCTCCGACCCGCGCAGCTGGGCGCGGCGAAACCCCTTCATCACGTGAGACCAGCCCGAACTCGCGTCGCTGTCCCGCGCACGTGGGCGGTCGGCTCGCCCTTCATCCCCTCCTGGGCGACGACCGCGGTCGCCAGGGCTCGGTAGGCCCGTGCGCCCGGCGAGGCGGTGGCGTACTGCAGGATGGACTGCCCCGCCAGCGGGGTCTCCGCGAAGCGGATCGAGGAGTCGACTGTGATGTCGAACACCTCTTCGCCGTAGCGCTCGCGCACCAGCTCGAGCACCTCCTGGCTGTGCAGGGTGCGCGACTTGTAGATGGTCGGAAGGATCCCGGCGATGTGCAGTCCTGGGTTCAGCTTGGCGCGGACTCGGTCGATGGTGCGCTGCAGCTGCTGCATGCCCTTCATGCCGAAGTACTCGCATTGCAGGGGGATGATCACATCCGTCGAGGCCACCAGGGCGTTGACGCACAGCAGTCCCAGGGATGGTGGACAGTCGATGACGATGTAGTCGTACTCGTCCAGCACGTTCTCCAGCTTGTCCTTGAGCACCGACTCCCGCCCGAACTCGGTGACCAGCTGGAGCTCGGCACCGCTCAGCTCGATGTTGGCGGGAAGGAAGTCCAGCTTCATGGCCTCGGAACGCAGCCGCACCTCGGTGACGTCGACGCGGTGATCGGTGAGCACGTTGTACACCGAGAGCTCGAGATCGTCGGGCCGGCGGCAGCCCATGTTGATGGTGAGATGTCCCTGTGGATCGAGGTCCACAGCGAGGATGCGCGGACCCTTCTCGGCGAGCGCGGCGGCCAGGTTCACCGCGGTTGTCGTCTTGCCGACGCCACCCTTCTGGTTCGCGATCGAGATGATCCGTGTCATGTTGATTGGAGCAAACGGGAGCGCCGCACTGAGCCGGTATCATAGCGAACCGGGGTTCGGTGCTTTGGGGGGTTGTCGGTTGGCTGAAGCGGAGCACGTCAAGCCTCGCGGGCTGTACATGGAAGAGGCGATCGCCGCTGCGCTCGAGAGTCGCTGGACCGACGCGGTGGCCATCAACGAAGCTCTCATCGAACGCCATGGCGCCGATGAGGAGACGTGCAACCGCCTCGGCAAGGCGAAGAGCGAGTTGGGCAAGCTCCAGGAGGCTCTGAGGGCGTACCAGACGTCGCTGGAGCTCAACCCTCTCAATCCCATCGCCCAAAAGCAGGTGCGACGCATCGGCGCCCTGCTCGAGGCGCGCGCCCACCCCACCGTGCCCTCGGGAGCGATCGACGTCGATCTCTTCAGTGAGGAGCCCGGCAAGAGCGGGCGGACCACGCTCAGCCCGCCCCGCGGGGGCGCCCCGGTGGGGGTGGCGGTCACGCCCGGGGACACCGTCGAGCTGATCACCTCGGGCACCCAGCTGCTGGCGGAGACCTCCCGCGGCGTCGCCCTCGGCGCTGTGGAGTCCAAGCTCAGCCATCGCCTGCGCCCCCTGATGGACACCGGCAATCGCTACTCCGCAGCCGTGGCCCGTGTGGAGGACGAGCGCATCGAGCTGATCGTCCGGGAGATCTTCCAGGCGCCCGAGAACGCCCGGCGGTCCTCCTTCCCGGTCTCGCGCGCCGCGCGCCGCGACGACTTCCGCCCCTACGCCAAGGACTCGCTGCTCTCCGAGCGCGGCGTCGACGATGAGGGCTTCTCCGACGGCGACGACGACAGCGACGGCTCATCCGCCCTGGCGCCGGCGGCGGAGGCCGAGGACCTGGCCGGCATGCAGGAGCTGGACGACGAGTTCGAGCCCGCCGTGGCGGTGGGATCCGAGGAGGAGGCCGACGCGGACGACGACGAGGGCCGTCCCGAGGACCAGTACTGAGCCGCGGGCGGCGGGTGACGGCCCCGCCCTCGCCCACGCCACCCCGGGCCGCTCCGGCGACCCCGCCGCCGCGGTGGCGGCGCCGGCGGAGCACCCCGTGAGCGAGGGCTTTGAGCGCAGCGGTGGCTACCTCCCCATCGCGGCCTACGCCCTGGTCGGGGACTGTCGCAGTGCCGCGCTGGTGGGGGCCGACGGCAGCGTCGACTGGCTGTGCCTGCCGCGGTTCGACGACGCCTCGATCTTCGGCCGCCTCCTCGACTCACGCCGCGGCGGTCACTGGCAGGTGTGCCCCGTCGACGAGTACCGGGTGGTGCAGCGCTACCGCGACCGCAACAACATCCTCGAGACCATCTTCTCCACCGCCACAGGCACGGCGGTGGTCACCGACTTCATGCCCATCGACGACGAGACTGTCGAGCATCACGCTCGCCCCCATCGCGAGCCGCGGCTGGTGCGCATCGTGGAGTGTCTGACCGGGGCGGTCACCCTCCGTCACCAGTTCAAGCCGGCTCCCGACTACGCCGCGGCGCCCGCGCCCCTCAGGGTGGAGGGGTTCCGCATCCACGCCAACAGCTCAGCCCTGCACGTCTGCATGCAGTCCACCGTGGCGCTCACCACCCCCACCTCGCGCTGGCGGATGCGTGCGGGAGAGGTGATCGCGCTGGCGCTGCGCAGCGACAGGCGCGGGCCCTGCACCAACCTGCGCCGTCAGTGGTCCGTGGAGCATGCGCGCGACCTGGCCCGGGTCACCCAGGAGTTCTGGTGGAGGTGGATCGATCGATGCACCTACGAAGGTCCCTACCAGAACCCGGTGGTGCGCTCCGCGCTGGCCCTCAAGCTGATGACCTACTCGCCGACCGGGGCCATCGTCGCCGCTCCCACGACCAGCCTTCCCGAGGAGGTCGGCGGACAGCGCAACTGGGATTATCGCTTCACCTGGTTGCGCGACGCGTCGTTCACCCTCTACGCGTTCTTCCAGGTGGGCATGGTCGAGGAGGCCAACGACTTCTTCGCCTGGCTGATGCGCATTGGCCTCGGCAAGCGCGGTGTCGACGTCGCCAACCTCTACACGCTGGATGGGGACGCGCGCGCCGACGAGCAGGAGCTGGGCCAGCTCAGCGGCTATCGCGACTCGACGCCGGTGCGCATCGGCAACGCCGCCATCCACCAGCTCCAGCTCGACGTCTATGGAGAGCTGCTCGACAGCGCCTATCTCTACGCGCGGTTCGGGGGGGCCATCAGCCGCACCCTGTGGCGCGAGCTGCGCGCCATCGTCGATCTCGCCATCGACAGGTGGGAGCTGGCCGACGCCTCGATCTGGGAACCGCGCGGCCAGAACGCCGACTACACCTACAGCAAGATGATGTGCTGGGTGGCTGTCGATCGCGGACTTCGCCTCGCGGAGCGTTTCAAGCTGCCCCACGATGGGGCTCGCTGGCGGAGGGCGCGACGCGACATCCACCGGGTGGTCACCTCGCGCGGATACTCGCCGAGGCTCAACAGCTTCACCCAGGCGCTGGACAGCGAGGAGCTCGACGCCTCCCTGCTGCGCATGACCCAGGTCCGCTTCCTCGAGGACCGCGACCCCCGCCTGCTCAGCACCATCGAGGCGGTGGCGGAGCATCTGGGCAACGGCGTCCTGGTGCACCGCTACGACGTCGCCAGCGGGGCTGATGGGCTCCGGGGCGGCGAGGGGGCCTTCCTGCTCTGCTCGTTCTGGCTGGCCGACGCGCTCGCCCACGTGGGCCGGCTGGAGCAGGCCCAGCGCTGGTTCGAGAAGCTTCTCGCCTTCGCCTCGCCACTGAGCCTCTACGCGGAGGAGGCGGACACGCGCACCGGCGAGCTGCTCGGCAACTTCCCTCAGGCGTTCACCCACCTGGCGCTGATCGGCGCCGCGGTGAACATCGAGCGTGCCCGCCACCGCAGCCTGGGCGTGCACGGCCTGCGCGGTCGCACGCCCCGGCGGGCCCGGGTGCAGCCGCGGTCCCGGCCCCGCGCCGGAGGCGGGACCGGCCGCGCTCCTGCATAAATATGCAGCGAGCCGCTACACTGGCGCGGTGCCCTCTTCCGCATGTCTGCGCGTGGCCGTCGCCGGCTGCACCGGCTACATCGGCATGCAGTGCGTGGAGCTGCTGGCCGGGCATCCCGGTGTTGAGGTGGTGCGCCTGCTCGGGCACCACTCGGCGGGACGTCGCTTCTCCGACGTGGTCCCGGGCAGCCCTGTCGAGACGGTGATCGGCGACGGGCTCGACCCCGGCGACGTCGATGTGGTGTTCGCCACGCTGCCGCACACCGTTGCCGCCGGGCACGCCCGGGAGTGGCTCGACGGTGGGGCGGTGGTAGTCGACATGAGCGCCGACTTCCGGCTTGCCGACGCCGACGAGTACGAGCGCTGGTACGGCATCAGCCATCCCGCCCCGCAGCTGTGCGCCAGCGCCGTGTACGGGCTTGTGGAGATGGAGCGCGAGCGGCTGCGCAGCACCGATCTGATCGCGGCGCCGGGCTGCTACCCCACCGCCGCCCTGCTCGGCACCCTGCCCGCGCTGAGCGCGGGGCTGGTCGGGACACGCGTCATCGTTGACGCCAAGAGCGGCGTCAGCGGTGCCGGCCGGTCGCCGTCGGTGGGGGTCCACTTCGCCGAGGTCAACGAGTCGGTTCGCGCCTACGGGGTGGGCGGCCATCGCCACGGGAACGAGATGCTCTCGCGGATGCGCCTGGCGTCAACCGAGGACGTGTCGCTGACCTTCGTGCCGCACCTGGTGCCGATGACCCGCGGCATCCTGGCCACCGTGTACCTGGAGGCGCGCGACGGCGGGGCGGCGGACGCGGTCGGCGCGCTCTACCGTGAGCTATGCGCCGCCGAGCCCTTCCTTCGCTACGACGACACCCCGCCGCCCACCAAGAGCGTGCTGGGCAGCAACGTCGCCGCCGTCAACTGCACCGCCCAGGGAGACTGCCTGGTGATCACCGTCGCCATCGACAACCTCGTCAAGGGGGCGGCTGGTCAGGGGATCCAGGCGATGAACGTGCGCTTCGGCCTCCCCGAGACTGCCGGCCTCACCACCGCATCGTCATGGCCGTGAGCCGTGCGCTCGCCACCGAGCGGATCGGGGTGTGCGCGCCCGCGGGCTTCAGGGCGGCGGCGTCCGCCGCGGGCATCCGCGCTGACGGGGGGGATGATCGCCTGGACATCGCCCTGATCGTCAGCGACCGTCCCTGCACCGCGGCCGGCGTGTTCACGCGCAACCTGGTCAAGGCGGCTCCGGTGGTCATCAGCCAGCTGACCCTGCGCCGCCACCGCCCGATCCGCGCGGTGGTGGTCAACAGCGGCAATGCCAACGCCTGCACCGGGCCGCAGGGATTTCGCGACGCGCTGCGCACGGCCACCGCGGCTGCCGACTGCTGCGACGCCGATCCCGCGGAGGTGCTGGTCTGCAGCACCGGTGTGATCGGCCGGCCGCTGCCCGTGGATCGTGTCATCGCCGGCGTGCGCGATGCCGCCCGCTCGCTCAGCGCCGGGGCCGGAGAGGATGCGGCCCAGGCGATCATGACCACCGACACCGTCACCAAGACCGCGGTGACCTCGGTGCGGATCGGCGAACGGGTGTGCACCGTCGGGGGCATGGCCAAGGGGGCGGGCATGATCCATCCCGACATGGCCACCCTGCTCGGCTTTCTCACCACCGACGCGGCGGTGGAGCGCGTCGCCCTCGAAGAGCTGCTCACCGAGGTGTGCTCGGAAACCTTCAACTGCCTGAGCATCGACGGCGACACCTCCACCAACGACTCGCTCCTGCTGCTCGCCAACGGCGCCGCCGGGGGAGAGGTGCTGGAGGCGGGGACGGTGGAGCTCGCAGCCCTGCGGGGCGCCGTCCTCGAGGTCTCCACCGCGCTCGTCGAACAGCTGGCCGCCGACGCGGAGGGCGCCACCAAGGCGATCTGCGTGCACGTGGACGGAGCGGAGGACGACGCCCAGGCGCGAGCCGCCGCGCGCACGGTGGTGCTGAGCCCGTTGGTGAAGTGCGCGGTGCACGGCGCCGACCCCAACTGGGGCAGGATCGTCGCCGCCCTGGGGCGAAGTGGCGCCAGCTTCGCGCTCGACCGCTGCCGTGTCGCCATCGGCGGCATCGACGTGTTCGCCGCGGGCAGTCCTGTCCCAGTCGAGCTCGACCGCGTCCGCGCCGTCTTCACCCGCCCGCGCATCGACATCGAGGTCCAGCTCGGCAGCGGCCAGGGCAGCGGCCGTGCCTGGGGATGCGACCTCTCACCCGACTACGTCCACATCAACGCCGACTACACGACATGAGGAACTCAGCGTGACCATCGAGACCATCGAGGAACGGGTGCGCCGGGCGCACACGCTGATCGAGGCGCTGCCGTACATCCGCCGATTCAGCGGGCACACCATGGTCA
The DNA here is from genome assembly GCA_050734155.1 of Candidatus Dormibacteria bacterium. Classification (GTDB taxonomy): domain Bacteria; phylum Chloroflexota; class Dormibacteria; order Aeolococcales; family Aeolococcaceae; genus Aeolococcus. The sequence continues at coordinate 16,654 of JBOHUD010000110.1, forward strand.
TCAAGCTGGGTGGCGCGGCGGCCGCCGCCGGCGACGTCGACGCCGTGCTCCAGGACGTCGTACTGCTGCGCTTCGTGGGCATGCGCCCGGTCCTGGTGCACGGCGGTGGCCCCGAGATCAGCAGCTGGCAGGAGCGCATGGGCATGACGCCCCGCTTCGTCAACGGCCTGCGGGTCACCGACTCGGCCACCATGGAGGTGGTCAAGATGGTGCTCACCGGCAAGGTCGGTCCCGACCTGGTCTCGCGCATCCACCGCCTCGGCGGCAGCGCGATTGGGCTCTCCGGAGAGGACGGGCCCACCCTGCTGGTGCGGCCGGCCCACGACTCCTCGGGAGAGGACCTCGGCATGGTCGGGGAGGTGGACCACGTCAACGTCGAGCCGGTGCTCTCGATCCTCGACCAGGGCCGCATCCCGGTGGTGGCCTCGATCGGCCTGGGCTACGACGGCGAGGCGTACAACGTCAACGCCGACACCGTGGCCGCCGAGCTCGCCGTGGCCCTGCGTGCCACCAAGCTGATCCTGCTCACCGATGTCGACGGTGTCCACGATCGCGACGGGGCTCTGCTCAGCGAGCTCGATCGCCCCCACGCGGCCAGGCTGGTCGGCGACGGGGTCATCGCCGGCGGCATGATCCCCAAGGTCCGCGCCGCGCTGCGCGCGCTCGACGGCACCGACGCCGCCCACATCATCGACGGGCGGGTCCCGCACGCCCTCCTCCTTGAGTTGCTCACCGCCGAGGGCGTCGGCACCATGTTCGCCCCCGGGGAAGCGGCATCGTGAACACCGCCTCTCCCCTCGACACGCTGCGCGACCGCGCCGACAGGGTGCTCATGCACACCTACACACGCCAGCCTCTCTCGATCCGGTCGGGCCACGGATCGTGGGTGTGCGATTCCGACGGCCGCGAGCTGCTCGACCTCGTCGGCGGCATCGGCGTCAACGTCCTCGGTCACGCGCACCCGGCGGTGATCCGGGCACTGTCGGAGCAGGCCACGAGCCTGATCCACACCAGCAACCTGTACTACACAGCGCCCCAGGTGGAGCTCGCCGAGCGGCTCGTCGGCACAGCCTTCGCCGGCCGTGCCTTTCTCTGCAACAGCGGCACCGAGGCCAACGAGGCAGCCATCAAGCTGGTGCGCAAGTGGGGGCGCCGCCATCGTGGTGGAGCGGTGGGGATCGTCGCTCTCCGGGGAGGCTTTCACGGGCGCACCCTGGGCGCGCTGGCCGCCACCGCTCAGCCGCGCTACCGCGAGCCCTTCGAGCCGCTGCCCCCCGGTTTCACCCATGTCCGCGCCGACCTGGAGGCGATCAGCGCCGCCGCGGATGACGGGGCGGCCGCGGTGCTCCTCGAACCCATCCAGGGCGAGAGCGGAGTGGTCCCGCTGCCCGATGCCCTCCTCGCCGGGGTGCGGGCTCTGTGCGACGAGCGCGACCTCCTGCTGGTGGTCGACGAGGTGCAGAGTGGGATGGGCCGCACCGGTCGATGGTGGGCGCACCAGCATGCCGGCATCACCCCCGACGTCATGACCGTGGCCAAGGGGCTCGGCGGGGGAGTGCCCATCGGGGCCGTCCTCGCCGGCGCGCGTGCGGACGTGCTCGAGCCCGGCGACCACGGCTCCACCTTTGGCGGCAACCCGCTGGCCGCCGCGGTGGCGGGCGCGGTGCTGCGCACCATCGAGGAGGAGAAGCTCGTCGACCGGGCCCTGCGGATCGGTGAGTACCTGCGCGAATCGCTGCTGTCGCTGCGTGCGGACGGTGCCCCGGTGACCGCGGTGCGCGGCCGCGGCCTCATGCTCGGCATCGTCCTCGACGAGCCGGTGGCAGCCCGGGTGGGGCGGGCGGCACTCGACTGCGGGGTCATCGTCAACCCCATCGGCGGCAGCCTGCTGCGCGTGCTGCCCGCCCTGACCATCACCGAGGCGGAGATCGACCTGGCGCTGAGCCGTCTGCGCGAGGCCTTCGACATCGCACGCACCGAGGGCGGCGCGTGAGCGCCGGCACGGCACGGGTGCCGGGCAACGGCACCGCCAAGCGCTCGCGGCAACGGGCCATCCTCGAGCTGGTGCGCACGCGCACCATCCGCACCCAGGAGGAGCTGGTCAGCGCGCTGGCGGGACGGCATCTCGATGTCACCCAGGCCACGGTGAGCCGCGACGTGCGCGAGCTGGGACTTCTGCGCGTTCCCGGTGAGGGAGGCGCCCGCTATGCGCAGGCGGGAGCGGAGGTGGACGAGCGCCTCGCTCGGCGGCGGCTCCACAACGCGCTCAGCGAGCACACCCACGGCCTGGAGTTCGTCGACCTGCTCGGCATCCTCCATGCCCAGCCGGGCAGCGCCTCGCTGGTCGCGGGCGCCATCGACGCGGCGCGCTTCGACGAGCTCGCCGGCACCGTCGCCGGGGACGACACCGTGCTTCTGATCGCGCGCTCGCGGCCCGCGGCCCAGCGCCTGCTGGCGACGCTGCGCAGCATCTGGGAGGAGGCGTGATGATCGTGCCGCGCCGCTGCGTGCTCGCCTACAGCGGCGGCCTGGACACCTCGGTGGCGGTGCGCTGGCTGCAGGAGGAGCTCGGCTTCGAGGTGGTCACGCTCACCGCCGACCTCGGTGGGGAGGGGCGCGACGCCGCCACCATCACCGAGCGCGCCCTGCGTGCCGGCGCGGTGGCCGCCCATGTCGTCGATGCCCGGCGCCTCTTCGTGGAGGACTTCGTCTTCCCGACGCTCTCTGCGGGGGCGCTGTACGAGGGCGTGTACCCGCTGGCCACGGCGCTGGCGCGACCGCTGATCGCCAGGCTGCTGGTGGACGTGGCGCGTGAGGAGGGCGCGGTCGCGGTCGCCCACGGCTGCACCGGCAAGGGCAACGACCAGGTGCGCTTCGACGTCGCCACCGCCGCCCTGGCCCCCGAGCTCGAGGTGGTGGCGCCGGTGCGTGACTGGGACATGGGCCGAGCGCAGGAGATCGCCTACGCCGCCGCGCACGGCATCGAGGTGGCGGCCACGGTGGCGGCGCCGTACAGCGTCGACGCCAACCTCTGGGGCCGCAGCGTCGAATGCGGCCCCCTGGAGGACCCCTGGGTCGAGCCCTCCGGCGACGTCTTCGCCTGGACAGCCGACCCCGCCACCACCGACCCGGCCGGGGAGGAGCTGGCCATCGGCTTCGAGCGAGGGATCCCGGTGAGCATCGATGCGCAGCAGCTGCCCGCCGAGGAGCTGGTGCTGCGCCTGAACACCGTGGCGGGGCGCAACGGGGTCGGGCGCGTCGACCACGTGGAGAACCGCCTCGTCGGCATCAAGTCGCGCGAGGTCTACGAGGCGCCCGCGGCGGCGGTGCTGCACAGCGCGCATGCCGCCCTGGAGACGGTCGCGCTGGCGCGCGACGTCGCCCATCTCAAGCGGCAGCTGAGCGGCGAATGGGCGCGGCTGGTCTACGACGGGCTCTGGTTCGGGGCTCTGCGCGCCGCGCTGGCCGCGTTCGTGGCCTCGACGCAGGAGCACGTCGCAGGCGAGGTCAGGGTGCGCTGCGCCTCCGGCCTTGTCACAGTCACAGGACGCCGCGCTGAGCGCTCCCTCTACAGCCCGTCACTGGCCAGCTACGATCGCCAGGTCGACACCTTCGACCACAGCGCCGCGCGCGGCTTCATCGAGCTCTTCGGGCTGCCCCTGCGCAACCAGGCGCGCGTCCAGGGCGGGCTCGAGGACCTCGCCCCGCTGTCGCTGCCGCGCCAGGTTCGGCGGGCCCCCTGATGGCCCGTGGCATCCGCATCGTGGGGGCCGGAGCCGGCGACGACTCCGAGC
>JBOHUD010000111.1:0-1946 GCA_050734155.1 Candidatus Dormibacteria bacterium
CCGGCGCGGCGGCGCGCCGGCGGGCCGCCGGCACGCGGCTGACGGCGGCGGCATCCCGGGTGCGACGGCTCCTGGCGGGGGTGGCGCTCGGCCTCGGGACGGGCACCGGCTGGCCCCGCTCCGCGGCCAGCCGGATCTCGACCTGCACTGTCATGGTGCGGGCGATCTCCCTGCGGATGGCGCGGATCTGACGGTGGTTCTCCACCTGGCCGATGGTCTGCTGCAGGCGCACCTGAAAGAGCTGGCCGCGCTGCTCGCGAAGGTGGAGGGCCAGCTCGTCGCCACTGAGCGCGCGCAGGCTGTCGAGGGCCACGGCGCGAGTGGTCATGCGGTCTCCTCCGCCTCGGCCCCGGGCTCCTCGCGAACGACGAAGCGGGTGCGGATGGGCAGCTTGTGAGCGGCCAGGCGCATCGCCTCCCTGGCCACCTCCGGCGTGACCCCGGACATCTCGAAGAGCATCCGGCCGGGCTTGACCACGGCGACCCAGCCCTCGGGCTGGCCCTTGCCGCTTCCCATGCGGGTCTCGGCCGGCTTCTTGGTGAAGACGTGGTCGGGGAAGACGCGGATCCAGATCTTGCCGCCGCGTTTGACGTGACGGGTCATCGCCCGCCGGGCCGCCTCGATCTGGCGGTTGGTCATCCAGCAGACGCCCATGGCCTGGAGCCCATACGTGCCAAACGAGATCTTGTTGCCGCGCTGGGCAGCCCCCTGGCGTCGTCCGCGATGGAGCTTGCGGTGCTTGGTGCGCTTGGGCATGAGCATGGCGCTACTCCTCCTCTGCCGCGGAGTCCGCTGGCGGCGCCGCCTTGCGCACCGCCGGCTTGCGGGCCACCGGCTTGCGAGTGGCCGGCTTGGCCGGGGCACGGGCGGCCGGTTTCTTGGCGGCGGCGGCAGCCTTGCGCTTGGAGGGCAGCTTCTCGACCTTCTCGCCGTCCTCGGGGATGCCCCCCACCGCAGCCACGACGGCCTCCTCCTCGGCGTCGGCCTGCTGGTCCTCGAGAGCGCTCTCGGAGTCGCCGGTGTCGGCCTCGGGCTCGCCGACCTCGACCACGGGAGCGTCGGGCACGGGCTCGGCGACCACGGCGGGACGGACTCGAGCAGCCGCCTCCGCGCCGCCGCCGGCGGGAGCCCGCTCCAGGGACTCGGTGGCGTCGCCGTCCTCCGCCTCGCGCACCCCGGTGCCGCTGATCGGCTCGCCGGTGGCGGTGACGAAGTCACCCTTGTAGATCCAGGCCTGCACGCCGATGCGACCGAAGGTGGTGCGGGCCTCGGCCTGCCCGTAGTCGATGTTGGCACGCAGCGTGTGCAGAGGCACTCGGCCCCCGCGATCCCACTCCCGTCTGGACATCTCGGCGCCGCCCAGCCGCCCGCTCACCTGGATCTTGCAACCCCTGGCGCCGGCGCGCATCGAGCGCAGCAGCGTCTGCTTGAGCGCGCGCCGGAAAGCGATGCGCTTCTCCAGCTGAGAGGCGACGTTCTCGGCAACCAGCTTGGCGTCGAGCTCGGGTGTCTTGATCTCGTGGATGGTGACCCGGACCTTCTTGGCGGTGATCTTCTCGAGCTCATCGCGCAGCGCGTCCACGGAGGCACCCTGCTTGCCGATGACGATCCCCGGCTTGGCGGTCTGGATGGTGACGGTGAGCTCGTTGCCGCGACGCTCGGTCTCGATGCGGGCCACCCCGGCGTTGCGCAACCGGCCGCCGATGAGGCGGCGGATGGCGATGTCCTCGTGGAGCAGGGCGGTGTAGTCCCTGTCGGCGTACCAGCGCGCGTCCCAGTTGCGGTACACGCCGAGACGGAAGCCGACGGGATGGACCTTCTGACCCATTACTGCGTCTCTCCCTCGCCGCGGTCGGCGGTCGGTGCCTCGGTGGCGTCGGGCGACGCCGCCGGTTCGGCGGTGCCCGCCTGGGGCTCGGCCAGAGCGGCGGCGCTGGCGCCGGGCC
>JBOHUD010000112.1:0-8788 GCA_050734155.1 Candidatus Dormibacteria bacterium
GACCTGCGCCAGCCAGGTGGTGACACCTGAAGCACCGTTAACCGCCGCGCTATTGCTCGGCGGCGGGGCCGCTGCTGGAATGGTCGCGCTCGGCGTGCGCCGCCGCCGCAACCGCTGGAGTGCCGCCTGAGAGCATCGGCACACGTCGGGGCGAGGTCTGCTTGGCCTCGCCCCGACGACGCCGGGTAGTCGCAGCGGGACCCAGGTGGACGCCGCGTTGTGGTCCCCTGTTGCACTCTCAGGTGGTGGCTGCCGTACTCTGGCGCACCTGCTCGGCCAGGCTACGGGCAGCGGCTTCAGGGTCCTGCGCATCGCGGATCGCCCGGACCACCGCAACCCGCGACGCTCCAGCCCAGATGACTGCGGCGACCGTGTGTGCCGATGGCGAACCAGGGCACCTGCGCGTTGCCTCTCGCCTCGGCAACGAGCCCGAGGCCCACCGCGGGACGCCCGGGTTTGGTGGGAGTGGCGTGGATGGGGCCGACCCCGAGGTAGTCGACGGCTGTGGCGGCGGCAATGTCCGACGCGCAGTGGGTGGAGAGCCCCACCAGCCGGTCTTCGCCGATCACGCGCCGTGCCTCACCGACGGAGACATCGTCCTGGCCCAGGTGCACGCCGTCGGCGTTGATACGGACGGCCAGCTCGGGGAAGTCGTTGACGATGAAGAGCGCGTCGTACCGGGTACAGAGCCGGCGCAACTCGCGGCCGGCGTCGAGCAGCTCGTCGTCCGTCGCCGACTTGTCGCGCAGCTGGACCACGTCGACCCCGCCGCGCAGCGCCGCCTCGGCGATGTCGGGGCGGGCGTCGATGACCAGGTAGAGGCGGGAGGCGTCGATGCGCATCGCCGGTCAGAGTACCCCCGCTATAGTCCCAACCACACGGGAGCCCAGCGAGGGCTGAGAGGGCGGCACGGGCCGCCGACCGTCGAACCTGACCCGGGTAATGCCGGCGTAGGGAGGTGAGCGCGTGGAGCGGACCAACGTGGTCGTCGTCGGGGGCGGGGTGATCGGCTTGGCCTGCGCGTGGCGGGCAGCCCAGCGCGGTCTGACGGTCACTCTGCTGGAGCGCTCATCGCCGGGAGCCGGGGCCTCCGGCGTGGCGGCGGGCATGCTCGCTCCCACCGGCGAGGTCGACTTCGGACAGCGCGGTTTTGCTGCTCTCACCATGGCCGCGGCCGACGCCTGGCCAGGCTTCGCCGCCGACCTCGAGCAGGCGTCGGACGCCGCCGTGCCGTACCGGCGCTGCGGTGCCCTGTGGCTGGCCGCCGATCGCGACGAGGCCGAGGAGCTGCGCCGCCTGCACCAGGGCCTCCTGCACCTCGGGAGCGGCGGCGAGTGGCTGACCTCGAGCGCCTGTCGCGAACTGGAGCCCGGTCTGGGCGCGTGCGCAGCGGGCGTGCTCCTCCCTGACGACGCCGAGGTGGATCCCCGCCGCGTGCTCGCCGCGCTCGTGGTCGCCTGCGCGCGCGCCGGCGTTCGCCTGCACACCCAGGCCGAGGTGGTCGAGGCGAGTTGGGATGGCGGGCGAATCACGGGTGTGATCACCGCCGCCGGTGCGCGCTTCGAGGCACAGATGGTCGTCGCCGCCCAGGGCTGCTGGGCACCGGCCTGGCTGCCGGAGTCGATCCGTCCCCCCGTGCGACCGGTCAAGGGCCAGGTGCTCCGCCTGCGAGGGCCCTCGGTGTGCTCGCACGTCATCCGCAGTGAGCGCGTCTACCTGGTGCCCCGCGCGACCGGCGAGCTGGTGGTTGGCGCCACCACCGAAGAGCGCGGCTTCGACACCACTGTCACCGCCGGAGCGGTGCTCGAATTGCTCGAGGAGGCGCACCGGATCCTCCCCGGGGTGGGCGAGCTGGAGCTGGTCGAGGCGAGCGCGGGACTGCGCCCGGGCAGCCCCGACAACTCGCCCCTGGTGGGCCTCGCTGAGGTGCCGGGGCTGGTCCTCGCCACCGGCCACTACCGCGCCGGGGTGCTGCTGGCACCGCTCACCGCCGACGCGGTGGCCGCGGTGCTTGCCGGCGGCGACCCCGCCGGAGCCCTCCGCGACTTCAGCATCCGCCGCCGGGTCGGGGCTGCGCCGTGATCGTCGTCGTCAACGGGGACCCGCTCGACGTGCCCGAGGGCACCATGCTCTCCGATGTCCTCGGCCGTCTCGGCGTCACCGACGACCGGCGGGGAATCGCGGTGGCGCTCGACGGCGACGTGATCCTGCGCGCTGGGTGGCCGCGCACGCCGGTTGCCGACGGGCAGCGCGTCGAGCTGCTCGAAGCCAGGGCCGGGGGATGAGCTTCGAGCTCGGTGGTCGCACCTGGACCTCGCGACTGATCGCGGGGAGCGGCGGCTTCCGCTCGCTGGAGCAGATGGAGCAAAGCCTCGCCGCCGCCCAGGTGGAGATCGCCACGGTCGCGCTGCGGCGCATCGATCCGCACGCGGGCGGATCGATCATGGAGGTGCTCGATGGGCTCCACCTGTTCGTGCTCCCCAACACCGCCGGCTGCCGCACCGCGCGCGAGGCGGTGCAGACGGCGCGATTGGCTCGCGAGGCCTTCGACACCGACTGGGTCAAGCTCGAGGTGATCGGCGACGACCGCACCCTGCTCCCGGACGCCGTCGGCCTGCTCCGGGCGGCCGAACAGCTCTGCAGTGACGGGTTCGTGGTGCTGCCCTACACGACCGACGACCCTGTGCTGGCGCGGCGCCTCGAGGAGGTGGGTTGCGCCGCGGTGATGCCGCTGGCGGCACCGATCGGGTCGGGGTTGGGCATCCGCAACCCCCACAACCTCGAGCTGATCACCGCCGATGCCACCGTGCCGGTGATCCTCGACGCAGGCATCGGCACCGCGTCGGACGCGGCGCTGGCGATGGAGCTGGGCTGCGACGCCGTGCTGGCCGCCAGCGCCATCTCCCGCGCCGCCGCCCCGCAGGCGATGGCCACTGCGCTGCGGCTGGCTGTGCAGGCGGGACATGCGGCGCGTCACGCGGGCCGCATCCCCAAACGTTTCTACGCCCGCGCCTCAACCACCGACGACGGCATCGCCGAGCTCGCCTAGTCAGAGATGGCAACAATCACCAGCGATCCGGACATCAGCGAGGCGACAGCGGCCTTCTCCGGCAGGCGCCCTCGCCATGACGGCGACCTGGTCCTCGAGAGCCACGGCATGGCCCCCATTCCCGAGGATCAGCGGTATGGCGCATCGTGGCGGAACTTCACCGTCTGGTTCGCCCCCAACCTCGAGCTCTCCGGGATCTTCACCGGCACCCTGGCGTTCACCATAGGGTTGGGCTTCTGGCCAGGTTTCATCGCCATCGTGGTGGGAGTTGTCCTGGGCGCTCTCCCCGTCGCGTTGCTGGCGACATGGGGGCCCAAGACCGGCATGGGTCAGCTGCCCCTGGCCCGCCTGCCCTTCGGCAGGACCATCGCCGTTCCTGCGGCGGTGCAATGGCTGAGCTCGGTGGCCTGGGACGCGCTCGTCGGTCTGTTCGGCGCTCAGGCCGCGCAGCTGCTCTTCCACATTCCCTTCGTGGTGGGGGTCGTCGCCGTGCTCGCCCTGGAAGGAGTCATCGGCTTCTTGGGATACGAGTTCATCCATCAACTCGAGAAGTGGGGGAGCGGCGTTCTCGCGGTCCTCTTTGTCGTGCTGTCGGTGAGGATCCTCCAGCACGGCAACATCCCGACCGACAGCACCGTGAACGGCGCTGCAGCCGTCGGCGCCTTCATCCTCATGACCACCATCGCCTTCAGCGGCTCCTTCAGCTGGGCGACGTACGCCGCCGACTACAGCCGCTACCAGGAAAAGGAGACACGATCGTCGGCCATCTTCTTCTGGACTCTCGCGGGGCTGGCCGCATCCTTCATCTGGATGTATGCGATTGGATTGGCCGGCGCCAAGATCTTCGTCGATCAGACTGCGGGCGGCGTGCAGTCGCTGGTGGGCGGCGGTTTCCTGGGCATCCTCGCGCTGATTGCCGTGATGTTTGGCGCGGTCACCAGCAACACGATGAACGACTACTCGGGATCGCTGGCCGTCCAGGCGGCCGGCATCAGGATCAGGCGAAATTGGAGTGCTGCGCTGGGGACGGCGCTCGCCTTCATCCTCATCCTCTGGCTGAACTCGGGGAACCTGTCCAGCAAATTTCAGAACATCCTGCTCTTCACCGCCTACTGGATCGCGCCGTTTCTGGCGATCGTCGTCATCGACTGGTACCAGCGCAGCGGAATCAGCGGAGCCAGCCTGGCACGGCTGATGAGCTTCTCGAATCTCTCCAGGGGTTGGCCGGCGCTGGTCGCTCTGCTGGTCGGCTTCGCGGCCATGGTGCCGTTCATGAATACGGGGCTTGTGGTCGGACCGGTTGCCAGGACGCTGAACGGCGCAGACCTCTCGTTCTACGTCGGTTTCCTGGTCGCCGCCGTCGTCTACTCGGCGCTGCGTCGCTTCAGTGCTGCTGGTAAACCGGCGATCGAGGTGTCATCCTGACGTGTGGCGGCGAGTCGGTGGTGGATGCCGCCAGAATCGGAGGGTCGTCGATGCCCATCTACGAGTTCGAGTGCCGCGACTGCCAGAAGCGCTTTGACGTCATTGCGCTGATCACGGAGCATGCGAAGCTGAAGGATCAGCCCCCGGCCTGTCCGCAGTGCGGCAAGACCGACACCCGACAGCTGGCCTCCCTCTTCAACTGCAAGACAGCCAGCGCCAGCTTTTGAGGGACGGCCACCGGGCGGCTTGCGATTGCCTTGCTCGTATGAGCTCTCGGCGCACAACAACCTCGATGACCCCAGGCGTCTCCAAGGCCGAGCTCTCGCCACGTCCCGATGGTCAGCGCGGGACCCGCGGCTGCAGCGGTGGACACCTGCCCCGGCCCTCTGGAGCTGGACACCGAGCCTTTGCAATGGGCTGGCGACATTCGTCCGTCCGGATCGCCGAGCCGGCGTCGGGTAGTGCGGCAGCTGGAGACGCGACTCTTCTGTGGACAGAAAAGTAGTCTGCCCCGAGCCGGTGAGGACCAGGCCGTGGCAGTTCAGGCCAGCCTCCTCCTAGCCCTCCGCTAGCCCAGGCCTAGCCAACGGCAAGCTGGAGGGGCTCGACAGCAAGATCCGACTCATCAGCCACCGCGGCTACGGCCACTCCGCGACCGCGCTGATCGCGATGATCTATCTCTGCTGCGGCGGGATCACCGTCGCCCTGCCCTTCAGTGACTGGCCACTTCACCCACGGAAACCCGAGGGGGACCCGTTTTAGGTCGCAGTTAGCCTGAGCTCCCACACTTGGTCGCCACATGCATGCCCTCGCCGAGCGGCCCTGGTGATGCCGCTTCGGTGGCGAAGTTCACATCGCTGGATGATCGCCTCTGCGGCGATTCTCGTCTTGACGTCCTGCGGCACCGCTGCGCAGGTGAGCGCGTCACCGTCGCCCCTTGGCGTGGCCGTCGGCGCTGCCTCCCATCCCCGTACGCTGCCCCAGGGTGATGTGCGCCCACCGCGACGAACGTCACCAAGTGTAGTGCGCTCTTCTCCCCTTTCCGTGAGCGTCCCCATCCTGGTGTACCACTACATCCGCGTCAACCCCAATCCCAGTGATCGCCTCGGGTTCAATCTCTGCGTGACGCCAGCCCACTTCGCCGCCCAGATGGACTACCTGCAGGCGGCGGGTATCCACCCCGTGACCATCGCGGATGTGATGAACATGCTCTCCGGTGGCCCCACCCTGCCGCCGCACCCTGTCGTTCTGAGCTTCGATGACGGCCACTCGGACTTCGCCACCGCGGCCGCGCCCATCCTGCACCGCCATGGATTCGTCGGCACCGATTTCGTGGTCAGTGGCTTCATCGGCCGGCCCCAATACATGACGGCAGCGCAGATTCATGATGTGGTGGCCATGGGCATGGTCATCGGCGCCCACACTGTGCACCACGTCGAACTGGACAGGCAGCCAGCTCCCGTGGCGGCGCGAGAGATCACTGCCTCCAGAGCCGCTCTGGAGAGGTTGCTCGGCATCCCCGTCCTCGACTTCGCCTATCCCTACGGGGGCGTGAACGCTGCCGTCGTCAAAGACGTGCAGGCGGCCGGTTACCGTGACGCGGTGACGATGCATCCGGGGGATGAGCAGCGAATCTCAACACGATATCTGCTGCCCCGGATCCGCGTCCTTGGGTACGACACGGTGGCATCGTTCGCACAGAAAGCGCTGCTCTGAGGGGGCACGGCCCCAGGATGCTCACTCTGGCCTGGCAGTCACAGCCTCCTCCGCCTCGGCGACGTCGTCCCACGGAACCGTGCGACCTCCCTCGAGGTACATCTTCGCCTGCCCGCCCTTCCCAGCGATGAGCACGGTGTCGTTCGCGCGCGCCCCCGCGACGGCAATGCGGATGGCCTCACGACGATCCGGGACTATCCACGCCAAGGGTGGCGCCCCGGCGCCGATCATGCCACTGCGGATCTCCGCGGCGATCTGCGCAGGATCCTCGTCGCGAGGATCGTCGGCGGTGAGCAGAACCAGGTCGGCGTACTCGCTGACCGCGCGGCCCATGGCGGGACGCTTGGCGGCGTCACGTCCTCCGGCGCTGCCGAAGACGACCACCAACCGACCGGGTGTGCTCCTTCGCATCGCCATGAGCACCGCCTCGAGCGCGTTGGGCGTGTGCGCAAAGTCGACGACCAGAGTGAACGGCTGACCGCGCGTGATCCGCTGCAGCCGCCCCGGCACGCATACCTTGCGACCCAGTGCCGCTGCCACGTCGGTCAGCTGGCCGCCTGAGCCGATGGCGATCGACGCGGCGGCGAGAGCGTTGAGGACATTGTGCCGGCCGGACATTGGCAGCGACACCCGGGCGCAACGTCCGTGGTGGTGCAGCGAAAACCCGCAGCGCCAGTCGTCCTGGACGATCGCGTCGGCCCGAACCTGTCCGTGAGCGATCCCGAAGCTCAACGCGCGACCGGACCACGCCTGTCGAAACCGATCGAGCTCTGGGTCACCCTCGTGGGTGATAAGGAGGCCGAGCCCACCGGCGTCCTCGAGCAGGCCGAGAACGCGCAACTTCGCCGCTGCGTACGCCGCAAAGCTGCCATGGAAGTCGAGATGCTCGGGCGTCAGGTTGGTCACGGCAGCGACGCTGAAGATGCAGTCGTCGACGCGCCGTTGGACGAGGGCGTGCGAGGTGGTCTCGACCACCATGGCCCTTGCGCCGGCGCGCAGCTGTTCGGCCATGAAACGGTGGAGGACCGGCGCCTCGGGCGTGGTCATGTCGGTGCGGTTGGGGTAGCTTTCGCCGCCGGCGCCGAGGAAGCGCAGAGTGCTGACCGCTGCGGCGCGCAGACCGATTGCACCCAGCACGGCATGGGCCAAGTGTGTGGTGGTGGTCTTGCCGTCGGTGCCAGTGACCGCGATGACCTGCAGCCTCCGAGCCGGATGGTCGAAGAGCGACGCGCTCACAGTGCTGAGCGCTCGACGTGTGTCAGCGACCATCACCGCCGGCACGTCGGTCCTGCTCGGACGCTCGACCAGCAGTGCGACCGCGCCATGATGCACGGCTTGGTCGACGTGCTCATGGCCGTCGTGCCGACCGCCGCGGAGGGCGACGAAGAGGTCGCCCGGGCGGACTGCTCGTGAGTCCCACGCGATGCCACAGAGCGCGGGGATGGCGACGCCGACCGCGCCCGCAATTCCACCTAGCAGCTCGGTCGACGTCCTGGCTAGCCAGGGCGAGAACAGCGCGACGCGACCCATCTTAGCGAGGGCGACCGGCTCGTAGACTGGCGCCACCATCATGCCTCCGCGACGTCAGAGGGGCGGACGATCCGCCCTCTGAAGAGATCTGTCTGCCCGTCAGCCGCCGGCGGCGTCCGCCTCCGGTGCGGACCCGGCGGCGGCGGTGTCAGGGCCGCCGCTGGTGTCCTGGGGGCCGCTCTGGACGTTGCTCTGAGCGCCGCCACGCTGCTGAACGTCGGGGCCGAGGTCCGGTCCCTTGGTGCCCGTCTCCGGCGTCTCGGTCGTCGCCGGAGCCGCGAGGGTCGTGACATGAGTGCTCGCCGGCGCAAGGTGAACGGCGGAGCCGCCCCCCATCGCCAGGTAGCCACCCACGCCCGCTGCGGCCATCAGGGCCGTGCCGCCGACCACTGCCACACGACGCCGGATGTTTGGTTTCCCGTTGCTGCGCTGCATCTCCTTCTCCTTCAGGAGTTGGTGGAGCCGCGCCGCCGATGTAATGCTGGCGACCGGCCGTGGTCCTCAGGATGCAGCCCTCGTTTCAATCCACCCTAAATTCGGACCACCAATCACGAAGTCCCTTGGCCTCCGGCCGTGCTCAGCTCTCCCGCAACACCGCGACCGTCCGCAACCGCGCTACGGCGCGAGGGCACCGGCGAGAGTGATGCCCCCGCGGCACCGACTGCCATGAGCAGCAGAACCAGCCCGGAGGCCGGCACGCTCAGCAGCGGCGGCTTGATCCGGGGTTCCGCAGTTGCGGTCAGTCCGTTCGCGCGAAATGCCTGATGGGGGAACGAGAAACGCCTCCCCGAGGCCGGAGAGGCGTAGTGCTTGCAACGCTTGGCGCGTCTGGGGCTATCAGTCGATCGAGGCGGCTGCGGCGGCGACCGTGGCGGTGGCGTCGACGGGCTCGGCAAGCGCCGTCGGGAGCACCGAAAGGATGTTCGCCATGGGCACCGAATGGACCGGGCCAAGGCCAAGGCCAACTCCGTTTCGGGCAGCGCAGTCTCGATCCACGGCCTGCTGGCGGTGGCGTCCGCTCTCCATGCCGGTGGAGGCGAGATGGGCTCGACACTGGCGCCGCTCACG